>JAIOSF010000004.1 GCA_021107755.1 Arcobacteraceae bacterium
GCAACAAAAGATGGAGGATACTATTGGGTGTTCGCAACAGTGTTTCCATTTGAGAGTTGTGATGGAAGTAAAGGATATCTTTCATGTCGAAGAAAACCATCTCGTGAAGAGATTGCTGAACATGAGGTTTTATACAAGCAATGGAAAGCTAATGAATAGTTAGTTTTTCTCCCACATTGTTCCATTTGGGGTATCCATAAGAGATATTCCCATATCTGTTAATTTTTCTCTTATCTTATCTGATTCCTCAAAGTTTTTATTTTGTTTTGCTATTGTTCTATCACTTATAAGTTTTTCAATGCTACTTTTTTCCTCTTCAGTAATCCCAAATTGAAAATACTCAAAACAATCTTGAGCTCCAATTCCTAAAAGAGATGAGATAAAATCAATAGTTGCTATAAACTCTTTTTTAAGAGCTTTGTCTTTTGGATTATTATTTAACGAGTCATTAACACTTGAGATATATTCATCTAAAAAAGCCATCGCTTTTGCGGTATTCATATCATCATTTAAAGATTCTAAAAGTTGTTTTTGTATATCTTTATTGACAATACTCGCAGTTGTTCCATAAACTCTTTTTTTTACTCTATAGAGTTTATCAAGCCTTTTTTTACTTGTTAATAAATCTTCTTCATTAAAACTCAAATCAGATCTATAATGAGTACTTAACATATAAAATCGGATAACTTCACCATCATATTTATCTAAAGCATCTTTGAGAAAAAAACTATTTCCAAGTGATTTAGACATCTTTTCCCCATCTATATTTACAAAACCATTATGCATCCAATATTTTGCTAACTCTTGAGAGGTACAACATCTTGTTTGACTTGCCTCATTTTCATGGTGTGGAAACAGTAAATCGGCTCCACCCCCATGAATATCAATAGCATAAGGCAAATTGTGATTTGCAAGGTGTTTATCAATCATTGCACTACATTCAAGGTGCCAACCTGGTCGTCCATAACCAAAGGTTGTTTCATAGCCTACTTGCTCTTTTGAAAAAAATTTCCAAAGTGCAAAATCTTTTTGATCTTTCTTATTATTGTTTGACTCAACTCTTGCTTGTGAGTTTTCATCACTTGCTCTACCAGAAAGTTCACCATAGTGTGTATCTTTTGAAGTATCAAGATAGACACCATCTTCTAAAGTATAGGCTTTATTGGTATCGAGAAGTTTTTGACACATCATTTCCATAGCATCGATATTTTTTGTAGCATAGGGTTCAAGTGTATTTGGTAAGATATGAAGTTTTTCCATATCTTGTTTATAGCTCTTGATATAATAAGTTGTAATTTCATCTAAAGATTGATTGGTTTGAACCATCTTTTTAATGATTTTATCATCAATATCTGTAAAGTTTTTAGCCATAGTTACCTCATAGCCATTGACTTTAAAAACTCTATGTAACACATCAAAAACTATTGCACTTCTCGCATGCCCTAAATGTGCATCATCATACACAGTTGGGCCACATACATAGATAACTACCTTGCCTTTTTCTTGAGGCTCAAATAATAGTTTCTTTTTTTTTACACTATCAAATAGGTATATATCTGATGTTTTAGACATTAGTTAAAAAGTGCCTCTAAGCCAGAAGTATCTGTTGATTTTTCTTCTGTTGTATCAACCCCATCTGCTGCAGTTGCTTTTGTTCCAACTTCTAAAACATTCAGTTCAATTTCACATTTTGTTAACATTGAAGCTAGTCTAATATTTAAACCAACTTTTCCAATAGCTCTACTTTTTTGATCCTCATCAATTGTTACAATAGCTTTATCTTTCCCTTTTTCACCAGCACCAACTTCTATTTTTACACTTTTAACAATAGCTGGACTTAGTGCTCGGCTTACAAACATCTCTTTGATTGGAGTATATTCAATACAATCTATATTTTCACCATTTAATTGTTGACTAACAGCATTAATTCTTACACCTTTAACCCCAACAATTGCACCAATAGGATCAATATTTGCTTCATTTGTAGATAGTGCAATTTTAGCTCGACTTCCAGGGATTCTTGCTGTATTTTCTATTGTTATTTTTTTATCGTGAAGTTCTGGTACTTCTAAAGTCAGTAAACTTTCTAGAAATTTAGGGCTAGTTCTTGAAACTTCTACCACAAGACCATGTTGTTTATCAATATTTACGCTTTTTACAACAGCTTTTAAAGAATCTCCAACTTTAAATGACTCCCCTTTAATTCTATTTTTTCGTGGAAGAATACCTTTTACTTCACCTATTTCTATAAAAGTGTTGTCATTTTGATCAACTCTTGTTACAACACTTGTGATTGTATCTCCAACTTGGTCATTGTATTTATTGTATAAATTATCTTCTATAAATCTTTGAAGTTTATATTCTAAGTTACTAAATAAAATAGTTGCGGCATTTCTCCCCATAGATTCAAATTCTAAATCATAATTTAAAAAGTCTCCTATCTCTAGGTCAGGGTCTATCTCTTTTGCTTCATCTATTGGTAAAAAGTTTTCAGGGTTTATAAGTTTCCCCTCTACACCATTTTCTTTTTCCCAATCATTTTGCTCCTCTTTAGCCTCACCAGAGAGTCGTTTATCATCATTTGATACTACTTCAATTTTTTGTGATAGTTTTAATGTTTTGTTAGCTCTATCAATATCTGCTTCATATACTAAACTATCATCTTGCATTTTTTGTGCAGTTTTTATAAGTGATTCTTTTAATGCATTTTCTACATCACTTACTTTTAACCCTTTTTCATATGCAATTGAGTCTATAATATCAATAATTTTTTCCATAATTTTATCCCTGTAATTTTACTTTTTTAACAATGCAATGTCTTTTTATGATTTTTTTGCTTTGTAGAGTGTAATTCTAACTTAAGTTTTCTTTAATTAAACTTTGTTAGAAGTTTTTAAGTTTTGGAGACAATGAAGTATTATACTCCACTCATCTCCATAAGTTTTGATTGGTGATCTGCAATAAGTGGATCGATAATCTCTTCAAGTAGTCCATCATTCATAATTGCATCAAGTCTGTAAAGCGTTAAGTTTATTCTATGGTCACTTATACGGCCTTGCGGATAGTTGTAAGTTCTAATTCGTCCACTTCTATCTCCTGTTCCAACTTGTGCTTTTCTATCTGCACCAGCAGCTTCCATTCGCTCTCTTTCTTGCAGATCATGAAGACGAGCTTTTAAAACTTTCATTGCTTTTTCTTTATTCTTGTGTTGCGATTTTTGATCTTGATTTGTAACTACAAGTCCTGAGGGTAAGTGAGTGATTCTTACAGCCGAATCTGTTGTATTTACAGATTGTCCTCCACATCCACTACTTCTCATTACATCAATCTTAAGATCATTTGGATCAATATGTATCTCTACATCATCAACTTCTGGAATAACAGCAACGGTAATAGCACTTGTATGAACTCTACCTTGTGATTCTGTTGCTGGAACTCTTTGAACTCTATGAACACCTGATTCAAATTTCATTTTACTATATACCGATTCCCCTTTTACAAGAAAAATCATCTCTTTGTATCCACCAGATTCCGATTCACTACTACTCATAATTTCAGTTTTCCAACCTTGATTTTCAGCAAATCGTATATAAGTTCTAAATAAATCTGCAACAAATAGTGCAGCTTCATCTCCACCTGTTCCAGCTCTTAGTTCTATATAGATATTTTTTTCATCATTTGGATCTTTTGGTAAAAGAAGTAGTTTTATCTCCTCTTCAAGTTGAGGTTTTCTGGTCTCTAACTCTTTGAGTTCCTCTTTTGCTAACTCTCCTAACTCTTCATCTCCTAAAAGCATTTTGTTATCTTCTATATCTGAGATTATAGTATTATACTCACGAGCAGCCTCAACAACTTTTGCAATACTTGACTGTTCTTTTGATAGTTCAGTCATTTTTTTAATATCATTAGTAATTGTATCTGATATTAAAAGTGTATTTATCTCTTCATATCTATCAATAAAGTGTTGTAGTTTCTCTTGTAACATAATAATACCTAAGTGTGGATTTGTTGTAAAATAAAGAAAAGTAAACTATTTATATACCGAAAGTATATGAATAGTTTAAAATAAAATTAGTCTTATAAAGCGTTAACTTTAGTTTGTAATCTACTTACTTTTCTTGCAGCAGTAGCTTTTTTAAGAATATTTTTGCTTACACAGTGGTGAAGATATTTGTTTGCATCTTTCATTGCTGTTGTTGCAGTTTCTTTGTCATTAGCTTCTACTGCAGTTATAACTGCTTTAGTAACATTTTTGATTCTTGCTTTAAAGAATCTGTTTCTTTCAGTTTTTACGATAGTCTGTTTTGCTCTTTTTGCAGCTGATTTATGGTTTGCCATAGCTGTTATCCCTTGTTATAAAAAATTTAGTTTGGAATAATACTTAAGATGTTCTTAAAGAAAGCTTTAGTAGGAAATAGGAAACTAAATACTAAATCATACTATAATAGTTTCTTTTACATCTTCAAAAACTTTTGAGTTGCAAGATACTTCTATTTTTTCATCAAGAATCTTTTCTATAACTATTATACAACTAAGATCATATGGGTTGTGTGTAAGTTGGTTCCTCAAACTTAATTCAGCTTCAAAATTGAGTGGATTGTATATAAGTGCATAAATAGACCCATAGTTTGTATTTGCAATAGTATTAAAATATTCTAAAGAGATGATTTTTACTTCATCACGATTAAGATAATGGATATTTTTGACTGACTTTTCAATTCTTCCTGCAGTTTTTTTGTTTTTTAATGTTGAGTAGCATAAAAAATATGATGGGATTACCTCTTTATTGATTGTTATTTTTCCATGAAGAAGTCTATAGTTTAAAAATCGTTGTTTTACTATTTCATAATTCTCCAAACAATCTCTTTGTTTGTAAAGTTCTAATCTCTCCTCAATAGATTCTGGTTGTACTTGTCTTCCTATAGGCATTATAAGTTCATCAGCTAGTTTATTTTGATAGACCCTTTGGGCATTCAGTCCATATAAACAACCACAATAATTTTGTCTATAAAGATTATTTTGTTTTACCTCTTTTCCTTGAAGCTCAACCCCATTACCACTTCGATAGTCTTTAAAAATAAATTCACAGTTATATTTATTTGAGAGTTGATTTCCAATTTTTTCTAATTTATCTTGTGATTTCTTTGGACTAATAAGAAGTGTAGTTGTAAATTTATCGTGACCTAAAGTAAGTGCTTTTTCTACACTTACTTTTAATCTATCATCAAAACACACGGTACATCTATCACCTTTTTCAGGCTCATTTTCAAGCCCTTTTGTAATATTTAACCAATATTTTAAATTGTATTCTCCCTCAATAAGTTCAATACCAAGTTTTTTACAACTATATTGAACATCTTGAAGCCTGAGTCTATATTCACTATATGGATGTATATTTGGATCATAAAAAAAACCAACAAAAGTTTCATTTGGATATTCCTCTTGTAATCTTTGTAAAAAATAGTGACTATCTACACTACAGCAAATATGAACTAACATTTTATCCCTTTTACAAATATAACTTCAAATTCCAAATAATTTAAAGTATAGTTTTTATAAAGTTGTTTTGCTTCTGTAAATGTTAGTTTATTCCCACCACTAACTCCTGAGTTTTTTATATAATCGAAAAGCTTTTTTTTACTATCAAATTCGAGTTTATAGTTGAGTATTTCATATTTACAATCAAAGAGACTATCAAAAGATTGTTTTATAGAATCTACATCTAATATAGGTGATTTTTTTCCAGTGAGTGAAAAAATAGTTTTAAAAGTATTGGAGGTAAAAAGTACAAGATTTATATTGGTTGTAATCTTTGCTAATTGTTTTGCAATTTTATTTAAGTTTTGTGACCATTGTAAAGCAGATGAGGACAATACCATATCATAATTATCATTTTTAATATTGTCAATAAACTCATTACTATCAAAATCTAAACACACTATCTCTAGATTTTTTTCTCTAGGATGAATATCACACATACTAGCAGAAAAATCTATCGCTTTGTAGTAGTCAAAATTAAAATCAATATTTTTAAATACTTGTCCTGAACCACATCCTAACTCTAATATTCTTTTAGGTTGAAAAGGAAGTTCTCTTACTAATGCTTTAGAGATAATCTGTTGTATGATATTATAATGGTTATATTCTTTTGCATGCTTTGAAAATTGTTCATTAACTATATTCAATCTATTTGTCCTCTCAATTTCCCCCATAATATCCCTAAATATTCGTGCCAAGCAATTTCTGTTTTTTGTAAATTGCCACCGTTTGGTATAGAAAAAATATCTATATTACTGTAACTATTATAATTTGCAGGGGCAGCTATAGGGTGAAGACCTTCTTTTTGGAATAAAGCCATGGCTCTTGGCATATGATGAGCTGCTGTTACTAAAATAAAAGGCTTTTCTCCTAAAAGTTGTTTGATTTCAATAGCTTCCTCTTTAGTATCTTTAGGATTTGAATGGATGATAATATCTTCTTTAGGAATTTGAATTTGATATAAAATATTTGCAGTACGAACAGCTTCAGGTATAGCGTATCCACTTTTATACCCAGAAGTAATTATTTTAGCGTTAGGTATTTTATAATAGAGCTTTAGAACTTCCCAAGCTCTATTTTCCATATCTCCTCCTACAAGTAAAATATATTTTACATCTTTTGGTATCTCTTCAAGTTTTTTATAGGTTGTAGCTATTGGTTTTATTAATGAGTTCGCAAATGGAGAATAACTAATTAAAGCTATCCACAAGATACTTATAGTTAAAAGTATTTTCGCACTTTTAATTCTATTGATATATAAAAGTATAAGACCAATTATTGCTAAAAAAAGTCCAATGCTCAATGGCATTACCATAGCACTTATAATTTTTTTTAGTATAAAAGCAAACTCCATAAATATCCTTATAACTTAAATTAAGATAGTATTTTACCTAATGGATACTAAAACTACTAACACTACCAATAAGGGAAAATATTTTGAAACTAAGGCTGTTGATTTCTTGCAGTCAAATGGTTTTAAAATAATAGAGCAAAACTATCATGCAAAAAAACTAGGTGAGATAGATATTATTGCACAAAAAGATAGTGTATATCATTTTGTAGAGGTGAAAAGTGGAGAAAGTTTTGAAGCTGTTTACAACATAACACCTCAAAAGCTTTATAAACTTTATAGGGCAATAGATTATTATCTTAAAGAGAAAAAACTAGATGTTGCCTACTGTATAGATGCGATAATATTTGCCAAAGAAGAATTAGAATATTTGGAGAATATTACTCTTTAGTATTTTCTTTTTTTGGCTCTTTAGGGATACTTCTACTAATAGATAACACCATCCCAATAGCAATTGAGATTCCCAACATGGAACTCCCCCCATAACTTAAAAATGGTACGGCAATCCCTTTAATTGGTATCATCCCGGAGATTCCATAAGAGTTGATTAAAAAAGCGATACTAACCATTAGTCCAATACCTAATGTAAAAAGATGGTATTTGGGATTTTTAACTCGTCTACTTGTACGAAAAACTCTAAAGATGATAGTAAATAGAATTAAAACAATGGTTAAAAAACCTATAAAACCAATCTCTTCTGTGATACCTGCTAATACAAAATCTGTATGAACTTCACTTAAAAAGCCAAGTTTAAGTGAACCATTCCCTATCCCCTCACCAAAATACCCACCATTATTTATGGCATTGAGGGAATTACCTACTTGATAAGGTTCTGGAAACTCTTCTATTCTCAAAGATGTTGCAATACTATTTGGCATAAACGACAGTACTCCATCTTGTACCATACTCCACCAACTTTTTACCCTAGTGATTCTGTGTGGAAAAAGGAGAATTAAGCTTGCTAGGCCAACAATAGCTATACCTATTAAAGAGGCAAATATTTTCCAACTTCTATTTGCAAATATTAACATTATAAATAAAATAGCAGCGAGAAGAACAACTTGCCCTAAATCTTTTTGTAGTACAGCAATTAAAAATACAGAAAAACTAAATACTAAAGCATAGGGTGCCAAAACTTTCAACTCCTCTTTAAAAGAAAGTTTATCAAGATCAAGAAGTTTTCTATGAAATGACCATGCAAGATAATAGATAAATCCAATTTTAAAAAACTCAACAGGTGAGATAGAGATACCAGGGAGTCGTATCCACCTTTTTGCACCTCCTGATTCCGTGACCATAGATGCTGGAAGTATCTGCATAAGTATCATTAAAAAAAGGAAAAATAAAAATAAAAACCAACCAAGTTTTGGGATAAGAATATCAGGTTTAATTTGAGATAAACTCCACATAATAAGGATTGCTAAAGTTCCTGTAAAAAGTTGTCTTAAAAAAAAGTGAAATTGTGTGTAATCCCAGTAAACAACTGTATAAATTGATAATGAATAAGAGAATAATATACTAATAATGATGAGTGCTGAGCTTAAAAAAAACAGTGTATAATCTGGTTGATTGTTGTCTGTTAAGGATTTAATCATATTTTTGATAGAATTCATTTGGGAATTATACCAATTAAAACCAAAACTTTTCAAACTATGGATTATAAATGTCTTTAAAACAACAACAATTACCAGTGATGAAAAAAATCTTGATACTTGTTGGTTTAATTTTTATCTTTTTTTCCATACTTATCTATTCAGTAATCAATACAATAAAAGATACAAGAGATCTCCCTTCATTAACTTATGCAAAAAAAGATTTAGCAGTTCGTGGTAATATTTATAGTGGTGATGGATTTAAGATAGGAACTTCTAGAAAGATTTATTCAGCTTCTGTAGATACTCGTTCAATTGATAAGAATAAAAAAGATTTATTTATAACGCTTTTTTCTATATATAGTGATATTCCAAAAAAAGAGATACAAGAAAAAATTTCTTTAAAAAAAGGATACACAATACTCTCTCGAACAATAGATCAAAAAACAGCAAAAGAGTTAAAGACATTAGCTTATAAATTAAGAGTTTTAGATGTCTTTGTCCCTATGAAGAGAAATGGGAATAGTTATTTGCATGGATTAGATATCTATGAAACAGGAGAGGAAAGAATCTATCCTTATGAAGATACCCTCACCCCTGTACTTGGATATATAAAAGAGCAAAACTCAAAGCAGGGAAAACAAAGAGTTAGAGGTTTAAATGGGATAGAAAGAGAGTTTGATAAGCAGCTCAATAATTTTCAAGATGGATTACTAGAGGGGGAGAAAGATATCCTTTCTTATATAATATTTAACAAAGACTCAAAAATTATCAAAAGAAAAGATGGGGATAACATACAAATTACCATTCCATTAAAATTACAAAAAAATATTGAGTTGATGTTAGATAGATATAAAAAGGAGTTTGAAGCTCAAGAGATACTGGTATCTGTTATGGATAGCACTACCGGAAAAGTTTTATCACTAGCTAGTTCAAATCGATATAATCCTTCTCATATAAAACAAAATGAGATAGAACATCTAAAAATAAATGCAATTGAATATAATTTTGAACCAGGTTCAGTTATAAAGCCATTAGCTATATCCTTAGCAATTGATGCAAATAAAATAAAAAAAGATGAACTCTTTTTTGCCCATAATGTTGGAAAAAAGAATAAAAAAGGGGAGTTCCCAAAGGGAAAATATAAAATTGGGAGATATATTATTAAAGATGATCATAGGTTTGAAAAAAACTATTTAACCCTAGAAGATATTATTATCTACTCTAGTAACATAGGAACCCTTACTATTGCAAATAGATTAAGTGCGGAACAGTTTTATAATGGCTATTTAAATTTTGGACTATCTCAGAAAACAGGGATAGACCTACCTTTTGAATCTAAGGGGATTATTCATAAACTCTACCAATACCGAGCAGGGGAAGACAAGGGTGAGGATAATGTCTTCAAAGCAACAGATTCGTACGGTCAAGGTATCACTGCTACTTTTATGCAAGTTATGAAAGCGTATAGTGTTTTTAATAATGATGGAAAGATAGTAACTCCATATATTGTAAATAAAAATCCTCAAGTTCAAGAACCACAAGTTATATCACAAAAAACAGCAAACTATATGAAAAAGATGCTTGTCCATACTGTAGAAAAAGGGACAGGGCGAAAAACACAAATAGATGGACTTGAAATTGGAGGAAAAACAGGTACTGCAAATGTGGTTGAAAATGGAAGATATCAAAGAAAATATATGAGTAGTTTTTTTGGTTTTGTAAATGATAAAGAGCATAGATACACTGTTGGAGTTACTGTAAATGACCCAGTAAATAGAGGTGAAAAGTGGTACTATTATTACGCTTCAAACTCAGCAGTTCCTGTTTTTAAAGAGGTTGTGAAAATACTTATAAAACTTGACTACTTAGAGCCAAGTTTATAATTATTTTGGAGAGAAAAGTATTTTAGCTCTTTGTTGTTTATAGTATGGGGAGTTGAGTTTTTCTAGTTGCTTTGGTAAAAGAGGAGAACCGTTTAAAATAGCACCTTGAAAAAGATCTTTATTGATGAGGTTACTATCAAGTATAATTTTGTTTTCATGACACATCTCACATGATTTTGCTTTTCTTATAACAGTATGTGGCGAAGTTGGTATAAATGCTTCTAATTTTTTACCATCAATTTGTGACACATCATCAAAAATCATCTCCCCTTTTTCATTTTTGAAGCTGATTCTATATTGATATCTTGGTATTGCTATTTTAATTTTTCCATTCTCATCATTTATTAAAAAGAAATTCTCCCATCTTTTAAATCTCCAACCACTATACCAAACTCCATCTTCTAATTTGTTACTTAGATAATCTGGCATTTGAGGCTTTAACTCTGGGTTTTTTAGAGCTTTCTTTAAAAACTTTTCTAAATATCTATCTTCTTGGACTGTGAGCCTTTTCCACTGTTTATAGTTTTTTGTATCATCCCTTAAAACATTAAGTTCATAGTTACTAATATTCCATGCACTATGACAAGTATTACAAGAAATATTGGTATGATATTCTTGATGGTTTTGTTTTGAAATATCACTATGGCAAGATTTACAATCAACTTTATCTTCCCATTTTTTATCGTTACCATTTTTATGACAATCTATACAATTCAAACCTTTTTGATGATGTATATCTGGTGTTAGATGATGAAAATCTATCCCATAGGGTCGTTTAGGGTAGTTTCCTTCTTTTGTTAGTGGACTTCTATATGCTTTGTCATAGTCATGTGGAAAAAGTCCTAGATAGTCTGTCCCTATATAGTTATTATTATGACATTTGAGACATTTTTCTTGTGCAGGTTTTGCTTTAAAACTATCTTGTTTATTTACATGGGGACTATGACAAGCTAAACAAAGGTTTTGTGTAGGGTTTATCTCTTTACTTGTGAGATGACATTGTAAACATTTTCTTCGTAAAAAATCATCAACTAAATCAGCTGGTTTATCTATAGTGTCTTTGGGCATTGGTAAAGTTTGTAAAGTAACATTGCTATCTTTTATCCCCCATGCAGACCTAGTAATATTTATCTCATTTTTCATAGTAAAATGGTTTGAGTTTTTACATTGTTCCATTTTTTTAGGATGACAAGTGATACACTCATTTGAGTATAAAACCAATGGTAATAAAAATAGTATGGTTAATTTCATTTTAATACCTCTTTACTACAAGAAGTTTTTTTATCATAAAAAAGTTTTTTACTTTTTTGAAAATCTTTATAGATTGTATCATCCCATTTATTATGGCAGATGATACATTTATATGCTTCTATTATTTTATTTACCTCTTTTTTATTAAAACCTCTTGCATCTTTTCTTGAAAAGCTTTGAAACTGTTTTCCCTCTTTTGAAATTAGGGCATCGATTGGATAGTTAATAGGAAGTCCATCTTCTTTACTTTGATAGTGGGGATTAAAAGTGACATTGTTATCTTTTATATCTAAAATTCCAGCTCCAAGTCCTAATGTTTGTGGATTGAAGTGGCAGTCAATACAAGTTCGACTCTCTTTTTGTGTGGTGTGTGGATCCCAAGCTGCAAAGGCAAAAGCGTGAAATTCATCTACTTTTACATCTTTATCATAAATGGTTGCTATAACTTGACATCCAGGAGCTGTTGGCATTATCTTTTTATTGTACCCAATAGCAAGAGCTGGGGATTCATATCGAAGATAACTTCTAAGCTCCATCCATTTTCCTTTTGTTGGTTTATGCTTTATCCAATCATATTGCTTCCCATCTTTAAAGTACACTTCATGGCAACCATAACAGCTAGGTATCCACGAGCTATGACATGCTGTACAATCTAATCTTTCATGATTTTTTGAAGTATGATAGGGTGCATCACTCATTTTTGTCAAGTCAAACCTTTGACCATCTGATTTTCTATAAAAGTCTATTTTTTCATCTACTTTTTGTAAGTTATAAATAGGTGAATTTTTCTTTTTGGTCACAGCTATCTCTTTAGAGTAGGGGATATCACCATTAAGTGCACTTAAGAGTCCTGCAAGACCAAATTGGTTTGATGGTTTAAATTGTGGATCATGACAATCTTTACAAGAGATATCCACAGCATCTTCCATATGGGCATGGTGCTTTCCATCTCCCATCACTCCAGCTTCCGTATGGCAATCGATACAATCCATCTTTGTACTTGTATGATGTATATCAGCAGGAAGTTCATAGTAGTATCTATTTTTATCTATTTGATGGGTGAGGTTACCACCTTTATACGGAGTTCCGTACCCCTCACTTTCAAATTTCCCAAAATAAGAGAGTCCTATACGGTTTGAACGATTGTGACATTTAAGACAGTTTGAACTAGGAATTTTAGTAGAGAGTTTAGGATGTTTGAGTTTTAATATATCATCTTTTATTGCTATTTTTTGTCCATCTTCTACTCTATGACAATCAACACAACCACCACCTCTGGCAGTAAAACCTGTATTTTTAAATATCTCCTCTTTTTGGTTGATATGACAAGCAGCACACAGTTTACTAAAATGGTCTTCTGCTAAAGATTGTTCTTGGGTTGGTTTGTTTTTTAAATACTCTATCCCTGTTGATTTTTCTATAGTTTTTGTTTCACCAAATTGGTATTTTAAGACATCTAGTACACCATGCATATTACTCATAATAGATTTATCAACACGATTGATTATATCTTGATGACATTTCCCACAAAACATACTAGTATGTTCGAGTCTACTTGGATTTAAAACAATATTTTTATGGGCTTCTTCTTTTGAAGTTGCTTTTGGTTCACCTCCATGACATGAGGCACAACCAAATTCTTTGTAGGGGTGATAGTTATCAATAGCAGTTGTATTTTGATGACAATTTAAACAGTTATCAATATTTTGTCCATACAAAAAAAGTGTAAAGTAAAAAAAGAGTAATAGAAATTTCATAAAAGATTATAGCTATTTTTAGATAATAAAAAAGGCTTAGTGATAATCACTAAGCCTTTGTAGATAAATAGTAAAAACTATTTACTAAAATACATTTTTTCTTTGTGATTTTTATATCCCCAAGACTCTGGAGGACAAGTATTTTTCCATCCAGTATTTGTAGTTCTTTGTTTATATTTTTTATCTTTTCCACCTTCAAAACCATCAACTATAGTTGCTACATTCATATAACCCTCTTTAGCCATCAGTTTTGATGTATAGATACTTCTTTTTCCTGATCTACACATAAAGACAATTTTATCTTTTTTAGTTAAACCTTTTGCTTTCATAGCAGCTTCAACTTCTTGAACAAAGTTTTTGTTCATAGTTCTTACATATCTTTGTTTTTTTTCATCCCATTTAGTAAGTGTTATTAGTACTATAGGTATATTTTTATCAACCATTGGTGTAGAACCAACATATTGAAATTCATAAGGTGTTCTTACATCAATAAAAAGAATTTTATCACCCTCTTTTTTTACAAGTTCATAAGCCTCTACAGCTGTAAGATAGATACCTTGTGGTGTTTGTTTTTTTGCATTTGTTGGTGCAGGTGCAGCCATACTTAAGGTTGTTGCCATTGCCACTACCATAAAGCTAGCAATAATTGTGTGAAATAATTTCATTTTTTCTCCTTTGATATTTTGATTAAAAGCCTGTGCTAAACCAATGAATTAGAGTATAAAAGACTATAAAGTCTTTAGAAAAATATTATTAAATAATCTCTTTCTAAAAAGTTCTTATTGTATATAAGTTGTATTAACAACCCATATCTGGTGCTTCTTCAATCACTTCTTGAACTGGTGACTCTTCAACTATTTGATTTATCTCTATACTTTCTTGAGGTTTAAATTTAGCTTCCATAATTTTATTATATAGAGTAAACCCAATATTACTATTTGGATCAACTTGAATTGCCATTTTTGCAAATTTTGTTGCTGTAATATAATCATTTTTATCTAAAGCTTTGTTCCCATTTGTTATATATTTCTGAATCATTTGTTCTTTTTTTGCAGTATAACTATCATCACCTGTTGATAAGACTATTATGACTACTGCTGTTAGTAGTAGTACTAGCCCTATAATACCTGATATCGCTCTCATATATCATCCCCTTTTTTATCTCTAATTGATTTCATATATCTCATAAATGTTATTAGTCCTAGACCCAATACAATTGTAATAAGGTATGAAGTATAAATATCTCCGCCTAATACACTATGAATTGTGTATCTACCTACATTTGTTGAGTTTGCAAACTCAATAATTGCATCAAAATTTATGAAATACACATACATACCAGCTATCACACCTAGTAAAAATGCAACAGCATCTAATTTTCCTGAAGAAAAACCAACTAAAGCTGTCCCTGGACACCATCCTGACATAACCATTCCTAGTCCAAACAATGCACCACCTGCTAAGTAAGGCCATAGGTAAGTTGTAGGTATAAAGATTTGATTATAATCAATCCAACCCATATAAGATGCAATGATTATCCAAGTAGATATTGTTAAAATAGCACTAATCATCATATCTGAAACCTTAGTATTTCTAAAGTACATAATAGGTGCTATATTTATTGATCTACCATATCCAGCCCGCTCAATTATAAATCCAAATGCCATCCCTATAAATAATCCATAAAATAGGTTTAAATTCGAGTCAATTGCCCCTGTTGTAAATAAAGGATAAGTTGTTTCCATTTGTTCTCTCCTTTACTTCACATTTTTCCATTGTTTTTTAAACAAAGGAGCAAATAGGAATCCAGCACCAAAAGCTGCTAACATAAAAATCCATGCACCTACACTAAAGGTAGCTGCCCCATCAAGTGCTTGACCACTTGTACATCCTCTTGCTAGTCTTGATGCAACAGCGATAATTACACCACCTAAAAAAGCCCAAAAAAGTCTTTTAAAAGCAGGATAATCTTCCCCTCTATCAATACCACTTTTGATTCTTCCTGCAAGTGCGGCACTTAAAAAACCACCTAAAAATATCCCAACAGATTCTACAACTGTCCAGTTTGCTAAGGCATTTCCATCTTTTAGATAATTTATTACATAGGCATTTTGTGCAAACGAAGAATCAACTAAATATGTTAATTGTGCTGTTACTCTAGCAAAAGTTCCACTAGCACCCATCCCTTGACCTGCAACCATAAAACTTATAAAAATAGCAGTACCAAGTACAAAACCAGCAATAACAGGGTGCCAGTATTTATTATTATTCATATAATCTCTCCTTTAAGATATTTAAATTTATTTATATTTCAAGTAACTAAAAAGAAAGAAAGAACCATCAATACAGTTAACTTTATAAAGCTAATAGTTAATGTGCCTATTAAATTTCCTATTTGGCAACTAGTACAAGAAGAATATCTCTTCCCCTCATAGTAGCCGTAAACTAAATAAATAAAACCATTTATCACTGTAGCATACGAGATATATTTTTGATAATTCCATATCTCTTGTAAAGTTGTTTCATCACTTATAAAAAATGATCCAACTAATAACAGAGCAATAACTATTAAAAATATATTTGATAATTTATTCAAATAATCTTTATATGAAACTATCGGACAACTCTCAGGTATCGCTACATTTGAACCAAACTCTAGTTTTTTCTCAAACCTTTTTTTCTCATCTTTAGTTAATTTATTTAAAAATGTTGAACCAAAAGTGTAATCAATCTTTCGTTGTAATAAAATAGAGAGAGAACCATCAGCTTTGAGTGAATGTTGATTTGAGTCTCTATCTTGATAAATCACACTTATTTTTTCATATCTTGGTACTTTTGCACTAAGATTTGGGAAATAAGATGTAGTTTCTTCTGTAGTTACCTTTCCTATAGGGTTTATAACCCTTGGATTAATAAGTTCCAAAAAATCATCATCTTGCTTTATAATAACAACATTAAAATAGTTTCCTATTTGATAAGCTGCAAGTCCATCCAATTGATTTGCTTTAATCGTATCTTTTAAGTCCTCAATTAAAGTAAATAAATCATCATCGAAAACTCTTACATCAGTTGCATACTCAACACTCGGAGGTGTTGGGTATGTGATAATATCTTTAACCAATTTTAGTGACTTTTACCAACAACAATTATCATTTTTAAATTGATAACTACAAATCTGATAAATTGCCAAATCACACAAGTTCTCATTCTTTTTGCGAATGGACCAGGAGTCATTGTTGTAAAATTTTGACTATATGCTTTTATGTTTTTTTCTTCTTCTTTAACTTTTGCCATTGTATTTCCTTTTATATATTTTTTAAATTAATTACTATGGTTCCTATTCAGGAATCATAGTCCATCCCATTTTTAGTTTTGCTTTCCATAGGAATAAGTAATGTAAAATATGTTTAATCCAATGCCCAGCAAGACCAATCTCTCCAAAAGTATAATCTGTATCTCTCCCAGTTCCTGGATATTTTTCAAAATCAGGAACAACAGGATAGATAGTCATAGCAGCAGCAGTACCATCAAAGATACCTTTACCAGCACTGGCTACACAAGCTGCACCCATCTCTGCCATACTTGCCTCATGTAGTGGAGCATCTTTCCCTTTTAATATTCTGTCACAAATACTATGTGCAACAGTTTTTCCCATAATACCAGATGGCATACCTGTTCTTGGAGGTGTTGGATTGATTGCAGTTCCATTTGGAGAACTCATAGGTTTTGAGATTGTGTGTGGTGGTGCAAAAGCAATACCACAAGCAAATATATTTTCATATGTTGGGTTTTGATATGTTTTTGGCCAATCTGAAGCTTTCCAATTTTCATAAGCACCAGCTGCGTAGTTTGCATCAACTTTTAAGAATCCATTTGGAGCAAAAATTGTATCAGTGATATCACTACCATCTTTATCAATAGCTTTAATTCCAACACCAGCAAAAGGTGGGATCAACATAGAGAAGTCAAACTCCTCTTCACCCATACTACCATCAAGAAGTTCGTAAGATACTTTACCACTTTCTACTTTATTTACATGTGCTCCAATAATCCAATCAACTCCTCTTTCTGTGAAAAGTGATTCTGCAAATATTTTAGAACTTACAGCATAACCCATAGTTTTCATATGTAGTCCACCAACACCAAAGTCACCTAAGAAAGACTCATTTGATATCCATTTGATATCTGCTAGGTCTCTTACTCCTGCTTTGCTTAGCTCATGTTCAATATTAAAGATATACTCAAAAGCGGCACCTTGACATGTGCACATACCGTGACCAGTTCCTATTAAGAACTTTTGTCTTTGACCCTCTTTCATTTTTTTGATACATTTTTCTAGTTCATGACTTGCGTGATGCGCGTGGTCTGCTGTACATACAGATACTGTATGCTCACCTAAGTTGCTCCCTTCTCCAAGTCCAGGAGTTGCACCAAAGTTAAGTTTTGGTCCAGTTGCATTAATAAGATAATCATACTCTAACTCTTCAGTTTTACCAGCATTCGCAACATCTGTAAACTCAATAGTTACAAACTCTTTATCACTTCCCTCTTTACCATTTGGATGGATAGATACAGCTTTTGCTTGCTTGTAAGTGATTCCTGCTTTTTTATATACAGGTGCTAAATCAAATGTTACATCTTCAGGTGTCATTTGACCAACACCTACCCAAATGTTTGATGGTATCCAATTCCATTTTGAATTTGGTGTTACCACTACTACTTCATGAGCACTTCCTAGCCATTTAGCTGCAAATGTT
Source organism: Arcobacteraceae bacterium (assembly GCA_021107755.1). Classification (GTDB taxonomy): domain Bacteria; phylum Campylobacterota; class Campylobacteria; order Campylobacterales; family Arcobacteraceae; genus JAIOSF01. Next base: position 18,133 of record JAIOSF010000004.1, read on the forward strand.
GCTGCTGTGTGACCTGAAACACCGCCTCCAAGTACGATTAATCTTGCCATATCTACCCCTTATTACTTAAATTTTGCTTTGATTACTTGACCAGTAGTCATACATAAGTTATTGTAATAGATAATTTTTTAAATACTGCTTAAATAGTAATAAGTTTTGATTATATCATAAGTTAAAATTTACTTATAATACATTAATAATAGTTGCCTTGTTTTTAAGGACTCTTACATATAAAGTGAATTCATATGCATGTTCATGATTGATTTTTATAGGTAGTGTATAGTCACCATCTGTAGGATTATTCGACCAAGAGTCAAGTCCAATTAATTCCTCTTCTCCTTCATAATCATACCCATCAAATTTTTCAATTACTAATTCTTTAAACTCTTCAGTGGGACAATCTTGTATCTCTAATAATCTCTCAATAACTTTTTTTACAGTGACTCTAAAAACTTTTACTACTCTTTCTTGTTCAAACATCTTTACTCCTTATCTTTTAATGCAATTGCAGTTTTATTTCGTTGTTGTTTTAATTCCATATCTATATATTTATAGTTTTTATCTATTTGTTGTTTGTTTAATGCTAGTGTAATTCTATTAGAACTATCTGGTTTATATTCATAGATATTGATATCATTGTTATAAATAGAGAGTCGAATAGGTGTTGCAATAGAATATGTGCTAATTATTGCATCATCATTTAAAATATTTTTTATTTGTCCAAAATACTCTTGTGTCCATAATGTTCTATTTACTTCACTACTAAAAGCGTCTTGATATACTATATCAAAGAGTATCTTTTTGTTGTTTAAAATTTTTAAATATTCTCTAGCATCACCATGGTATATTTCAATTTTACACTTTTTATCTTCATAATATAAGTTTTGTGAAATTTCATGAATAATAGTTTTTAAAGATTCAAACTCTTTTGGAAATGTGAAGTCTTTTATACTATGAAGTAACGCTAAATCAAATTCTGGAGAGTAAATATTGACTTTTATATCTAAGTTATTTGTTTGTATATAATATAAGGTTGCGAAACTATTATATCCAATACCAAAACAGATATCTAAGATAGTTAATTCTTTTTTATCTTTATGATAATGAAAAGCTGGAATGACATGTTTTGAAAGAGACTCATTTAAAGCTCCCTCTTTGACACTATGATAGTGTTGATCAAATTGTTTGCTATAAAGTGTATGGCTCCCATCACTGGTTGTAATAAGTTCTATTGCCCAGCTCCCCACATATGAAGTTTTTTAGCCATAACAAGATGATATTTTTCAAAAACACTTATATCGTTTACCGCTCTAAAATTATTTTTATCTAAAAGTTCTATCATCTCTTGGATTGAGATGTTTTCTTTATTTTGCAAGATTATTATAAAAGCAGAGTTCTCTAAACTATGATAAACACCAGTTATAAATCGGTCTTTATTTTCTACTAAATGCAAACAGTCACTTATGATTGCATATTCAAAATTTCTATCTTTAAGTCTAAAAGTATTTGGTTGAATTTGATGAAACTCTTTTGTGGTTAATTCCCCAAAAGAGTTATCAACAATATTTTGTAACTCGATGTTAATCTCATTACAATTATTGTTGATATGTAGTATTGCTAGATTTGGAGAATTGTCAAAAAGTGACTTGAAAAGTTCTAGCTCTTTTGACATTATGTTTACTTTTCTAACTCTTTGAGTTGTTTTTTTGTTAATAATAGATCTTTATTATTCATAACTCCAACACCTTTTTTTACAACATATTTAGCTGTTTTTTGTGCTGATTTTAGGCTATGCATTTTATATGTACCACACTGGTATAAGTTAAGTTCAGGAATATCTGATTCACTTTTTACTTTTAATACATCTTTCATAGCTTTGTATGTAGCATTTGCTACCTCTTTTTCATTTGGAGTTCCTAAACAACTCATATAAAAACCTGTTCTACATCCCATTGGGCTACAGTCAATTATCTCTACATCTTTACCGTTTAAATGCTCTCGAATAAATCCAGCAAAAAGATGCTCTAAAGTATGAATTCCTCTCCCTGTCATTTTATCTTTATTTGGTTTGTGGATTCTAATATCAAAGACACTAATATTATCACCTTTTTTTGATTTCATTGTTTTTGCAACTCTTACAGCAGGAGCTGTCATCTTTACATGATCTACTTTAAAACTATCTAATAATGGCATTGTGTTTCCTTCTATTTATTTTTTGGATTATAACATAAAAAAACCTAAGTTCTAAAGGAACTTAGGTTTTTAGTTGTTTCTTTTAAGATAAGTTATTTTAGTTTATCTGCTCTTGGATAGATAAATACAGCTTTTCTTATAACAAAAATCTCTTCAGGATTTTCAATTGCATATGATTTAAGTGTAACAGTGATTGGTGTATCTTTTTCAACACTGTCAACTAACCTTTCTGTAGTAGCAAGTTGGATAACTTTTTTTGCCATCTTATTATGACTTAATTTAAAAGGTGTAAACCTTTTTATCTCAATTTTTCCTGCATATTCACCTATTACTTCTAAATTATATGTATAGTTTTCTCTTTGAGTATTTTGGAATAGTAATACAAAGTTATTTGCTACCTCACCATTATCTCTTATTTTATAAAGTTCAGTTGTTTTATTGATATTTAAAAGCATATACTCTTTTTTACCACCCATAACAAAAAGCATACCTACTATTATAAGTAACGCTACTGCATACATTATAGTTTTACTTCTTATTAGTTTTGTTGGTTTGTTATTTTGGATTTGATTTGTACTTGTCCACTGAACAAGAGATTCTTTTCCAAGTTTACCCATAACTTGTGTACAAGCATCAACACATTCTAAACAGTTGATACACTCTAGTTGCATCCCTTTTCTAATATCAATATGTGTTGGACATACTGTTACACAACTTTGACATGCAGTACACTCATCAGTTTCATTAGCTAAATCTTTTTGTTTGAAAACAATTTTTTCATTTTTTTCATTATAGATATCACCACCTCTTTTTGTACTATAGATTGCTTGAACTGTATCATCATCATAAAGTACAGATTGTACTCTTGAATATGGACAAACATATACACAAAAGTTTTCTTGTAAAAATACAACATCATATACTAAGAAACCTGCAACCCCAAGAATAAATCCAAGTAAGACTGTGTGTTCCATAGGATTTTTCATATATTCAAAGAAATCTGCTGGTGGGATAAAATACCACATAAAGTCAGCTGCTGCTAAAAGAGCAAGTGATGCCCAAATAATAATAGCTATAACTCTTTTAGAAGCATTTTTAGGATCTTTCCAATTAGGCTCTTTTTGTTTATTTTTTATTCTTCTTAAACCTAATAGTTTCCCCTCTATTAAATCTCTATAGATAACTCTAAATACAGTTTGCGGACATGCCCATCCACACCATGCTCTACCACCAACAGCAGTTACGGCAAAAATACCTAAAAATAATAACATTAATAAAAATGGCATCATATATAACTCTTGCATATCAAAGGCAACACCCATTAAATGCAACTGTTTTTTATCAAATGATAATAGAAATATTTGATTTCCATTTATTTGTATAAATGGTGTAACTATAGCTACAACAGTAGCTAAAACATAGGCCCAATATCTTTTAATTCGATAAATACTTACCTGAACTTTTTCACTCATATTCTATCCTTCTGGAAAATTTATTCCTAATTATATATTATGTAAACTTATATTTACCATAAATTATTGTAATAATAATTAAAATACTTTCTTATAATAAGTATTATATAACTATAAACTTAATATAATCGTCAAATGAATAAGTTTAAAATAGATATAAATACTCAAAATAATCTTTTAGCTTTTAGTGCTGGAGTTGATTCTACAGCATTATTTTATCTTTTAGTAGAGAAAAATATACCATTTGATATTGCTATTGTGGATTATGCTCAAAGAGAACAGTCAAAAGATGAAGTTATATATGCAACACAGCTTGCTCATAAATATAATAAGAAATGTTTTATATCTAATTATCCTAGTGAAGCTAAGTTTAGTGAAAAAGAAGCACGGGATTATCGATACAATTTTTTTGATGCAATTATGCTTGAAAATAGTTATGAATCACTTCTTACAGCTCACCAGCTCAATGATAAGTGTGAGTGGTTTTTGATGCAATTTACAAAAGGAGCAGGACTTAGTGAACTTCTAGGTATGCAAATGCAGAGTTATAAAAATGGATATAATATTGTAAAACCACTTTTAGAACACACAAAACAATCTCTCAAAGAGTACCTTCTTACTAATAATTATAAGTTTTTTGAAGATGCTAGTAATAGTGATGAAAAATACAAAAGAAATTATTTTAGGCATAACTTTAGCGATAAGCTTCTTGAACAATATCAAAGTGGTATATCTAATAGTTTTGAGTATTTGGAAAAAGATTTCCACTCTTTGTTTAGTAACTCTACAAAACGCGTTTTCGAGCAATTAACAATCTATGAATACAATAAAGATTTAAATATTGCTATGAGAATTATTGATAAAGATTTAAAAATAAGAGGTATAATCATATCAAAAGCTACAAGAGATGAAATAGTTCAAAAAAAAGAAGTTGTTATTTCACATAAAATTGCAGTAGCTATAGTTGATGAAAAAATATATATAGCACCATATCTTAAAAACATTATGACAAAAGAGTTTAAAGAGAGATGCAGGGTAAATAAAATTCCTACTAATATAAGAGGATATCTCTCTACTTTAGAGGATTTTATTTACTAAGTTGTAGTTGTTCTTTATTTTTTTGATGAATAGATAAATTATATTTTATCTCAATACCATCATTAGTTTTACTAAACACAATTGGATATTCTAAAGTTATAGAAAGTTTTTGCTGATTTAGCTTTTCTACAAAACTAAAAAAGTCTTTAGGTGTTTTTGCTATAGATTTTATAGCAAATTTATAAGTTAAATAATCTTTCTCCTCTTTATTAGAAAACTTGATTGTTGATTGATCTATAAGAAGTTTATTAATATAGTCTGTTGATTGACCAATAGATATAAATTCAGAATCACTATATTGTTTATATTGTATTTTTTTATTTGGTGTTAGAAAATTTTCATTTTCAAGAATAATATTTAGAATAGATTTATTTTCATGTTTTAAAAGTATTTTTGAATCTTTGTAAAGATTTAAAAGTTTTATTCTCATATCTTCAAATGATTGGCTTTGTGATGTAAACATACAAACATAAGTTGAACTATTTTGTGTAATCTCTAAATCTTTTAAAACAGCATCATAAGGAACTATATCAAATAGCATATAAACATCTTGTAATAGATGATTATTTGTAAGAATATGATTTGGAAACTCAATAACCTTTGGTGTTACTGGTTCTTTTTTTGCAACTTTTTGTATCTGTTTTTGTTGTTCTATTTTTTGTTTACTAATCTCTTGGGATGAACTATATTGTGTATAAATTAAACCAATTACAATAAGTACACTAACAGCAGCAAAAACAATCCAAGTCATAGCACTTTTATTTTGTTTTTTTACTCGAGGGTCTATAAATGAGTGTTTTATAGCATCCTCTTTTTGAGTTATTTTTAAAAGGTATTGCTCTATATTGATAGCTTCGTAATCAATATCTACCATAATAGTTTCATACAATGAATTTACTTGTTCATCAGATAAAGGTTTAAGTGTATATAATATTTTTACCTGCTCTAAAAACTCTACATCGCTATTTTGTGTATAGTATGTCTGTACCATATCACTTAAAAATTGTTGTATCTCTAAGAAGTGTACCTCTTCATAAAGTTTTTGGTCAACAATCTCATCATTTGAAAAACTTTTATCTGCAATTTGATCAAATGGAGTTAATGATTTTACACCACATTGTACTATAAGTTTTAAATCATTTAAAATTAAAACATAGACAACATTATTATAAATCAGTACATTAATAGAGTTTTTAATACTATTGTCTTGTACATATTCATTTAAGATTGTAAAAGGGGAAACGATATAATCTATTCCACTATTTGAAAAATATCTTGTAGTACTTGTTAGTTCATTTTTAGGAATAACGATGCTAAATTTGTTATCAAGTTTTACACTATCATAACCAATCACATCCATATCTTTTGTTAGTATCACTTGTTGCCTATCACCTTCAAAAAGTGATGCTAGATAAGTAAGTGGTATGTTTTTTTGAAGTGTATCTAGTTTAAATAATGCATCTTGAGGCATATTTTTATCAACGATTAAAAAAGATGATTGTTCTTGCTTCAAGATTTTTTTATCTTGTAATATTGCATAGTCTAAATTTAACTGTTTATTTTGCTTTAAAATATTAACATATTGCTTCTTATTACTACTAAACACTTTGATACCTCTAACTATTTATTTAATGGATGTGCATTATTATACTGTTTTAACTTTGTATTTGTGGTTAATTTAGTATAAATTCCTGTTGCTTTTAAACTACTGTGCCCAAGAAGCTCGCTAATATCGTTGATTCTAGCACCATCATTTAGTAAGTCTGTAGCAAAAGAGTGTCTTAGTTGATGTGGTGATGCTTTTATCCCAATTCTTTTAAAAGCTTTTTCAAGTCTGTATTGTAATTGTCTTGTAGTAAGTGCCTTTTCATCCTCTTCAAAAAGGTATTTTTTTGGAGTGTAAACTTCTAAATACTCTTGTAATAATACTTGAATAATATCAGTAGCTGGTATCTCTCTTTGTTTATTTCCTTTTCCTGTAACTTGTATAGAAGTAGTTTTAATATCTTCTAACTTTAACGAAGCTAGTTCTGAAATACGCAGTCCAAAAGAGTATATAAATACGATGATGAGTTTTTCTTGGATAGTTGCCTCTTCTAAACTTTCAAAAATATTTTTTGTTTGTATTGGTTTTGGAAGAGTTTGTGGTGATTTAATAGTATTATTTCCAACAAGCTTTATAGCTATATTTTTTGATTCTAAATATTTTATAAAACTATTGATACTTGATATTTTTTTATTGATTGTTTTTGGATTTAAAGAGGCAATTTGGATTCTAAATTTTGTTATATCAAAAATTATTTTGCCATTTTCTTCATATATTTCACTGATTTTTATAGCTTCTGCTATAGGGGTATTATATGTTTTGACTGTAAGTTGAGAATAGTTTTTTAAATCCAATAAATACTCACAAAACTCTTTTAAGTATTTATAAAATTTTTCTTTCATCTTATTTCTTTAGTTGATTTTCCATCATTTTTGAACTAATAAGATTTTTTGCATCCTCTAGCTCTAATTTTTCCACATCAAATGGCTCACTTACATAAAAATCAATTTTTCCAAAAGGTTTTGGGACTATAAATTTATCCCATGATTTCATTTGCCAATAAGATGTTGGGATAGAACTTAACACTACTATTGGAGTTTTTGTTTTTTGTGCTAAGAGTACAATACCATCTGCAACACTATAGATAGGACCTCTTGGACCATCTGGTGTGATAGCTACATCAATTCCACTTTTTAGAGCTTTAATTGCTCCAATAAGTGCTTTTGCTCCACCTTTTGAAGAGGAACCACTTAACCCCCCAACACCAAGATAGTCACAAACTTTTCTTATAATCTCACCATCTTTATGCTGACTTACAATCACTTTTATCTCTCCATTTTTTTTAAAATGTCGATAGTTTAAAGGTTGCATCAATAAATCTCCATGCCACATAGCAACAATTAGGTTTTCATTTTCAAGATTTTTGGTAGGGTAGTGGTAAGTTTTTTTATTTGTAAGATGGATTAATCTTACAATTATTTGAAGAATAAATGGAAGAACTGTAAAATATAAATAGTGTTTAATTTTTTTTTTCATCAGTTTGAAGTCTTTAGACAACTTCCCCTTTAAGTGAAGTTCTACTTGCACTCGTAACTTTTACTTTGACTATCTTTCCAAGTAACTCTTCACTTCCATTGACAAATACTTGTATATAGTTATCACTAAAACCAAAAACTTCCCCATTTGGTTTTAACTCTTCAAATAACACTTCTAAAGTTTGCCCAACAAGTTTTGCCATATGCTCATCTTGATGCTCTTTGTGCAGTTCAATAACTCTTTGAAGTCTTTTTGTTGCAGTTGCATCATCTATTTGATTTGGCATATTTTGTGCTGGGGTTAATGGTCTTGGGGAATATTTGAAGTTAAACACTGCATCAAATTTTACTTTTTCCATCACATCAAGAGTATCTAAAAACTCCTCATCACTTTCCCCTGGAAATGCGACAATAATATCGGTAGAGATTCTCACATCTGGTACAAGTGTTCGTATTTTTTCACAACGATTTAAGAACCACTCTTTTGTGTATCCTCTTTTCATATCTTTTAAAACTCTTGTATTACCTGCTTGAAGTGGAACATGAATTTGCTTTGATATTTTAGGATTTGATGCAAACTCTTCTATAAACTCATCATCCATATGTAAAGGATGAGGAGAGGTAAATCGAATTCTTTTCACCCCTTCAATTTTACTAATCAGTTGTAATAGTTGTGTAAAATTGGTAGTTTCAGTTTTATCACTAAAGTGTTTCCCGTAGTTGTTGACATTTTGCCCTAAAAGAAATACTTCAACAGCTCCTGAATCAACAGCTTTTTGTATCTCATTGAGTATCATTTGACTTGGGATACTTATCTCATCACCTCTTGTTGCTGGAACGATACAAAAAGTACAGCTTTTATCACAACCTAAAGAGATATTAATACTTGAACGATACAAAGAGTTTCTATAATCTGCAAAATCATAGTTTGTCTCATCATTGTTTATATCAATCTCTACAGTCCCTTTTTTTAGAACCGCATCAGTTATTTTAGAAACATTTCTAGCCCCAACAACAAAATCCACATAAGGTGCCTTTTTGATAATCTCATCACCTAAATGACTAGCTGTACAGCCACAAACACCAATTTTAGCGCCTATCTTTTTCTTTTTGTTAAAAACACCAAGTTCTGAAAATAGTTTTGCAACAGGTTTTTCTCTTACTGAACAAGTATTGATAATAATTAAATCAGCGTCTTCTAAAGTTTGTGTTTGTGAGTATGATTGATGTTTGTTGAGCTCTGCTATGATATGTTCTGTATCTCGAACATTCATAGCACACCCTAAAGTTTCTATAAATAGTTTTTTCGACAAGCTATTCTCTTTTTAAAATTATAAAATTTTATAATGAGTGAATTTCGTAAATATACTCATCATCAGCTAACCCATATTTCACTTCTCTAAAGTGTACTGTATATCCAGCTGCTTCAAATTTATCTACGATAGCCATCATATCTTTGTGAGAATTTTCTCTATCAAAATAGAAAATTTCCTCTTCATTTTTTGCTAAACTTTCTAATAGTTTCTCAAATTTTACTTTTTTTGGTTTTGCTGTAAGCTCTTCTCTTGCTAATAAAATATCCATTTTATAACTTTCCTTAATTTGTAATAGTTGTGGATTATACCTTTTTTGCTATAAATATTTGTTGAAGCCATTTTTTTATATAATATATTCTTATTTAATACAAAGGTTTATGATATATGTCTACAAAAAAACTCCATCTTGTTAGTCTAGGGTGTACAAAAAATTTAATTGATAGTGAAGTGATGTTAGGAAAGCTCAAAGAGTATGAGATAACTGACGATAGTACCCAGGCTGATTTAATTATAGTGAACACTTGTGGATTTATAGAAAGTGCAAAACAAGAGAGTTTAAATACAATTTTTGAACTTGATGGTACAAGAAAAGAAGAGTCAGTGTTAGTTATGGCTGGGTGTTTAAGTGAGAGATACCAAGATGAGCTAAAAGAGGGACTCCAAAACGAAGTTGATATTTTTACAGGTGTTGGAGATTATGATGTTATTGATAAACTAGTTGAACAGAAGCGAAATCAATTCTCTCAAAAAGTATTTTTAGCAGATGAGAGTAACGATAGAGTTGTAACTGGTTCCTCTTATCATGCCTATATCAAATTAAGTGAAGGGTGTAATCAAAAATGTTCATTTTGTGCAATTCCTGCATTTAAAGGAAAACTTAACAGCCGACCATTGGGTTCAATAGAAGCAGAAGTGAAAAATCTTGTATCTCAAGGGTATTATGACTTTTCCTTTGTTTCACAAGATAGTAGCTCTTATTTAAGAGATTTTAATATTAACGATGGACTAGAACAACTTATCTCAAAAGTAGAGCAAATAGATGGGGTAAAGAGTGCTAGAATTTTGTATCTTTATCCATCAACAACAACAAACGCTTTGATAGAAAAGATTGCTAATTCAAAAATTTTCCATACATATTATGATATTCCACTACAACATATCTCTTCAAGTGTTTTAAAAATCATGAAAAGAGGGAAAGGTGCTGAACAACTAAAAGAGCTAATGCAACATATGAAAGATATGCCAAATAATTTTGTACGAAGTACTTTTATCGTTGGACATCCAGGGGAGACGCAAGAAGATTTTGAAGAGCTTTGTGAATATCTCAAAGAGTATAAGTTTGATAGGGTAAATGTATTTTCTTATAGTGATGAAGATGGCACAGGTGCCTATGACTTAAAAGATAAAGTATCTCAAGAAACAATTGATCAAAGAGCAGAAATCTTAGGTGATATTATCACTCAAACTACATTAGAAACATTAGAGTCTCAAATTGGAGAAGAGTTTGAAGTAGTTGTAGATGGAGAGAGTGATGAACATGAATATCTTTTAAGTGCTAGAAAACTCTCTTGGGCACCAGATGTTGATGGTGAAATCTATATCAATGATAAAGAGATAGTTGAGGAGATAGAATTTGGAAAGATATATACAGCTCGTATGACAGAACTTAGTGGAGATAAACTAATAGCAACTATTATAAAGTAGTTGCTAATTTTCCACTACTATATCTCTTGTTCTACCTTTCTCGAGACTGTGAAATAACTACATTTTAGTAGTCTTTTCAAGTCTCTTAAAATTCAAGTTAATTCTATATTTTTTACTACAATTTCACCAAATTAAAACCAAAATTTTAGTACAATATTATCTTGTAAGACTAGATATAATCAGCTTTAAAAGGTATTTAATGAGTGAATTATACAAACAAGGTTTAAACAGAAATCAACAACTTTTATTTCCTCCTAGTATTGATGACTATCTAGATTAAGATAACGGTGTATGGAATGACCCCTATTAACTCCTATTACTTGTATGAAACTCAAAATAGTATAAATTTTCTTCTTGACTTTTTTATATACAATAGACACAAATTTATTGATACCACCTGAGCCTTATTTTTTAATAAGTATTTTAGTACATCATTATATGTTTTTTGTTACAATAGTTATAAATTTATTATTATAGGAAGAAAAGAATGAACAAAATAATTACTATTATGATATTAATTATATCACTATTAGTATTTACAGGATGTATATCAAGTCATTATCTTCAAGTAACTACAAAAAATAATCCTTTAAAAACAACATATAATGCTCAAGATATATTTGATAAAGTACAAAAATGTTATTACGAAGAAAATAGAGAGATTCTTTTTGAAAAACCTAAAAATAGCAACTATAAAAAAATACGAATTTATGAAGAATCTAATAACTTTTATCGATTAATTGCAGTAATTACAATTTTTTCGGATAAAGAAAAAACAATTCATATCAGTGAAAATTTATCTAAAAATCTAAAAATTTCAGAATGGATAGAAAATAATATGGAGTGTAAACTATGATAAGAAAAGTTTGTTTAATATTAATAATTCCATTATATGTATGGTCTTCTAGCTATGATTTAGTATTAGATAAAAACTACTCACTAAAGAATATTCAAAATAAAAAAATCGCTATTATTTCAAATATTGGAAATGTATTTACATCATATGATGATAACCCATATTTTCATAAACGTTATTATTCTTTAGTAGAAAATTGGGGAAATGATAAATTTATACAAAATAAAATAAAAGATATATTAGAATCAAAAGGATTTACTAATGTTTCTATACTTGATCCAATTAAAGAAATCACTTTAATTGATAAAGTAAGATATGTAAAAATACTTCATAAAGAAGCTGCTTTTGCCTTAGGACCATTAATTATAGATGATAAATTTGATTTAATAATATACATTGAGAAAGTTTTAGAAAGAGATGGAACAAGACCAATATCAATAAATAAAGTACATGTAAATAATACTAACTTTGGTTTAGAAAAGTATTCTTATGTTTCTTCAAATACACAAGAACTTTTAATATCAACATTAAGTTTTATTTGTATCTTTTCAAAAAAAGATATTATAAAGGACATGGAGGATTTAAGTTATTATCGTACTTATCTAAACCATACAGACTTTATAAGTAATCCTAATAATATATATTGGATGGATACTTCTTTTAAGCCTAATATTAAAACTATTAATAGTTTTGAAAAAAAGATAAAAAAACTTTTTTCATTAAATATTGAAAAATTTGTACAAGACTATATAAAGTTTAATGAATAAATATAATAATTTAAAATAAATCTATAAATTACACCCCAGAGGTTGAATCTCCACTTTCCCAAGGAGGAATAAAGACTGTGAAATAATTAAAAATAGTTTGCTACTTTTCTACAATAATATCAACAATATTTTTAACTGCATCTTTATGAATTGTATTAAGAAGTCGTTCACTTTTTAATGCAATATTATCGTTTAAACATTGGAAAAAATAGTTTTCATCAAGTTCATTTTGATTTTGTAAAAAACACAAATTATTATCTAATAGATATTTAGCATTATAGTATTGATGATTTGCTGCTGCGTATGGAAATGGGATAAATAATGTTGGAATTCCTAAGGCTACAAGCTCCCAAAGGGTACTAGCCCCTGCTCGACTTACTGCAAAGTCTGCTTTATCCATCTTTTCTAGAAGTTGTTTTGAAAAGTCAAAAACATCAACATCTATCTCTAACTCTTCATATTTTTTCTTTATTTTTTCAAAATCATTTTTTCCTGTTTGGTGGATGATAGATATCCCCATTTGTGTTAGTTTTGGTGCAACTTTGAGTGCAAAGTCATTTATAGCAGTTGCCCCTTGACTTCCACCTAAAAATATTATTGTTTTAACTTCACTTCTTACCCTTTGGTGTTCAAAAAAGTTTTGGGCTATTGGATAATCTTTTACTTTAGAACTCTCTAAATAAGAGCTAAAAATCTCTTTTGCAAATTTTGATGTGATAGTATTAAGGCGTCCCATTACAGAGTTCTGTTCATGGATATAAAAATCAGTTCTAGTTATAATAGCAGCAAAACTAGCAGCTGCTGCACTAAATCCCCCTACACTAATTACTTTTGAAATATTGTGTTTTTTAATAATTTTTGTAGAGCTGATTACCGCTTTTAGTATCATAAACAATGAGACAATTTTTCCTAAAAAATTTTGATTGACTACACCTTTTGTGTTCATAAAATAGGTATGAGAAAGTAGGGGATAGTTTTCGAACCATTTTTTATCTTGTCCTTTTGTAGAACCTATAAAGATAACTTTATAACCTCTTGCGTAAAACTCATCGATAAAAGATTTGGCAACACTTAAGTGTCCACCCGTACCACCACCTGTGATAAGAATAGTTTGTGACATATTTTTTCCTAATACTTAGTGGGTGAATTTTACTAATATTCCACTTAAGTATTGGTTTTGTAGTAACCTATAAGCTTTATGTTTATATCCCAAAATTGTAACTGTATATTTTCTATACTACAAATATGTTGTGTAAAATATTAAGATTTGCTAGAATTATATTAAGAGTTAAGCAATGTTATTAATCGAAGCTAATTTCAATCATAAATAGTCTCCTAAACTAAACTAAAACACGAAAGAGACATTGTTTTTCTCATTTTATTCAAAACTATTCAAACTTATCTCCTTTATTTATTTACACATTAAATGAATGATAGTATACTATAGTATTAAAGTTTGGAGTTATCAAGTGTTAAAAAAGTTATTTACTAAAAAAGAGCCTACAGAAGATTATAAAACAATCTCATTTTATAAATTTGCTCAGTCTATTGGTGCCGTTGATTCAAAAAGTATAGAAAATATAGATATAGATGAGCTTCTTTTAAAATCATTTTTATTTTTGATAAGAGATACAATAGTAACACATAAACAACAACAAGAATATCTCATCTTTAAAGATAGATATAATAGATATTTAGACTATTGTATTGAAAACAAACTAGTCAAAAAAGAGCAATATTTAAAAGTGGAGAAGCTTTTTATATCAACACTCCCTGATATGTCACATATAGAAGTTCCAGATATAAAAAAAGAGTTAGAAGAGATGGATTTTGACTTAGGTAAGATAACAGAAGTATTCTCAAAACTAAAGTAGACGAGGAGAGTTGTGTCAAATAAAGTATATGGTATCTCTCATGAAAATATTTTAGATAAAAATGTTTTAGAAAATTTTATTTATAGAAACATGGAGTTAAATTACTATTACAGTGTTGATTTCTCCCCCATATTTTACATAGATTTAGCACTTGCTGGATTTATCTCTATATGGCATAAAGAAAATGATATTGAATATCTACTCCCTGAGATGCAATTTGATTATGCTGTTTTGGAGTTTAAAGATCTGCATATCTCTAAAAAGGTGCAAAAATTATTAAAACAATCTTCAAAATACCATTTTTTTATAGATGAGTATTTTGAAGAGTTACTAGATATTTTGGGTAACTATCATGAAAACTCTTGGATAAAAGGAAAATACTGCGATCTTCTAAAAAAGCTAAAAAACAAAGCATATCAAACAAAAGATTTTCAGCTGATAAGTTTCGGGATACTAGATAGTGAGACTAAGAAAATAGTTGCAGGTGAGATTGGCTACATCACAAAAGAAAAAATATATACTAGTTTAAGTGGATTTAGCTCAAAAGAGAAAAAGTATAATAACTATGGAAATCTACAGTTAGTACTACTAGCCCAATATCTTGAAAAACAAAATTTTCTTTTTTGGAATTTAGGACATCCCTATATGGATTATAAACTCAAACTTGGAGCAAAAGTTTTAAGTAGGGTAGAGTTTTTAGACAAGTTCCTTATCTAAAGGTAATCTTACTGTAAAACATGCACCTACATCACTATTAGCAACTTCAAGAATACCATTAAGATGCTCTTCAATAATCATTTTACTCATATAAAGCCCTAGTCCAGTTCCGTTTTTCTCTTTTGTTGTAAAGTATGGTTCAAATATTTTTGCTATGATATTCTTATCAATACCATTTGCATTATCACATATTTGGGTATTCATATATTTGTCATCATTATATACTCTTACTTTAATAAAAGCATTGTCTATTTTTCTCTCGATTAGAGCATATTTTGCATTATTTATAATATTTAAAAATACTTGCATTAATTCTCTTGTATAAGCATTTATTTTTAAGTGAGATTCAATATTTGGGATGAATTGAATATTATTATTTACTAAACTATCTTTTACTATAGTGTATGTTTCATCTAAAATTGTTTTGATTTCTACTCTTGCAATAGTTTTTTCAGGTTTAAAAAAATTACTAAAATCATCAATAGTTTGTGAAAGATGTGCTGTTTGATGTAAAATATTATTGGAAAGTTTTTTTACCTCATTGGAATCTAAACTATCCAAATCTATATCTACTAATAGATTATTAATATCCATTGAGATTATACTAAGTGGTTGACGCCATTGATGAGCTATCATACTTATCATCTCCCCCATTGCAGCATGACGAGATTGGTTTATTAACATCTCCTCTTTTTGTTTTAATTCAGTAACATCCATAGCAGATGAGATCACTACTCTTCTTCCCTCCATTTCTCCTAAAGGTGTTGAACTAAATTTCCATAGGACAGTATTCCCTTTTTTTGTAACTATTTTATATTCTCCCTCATCAACTTTTTGATTTAGATTGTATAGGCTATCAATATGTTTTTTTACAGTTGACACCTCTTTCCCATAAGCTTGTTTTGTCCATTTTTCAATGGTATTTATATCCTCATAATTATAACCAGTAAGCTCTTCCCAAGCTTTGTTTATAAGAAGGACTTTACCATCTTCATTATGCAACATAATTGGATTTGGTGCTTCTTGGATAATTGTTTCTAACTCTTTCTTTTTTTGCTCCAAAAGGTTCCAGTTTGCTTTTCTTTCTGTGATATCTTCGATAAATCCTCGTACTGTCTTTTTTTGATTTACAGTGTCATATTCAACTTTTGCAATAGCATGAATAGTTTTTTTGCTACTATTATCCATAGGTTGAATCTCAAATTCTAAATTATACTCTTTCTCTTTTTCAATAAGATCAATTAACGCTTGATGGACTCTCTCCCTTTCAATAATACACCCTTCAACTTTCTCTGTTGTAAAAAAATCATCATCTTCGTTAAAACCATAGATCCGTTTAGCCTCATTTGAACCCCAGAAATTTGTGCTATCTATATCATATTCCCAACTACCAACATGACCAATTTGCTCTGTAGTTTTATAACGATAGTTCACTATTTTTAAAGTATCTTCAATATTTTTTTGTTTTGTAATATCTACAGAGTTACCTACAAGTCCAAGAATCTCATTATTATCACTAAGTAAGGGTGCTTTTGTTGTTAACAGGTATTGTTTTGTACTATCTGGATATGTTATCCACTCAAAGTTTGATATTGATTTTTTGTTTGTAAGCATAATCTCATCATGTTTACGAAAAGAATCTGCAATTTCTTTATCAAATAAATTATAATCGGTTTTTCCTATAATTGAATCCTTTGTTTTTCCTACGAATTGTGCAAAAGCATTATTACATGTGATATAGTTAAATTTTGTATCTTTTACAAAAATTAAATTATCAATACTATTCATAGTGTGGTCATAGAGCTCTTTTACTCTATGAATTTCATTTTCATTTTTAAGATTAAATATAGCATATCCTATGTCGCCAGCTACCTCTTCTAAAAGACTTAATTCATCTTTATCATTAATAAACTTACTCTCTAGGGCAAGTGTTAAAAAACCATAAACTTCATTATTATATTGAAGTTTTATAGTAAAAGCATTTTTTGTATGATAAAAATCTTTTAATGCACATTCTGTACATTCTGTAAGTGTATTTTTAACATAGGAATAATTCTCTTTACTGTTTATAGTTTTATTAATACATTTTGGAATATTACCATTAAGGATACTTTGTTTAAAACTATTAAATTCTTTTGTATCTTCATTACTTATACAATATTTTATATCCTTCTCTTCACCATATAATGTAATCCATACATTAGTATAAATATGAGTAGATGTAAGTATTTCACATGTTTTTTCAATTAATGACTTTTCATCTTTTTCCCGTACAATAAGTTGATTTACATCTCTTATAACACCTAATACTCCAGCTAAATGTTCATTTTTAGCTATATATACTGCAATTCTATTGATTGTATAGTAAATAATAATAAGAAATAACAACAATAGTATGAAACTAACTTCATAATTAAAAAATTTTACTTTATCAAAACTTTGTTGGGATTTAATCATAAAATCTGATGCTTTATTTTGTGCATAGTTATAGAGTTTATCACTTGCCTCAATTAGTTTCAAAGTATTTTCCATACCAGTATTTTCAACCATGGCTTTAGCTTGAGCTATTTTATTATTGTTTATAAGTGTGAAGATTTTCTTGCGAATTTGTTTACATTTATCAAACATTTTTCTTGTATTGGCTTCTATTTCGGCACCCTCCGTACCTAAAATATATTGTTTAATAATATTTAAATTTTTATATATCTCTTGTTCTGTTTGCTTAATTTGTATAAGGAAGTATTTGATTTCATCTTCTGATTGTGGGTTTACAATATGTAGCATAGAATCGTGCATGATATAAATATTTGATTTGATAGATAAAGCAGCATTTGATACTTTTAAGGGATGTTCATATATCTTAGAAGTAATGGTTTTAAGTGTATCACTTTGTTGAAAACTAAGATAATTAGAAACTATAGTTAATAAAAGGATAATACTAAAAGAAATGAGTATAATATAAATTGATTTTTTGCCACTTTTTGTCATGGAGTACAACCTCCTTGGTTCTTCTAGTATAATTATACCTAATATATCAGATATGTCAATCTATTATAAATTTATTAAAATATTATACTAAAAATTGCTTTTTTATCTTTATTTTATAAGATATTAGATACTTTAAAAATAATATAAATTACAAAGAGTTATAAATGAAATTGTTTATTGATGGGGATGCCTTTCCAAATATTTTAAAAGCAATTCTCCTACGAGCTATAGATAAAAGAGGATTAGAAACTTATGTGGTATCAAATAAAAAAATATCTATAGGAGATTCAAGATATATACACTATATTATTGTAGATACAGGTGCAGATGAAGCAGACAATAAAATAATTGAGTTAATAAATGCATCGGATTTGGTTATAACAGCAGATATACCACTAGCAGATAGAACTATCACAAAAAATGCTCATGCTATTGACCATAGAGGGGAACTCTATTCAGTGGATAATATAAAACAATATTTAGCTATGAGAGATTTGATGCAAAGTATCAGAGATAGTGGGGAAGTTACAAAAGGTCCAGCACCTTTTACCCAAAAAGATGCACAAAGTTTTGCAAATCAGTTAAATAAGTTTTTACAAGCACACTTGTAAGAATATAGTATATAAGTATTAAATTATTTGTATATCTCTTCCGTTGATTATTTCATATTTTGTATTATGATTATCTAATATACCAGTAATTTCTAATAAATCTAATACAAAACTATTTGAACGAGCATTTTCTTTTTTATAAATTATATTGCTATCAGAACAAAAATCGTAGGTGTTAAAACGCTTTGTGATATCTGAAAGGATTGGTTTAATATTGTTAAAACAGTCTGTTTGTAAATATTTACACTCATGGCTATTAAAATCAATAATTAAATCAAGAAGAGTATTAATTTGAATAGGTTTTAAAAGTCTATGTTTATTATATTTTACTGGACAAATATCACATCCAATTTCGTTAATACAATCTAAGTTGTCAGAGATAACTATTATTTTTTGTTTAGGGGTTAGTTCTAGTATTTGAAGAAGGTTTTTTTTATGAGTTGAAATATCGACAATTACAATATCAAAATTGTTTTTTTCATAGTCTACCATCGGTTGATTAGAATTTACAAAAGAGTAGTTCAACTTGTTTTGTCCAATTTCTAAATAACTTTTTATCGTATAGTCATTGCTTAGTAATAAAATATTCATCTCTAACATTCCTTCAAAATATAAATATAATATACATAACACTATATTATCTTAATTATAATATAGTTGGTGTTAAAAGCTAATAAAGTACTTAAAGTATTCAAATGAAATCTAACTTCATTTTCATTTCATTTTTGTTTCTTATAATTGTATTACAAGTTGAGGTTGTTCATTTACCTTTACTTTCCTTAAAATTCGAAATTTTAAAAAAGCTCTACTTTTTAGTAGGGCTTTTTTGGTTTAAGAATATTACTTTATATGTCTATTCTCAATTTTTCATGAAAGGGAGTTTTCTCTTTTTCTATTGTTTTTTCTTTCAAATATTCAAATGCTACATATAAAGTAACTACTGAAAAAAGGCTAATGAGTAATGATTCTAGCATAGTATATGCTCCTTTGATAATATTGTAATTGATTTCTTCATAGTTGAATAATAGCATAGAAAAAAGTTTTAGGTTAAAAACATTGCATTTTGTTAATTTTTTTATCTTTGATAGTTTAAGTGTTTGTAGATGGTGTCAGGAGGGAGACTTGAACTCCCGACCTCCGGCTTATGAGACCAGCGCTCTAGCCAGCTGAGCTACCCTGACAGGTATATTATTAATTGGCTAATTGATATGAATAATGGAGGAGAGTGGGGGATTCGAACCCCCGGAGGTTTAACCCTCGCCGGTTTTCAAAACCGGTGCTTTCGACCAACTCAGCCAACTCTCCACATTAATGATGCAAAAAAAAAGATACCTTAAGTATCATTTTTAAAGTTATGGTGCGAATGATCGGAATTGAACCGATACTCCGAAACCGGAATTGGATTTTAAGTCCAACGCGTCTACCTATTCCGCCACACTCGCATGTATTTTTGATATTGCTATCAAAGGTATATTAATCCTAACTTAAAAGCTTTACTCTTAAATTGGACTGGAATTATAGCGCTTTCTTTTTTATAAGTCAAGAGTTTTTTGAAGAAATTTAAAAATTTATAATTTTTTTGATATTAATGAAAATTAAACTATAATGTCGAAATAAAAATATATAATTTTAAGAGGATATTTTATGCGAAGTGATGAAGTAAAAAAAGGGCACAGTCGTGCACCACACAGAAGTTTGTTTAGAGCTACTGGACTAAAAGATGAAGATTTTGATAAACCATTTATTGGTGTAGCAAACTCATTTATAGAGATAATCCCTGGACATTTTTTTCTTGATAAAGTAAGTGCTATTATTAAAGAGGAGATTAAAGCAAATGGTTGTGTACCTTTTGAGTTCAATACTATTGGAGTTGATGATGGTATAGCTATGGGACATGATGGTATGCTTTTCTCACTTCCAAGTCGTGAGATTATTGCAAATAGTATAGAAACAGTTATGAATGCACATAAGTTAGATGCAATGATTGCTATTCCTAACTGTGACAAAATAGTTCCTGGGATGATTATGGGAGCATTGAGAGTAAATGTACCTACAGTTTTTGTATCAGGTGGACCTATGGCAAAAGGGTATACAAAAGATGGTACACCTATAGATTTAGCAACAGCATTTGAAGCAGTTGGTAAATATGAGAATGGTGATATCACAGCAGATGAATTAAAAGATATTGAGTGTAATGCCTGTCCAAGTGGTGGGTCATGTTCTGGGATGTTTACAGCAAACTCTATGAATACACTTATGGAGGCTATGGGTATTGCATTGCCAGGTAATGGAACTATTCTAGCATTAACAAAAGAGAGAGAAGAGTTATATAGAAAAGCTGCACGAAGAGTTTGTGAGTTAGCTAAACTTGACTTAGAGCAAAAAAAGAAATATAACATTAAAAATATTTTAAATGAAAATGCAGTAAGAAACGCATTTGCAGTTGATATGGCTATGGGTGGAAGTTCAAATACAGTTTTACATATGTTAGCTATTGCGAAAGAAGCGGGTGTAGATTTTGAATTAGAAGATATTAATACTATCTCAAAAAGAGTTTCACATATAGCAAAAATAAGTCCTAGTTTAAGTACTGTACATATGCAAGATATAGATAAAGCTGGTGGTGTAAGTGCTGTTATGGCAGAGATGAGTAAAAGAGGTGATGATATCCTTGCTGACAATCTTACTGTTACAGGAGAAACTATTAAAGAGCGAATTAAAGATGCACATATAACAGATACAAATATTATCCATACTATTGATAATCCGTATAGTGAAGTTGGTGGATTAGCGATACTTTATGGAAACTTAGCAGAACAAGGTGCTGTTATTAAAACTGCTGGTATTACAGGGGATAGAGTATTTACAGGAACTGCTGTTTGTTTTAACTCTCAAGATGAAGCGATTGCGGGTATTATAGACCATAAAGTAAAAGCAGGTGATGTTGTAGTTATCAGATATGAAGGTCCAAAAGGTGGTCCTGGTATGCAAGAGATGCTAGCACCTACAAGTCTTATTATGGGGATGGGACTTGGTGATAAAGTTGCACTTATCACTGATGGTAGATTTTCTGGGGCTACAAGAGGCGCAAGTATAGGACATGTCTCTCCTGAAGCAGCTGAAGGTGGTGTTATTGGGTTACTAAAAGATGGCGATGTTATACATATTGATGTTGATAAATATATTTTAAGTGTTGATTTAACATTTGAAGAGCTTGCTGAAAGACGAGACCATTTTGTACCTATTAAAAAAGAGCTAAATTCAAGCTGGTTAAAGCAATATCGAGCACTAGTAACAAATGCTAGTAGTGGTGCTGTTTTAAATACAGAATTGTTCTAAATAGAATTCTTATTAAAGTATATAAAAACTTATTAGTTGATATATACTTTAGAATGATTTTAGATTATATAAGAGTCTTTTTAAAGAGCACTAAAGTCTTTTTTTACTTGGTCAGCAACAGTTTTCAAGTTTTTTAAGTCAGATAAATCTTCTACATCTTGAGTTAGTTTCTCTAAGTTTTTTAACATAGGGCTAAATTTTTTGATAGCCTTTGCTTCTATTTTTTTCTTAGAGTGAATAAAAGAACCTAACCTTAAAAATTCTAATACAATCTCCTTATTTCCTAAAAGAGCAGCATAAACCATTGGTAAGATATTATAATTGTCTTCTATATTGATACTCTCTTTTGAGTGAGTTGCAATTTTTTTAATAATATTTTTCTTATTTCCCCAAACTGCATTGTGAATAACACTTCTCCCTAGTTTATCAACTATTGTGTAGTCAAAAGGGACAACTTTTGTTAATATATCAAAAAGTTTTTCATCACAAGCCGTTCCCACAACTTTATGTAAAATGGTCCATCCTAAAGCATCTTGATAGTTTTTATCTATTTTACTACTAATAAGGTTTGTTAAGTTGTGTTGAAAGTTTTCACAGGCCTTTAACGAGTTATCATTTTTTTCAAATACTTTTAAAACATATTCAAAAAAGATATTATGATTTGCTTTGTTTTTTGCATGAATATTAAAACCAAACTTGATATAGACTTTAAAAAGTATAAAGTGGTCATAAATTAAAGGTTTGAAGAACAGCGGGTCACCTGTTGAATCAAGATAGTTAATTTTTTCCACATGTTCAGCAGAGTTATTAATCTCAAGAAGTTTTTTAACTATCTCTATATATTGTCCATTTCTTTCTATTTTTGCAACCACATCTTTTTCATCAATGATTTTTGTTCCATACTGATGAAGAATAATATCATTGAGAACTTCATATATACATTTTCCATGTTTATTTTTTAGTTTTGGATTTGCTCCATGATTTATAAGTAATAAAATTAAATCAATTTCTTCAAGACCATAATAGATAGCATACTCTAAGGCTGGTTTTCCTGTAGAGTCTTGTATATTTGGATCAATTCCATAAGTAAGAAGAAAGTTAATAAGTTCCATATCCATAAGTCTTACAGCATGAAATAGTATAGTTTCCCCATTTGGGTCTAAGAGGTTTAAATCTCCATGATGTGCTATCATTTCTTTAGCTCTCTCAAGATATAACGCTCTTTTTGCTTTTTCATTTTTAGGTAACATTGAAGCTATATAGATAAGCTCTACTAAAAGAGTGTTTCCATTAAGAGCTCTTTCATTCACATTTGCTTTATGCTCTAGAGCTACATCAAAAACAGATTGAGAATCTTTGTCATCTCTCAACATAGTTTTATATAGAAATGACTCTTCATCTTTTTTCGTGATAGTTGAATCTATCCCAGCTACAAGTATATCTTTTGCAATGGAATCATTTTTTGTAACTTCAGGATATTGCATTAAAGAATTACCCTCTTCATCAATATGGTTAATATTTAGTTTATCAAGAGATAATAAATATCTTAAAAAACCTTGGTCTCCATAGGCTAAAGCATCATATAAAACAATTCTTCCATAATTGTCTACACTATTAACATCAGCACCATATTTTAGTAGTACTTTTGCCATTTGGTGATTTCCCCAAACAACAACATTTTGAAGTAGACTTCTTCCAGACATATCCTTTTGATTTACATCAATTTTGCCTAAATCTAGTAGTCCTTTAACAATAGGAAGATTGTTTTTCTCAACTGCAATTTCAAGAGCATTTTTCCCTTGGTTATCTTTAAGGTTTATATCAGCACCATTTTTTATAAGCCACTCAGCAGCATTATATCTTCCCTCTTTAACAGCCTTTGTTAAATAAGTATCACCATTCTTATCTTTATGATTTATATCTATATAGTCTGATTTTAGACCGTCTAATAGCCAACCTTCATCAAACTTCTTTTTAGTAAGTTCTAGTCCAAATGTTTCATTTGAATGTTCTTTTTTAAAAAGTTTTTTAATCATTCAGTACTCCATTTTATTATTTGTCCACTAAACATTGGGATAACTTTAAGTCCATTATTTTCATAAGCTGTAGGTACGAGGAACTCTTTTTGAATTAATGTAATTGATTTTGATGATGGTTTTAAATTATAAATTTTAGAAGCATTGGTACTTACAAATGCTTCTAAATTATCTAGCTTTCCATTTTCATCAAAAATCTGTGCTAATACTTGAAGCGCTATAGGTGCTGTAAATACTCCAGCTGCACATCCACAACTCTCTTTTGCTTCTTGTGGATGTGGAGCACTGTCACTTCCAAACATCACTTTAGGATTACCACTTAATGCTATTTCTAATAAAGCATCTCTATCAATAGGTGTTTTTGCTATTGGTTTACAAAATAAATGTGGCTGTAGCATACCACCTGCTACATCATCAAGAGTGATTAAAAGATGATGAAGAGTAATAGTTGCATAAAGATTATCATATTTTTTTAATAGCTCTACGGCATCTTTTGTTGTTATATGTTCCATAATTATTTTTAGTTTTGGAAAAGCAATAGCAAGTGCTTCATAGACACTCATAAACTCTTTTTCTCTATCCATAACAAAACCATTAGTTTCCCCATGAACACATAAAGGGATGTTTAGCTCAGCCATAGCGTTTAGCGTAGGTGCAAGTGCAACTGTATCAATTGATTCAACTCCACCCTCACTATTTGTAGTGATCCCTGCTGGATAAAGTTTAATGGCAGTTATCTCGTCTTTAATATCTTCTAGAAATTCTTTTGTGTATGGTTTGAAAAAAAGTGTCATAAAAGGTGTGAAGTTATCATCTGCCTCTATGGCGTCTAATATTCTGTTTTTGTATGAGATTACAGCTTCTTTTGTATCTACTGGTGGGACAAGATTTGGCATAACAATAGCTCCACTAAAACTTTTTGAACTCAACGGTGCAACAAGTTTTAACATATCATTATCTCGTAAATGTAGATGCATATCGTATGGGCTATTTATCTCAATACTTTTCATTTTTTAATATTCCTAATTAACTAAATTGTACTTATTATAGCAAAAAAATTATTATAAATGGAGAAAATTATTAAGTTACTTATGATTTAAGTACCAAAAAAGTATTAGAACTAGCTATTTTCTAATATGAGGTAACTATTTTTTGTAGTTATTTTTTTGTTATTTATATCAACATTAATTATATAATCATCAAGATATGGTATTAAAAATTGATTTGAAAGTTTTTTGTCAATAAGCTCTTTTGCAGTATCAATTAAAAGATAATCTGATAAAGGCATTCTTTGTATATCTACAACTTTTCCTAAAACTACATCCTCTTCTATAATTTCACAATTCATCATATCAAACCAAAAATACTCTTTGTCTTTTAGTTGACAAAGCTCTTTTGTATCTTCCATTGAGGTAAAAAGTTGTCTATTTGTTAATTTTTTTGCATCTTCTATAGTATCGATACCGATAAACTTGACTACACTATTTGTATCATTATATGACTCTATAGTTAGTTCTTGTTTTTTATCTGTTATAAATTTTGCATCTTTTTTGAATTGTTCAGGAAAGTCTGAATCAATGTGAAGTTTTTGTTGCCCTTTTAAGCCAACTGTTTTACCAAGTTTCGCTACATAAATTTTTTCCATAGTAAACCTTAATAAATATTATTTACAAGTAGTATCAAATTATTTTGATACTACTTGTATTTTATAGGAGATTCCATCTTTCGCTTTACAACCATTTAAAATAGTTTTCATAGCGTTGATCATATTTCCATTTTTTCCAATAAGTTTCCCTATATCTGCACTATTTGCAATAATTGTTATCTCAAAAAAAGAATCATTTATCTCTTTTGTTTCAACCTGAATATCTTCAGGATAACTAACAATCATCTTTGTATAAGTGGAAACAAATTCAGCTGTCATAAGAACTATTTTTTAGCTGTTAGTTTTGCTACTTTTTCTGATGGTTGTGCACCAACACTTAGCCAATAGTCAAGTCTCTCTTGATCAAATTTTAATTCTTTTGGCTCTGATACTGGGTTGTAGTAACCAATTGATTCAATCCAACCTGAATCTCTTCTCTTTCTACTATCTGTTACAACGATTCTGTAAAATGGTTTTTTGTTTCTACCCATTCTTGTAAGTCTAATTACTGTCATTTTAATTCCTTTTGTTTTTGTTTTAACTTTTGTGTTAAGTGCTAAATATTAAACTAATATTTAGCACTTAACACAGAGTATCTTTACCTATCTGGGTAAGTTTGGCATTCCACCTTGTCCCATTTGAGACATCATTTTTTGCATATCTTTCATGCCACCTTTTCCTGACATTTTTTTTGCCATTTTTGCCGCATTTTTGAACTGTTTGAGTATTTTGTTTACTTGTACTTCAGAAAGTCCAGCACCTCTTGAGAGCCTTTTCTTTCTTGATGGATTGATAATACTTGGAGTTTCTCTCTCATTTGGAGTCATTGAAGATATCAATGCTTTAATTCGGACAATTTCTCCGGAGCTTTCTAAATCCATATCTTTTAGTTGATTTGCCATACCAGACATCCCTGGAATCATCCCTAAAATAGATTTCATACTTCCAAGTTTTTTCATCATATCAAGTTGTTCTAAAAAGTCATTAAAGTTAAATTCACCTTTTCTGATTTTTTTAGTAACTTCTTTTGCTTTTTTCTCATCAATTACAGCTGCTGCTTTTTCGCTTAAACCTTCAACATCTCCAGCACCCATAAGTCTTGATACAATTCTATCTGGGATAAATGGTTCAATATCTGGCATCTTTTCACCAATACCAACAAATCGTAGTGGAACTTCAACTTGATGTGCAATAGAGATAGCTACCCCACCTTTAGTGTCTCCATCATATTTTGATAAAATTACACCATCGATTCCGATTTTTTCTTTAAATGTAGTTGCTGTTTTTGTTGCATCATGACCTGTTAATGAATCAGCAACATAAAATATCTCATCAGGTTGTACTGCATCTTTTACATCTTTTAGTTCATCCATTAATGCTTCATCAATAGCGAGTCGACCAGCTGTATCTATAAATAACACATCATAGAGTTCAGCTTCTGCTTTTTTCTTTGCATTAAGAGCTATTTTAACTGGATTTGTTTCATTCTCTTCAAAATATACATCTACTTCTATTTGAGCACCAATTTGTTTTAGTTGTTCAACAGCTGCTAGTCTTTGTAAATCCGCAGCTGCAACTAAAACTTTTTTGTTTCTTGTTTTAAGATAGTTTGCAAGTTTTCCAGTTGTAGTTGTTTTACCACTTCCTTGAAGACCTGTCATTAAAATAGTTGTTAGGGGTGATTTATTACTGTAAACAAAACCTTGATTTCCAGTAGTTGTAAGTATTTGTGTAAGAGCATCTCTTAAAGCTTTTAAGAAAGAATCTTGACCGATTCCATTAGCTTTTGTATCGAGTTCTATTTTTGTTAGGAGTTCTTTTGTCGTTTTGTGGTGTACATCTGCTTTTAATAGTGATTTTTTAAGTTCTGTTAATGCTCTTTTTAGGGCAGCGGCATCATCTTTGTATCGAATTTTTCCAACAACAGATTTAAATGAACTGGTTAAAGTATCAAACACTATAGAACTCCTAATTTTTTTTTAAAGTTTGGGATTATAGTAAATTAAAACTTTTATATAGCTTAAGTGTAAAATGTTAAAACCCTTTATTTAAAGGATTTTTCTTATTTAAAAGGTGTATTTTTTTAGTTTATTTTAAGTTTAGAACTTTGTTTGAATCATCTGTTTTTCTTTAAAATAAACACAAGTACTGTAGCCAATTTTACGAGCAAGTTCTTTTGCCTCTTTATATTTAAAACCGATATGATCAACACTATGTGCATCACTACTAAAAGTGATTGGAATATCAAGTTCAAAGGCAAGCTCTAAAAGTTCATAAGAGGGGTATTGTTCTCCTATGGGTTTTCTAAATCCTGAACAATTTATCTCTATAACTATATTTGATTTTTTAATCTGCTTTAAACTCTCAATTGCAATAGATTTTATATCTTTTGAAGGTAAATAGTTAAATACTTTGATAAGATCAAGATGTCCTACAATATTAAAGTAACCAGTTTTTGCCATAGCTTTGATAGCTTCAAAGTACTCTTCCCAGATAGTGTCTATATTTTTACTTTTATAAACACCTATAAACTCAGGATTATCAAATCCCCATTTATCTAGATAGTGGACACTTCCTATGAGGTAGTCTACATTTGCATTTTTAATTTCATCTAGGATATAGTCTCCATTCATATAGTCTACTTCATATCCTAAAGTTATTTGGATTTTATCTTGATACTTTTTTTGTAGCTCTAAAATACTATTTTCATAAAATTCTTTTTTCTCTAAAACAAGTCGATATCCATCTTCAAAGTCTCTCATAGGAGCATGTTCGCTAAAACCATAGATATCAATTCCTAACTCAATAGCTTTTTGAATATATTCCTCCATAGAACCCTCTGCGTGGTTACATAAGGTTGTATGGTTGTGTAGATCAACTCTCATTCATATCCTTTAGCTTAATAGTCCAGCACCAGAAATAGCTGTACTTCTTTCAAGTGCATATACTCTTTTCCCTTTGATAATATCATATTTCCAAATAGGAGCACTAGCTTTAAAATCTTCAACAAATTCATCTATAAGCTCTAGTGCAACTCTCCTTTTTGGACTACAAACTGCTGCTATATAAGAGCTAGTATGATTTAAAACATCACCACGACTATGTGCCATAAGTACAATTGCATTGTTCTCTTTTGCTTTTTGTTGCCACGAATCAAACCATGAGTTTAATATAGGTTCGTAAATATCAAAACTTAACCCCTCTATCCCATCTTCATCTCTGACAACCCCTACAAAAGTGATAATGGCTCCAAAATTAGAAAGTCTAAAGTCGTTATACCATCTATTTGTAATTTTTTCTACTTCTAAACTACCATCATACAATTCTAAATATTGCATATCATCCACCACAAACAGGAGGCAGTAGTGATACTTTATCCCCATCGTTTAAAATATAGTTTGTATCTTTAACTAAGGTATCATTTACAGCAACGGCACTGTTGTTTAACCAACTTTTTAAACTCTCATCTTGTTTTAAAATTTCACTTAACTCATTAAGATTTGTTATCTCTACTTGGAGTGGTTTTTTATTTATTGGTCCTAAAAATTCTATTGTTATCATAATCTATCCTCTAAAATAATCGTATTCTTACCATAAGTTAGTTATTATATCTTATTAAAAATAAGGATTTTATTTAGTTATGATATTTGCAAAAATAGATTTTATTAATCTTCTACCACTTCATGTTTTTATTAAAAAAAATTTATCATCGCAAACAAAACAAATAATTGAATATCATAAGTCTTATCCCTCATCTATAAATAAAAAATTCAAAAAACGAAAAGTAGATGCAGCTGTTATAAGCTCTATAGCCTCTAGAAGATGTAAAAAGTGTTTAGATTTTGGGATAGTTGCAAATGGAGTTGTAGATTCTGTTTTAGTGATACCTGGAAGTTATAAAAAAGATTTCCAATCAGATACTTCAAATGCACTAGCAAAAGTTTTGAAAATAGAGGGTGAAGTTGTTATTGGAGATAAAGCACTATATAGATTTCATAATAGTGATGAAGATTTTATAGATTTAGCAACAAAATGGAAAGAAAAATATAATCTCCCTTTTGTATTTGCAAGACTTTGTGTAAATAAACATGAGAAATATCTTGAGCAGATTTCAAAAAACTTTTTGAAAACAAAAGTATATATTCCTCAATACATCTTAGAAAAATATGCAAAAAGAAGTGGTATCTCAAAAAAACAGATACAAAAGTATCTTACAAAAATCAATTACAATTTAGGAAAAAAAGAGAAAAAAAGTTTAAAATTATTTTTAAGACTTTCAAAGGATATATAGATTGGGAATATTTGAATCAATACTTTTAGGGATAATAGAGGGATTTACAGAGTTTTTACCTATTAGTTCAACAGGACATTTAATAGTTGCAAGCCAAGCTTTAGGTATAGATCAAACCCATGTAACAAAAGCATATGAAGTGATTATTCAGTTTGCAGCTATTTTGGCTGTGTTATTAACTTATAGTGATAAGTTTACTATTAAAAAAATAGAACTTTGGAAAAAACTTATTTTAGCTTTTATACCAATAGGAGCTGTAGGTTTTATTTTTTCATCACAAATAAAAGCGATGTTTGATGTAAAAATAGTAGCCATAATGTTTATAGTTGGTGGGATTATATTTTTGATTGTAGAGAAGTTTTATACAGAAAAAGAACATTTTATAGATGATGTTGAAAAAGTAAGTTATAAACAAGCTTTATGGATAGGAGTTGCTCAGATTTCAGCTTTAATCCCAGGGACGAGTCGAGCTGGTAGTACAATCATTGGAGCTATGTTGGTTGGTTTGAATAGAAAAGCATCTGCTGAGTTTAGTTTTTTATTAGCATTTCCAGTTATGTGTGCTACTACTGGATATGATTTATTGAAACATTATAAAGATTTTAGTGATGCTAATTTAGTTGTATTAGGAGTTGGATTTGTAACTGCATTTATAGTAGCATACATTACAATAAAATTATTTTTAAAGTTTTTAGAAAATTTTACTTTTATAGCCTTTGGTATCTATAGGATAATTTTTGGTACAATACTACTTATATGGTTTGTATAAATAAGGGATAAAATATGTATGGTAAATTTATAGTATTATTAATAGTATGTTTTAGTATGTTAAATGGGGCAGATACAAATACAACAAAACCGCAGACTCTTGTAAAACCAGCATATGTAAATATTGTTTCAAATGTTGTAGGGACAGAAGTTTATCTTAATGGAGACTATCTAGGAAAGACACCAATTAAAAGATACAATATAACTCCAAATAAAGATAATTATCTTTATGCTTTTGCAAATAAAAAGTTTTTTAAAGATGATATTGCAAAAACTATCAATATTAGAGTAACCACAATTCCAACTATATATTTAAAGTTCGAAAGAGCAAAAGCAAAAGTTTTTTTAGTTGGTGAAGATGGAGATTTATACCTAAATGGTAAGTTTGAAAAAGTACTTCATGCTAGAAATCGAGTATTTGAAGTAGATGCAGATACTAATATGGAATTTAGAATTAGAAATGGATATAAAGAGGTTGTATTTTATAAAGATATTTATGCAGATAGTTTTAACGAGTTATCATATGAACTCATAACAATACCTCTTGATATAAGACTTTATACACAAACCATAGACAATGAGATGTGGGAAGATACAAAAGAAGCAACCAATACACCTATAGAGTGGGAAAAAGCACAAAAATATTGTGAAAATTTGAGAATAGGTGGATTTGGAGATTGGCAGTTACCAACTATAGGACAACTAGATAATCTTCACAAAAATCATAAAGATGAGATATATAATGGTTATGGTGGAGTGTTTTATTGGTCAAATGATACAGAGTCTGGTAGAAACAATATTTGGCAGTATGCAAAAGGGTTAAATATTGAAGATGGTGAAATAATAAAATCAGTTCAAGAGTTTAAAGATGGACGGGTTCGATGTGTAAGAATTATCAATAAAGACTTACCAATACCTCAATTTGAAATGGACAACAATGAAACAATTGAGCCAATGGATACAAATATTACACAAAATTTAGAAAGATTTTTATTAAAATAGGAAAATATAGATGAAGAAAGTAGAACTATTATCTCCAGCAGGTAATTTAGAAAAATTAAAAATAGCATTTGCATATGGCGCGGATGCTGTATATGGTGGAGTGAGTCACTTTAGTTTAAGAATAAGAAGTGGAAAAGAGTTCACTATGGAGAGTTTTAAAGAGGGGATTGATTATGCACACTCTTTAGGGAAAAAAGTATATGTAACGATAAATGGATTCCCATTTAATTCTCAAATAGAGCTCTTAAAATCTCATATAAAAAATATAGCAGCTTTAGAACCGGATGCGCTTATAGTAGCGACTCCAGGGGTTGTACAACTTTGTAATGAGTTAGCTCCTGGAATACCTATGCATCTTTCAACTCAAGCAAATGTGATGAACTATCTTGATGCAAAAGTTTACTATGATATGGGTGTAAGACGAATTATCGCTGCAAGGGAGATAAGCTTAAAAGATGTACAAGAGATAAAAAAGATGCTCCCTGATTTAGAGATAGAAGTTTTTGTACATGGAAGTATGTGTTTTGCATATAGTGGACGATGTTTAGTAAGTGCAGTACAGATGGGAAGAGTTCCAAATCGTGGAAGTTGTGCAAATGATTGTAGATTTGAATACACTTTATATGCTGGAAATGATGATCATGGGACACTTTTTCGTCTTGAAGAGCAACCTGAAATTGGGACATATATTTTTAATGCAAAAGATATGAATCTAGCAAGCCATGTAAAAGAGATAGTAGATAGTGGTGCGGTGGATAGTATCAAAATAGAGGGTCGTACAAAGTCACCATACTATTGTGCAGTAACAGCGTATGCATATCGTATGGCATTAGAAGATTGCTATAATGATAAGTTTGAATCACAAAAATATCAAGATGAGTTAAATACAACAAAAAATCGTGGATTTACAGATGCCTATCTTATCCATAAACCCTTTGAAAAAAATGATACACAAAACCATGATTATGCACTCAGTGCTGGAAGTTATGAAGTAAGTGGTCTTGTGCTGGAAAATGAAGAGTATTTTTTATGTAAATATAAAACATATCCAAATGAAGAGACGGAAATTTTTGCACCATTAAATAGTACTATAGTTGAAGTTGATAACGAGATAGGGTCTATCTATAAAAAAGAGAATGGAAAATATTATATAAGTTTCAAAAAAATCATAACTGAATCTGACAAAGAGTTAGAATCAGTACATAGTGGAAATACAAATCCTATAAAACTACCAGGAAAGTTACCATATATGACTATGTTAAGAGTTGAAACACAGTTTGAAGATGATATTGAGTTAGGATAATTTAAAATATGAAATACCTGTTGATATTAATTTTATTGGTATTTACAGGTTGTAATAATGTACAAGATAAACTTAGAAATAGTGTTCAAACAGAAAATGCAAAACATATAAGAAATAATTACAAAGCTTTAGTGGAACTACTTTTAGAGTATAAAGTAAAATTAGATAAAAGAAACCCAAAAGCTTATAGTTCACAACTTAACAATCTGTTAAGAAAGAATATAGCTGAGAATACAGACGAGATAAATCTCTATGTAGACAATAGTATCCCATTAAAACATTATCAAGATTATCTTAACCATGCTTTTGACAAAAAAAAAGATGTGAGTTATAGGAGTGATTATCTAGCAATTGGTATTTATAAGATGCTTTATGAAGCATATGATATGGATTCTAAATATAAGATGACAGCTTTAAGTTATGATGTTGATAAACTACAAAAAGCGTATAAAAACTTACAAATTATTCAGTGGAGAATTAAGTTTAATAAAGATAATAGTGGTAAATATCTTTTTTTAACATGGCAAAATAATTGGCAAATTGAATTAGAAAAAAAACTCAATACTCAAACTATAAATACTATTAAATTATCTGATTTATACTATATAAAATCAAAACAAGAATCAGTGTTAGACCCATCAAATAATAGTTTTGAAGTTATCACTTCTAAAATGTTATTATATCTGGAACATAGTCTTATCTTATTAAATGTTGAACCTGAAGAATTAGGGGTAGAAACTATTATGAGTATTTTATTTTTAATATAAATAGTTAATGATATAATTATGGTATATAGATAATTATGGAGAGAAATATGAAAAGTTTAAAATATATTTTAGCTATTGGTGTGTTAGCATCTAGCTTACAAGCAGAGATGGTTAAAGTAACAGAGTCAACACTTATAACAAAACCATTTACAGAGAAAGTAAAAGTTGGTGAACAGTGTTATGAAGATACTGTTGAGGTAAATGTAAGATGTGGAAGCACTGATACAAATTCAATAGGTGTAGATACTTTAGTTGGTGCAGTAATTGGTGTGGCTATTGGAAATCAAATTGGTGGTGGAAATGGTAGAGATGTAGCAAAAGTTGTAGGTGGTTTAGGTGGTGCTTATACAGCTAACAATATGAGAGCTGGAAAAATGTGTAAATCATATGAAACAGTTACAAGATGTGAACCGAAGTACGAATATAGAACAGTACAAAAAACTATTGGATATAACAACTGTGCTTATGTTGATGGTGTGAAATATTGTAAACAAACAAAAGAACCAATTGAGTATCTAAATATTAAAAAAACTATAACAGTTTATTAATATTAGTAAAGCTAAGAACTCCTAGCTTTTATCTGAAAAATTATTGAGGAGGGGAAAATAGGTAACAGTGCCATATTTTTCTCAAATAAATCACCTTTATAAACGGCTTTGATTCTTTATTATAAAGTTTGAGTTGTTTGAAGTTGCTCCTCTGTCTTTTTGGTTTCATCGATAGACTCTTCTAATTCTTGAGCTGAATTCTCTTCAATATTTTCAGTTACTTCTTTGTGAGTTTGCTCTTCATCTGGTTTTTCTACTATTTCATCTAATTCTTCACTATCTTCTTGTATATCATCTTCTAAAAGTTCAGCGTCAATTATCTCTTCTTCTATTTGATCTGGTTTTACTTTATAATTATCTTCAACGGTTATAGCTACATTATCATTCCTTTTTAAAAGATAATATAAAATATAAATAACCAGTCCAACCCCAAGCAGTAAAAACCAAAAAAATGCACTAAGATAAGAAAACTTTTTCTTTTTACATAGTTTTATCTCTAATCTATCCCTATTTACTACCTCAAATCCATTATTTGTATAAAGATGAGCAATGGTATCTAACTTCTCTTTTGAAGTCATATTATGATTTTCTTTTAACTTTTTGATTTCTGATGAGTGTATTTTTCTAGGTCGTTCTATCTCATTGAGTACATTTAACTGTATTAATTCTTCTGCTTCATATCTACTAAGAGCTTTTGATGCGAGCATCTCTTTTATTTCAGCTTTTAATTTACCATTTTGAGTTTCTTCTCTATAGAGTTGTGATGGGGTCATTTGAATATCCTTGTAAGATTTATTTAAAAATCATAGCAAAGATAACTTTAATTAATAATTGTAGAACCATATCTTTAGTATATTTTTTAAATTATACTAAGGAATTTTATCTATTTAAATAAAGTAGAAATTCAATCTCTGGGGTGTAATTTTTAACTTTTATTTGAAAACTTATTAATAAGCTCACAAATATGTTCTAAATCTTTTTTTGTAGTATCGAGTTTGATTATAAGTCGTATGATAGCTTTTTTTACAGTTGGTTGCCGTATGGCACCTACTACATAGCCAGATTCTAAAAGTTTGTTTTGTATCTCTAGCACTTTTTTATTATCATCTATTACTATTGGAACTATCATAGAGTTTGTAGTGATACCTAATTTTTCTTTGACTATTTGTTGATACACTGAAATTTTTTCAATAATATCTTGTTTGTATTTAAGTATAAATTTAAGGTTTTCATATCCTAAAGCTATATCAAAAAGTGAAGGTGCTGTACTATAGATGATAGGTTTAGCTCGATTTTCTAAAAATGATATTATCTCTTTTGAAGCTAAAATATAAGCTCCATAACTCCCATATGCTTTTCCTAATGTTCCCATTTTAATATGATTATTATTTGGTTGAATTTTGTGATAATCAAACCAGCCAAGTAAGTTTTCCCCAATAACTCCAGAGCTGTGAGCTTCATCAACTATTAAAAGAGCATTGTATCTATTTGAGATATCATAAAACTCTTTTGGAGCTATATCTCCACCCATTGAGTAAACACCCTCTATGGCTATAAGAATTCTGTTGTAGTTTTGACTAGATTTTATTTTAGTTTCTAAATCTTCAAAATCATTGTGCTTGAAAAATACAACTTCCCCTTGAGTTAACTTTGAAGCTAAGATACCACTTGCATGATACTCCTCATCTATAAAAATAATATCTTTTTTTCGAGCCATACTTTCAATAAGTGAGATATTTGCTAAAAAACCACTTCCTACTACAATTCCAGCTTTAAAGCCATTAATTTTACAAAGTTTTTTTTCAAATTTTTTATGAATATTAGAGTAACCATTTACTATTAATGAAGCTTTTGGAGCCACTGATCTTTCTTGTGAAACTCTTTTGTATGCTTTGGTGAATGTTTGCTTATTAGATGCAAGACCTAGATAATCATTTGATGCCATATCTTTTAAACTTGGATTATAAATTTTTCTTTTTCTAAATCTATTAGATTTTTTGATAGCTGATAATTCTTTTGTATAGTAGTTCATGATATTCTCTTTATGATAATATTGCTATAATTATATTCTAACCTAACTAAAATCAAGGCTTAATCCATTATTCAGTTTTATTTAAGGTTAACAAAAAAAATTACGCGTAACTTGAAGATAAATAGCCAGATAGTTAAGGCATATTTAGTGCAAAGACAGATAAAAAGAACTTAACTGCTAAAGCTATTTTCTTTAATCTTAAATAAAACTGAATAATGGATTGAGCTAATAAAATGAAACGAATAAAAAAGAATTTAAAAATAAATCTTATAAGAAACTGAAATTAAGCTTTATTTAAGTAAATATCGATATTATTCCGAACTTATTTTCAAGAAAGGATATATTTCAGATGAAATTTACACAAAGTACACATCAAGTAGATGTTAAAAAAGACTGGATTGTAATCGATGCTACAGATAGAATTTTCGGTAGACTAATTACAGAAGTTGCAACAATTTTAAGAGGGAAGAACAAACCATCTTTCACACCAAATATTGATTGTGGAGATAATGTTATTATTATCAATGCTGGTAAAGTTAAATTTACTGGTGCTAAATTAGCAGATAAAAACTACTTCACACACTCTGGTTATTTTGGTAGTACAAAAACTCACAAAATGTCAGATATGTTAGAAAACAACCCAGAGAAGCTATTTAGATTAGCTACTAGAGGTATGTTACCAAAAACAAAACTAGGTGCAAAAATACTTAAAAACTTAAAAGTTTATGAAGGTGCAGAACACCCACATACAGCACAGGTACAAGGATAATATAGATGGCAAAAGTATACGCAACAGGAAGAAGAAAAACTGCAATCGCAAAAGTGTGGTTAGAAGTTGGAAAAGGTGAAATCACTGTAAATGGTGTAGCATTAAATGTTTGGCTTGGAGGTCACGAAGCTCTTAAAAAAAGAGTTAGACAACCACTAGAAGTATCTAAACAATTAGAATCAGTAAACATAGTAGCAAAAACTTTAGGTGGTGGTTACTCTGCACAAGCTGATGCTTTAAGACATGGTATCTCAAGAGCATTAGTTGCTTATGATGAGCAATTCAGAACAATTCTTAAACCACATGGTTTACTTACAAGAGATTCAAGATCTGTTGAAAGAAAAAAGCCAGGGAAAAGAAAAGCGAGAAGATCTCCTCAGTTCTCAAAAAGATAATCGGTATTTTTACCAGTTTTCTTCAAAAGCCAAAAAGGATTTTCTTTTTGGCTTTTTTTATGTACAATTCATTATGAAAAATCTAATATATCTACTTATAATTAATACTTTTTTATTTGCATCAACTTTAAATTTAAGTTTATCATCAAATCCTAGTAGAGTTAATCCTATTTTAGCATCAGACTCTGCAAGTGCTGAAATTGCAGATTGGGTTTTTAATGGACTATTTAAGTATGACAAAGATGGAAATGTTGTTGAAGATTTAGCACAATCATATTATTTCAAAGATAAAACTACTTTAATAATAAAACTTAAACACAATGTTCTTTGGCATGATGGAAAAGAGTTTACATCACAAGATGTACTTTTTACATACAATACGATAATTAATCCAAAAATATTTTCACCTTATACTTCAAATTATTCAAAAGTAAAAACTGTAAAAATTATTGATAAATATACAATACAAATTGATTATAAAGAACCATATTTTAAAGCTTTAGAGATTTGGATGATGGGGATGCTCCCTTTTCATATCTTAAAAAATGAAGAAAATATTATGACTGCATCTTTTAATAAAAAGCCAATAGGAACAGGACCTTATACACTCAATGAATTAAAACTTTCTAGTGATATTGTTTTAGAAGTAAATAAAAACTATTTTGAAAAAGTGCCACATATTGAAAAAATATTATATAAATTTGTCCCAGATCCTACAACTTCATTTTATATGTTAAAACAAAAACAATTGGATTTAGGTGGATTAACACCAATACAAGTTGATAGACAAATTGATGAACAATTTAAATCAAATTTTAACATCTATGAAAAACAAAGTTTTGGTTACTCTTATGTGGGTTTAAATTTAAAAAGTGATAAGTTTAAAGATTTGAAAGTAAGAGAAGCGATTAGTTTAGCTATTGATAGACAACAGATGGCAGATATCTTGTACTTTGGTCATGCTTCTGTTTGTACGGGACCTTTTTTAAAAGGGAGTATTGCATATAATGAAGATGTGAAACCTATTGTACAAAATAAACTAAAAGCAAAACAACTATTAGAAGAAGCTGGATATACGAAAGAAAATCCTTTTTCATTTACAGTTATTACAAGTGCTGGTAGTTCAACTGGGGTTAATGTAGCTCAAATAATGCAACATCAATTAAAACAGATTGGTGTAGAGATGAAAATACGAGTGATGGAGTGGCAAGCTTTTTTAAATACAGTGGTTCATCCAAGAAATTTTGAAGCAGTTATTTTGGCTTGGAATTTATCTTTAACACCAGATGCTAGATCTATTTGGCATAGTTCTAGTGATAAAAAGGGTGGATTTAATTTTGTGGGGTATAGAAATAGTGAAGTAGATAAACTTATAGAACAAGCAGAAAGAACCATAGATAGAAAAGAGTTTGGTAAAATTTATAAAAAAATTTATAAATATATAAGTGATGATTTACCATATCTTTTTTTATTTGTACCAAATAGCATTACAAGTGTTAATAAAAATATAAAAAATGTATCACCAGCACTTATAGGTATTACACATAATCAAGAGGAGTGGATAAAAAGTGA
Organism: Arcobacteraceae bacterium; assembly: GCA_021107755.1. Classification (GTDB taxonomy): domain Bacteria; phylum Campylobacterota; class Campylobacteria; order Campylobacterales; family Arcobacteraceae; genus JAIOSF01. The sequence goes on from JAIOSF010000004.1 coordinate 57,277, forward strand.
ATAAGAAAAATATAACAATACTATTTGATTTAGATGGTACTTTAATAGATAGTACAGAAGCGATATTAGAATCATTTCATTATGCTTTTACAAAACAAGATTTTAATTTTAGTGGAGATGATGAGGAGATAAAAAGTCATATAGGGTATCCATTGGATATTATGTTTGCTAATTTAGGAGTTGAACAAAGTAGAGTTATGGATTTTGTAGAGAGTTATAAAGAAAATTATAGAGAAATTTCAGAAGAGAAGACAATTTTACTAGAATCTGCAAAGGAATCAGTCCAAGAAGCAGCAAAATTTGCAAGACTTGGAGTGGTTACTACAAAAACTACACAATATAGTATACCATTGTTAAAAAATTTGGGTGTTTTTGAATATTTTGAGACAATAATTGGTCGTCAAGAGGTGAAAAATCCAAAACCTGACCCAGAACCGATTCAAGTTGCACTAAAAAACATGGGAATAAAGCCTTCTAGAGAGGTTTTCATGATAGGAGATACAAAATTGGATTTGATTGCAGCAAACCGCGCTAATATTAGTAGTTGTGGGGTATTGTGCGGATATGGTTATAAGAAAGAGTTATGTTGCTACACACCTCTTGTAACCACCAATGCTTTAGAAGCGGTAAATTTAATTAAAAGCACCATTTCTAAAGCATAATGTAAGTTGTAATTGCTTAAAATTGGGCTAAGAAATTATAGTTTAGTTAATATTAAAAAATAAACAAGTATAGGAGTTAAAATGCTAGAGATTAGATGGCACAGTCGTGCTGGGCAAGGAGCGGTTACAGGAGCTAAGGGTTTAGCCTCTGTTTTGGCAGCTACTGGTAAGCAGGTGCAAGCATTTTCATTTTATGGGTCTGCAAAAAGAGGTGCTGCTATGACAGCTTATAACAGAGTTGACGATAATTTACTTTTAAATCATGAAAGATATATGTGTCCAAACTTTGTATTTGTTATAGATCCAGGATTAGCTTTTTCAGATAATATAACTGAGGATTGTGATGAAAATACAAAATATATTATTACAACACATCTTGACAAAAATGAATTAATATCACTTATCCCTGCACTTCAGGGGAAAGAAGATAGTGTTTATACATTAGATTGTTTAAAAATAGCACAAGAGACAATTGGTAGACCAATACCAAATACACCAGTACTTGGTGCATTTATGAAAATTAGTGGAATGTTCCCTATTGAAGACTTTAAACTAGCAATGAAAAAAGTACTTAAAAAACTTCCTGAAAAAATTATTGATGCAAATATGTTGGCTATTCAGCGAGCATATGATGAAGTGAAATAGGAGTAAGTAATGGCACAACATAAAGATTTAGTAAATAATTTATATAAGAATAAAGACCATTTTGAAAATTCAATTTGGGATATGGGATGGGACGAATTAGTTCCTGGGGCTGCATGTTTTTCGTTTGAAGGTGAGATAGATCATACTGTAGTAGATGTTCATCCAGAAGATAGAAATACAGCAGAAACAAATTCAATTAACAAATATGTTGGAGATTGGAGAGTTGTAAAACCAGTATGGAATGTTGATCTTTGTATAGATTGTCAAAACTGTTGGTTATACTGTCCAGATAGTTCAATTATATCAAGAGATAAAGAGATGGTTGGAATTGACTATGATCACTGTAAAGGGTGTGGAATCTGTTCTGAGGTATGTCCTACAAATCCAAAATCTTTAGTAATGTTTGATGAACATACAAAAAATGAAGATGCTCTGACACAATGGCCAGAGAAGACAAAGAAAGGTGAATAAGAAGATGTATAGAAATAAAAGAAGTATGGAATTAAATGAAGTTGAAGTTTGGGATGGAAATGTTGCAAACTCACATGCTTTAAGACAAGCAAGCGTTGATGTTGTTTCTGCATATCCTATTACACCATCAACTGGTACAGTTGAAGCTTATGCATCACACAATGCAAATGGTTATGTAGATGGTGAGATGATTATGACTGAGTCTGAGCATGCAGCAATGTCTGGATGTATTGGAGCTGCAGCTGCAGGAGCAAGAGCTGCAACTGCAACTTCTTCTCAAGGTTTAGCACTTATGGTTGAAACTTTATATCAAGCATCTGGTATGAGATTACCAATTGTATTATGTATGATTAATAGAGCATTAGCAGCACCATTAAATGTAAATGGTGACCATTCGGATATGTATTTAGCAAATCAATCAGGTTGGATATCAATTGATGCATGTACACCAGAAGAGTCTTATGACTTAGTATTATGTGCATTTAGAATTGGTGAACATTTAGATGTAAGACTTCCTGTTATTGTAAATCAAGATGGATTTTTAACATCTCACAAAGCGCAAAATGTTAGACCACTTCAAGATGAAGTTGCTTATGATTTTGTTGGGGATTATAAAGAAGTTAACTCAATGTTAAATTTTGATAAACCTGTAACTCATGGAGTACAAACAGAATCTGATTGGCATTTTGAGCATAAAGCAAAACAAAATAAAGCTATGATGGATTCAGTAACTGTTATTGAAGAAGTATTTGAAGAATATGCAAAAATCAGTGGTAGAAAATACAACATGATTGAAACATACAAGGCTGATGATGCAGATGTAATTGTTGTTTGTTTAGGTACAACTTATCAAACAGCTCAAGTTGCAGCTGATAAAATGAGAGAAGAGGGTATCAAAGCTGGTGTTGTTATGCCAAGAGTTTTTAGACCAACTCAAATGGATAAATTAGTAGAAGTATTAAAAAATGCTAAAGCAGTAGTATGTATGGATAGAAGTGCACCAGGTGGTCAAACAGGGCTACTTTACAACGATGTAACAGCTGCTTTATTTAATACACCTTATAGACCATTAGTAAGTAATAAAATCTATGGACTAGGTGGTAGAGATATTAATATTGGACATCTAAGTACAATATTTAAAGATGCTCAAGCAGAGATAGAAGCTGGTAAGCTAGATGGTGCAATTCAAAAATGGATTGGTGTTAGAGGTCCAGAATTAAAATATTATAGTGTAGAAGGATAGAAAATGAGTACTTTATTAGGTAAACCACAAGGAAATAAAGAGATTAAAAACTTAAAATCTTTCTCAACAGCAGCAGAAAGATTTGAGGGTGCTCATGTTCTATGTCCAGGATGTGCTCACTCAATTATTGTTAGAGAGATTTTAAATGCAACTAATGACAACTTAGTAGTAAGTGCTTCAACAGGTTGTCTAGAAGTTTGTACAGCAATTTATCCTCATACATCTTGGGATTGTTCATGGATTCATATTGGATTTGAAAATTCTTCAACTGCAATTGCTGGAGCTGAGTCAGCAAACAAAGCTTTAAGAAGAAAAGGGAAAATTGATCCAAATACACCGGAACCAAAATTTATAGCTTTTGGTGGAGATGGTGCTACTTATGATATTGGATTTCAATGGGTTTCTGGATGTTTTGAAAGAGGACACAATATGATGTATGTTTGTTTAGACAATGAAGTTTATGCAAACACAGGAGGACAAAGAAGTTCTTCTACACCTATTGGCGCAAGTGCTACAACTACACCAGCTGGAAGTCACTCTTATGGTGAGAAACAACATAAAAAAGATATGATGCAAATTATGGCAGCACATGGTGCACCTTATGTAGCACAAGTTGCTCCAAACAAATGGAAAGATATGGTGAAAAAAATCCAAAAAGGATTTGATGCAAGTGGACCTGTATATATCAATGCAATGTCTGCTTGTACAACTGAGTGGAAGTTTCCAATTCACCAAACAATAGAAGTATCTGATATGGCTACAGATTCATTAGTATTCCCATTATATGAGATTATTGATGGTAGAGAGTTAAATATCACATATAGACCAAAAAATATTGTACCTGTAAGAGATTACTTAGGGGTACAGCCAAGATTTAAACACTTATTTAAACCAGAGTATGAATATTTGATTGATGAGTGGCAAAAAAGAGTAGATAAAGATTGGGAATATCTACAAAGAAGAGAAGAAGCTCGCGTATAGTTTCTCTCAATAATACTGCGATAAAAGAGTTTTTTACTTCAGTCATTTACTAGTAGTAAACTCCTTTCGTAAGAAAACACTTTTCTCTTGATTCTTGAGAGAAACTGGGAAGATTGTTTTCTAAAAAATTTAACCTCGACACTAAGTCGGGGTTTTTTATTTTAGGAGATTTATGAAAAAAGAAAAACTAATGGTCAGTTCTTGTTTATTGGGTGAGTTGGTAAAGTATAATGGTGGTCATAATTTAATAGATGAAGATCTACTTATTCAATTAGAACAAAAATATGAGTTATTTCCATTTTGTCCAGAGGTGGAAGCTGGGATGGATATTCCAAGAGTTCCTTGTGAAATAATCTCAACTGATCCTATACAAGTGGTAAATAAAAATTATGAAGATAAAACACAATTTTTTTTGCTGGGTGCAAACAAAGCTCTTGATTTGTGTAAAAAAGAAAATATAAAAAAAGCTCTTTTAAAAGCTAATTCACCATCATGTTCTAGTGAGACTATTTATGATGGAACATTTAGTGGAATTACAATATTTGGTTTTGGTGTCACAACAAATCTTTTAAAAAAATGTGGTATAACTATATTTGATGAAACAAGAATAGATGAGTTACTAAATTAAATTATTTATTAACCTCACCTATTTTATCTTCTACAGACTTTATTTTTGAACTCATTCTATCTTTTGAGTTTGCTCTTATATCAAATTTAAGTACAGAGTATATTCTATTACACTTTTTTGCTTCAAGAATCTCATAACACTCTTTTACAAGACTTAAGGCTTCTGACATACTTGGAAACTCAACTATAGTTGCCATTGGTGTTAGTTGATAGTCATATCCACTTTCTCTTACACATTTAACAACTGCAGATACATATTCACTTTTACTCTCTCCAACATCTGTTGGGAACATTGAAAATTCTAATAATATTGAGTTATATTCCATATAAAACCTCACTTTTTGAATTGATTTTTGATATACAAAATTGATACAATGATTGTAGCAAAATGATATTAAAATATCTCATTAAAAATAAAAGAAATTTTTAAAGTTAAGGGAAGAGTTTATAAATATCTTTTCTATGTAGAAATCTAATAAGGTCAATTTGATTATCTTGATAAGAAAACCCTAGTCTATAATTACCAATTTTCAATCTATAATATATCTCAAAACCTTTTAGTTTTTTTATATTAGTAATATTTTGGAGGTTTGGGACTTGTTCAAATTCTTCAATAAGCGATTTTAACTTTGTAGCAACTTTTTTATCATTGAGTTTTTGAATATCTTTTAAAAAACTCTTTTCATAATTTATTGTCATAACTATTTAGATGGTATTGAGAACTTTAAAAACATCATCTTTTGATACAAAATCTTTTTTATGTTCATCTTGAATCATTTTTACAAATTTTTTATCTTCTAAATCTTCAACTATCAATTCATAAAGATACTCTTTAATTTTCTCTTTTGAATTAAATTGAGAATAAAGAGATTGCTCTAATTCTTGATTATCAATTTGTAGTGATAACATCCTATTTCCTTTTTGTTGATGGTGTCATTTTATAACAAAAATTATATATTGTCAATTATAATTTAAAATTGATTTTTTTACATTATTATTTTGTTTTAATACTATCCAAAACCCATTTATCTAAATCTTTTACAAAACTATTAACAACTATATTTAAAGCTTTCACTGCACCTAGTGCATTGTTTTGTTCACATGGTTGCGTATAGGTGAAGTTTTTGTAGAAAGTTTCTTTTCTGTTTTTTAGATAGATATTTATTGAAAACTCTACAAAAGTTTCCTCTTTTTTAAAAATTTGATGAAAATTTATTATTTCACTTAAAATTTGCCAGTCACTTCTTACATTGATATTTGAGTTATTTACAAAAGCATAATTGTATGTTGAGGAGAGATATTTCACCATTTGTGTTTGGATCATTTTTGATGGGTTGTCACTCCATTTACTTAATGCATAATTTTCACTAGTATAGTTTTTTGTAGAGTATGATATATATTTAGAATTGATACTATGAAGTGCTTTGGGTTCTTTTATCTCAAGTTTAATATTTGTACTGTTGTTATTGATTTGTTTACTATTATCTACATTAAGAGTATATGTTGAGTATGCTGGTACCTCTTTAGTTAGGTTAATACATCCAGTAAAAGTTACAACAAACACTACTAGGATAAGACTATTTATTTTCATTTTGCATCTCCTGTGGTCCATATTTAATATCTCTTGTTTTGAAAATAATATCACCACCATTTTCATTGATATTATCTAGAGTTTCATCAATTTTTTCAATAGTATTGTCAATATTTAAAAAAATATCTTCTAAATTTGAAGTACTATCTAAAGTTACATTTGCTTTTTTTACAAGTTCACCTATATCATCATTTATAAACTCTTTAATATCTTGAGATAATCCACTCCACTCTTTAGTAAGAGTATCAATATTTGCTAAAGTATTTGGTGCATTTGTATCCAAAATAGTATTAAGCTTATCAAGGGTTTTATTGAAATTATTTGAATTTTTTTCTAGGTTTGAGAGTAGGCTATCTATGTTTTTTATATTACTGTCTTTTAGAAGTTTATTTATTTGATATAAAGTGAGATTGATATTTTGTGTTATATCTTGAGCACTTGCTGTTAGGTTGTCAAAAAATGATTGTTCTAATGGGAGTTTCTCAAAGCTATCTTTTACTGGAAGTAAATCTTTTGCATCAGCAGTTCCCCCACCAATCTCAATATTTTTATTTCCAGTTATACCTTGTGATTGGATAGTTGCAAAGCTATTTTCTTTTATCATAGATGGGTTGTCTATTTTTAAAATTATCTCTATTTGTTGTAAGTTTTTTGGATCTATTCTAATCTCTTTTACAATACCAATATTTAATCCCTTGTATTCAACAAAGGAATTTTTATTGAGTCCTGCAACAGAAGTTTGCGTATAGAGTCTATATTCATAAGATTGTGCATCTTTAAAATTATATTTTGTTTGCCATAATATAAATGCCACTAAAGAGACTAAAAAAACAATTATAAATAGACCAACTAAAGTGTATCTAGCTTTATTTTCCAAAATATTACCCTTTTCTGTTTTGGTTCAAAAATTTATTTATTGTACCATTATTTTCTTTTAATGCTTCGTCATAAGTGCCTGTAAATACAAGATTTGCTTCTGAGATAATAGTAAATCTATCTAAAACATTTTCTATAGTATCTAGCTCATGGGTGATAATAACAACAGTTAAACCTAACATATCTCGAAGTTCTAAAATAAGTTCATCAAAAGCTTTTGCACTATATGGATCAAGTCCAGAGGTTGGTTCATCAAGAAAAAGTATCTTGGGGTCAAGTGCTAAACTTCTAGCTATTGCAACCCTTTTTTTCATACCACCACTAAGCTCCTCTGGATACAGTTTTCCAACATCTGCATCAAGTCCTACCATTTTGAGTTTTGTATAGGCTATATCGTTGATAATATCTTGTGGAAGTTTTGTATTTTCTTTTAACATAATCCCAATATTTTCAATAACATTTAATGAGGAGAATAGTGCTCCAAATTGAAATAAAATACCCCAGTTCCTTTTTATATAGTTTCTGTGTATGGGTTTTAATTTTGTAAGTTTATGCCCTAAAATCTCAATAGAACCTTCTTGAATCTCATCTAACATTATCATTTGTCTAAGAAGTGTCGTTTTTCCACTACCACTTCCACCTAAAAGTCCAAATATCTCCCCATCATGAATATCTAAGGAGATATTTTTATGTACATATTTCCCATAAAAAGAGGTAGAGATATTTTCAACTTTAATCATCTTAAAACCCTAATTCTATTGATAAAAGTGAGATTAAAGCATTTACGATAATTAACCAAAATATTGCATCAACAACAGACTTTGTAGTATATCTTCCAATATCAGTACCTTTTTGCACTTGTAGCCCTCTATAACATCCAATGATAGCTATGAGTATTCCAAAAAGTGGTGCTTTACAAAGTCCCAGCATAATATGTCTAAGCTCCACATATTCATAAATTCTATCGATAAATTGTGTATATGGAATACCAAGGTGGTATTTAACTATCACCATCTCCCCAGCCATCGCAGCCATATCAGCAAAAAATACAATCAAAGGCATCACGATAACTAAAGCTACAATTCTAGGGATGATTAAAAACCTATCCACATCAAGCCCCATAGTTTTCATAGCACTTATCTCTTCTGTTATTTTCATAGTTCCTATTTGTGCTGTAAAAGAGGAAGCACTTCTTCCTGCTACTATAACCGCTGCTAAAAAAGGTGCTATCTCTCTAAACATAGACATCGTAGACATCTCAACAACTATAATTGAAGCTCCAAATCTTCCTAGCTGGTCAGCACCTTGATATGCTGTAACAAAACCAACTAAAAAAAGTGACAATCCTATAATAGGAAGTATATAAATAGCTGCTATATCCATTTGATTTATGGTTGCTTTTATTTTGATTTGAGAAGGGTGTCGTAGGGTATATAAAAAGATAACTAAGATTCTCCCTATAAAATATAAAAAATGTTTAAAATTGACAAAAGTAGAGTGTGCAGTATCTCCAATATCTTCAAAAAAGTTTGTAGTTGAAACTGTAGGTAGATTATCTTTATGGGTATAGTTACTTGTGTAAAGTGTTAACATATTTTGATGTTTTTTTGAGATATTTAAAAGTGTTGGGGTGATATTTTGTTTTTTAAAAAGATTGATATATCTTATGATGACAATCATCCCTGAAGAATCTATTTTTTTAAGGTGTGAAAAATCAAAAGTTATTTGGTTTGTTTTATTATCTAAGTAGAATTTATCCATATCTTTTATATGGTGTTCTATAGTATCATACTCCCAGTCACCAGATATTTTAAATATATTATTCACTTTGTTATAACCCACTTTAGAAATTCAATAAAAAGAATTTAACGAAATTATACTTAGATTTGGTATAATACCATATAAAAAGAGCAAGGGTATCAATGACAAAACAAACACAAGAGCAATCATCAACACAATATGATGTTATAGTAGTTGGTGGTGGACATGCAGGTATAGAAGCAAGTTTATCAGCTGCAAGAATGGGTAAAAAAACTTTACTCGTAACTATGCTAGTAGAGCAAATAGGGGCTGCTAGTTGTAATCCTGCTATTGGTGGACTTGCAAAAGGTCATTTAGTTCGAGAGATTGATGCACTTGGTGGAGAGATGGGATTGTGTACTGATGCTACTGGTATACAGTTTAGAATTTTAAATGCCTCAAAAGGAGCTGCTGTTCAAGGAAGTCGAGCTCAAATTGATATGGATGCATATAGAGAGTATATGAGAAATGCCACTTTAAATACACCAAATTTAGATGTATATCAAGATGAAGTGAGTGCTTTAAAAGTTGAAGCAAGAGAGGATCACTTAGCTGTATTTGGTATTGAAACAAAACTAGGAGAAACTTTTGAGGCGAAAAAAGTTATCTTAACTACAGGTACTTTTATGAAGGGGCTTATCCATATTGGCGTTAATCAATACCCAGCTGGTCGAGCTTGGGAGCTACCATCTACAACACTTTCAGATCAATTAAAAATATTGGGTCTAAATGTAGGAAGATTAAAAACAGGAACTCCTGCAAGGATAAATGTAAACTCAATAGATTTTTCAGTGATGGAAGCTCATGGTGGAGATGAAGAGCCACACCCATTTAGTTTTAGAACAAACAAAGAAGAATTTCATCCTACACAACTTCCTTGTTATATTACATATACAAATGTAGAAACTCACGATATTATAAGAACAAACTTTGATAGAGCACCACTTTTTACAGGGCAAATTGAGGGAACTGGTCCACGGTATTGTCCAAGTATTGAAGATAAAGTAAATAGATTTAGTGAGAGAGATAGACATCAATTATTCTTAGAACCTCAAACTATAAGAGCAGAAGAATACTATATCAATGGTCTAAGTTCAAGTTTACCAATAGATGTACAAAAACAAAAAATTCACTCTATAAAAGGGCTAGAAAATGCAAAAGTGGTACGATATGCCTATGCTATAGAGTATGATTATATAGACCCAACAGAGTTACAACATACACTTGAAACAAAAAAGATAAAAAATCTTTATCTAGCAGGACAAATCAACGCAACAACTGGATATGAAGAAGCAGCAGCACAAGGTTTAATGGCTGGGATAAATGCAAGTTTAGCTATTGAAAATAAAGAGCCTTTTGTATTAAGAAGAGATGAGAGTTATATTGGAGTTTTAATAGATGACCTTGTAACAAAAGGGACAAATGAACCATATAGAATGTTCACAAGTAGAGCTGAATACAGACTTCTTTTAAGAGAAGAGAGTGCCGATATGAGACTTATGGGATATGGACATGATTTTGGACTTATAGATGATGATACTTACAATACAATGACTCACAAAAAACAAACTATCAAAGAATCTATAGAGTTTATGGAAAATGAGTGGTTCACATCAAAAAAAGAAAATCTAGCACTTCTTGAAGAGTTAGGTGAAGACAAAATTTCAGACCAAATTTTACTTGTAGATTTAGTAGGAAGAAATACTATCACAAAAGAAAAATTTGATAGATTGGTTCCTAGTCTTGCACATCTTGATGACTATTTAAAAGAGCAAGTGATAGTAGAAGCAAAATATTATAGATATGTAGATAAACAACAAAAACAGATAGAAAAGATGAAAAAGATGCTAAATCTAAAAATACCAGAAGATTTCATCTACGATAACTTACCTGGACTTTCATCAGAAGTTATCGAAAAGCTTAAAAAGTTCAAACCACCAACACTTTTTAACGCTTCACAAATAAGCGGGATTACCCCAAGTGCAGTGGATATTATCCATCTTCATATAGATATGAAAAATAAAAAAGTTACTGTACAATAAACAATATGGATAACACTTTCTCTTTAAAGAATATAATACAAAAATTAGATTTTTTTCATAGATTGAATGAAAAACAAATTAATAGATTAAGTGAAATATCCACCATTGAAAGTTATGAGAGAGATTACATCTTATCTTATGAAAAAACTAAAATAAATAAATTGTTTTTTTTAGTTGAAGGTTTAGCAAAAGCTTATAAAATTGATAAATATGAAAATGAAATTTTTTTATTTCATATTTATCAAAATAATATGATTTCAGAAATATTAGATACTAATAATGATGAATTGGAATTTTTTTCAAATATATCTTTTATAAAAGATTCTAAAGTATTAATTGTTGATTATAAAGGCTTCAAACATGAGTTTTTAGAACAAAATATACTTAATTCTGAGTTTACTAATCAAATTGTTTTACAATCTATAAAATTACAATCGCTTATTAATAGAGAATTTATATATGATGCAGTATCTAAAGTTGCCAAAATGATAAGTACTGATTTAGAAATATTTAATGAATTAAAAAGATCAGATATTTCTCTTATGCTACATATTCGACCCTCAACATTATCAAGAGTTTTAAATAATTTAAAACGAAGAGAAGTTATAGATATTGATCATGGCAAGGTTTTTATTACAGATCAGTATAATTTAGATTTAATTTATAAAGAAATTTAAGGGGATATAATATGAATAAAATAAAAATACTTGGGATAATGATTTTTTTATTATCATTATTATTGGTTGTAATTGTAAATTATATCGATAAACAGAATAAACAAAAAAGCAATATTTTAACACTAATTAATCAACAAAAAGATTATACGCAAGAGATATCAAAAAATATTTTTTATATTTATAGAAATCCAAATCATCCCACTATTCAACTAGATAAAGCAGTGGAAAATTTTACTAATAATCTCAATAAAAAAGATAGAATACTAATGAATATTAAATCTGAAAAAATCAAAAGACAAAGTCAAAAAATATTTGAATTTTGGAAGCAATATCATTCAGAAGTTATATTATTTAAAAATCAAATAAAAGTTATTATGCCTTATACAAATATATTATTAGAGGAAACAATCACAAGAATATATATAAGTAATATGTCTTTAACAGCTGAATTTGATAGTTTAATTAAATTACATAAAGATTATTTTAATGAGTCATTAAGAGAATACAAAATTATTCAATATATTTTATTTATTCTCATAAGTAGTCTTCTTATGTATCTTTTTTTACAAGTAAAACCCCTTCTTTCTTTTATACAAAAATTTATGAGTTCTGCAAATAATATTATCCAAAAGAATACAATTAGCGAGTTAGAACCAATTAATATAAAAGTTCATAATAAAGATATTCAAAATGTAGCAAACAATTTCAATAGTTTGGTACAAAACATTAATAGTTCTATTGAACAAGGATATACTGCAATAGATTATACTTCAAATTCTTTAGAAAATATTGAAAATAATATTGAGGTATTTTTAATACTTTTAAATGAAATGAATGATAAAAAAAAGATTGATATTGATATGGCAAAAAAAGAAGATGCCGTTATTCAATCTTTAGAAGAATTAATGAATATTGCTTCAAAATTAAAAGATTTACAATCTAAATTAAAGGACTTAATACAACATAAAAAATAAAAACTACTTTTTTTACAATAATTTGCCCTAAGTCAAATTATTTTCTTATTTTTTCATATATCATTTTACAATCACTTGAATTTTAATCTTTATTCAAATGAAATATAAGGGAGAAAAGGAGAAAGTATGAGTAGGGTTTTTAGTAAATTATCAACTTTAGTTTTAGGTACAACTATTGCTGCAACCGTTGCAACGGCAAGTACTGGTGAACTAGATAAGATAATGAAAAAAAGAGGCTTAACAGAGAATGATGTTATTCGTGCTGCAAAAACATATTTACCGACAGGTGGTAGAGATGAATTTGTAGTGTTTAGTTCTGGTGGTCAATCTGGACAAATGATTGTTTACAGTGTTCCATCTATGAGAATTTTAAAGTATATCGCAGTATTTACACCAGAACCATGGCAAGGATATGGGTTTGATGAAGGTTCTAAAAAAATTCTTAGACAAGGGAATATTAGAGGAAGAGAGATAAATTGGGGAGATACACATCACCCAGCACTTTCAGAAGTTGATGGAAAATATGATGGGAAATGGTTAGCGATTAATGATAAAGCCAACCCGCGAATTGCAATTATTGATTTAGCAGATTTTGAAACTAGACAAATTGTAGTTAACCCTGTTTTTAAATCAGCTCATGGTGGAGCTTTTTTTACTCAAAATTCTGAGTATATAATAGAAGCTGCACAATATGCTGCACCATTTGACAATGACTATCACCCAATTGAAGACTATAAAGAAACTTATAGAGGTGGGGCTACAATGTGGAAATTTGATTCTGAAAAAGGTCGAATTGATGAAAAAGCTTCATTTACAATAGAGATGCCTCCATATATGCAAGATTTATCAGATTCTGGTAAAGGTGTATCTGATGGTTGGGGATTTACAAACTCATTTAACACAGAAATGTACACTGGTGGAATCGAAGTTGGTATGCCACCAAATGAAGCTGGTATGAGTAGATTTGATACTGATTTTTTACATGTATATAACTGGGAAAAATTAGCAAAACTTGCGAAAGATCCAAAAAATGTAAAAGTTGTTAATAATCATAGAATCATACCTATGGATATTGCTGTTAAAAATAATGCTTTATTTTTAATTCCTGAACCTAAATCACCTCACGGTGTAGATGTTTCACCTGATGGTGAATATATTACAGTTTGTGGAAAATTAGATACACATGCTTCAGTATATAAATGGAGTAAAATTAAAAAATTAATTGATGCTAAAGAATATATTGGAAAAGATCCATATGGTATTCCTATTTTAGATATGAAAAAATCTTTACATGGTCAAGTTGAATTAGGTCTTGGACCATTACATAATCAATATTCAAATGTTGATGGTGAAATTTATACTTCACTTTATGTTGATTCACAAATCGTAAAATGGAACTATAAAGATCTTAAAGTTTTGGATAAAGAAAATGTTCATTATAATGTTGGACATTTATGTGGTATGGAGGGTAAATCTGCTGACCCACAAGGTAAGTATATTATCTCTTTAAATAAACTTGCTATTGATAGATTTCAAAATGTTGGTCCACTTCACCCACAAAATCATCAGTTAATTGATATTAGTGGTAAAACAATGGATCTACTTGTAGATATGCCTTTACCTTTAGGTGAACCACATCAAGCTGTTGCAATTAGAGCTACTAAATTACACCCACATGTAAGATATCCAATGGGTACAAATGTTACAACAGGTGAACAACATATTGGTAAAACTTTAGCTGGTCAAGAAAGAATTGAAAGAGATGGGAACAAAGTAACAGTTTTTGCTACTATGGTTAGATCTCATATTAACCCAGAAAGAATTACAGTTAACAAAGGTGATATAGTTACTATGCATTTAACTAACCTTGAAAGAGCTCAAGATGAAACTCATGGTTTTACAGTAGATCATTATAATGTTCATGCTTCTTTAGAGCCAGGTGAAACTGCATCTATTAAATTTGAAGCTGATATAGAAGGTGTTTTCCCATACTATTGTACAGAATTTTGTTCAGCACTTCATTTAGAGATGATGGGATACTTAATGGTTAAAGATCCAAATAAAAAATATACATCAGCTCAAAAACTTAAAATGAAAACAATGACTACTGAAGAATTAAAAGCAGAATATGATAAAACAGTTGCAGTTAATGATGCTACAGATGCAGTTATTCAATCTGTTGTTAAGTTTTTAAAAGAAAATAAATTCGGTGATCATAAAGTTGTAGCAGCTCTTGTAACTGATGCTTTTGATCAATATGGACAAATTCCTGCTCAGAAAAAACTAGCTAATGAAGCCTTAAAAGATGGGGATATAGAAAAAGCTATTTTATTTGAAAATATGATTTGGCAATTAATGGTTAAAACAGCGGATGTTGGTATTAGAGCCAAAGATGCACTTGTAAGAATAATAGCAACTAAGCAAAGTCCTGCTGCTCAAAGAGGTGAAAGAGCATTTAATGAGGGTGGTTGTTCTGGATGTCATGTTGTTGGAAAAGTATCTTCAGGTCCTGATTTAACGGGTGTTTTACAAAGACATGAAAATGCTGAAAAATGGGTAAAAAGTTTTATTCTTAACCCAGAAAAAATGTATAAAGATCCATACGTTGATGGTATGATTAACTATTTTAATCTTAGAATGCCAAATCAACATATGAGTGAGAAAGAAACAGACGACATTATTGAATATTTTAAATGGATAGATAAAAATGCTAACTTATTTTAAAATATAGAATTTTGTTTAATAAAATGAATATAACTTGATTATTGTCAAGTTATATTCTCTCGAAATTAGTTATAGTCATTTATATACTATTTAAAAAATTATAATTTAAATAAGTATGATTTTAATAAATTTATATTTATTTAAATTAAAAAGGAAGAACATGCATTCAAGTTTTAACAAAGCAAAAGTATTTGCCTTATTGGCTCTTATTATTTTAACAGTCTCATTTACATTTCCAATGATTTCTTTTCATGGAGTTTTAAATAAAGTTCACGAAAATAAAGGAGATGAAGTATCTTCTTTTAGTAAAGTGGTTTGGAATTTTTATAATCAAGGTAGATATAAAAGTGTCACTGTAGATAAGGAAGCTCATAACAATTTAGAAAAAATGATCGAAACACAGTCAGAATTAGGGGTAGCCTCACTTCCTATTTGGGCTGTTTCACTGGAAGCACCAAATTACCCAAAAGAAGCATTTCCTGAAGGTATCCCTGTGTTTTTTCACTTTGATGGGTATAGTGGAGAAGTTCATGAGATGAATACAATTAATCACTATGTTGGTATGGATCCTATGTGGGTAGGTGGAACTATAGAAAGAGAGATAGGAATATATGCATTACTTGCATTGTCTTTAGGTATGGTTTACTTTATTTTATATAACAATAGAATATTAAATTATTTAATGCTTATACCTGCATCATTGCCAATTCTTTTTATAGCGGATTACTCATATTGGTTATATTGGTTTGGACATAATTTACATGATTGGGGAGCATTTAAGATTAAACCTTTTATGCCAACAGTTTTTGGTGATGGTAAGATTGCACAGTTTATAACTCATTCATATCCTACAATTGGTTTTTATATGATTATTGGTATTAGTTTATTGAGTTTATTAGCTTTTTTTGCCAAACAAAAAGCAATGAATGAAACTAGTAAATAAGGTAATGTAATTATTATGCTAAAAATATTTATTACTATTTGCTTATTATCTCTTTCGTTATTTGCGGGGACAAATATTTTGCAAGAGGCAATTGATAATGCTCCTGAGGGTTCTATTTTGCAACTTAATGCCGGAGTATATAAAGGAAATATTGTAATAAATAAACCTATAACAATTATAGGTAAAGAAGAGGGTGTTATTATAGATGGGCAAGGAGTTGGAACTGTTATAAAAATTAATAGTTCTTTTGTAACACTTAAAAACTTAAAAGTAATTAATAGCGGTAATTTACATCATCAATTAGATGCTGCAATTACTTTAAGCAATGGTAAACAGTGTGAAGTAAGTGATTGTATCATTGATGATTGTTTATTTGGGATAGATGCTCAGCAAATTTCTAACTCAATAATTTCAAATAATACAATCACATCAAAAGATTATGATTTAGGACTTAGAGGTGATGGTTTAAGACTTTGGTATAGTAATGATAATATTATCAAAAAAAATTCTTTGATAAAATCAAGGGATATGGTTATTTGGTATTCTCATGGAAATATAATAGAAGAAAATTATGGAGAATATGGTAGATACTCTTTACATTTTATGTATGCAGGAAAGAATTATGTACGAAATAATACATATAAATATAATTCTGTTGGTATTTTTTTTATGTATTCGCAAGATACAATTGCTACTGGAAATATTGTAAAAAGTTCTTTAGGGGCTACAGGTATGGGTATTGGACTTAAAGATGTGTCAAATTTTAGAATTGAAGATAATACTATAATATATTGTGCACAAGGTTTATATGTAGATAGATCACCTTTTGAACCAGGTACAAATAATTGGATAACCAATAATAAAATATTATATAACAGTGAAGCTATACATTTTCACTCTTTAAGTGAGAATAATGTTATTAAAGAAAATGTGATTATGGGAAATATTGAAGATGTAGTCAATGATAGTAGGGGTTCTAAAACAAATGAAAATGAAATAGTTGGAAATTATTGGGATAACTATACAGGATTTGATAGGAATGATGATAATATAGGGGATACTCCTCATAAAGTTTATCAATATGCAGATCAATTATGGATATACAATCCAAATGTAAAATTCTTTTATGGTTCTCCTGTAATTTCAATATTAAATTTTCTAGCAAAACTAGCTCCTTTTTCTACTCCAGTATTTTTAATGGAAGATGAAAAACCAAAAGTTAGAATAAAGGATTAAAAATGGCAACAGTAAAGACGGATAGAAGAGATTTTATTAAATACTCAACAATAGGTATATTAGCACTTGTTGGTGGTGGAGGAATGGTTTTTAGTCCTATGGGTGTAAAAGCTGAAAATAGATTAAGACCACCAGGTGCAGTTGCTGAAAAAGAGTTTTTAGCTTTATGTATAAAATGTGGTCAATGTCTTCAAGTTTGTCCATATCATTCTATTGAGTTATCAGATTTTGGAAAAGGACATGGTGTTGGAACTCCCTTTATAGATGCAAATAAAAGAGGATGTTATGCCTGTGAGGCAGTACCTTGTGTATTGGCCTGTCCTAGTGGTGCTTTGGATCATGATACAGAAAAAGCAACTGATATTAAAATGGGAATAGCAGTTTTAGAACATAAAAGAACTTGTTTAGCTGTTAGAAATGAACCTGTACCCGCAGGTTATGATAATAAGATGAAAGAGTTCATAAAAAATCAAACAAATATAACAGAATATGAAAAGAAAGTATTAGAAAAATTTGATGGTTATGAAGGGAAACCTTGTACATTATGTGCAGATATGTGTCCTATGCCAAACCCTCTTACAGCAATTGCAATGGTTAGAAATAAAGCAGGGATAAACAAGCCAGAGATTTATGATGGTTGTACAGGATGTGGTGTATGTCAAGAAGTTTGTCCTACTGCACAACCATCTATTATCATTAAACCACGATTATCTTATGAAGATTATTATATTAAAGGGATGAGAATATGAAAAATAATATAACACTATTATTGATTACACTATTTGTATTTATTGGGTGTGGAGATAAAACAAAAGAAGAGAGTACTGATCAAAATATTAAAACTACCACTCCTCAAATTGAAGTTATAACAAATGCAAATCCAAAAGCAATAAAAGTTGAAGAAAAAGAAAAAACAGAAATAAAAACAAAAGAGGGAAAAGCATATTATTATGACTATAATGTGGAAAGTTCTTATGATGAAAATTCACGACCTGCAAACAAAGATGCTTCAGTTCGTGTAAAACCAAGAACAGTATTAGATGCAAATATGCATATAAGAAGTCCTTATGAAAGAGTTCAAATATCGTTAATCGTTAAACAGTTAAGTACAAATTTTAAATTAAAATGTAGTGCCTGTCATGATGACTATGCAAATGGTGTTATTGGACCATCTCTTTTAGGTAAAGATGCTGAATTTATTTATAAATCAATTAATGATTTTAAAAATGGAAGCAAATCAAATCCTTTGATGGTAGATTTAATTAAACAAATGACAGATAAAGATATTAAAGATATATCTACTGAGATATTTTTATTCAATAAAAAGATAGAAGAATTAGGAGCAAGACAATGAAAAATATAATAGCAGGTTTAGCGACATTAATAGTTATAGGACTTATGATATATACAGCATCAAATGGTAGAGCATATCATGGTGGTGAACATGGTAAAATCATTAAAGATTTTGGAGATACTATAAAAAATTCTAGTATTACTGAAAGTCCTCAAGAGAAAGATGATAGAGAAAAAGAGATGGATGCTCTAACTGCATTAAGGGATAAAGCTGGAAATGCAGGTGCATTTAAAGTCAGTAACAAATATAAAAGTAAATGTGCTTCTTGTCATGGAGTAAATGGTTCTGGTTTTCAAAATGGTAAACCAATGATGGGACCTAGACTTATAGGACAAACAGAAGAAAAACTTTTTAAAGACTTAATTGACTTTAAGGCAGGGCGAAAAGAAAATGTTGTTATGAAAGGACTTTTACTGTCACTTGAGCAAGAAGATTTAAGAGAACTAGCAAAAGAGATAGGCGAATTTCCTGCACGAGCTAAAGCATTAACTAATGCTAAATAGATTTTTTAGCCAAATATAAATGGAGTTTTTTTATGGATAAGTATAACAACAGAGAAACGATAGGGAAAACAACTTTTTGGTCAACTTTTTTTGATAAAACAAAAGAGGGTAAATCTATATTTAGTTATAGAATGAAAAGATGGGTTTTAGTAATTTCAATTCACCTTTTCTTTTTCTTATCATTTTTTATAGATTTACAAATGCTAGAAGGAACACTAAGTGGTTCAAGATTTTTAGGATTTCATATGATTGATCCTTTTATGACTATACAAATGTTTTTGGCAACTTATCATTTGCCTATAAATATGATAATAGGTACGGTAACAATTTTGATAGTATATTTACTTCTTGGTGGAAGAAGTTACTGTTCTTGGGTTTGCCCGTATGGAATACTGAGTGAAATTGGTGAAAAATGGCACAACACACTTGTATCAAAAAAAATAATTAAAAATAGAAAATTTGACCATCGAGTAAGACATATCTTTTGGGTTATATTTTTAGTATTATCCTTTACAAGTGGTTATTTAGTATTTGAAACTTTTAATGTAGTTGGGATATTAAGTAGAATGGTAGCTTACGGTTGGAGTGTAGCACTTATATGGGTTGTAGTTGTATTTACTATGGAAGTGTTTTTTTCAAGAAGAGCATGGTGTACTTATATTTGCCCAATAGGGACTACTTATGGATATGTAGGTAAAGTTTCTGCACTTAGAATAGAGTGGAATGACAACTGTGATCATTGTATGGTATGTCATGATGTATGTTTTGAAAATCAAGTATTAGAGATCACAAAAGCTAAATATGACAAACAAAGGGAAGAAAAGAATATAACTAAAGAGTATATTACAGGCGCTGATTGTACTTTATGTGGTAGGTGTATAGATGTATGTCATGAAGATGCCCTTAGTTTTGGTTTTAGATTAAAAGGATTAGTATAATTATGATAAAAGTTAATAATCTGACAAAAAAGTTTGGACAACATATATCATTAAATAATATTAGTTGTGAATTTAAAAAAAATGATTATATAGCACTTATGGGTGCAAATGGTGCTGGTAAAACTACACTTATTCGATCTATTTTAGGATATTATCATCCTGATAATGGGAATGTTTTAATCAATGGTTTAGATCCAATAAAACAAAGAGTTAAAGTTTTAGAAAATATTAGTTTTATTCCTCAATTACCACCACCTATTAAATTAAGTATTGCGGAATTAATTCAGTATATTAGTGTAAGTGCAAAAGTAGATAAAGAGTTGATAAGACATTATGCAAATGAGATGAAACTAGATATAAATGAGAATATGAATAAATCCTTTTTTAAACTAAGCGGTGGTATGAAACAAAAACTTCTTATTGCTATTAGTTTAGCAAAAAAAAGTAGTATTATTATTTATGATGAACCAACAGCAAATCTTGATCCCAAAGCAAGAGAAGATTTTTATAGACTTTTAAAACAAAATGAAGATGACAAAGTATTGTTATTTGTAACGCATAGGCTTGAAGAAGTTGAAGAGATTGTCAATAGGCAAGTTTATATGGATATGGGAAAAATTATTTCAGATGAAACTATTATTTAATTTATTTTTAATTGTATTATTTGCATTTTTATATATTGGATGCGATTCAAATAGTAATCAAAATAAGAAGCAAGTAAGAATTTGTCCACAATGTAATATGAAATTACCAGATACAAATATACACACGGCTGATATGAAACACGATGATAAAATAGTATATTTTGATGATATAGGATGTATGATCTTATGGGCAAAAAAAGAAAAAATAGATTTAAAAAAAACAGAAACTAGAATTTTTTCAAATGATACAAAAAAATATATAGATCCTTTTACAGCAAGTTTTGCAATAAATGCAAAAACACCAATGTTGTATGGTTTTTCTGCCTATGAAAATGAGTGTAATGGGTGTATAAAATTTGAAGAAGTTATAATGAAAATGTTAAGGGGTGAACATATGGCAAATCCAAAAATTAGAAAAAAAATATTAGGATATTAAAAATGAAAAATTTATATTTAATCGCATATTTAGATTTGAAAGAATCAATCAGAGCAAAATGGTTTTTAATCTATTCACTAGTATTTGGCGGCTTGATAGCTATATTTTTTATAGCAGGAGTTACTGAATCACAAGTAATGGGTTTTAGTGGACTAAGTAGATTATTACTTATGTATATTCAAATCACAATTGTAATTTTACCTATATTTATACTTATAACTACTGTTCGGTCGATTTCAGGGGATAGAGATAATCATATTTTAGAGTATATGTTATCTTTTCCTATTTCACTTAAGCAATATTATTGGGGTAAAATAATTGGAAGGTTTATCACTGTTTATTTACCTGTATTATTTGCTATGGTTGTTGCTATAACATATGGAATGGTTAAGGGTGCCAGCATACCGTGGGATATATTCTTTTTATATACAGGACTCTTATTTGCTATGTCTAGTGTCTTTTTAGGAATTGCTTTTTTCATCTCTTCATTTGTAAAATCAAGTGAAGTTGCACTTGGGATTGCTTTTTTTGTTTGGATAATTTTATTAGCATTTATAGATATTGCGTTGATATCTTTAATGATGAGCCAAAGATTCGATGATCAATTGATTATATTTATTGCTATGATAAATCCTATGGAAATATTTAGAGTTGCTGCTATCTCATTGTTTGATCCTGAGTTAACAGTTATGGGACCTGTTGCCTTTTATATTTTAGATTCAATGAAGCAAACAACTTTTGTAGTTCTTTCTATTGTCTATCCTGTTGTATTAGGTTTAGTTTTTTCTTTTCTTGGATTTAAAATTTTTAAAAGAAAAGATTTAGTTTAATAATAAATTTAACAAAAAGGAAAATAAAATGTTCAAATTATTAATAGGTATATTTATATTCATATCAGTTGCTTATAGCTCAAATTCATTGCTAGTGAAAGCTCCAATGAATTATCAAATGGACTACACTAAGGAAACTAGGTGTTTAGTGAGAAACTTTTTTATCTATAAAGATCCACAATGGGCAGCCAAAATAGAACTAAATAATGGTAAAAAAATCTTTTTTTCAAGTCCGAAATCTTTAATAGAGTTTTATCATAGACCTGGAAAGTGGTTTGATATTGGTGTAAAAAATGAAAAAGATTTTAAAGATATTATTGTAACTGATTATGTAACAATGAAACTAATCAATGCAAAAGATGCCTTTTATATTTATGGGAGTCGTGCAATTTCCCCATCAGGTGATGATTTAGTAGCCATAGAAAATGAACAAGATGCAAAGAATTTTGCTAAAAAATATAATGGCAAAAGGGTATTTAAATTTAATGAAGTCTCAGACGCACTTATTAGACTTATAAATGGGAGAATATAATGAAAAATAATAAACTAGTACTAGATGAAGAGATTCAATTAGACCCAAAAAGATATATAGTTAGCGAAACTGATGCAAAAGGTAGAATTACATTTTGTAATGATTATTTTATAGAAATATGTGGGTATAGCAAAGAGGAACTTCTTGGGCAACCTCATAATATAATTAGACATCCCGATATGCCAAAAATTGTATTTAAATTATTATGGCAAACTATATCTACAGGTAAAAATATAAATGCAGTAGTAAAAAACTTAGCAAAAGATGGAAGATATTATTGGATATTTACAGAATTTGAATCAAGACGAGATACAGATACTCATGAAATTATAGGATATACAGCTTCAAGGAAAAGTATATCAAAACATGTAATTGAAGTTATATCTGAATTGTATAAAGAACTTTTAAAAATTGAACAAGAAGAGGGTATAGATGCAAGTGAAAAATACCTCATAAACTTTTTGAAAGAAAAAGGTGAAGATATAGAATTTAGTAATATTATGGAAGAAATTCATAAGTTTTATTAATTCTTAATTTTACAAGAAGAGTTATTTTCCGATTAGTAAAACTCTTCTTGAAACTTCCTCAAAATTAATTATTTCTTGATTTTGTTTGATTGTATTTTTTGTTTTATGTGCTGAAAATCCGTAAGCCATAGGTGTTATGTTTTCAGTATCATAAAATGCAGTTCGTGCATCTATCCATTCGCCATTATTAACATCAGTAATCCAAATAACTGCTTTATCTTTCCACATAATTTGTTCCTCATTAAACCATAAAATAGTGCAGCCAATATCATCAAACATATATGTTTTCCCTGTATTGGGATTTTTGATTTGAACTGTATTCTTTCTATCACTAACAACCATAACACATCTTGCACACATATCTCTATCCCAGTGTACTTTGGTAATACCATCATCTACTTTTTTTTCACAACCAATGAATAACAAAGGAAGAGTAAAAAGCAATAAAAATATTAAATTAAATTGAATATTTCTAATCATTAGCAAGTGCCATTTTTTCTAGTAAAAAACATTTATTTTGGTCAATCTCAAATTGAAATAATTTGGCTTTAGATTTTGCACTAACATAATTATAAATTATGACAATTTGTGCTTCTAAAAATCTTTTAGAAGTACTACATACTCCATTTACTACAGCTTTTTCCATTCTTTTGTGATCTTCTTTTTTTACAGCTTCATCACTCTTTGAACCTATATTTATTTCAAATGTATATATAAGTGTTGTTTTCTCAGATTTAATTGAAGTAAATTTTGTATATTTATCTACAACCTTTGGCAAATCTTTTGATAATTCTATTGCAACATATTTAGCTATTTCCACATTTTGAGACTGTAACTGTTCGGGAGATACATCTTGTTGTTTCACTTCTAAATCATTAGCAAACAAAGAACTAACCGATACTATCAATAAAATAAACAAACCAAATTTTTTACGAAACTTAGAACTTAAAATATGCATTATATACACTCCAATTATTTTTTATTATTGTACCATTTTATAAAAATAAAAATATTGACAAACATCAAATTATAACCAAACACCATTTTTTATATAATATATTAAAGGGTAGCTACTTACTAAAAGTAAAAATAAAAGATTGAATACAAGAGATAGTTTATATGCTTTTTTTATTCTTGTATTATCATGAATAAATCCAACAGTCAATCCATTAAAAGTACCTACAAAAAGTAGAGTATAAATGAAATAACCAATATAATAATAATCTTTTTGTAAAAAACAAAATGGACAATGATGTGTAGGTAGTTCATAAATATAGGTACCAAAATATGAGATAAGACTAATAATTGAGATAATTATGAAGAATAAATTTGCCAATGAAAAAAACTCTTTTTGTCTTAAATAATAAAATATTATTATTAGTAAAAAGTTTCCATAAAACAAAGATAATAATATAGGAGTTTGTATCAAAAAGATATTTGATATATAAGAAGTAGCACTACTTGAATATAAAGTACCACAACAACTTACCATTTTATCAATATCTATAGCACTAAACATAATACCTTCGAATATAATTTCTGTTAAAAACAATAAAAAAATAATAATAAAAAATCCAAATTTTATTTTAGTATATTTTAACTCTTTACTTTTTATATCTAAATAGTGTAAAACTAACCAAAATCCAAAAAGATAAATATTAATAATTTTAAGTATAAAAAGATATGTTCCATATTCTGTTGCATCTACAACTCCAGCTGCACACATAGCTCCTGTAAGGAGATTTGATATCTTATCTAATGTAAATATAAAAAATAAAAACAAAGGTAATTTGATAGCAAAAATATATTTAATAATAGTTGCTGTTAAAAAACTTTGTTTTTCAAGTGAATATTGAAGTTTTGTAGTTGCATTTAAATCCCATTTAAAAAATATTCTTACAGCTAATACAAATGCTACTAAGCTAAAAAAAGCAAAAATAATATTAAGTATAAATATCGCTATTACTTCAGGAACTAACATCATTCGTGTATATCTCCAATAGTACCATTTTTTATCTCTATAATTTTATCTACAAAATCAAGATTAAAAAACAAAGGATCGTGAGTAGCTACTATAATTGTTTTATTTGATTGTTTGAGTTTTCGTAAAATATCTATAAAATTAAGTGAAAGTTTTTCATCAAGATTTGCAGTTGGTTCATCTGCAATTATAATTTTTGGATCATTTATATGGGCTCTTGCTATTGCAACTCTTTGTTGCTCACCTCCTGATAAATTTCTTACAATCATATTTTGTTTATGGCTTATATCAAATTTTTCCATCACTTGATTTAATTTATTAAGTGCTTCTTTTTCATCTGGATTTGTTGGTACTAGGGGTAAAAGTATATTGTCTTTTACACTTAGTGTTGGAATCAAATTATATTTTTGGAATATAAAACCAATATTTTTTCTTCTATAAAGAGCCGCAAAATTATCTGGAAGTTTTGATATACGATTATTATCCACTATTACTTCGCCACTAGTAGGCTTACTTAAAGCTGCAATAAGTGATAAAATTGTACTTTTCCCACTTCCGCTAGCTCCTTTAAGTACTATTAATTCGCCCTCTTTGAACTCCAAGTTTATATTTTCTAATGCTGTTACTTTATGATCATTATTTATCTCATATATTTTTGTGACATTTTCTAATTTTATCATCTTATAACCTCGTCTGTTTCAAGTGTTGCTGTTCTCCAAGAAGGGATAATAGTTGCTGCTATATAAATAGGAACACTTAGGAAAAATACTAAAAATAAAGTCTGAAAATCAAATACAAAAGGCAACTCAAAAGTTGTTTTTAATTCACTATATCCAACAAATACATCTCTTAAAAGTGGAGCTTGAAATAAATAAACAAATGCAAATGCAGATATAATTCCTATCATATAAGCTAAAAATGAGATAATAAAACTTTCATAGAATTTTTCTTTTAAAACATCATCTACCGTCCATCCTATTGCTTTAAGTATTCCTATTTCTCTTTTTTCTTCACTACTTAAGCCACTTGATTTATCATAAATAATCATAAAAAAAGTAAATAATGAGATAATAAATATAGTTAAAAATATTCCACTTTTGTAGTTAAAAATATTTTGATAACTTACTTTAAAATCTTCAGAAGTTACAACTCTAGTATCTGGATACATAAGTTTTATTTTTTGTGATATTGTACTTATCTCTTCCGGGTTTGCTACTTTTACAACTATATCTGTAGTTTTATCTTCATTTATATCAAATATTTCTTTTGCATTTTCTTTTGACATTATTATCACATCATTGGATTCTAATTGTATATTACTATTAAATGTTCCTGCTATTGTAAGCTTTTTGATTGAGCCATCTGGTTTAATAAAGTTAAAATAATTTTGTAAATAATATCCTTTTTTTAGAGATTCATACACTCCTTGTCCAACTATCATGGAGGAATTTTCACTTAACTCATTTAGGTCAAATTTTTTTACAATATTCTCAAAGCTTTTTTTATACTGATTCTCATAAGCATCTAATCCAACAATAGTAAAATTTACTCCTACATTTTCAAAATAATAATATCCCCAAACTCTGGCAACCGCATCAGTAACCCCAGTGATGGTCAAGATATCATCAACAACACTTGTATCTATATCGTATGATTTTCCAGCTTTTATTTTTTGTACTGTAATTTGTGGTAAGGCTTCAACAGTAGAGTTTAATTCATATTTAATAGAATTGGATATAAAAAAAATTGAAGTTAATAAAAAAGTTAAAAGTATAAAAATATTTAGAATAAAAAAATTCTTACTTTTTTGTCTTAATATTGCATTTATTGCATATTGAATTAAATATAAATTTATTTTTTCTTTTATCATTTGTATCCTTGTGAATGTGAATATGTGAATGTTGAGGGGAAGTACTCTCTTAAATTTCCATCATCTTTATAGATACTAAATATATCAGCTAAACTTCTATGTCTTATATAAGTAGCCTCAGTAGAGATTGCAAGATCAGGAAGTTGCACTAGTTGTACAAACTCTATTTTTGCCTCTTTCATCTCTTTTGTCATAGACTTATTGTTTTGTAAATAAATAACTTGTATGAAAAGTAGAGTAAATAATGAAATTATTGTATAAAATAGATACGTAGTTTTTTTATTCATCATTAGCCAACTTGTAAATTTTTTTCATAAATATAAATATCTCTTTTAATAATTATTTGTTTATAATATCTAATATATGTTAAATAAATCTACTTAATATTGTAATATTTAATATTTTATCCATTGTTGTTTAATGTTTTTAATATCTAAACTTGGGCTAATCCCAAAATAGCTTGTGTACTCCCTACTAAATTGAGAAGGGCTTTGATATCCAACAGAAAAAGAAGCTCCGGTAATATCCATATTCTCTGACACCATCAAGCTTTTTGCTTTTTGTAGTCTTTGAATCTTTATATATTTTAGTGGACTAACAGAGGTTATTGTTTTAAAATGTTTATGAAAAGATGAAATACTCATATTTACAGACTTTGCAAGATCTTCAATAAAAATCAAGTCAAATAAATTATCATTTATATAGAGTATAGTTTGATAAACTTTATAGGCATTCCCTTCTGCAAATGCAAGTTGTTTAAGTTCTGTATTATTATTTGAGATAAGTAATCTATACAAAATTTCTTTTAGATATAAATCGCTAAGTGCATTGATATCTTCTGGGTTTTTTAATAAGTTAACTAAACGAGAAGTCGCATCCAATAAATTTTCCGTTATATTATATGAAGATATGGCTAATTTTGTATGAGAAGTTTTTTTAGCTTTAATAGAAAATTGTTCAATAGTTTCAAATATTTGTTTTAAATTAAAAATAATTTGCAGGGATAAAAAAGGTTTATTTTCACTTGCTTGAGTAATTTTACCAGATACGGGTAAAAAAGAAGATGAAATAAGATAGGAGGAAGAATCATATTCTATTGTTTGATTATTAATTGTAACAAGCTTTTTTCCTTGAATAATTATAAATAATGAAGGTTCATAAATAGTTTGTAGAGTTTGAGTTGTATTTGATGATTTAAAAATATTTACAGAAGGAATTAGTGTATGATTAATCCCTTCTTTTAAAGATTGCATTTGAATTAAATGTAATAAATTTTCAAATCGATTATCCATTTATAAAAACATACCTCCTGAGATTTCTATTCTTTGGGCATTAATCCAATGACATTCTTCTGATACAAGGTTAGCCAATGCAGCACCTATATCATCAGCATAACCTGCTCGACCAAGCGCAGTTTGTGAAGATATGAAGTTATTAACTTGTTTATTATCTCTAACAGTACCATTGCCAAAATCTGTTTCTATTGCTCCTGGAGCAATTGTATTTACTGTGATATTATGATTTCCCAACTCTTGTGCTAGATATTTTGTCATAACTTCAACTGCTCCTTTCATCATAGCGTAAGCACTAAAACCTGTTAAACAAAATCTTGTAAGACCTGTTGAAATATTAATTATAGTACCACCATCCTTTATGAAAGGTAAGAGTTTTTGTGTTAAAAAGTAAGGACCTTTTACATGTACATTATATAATTGATCTAATTCTTCTACTGTTGTATTAGCGATAGAAGCATTGATACCTATACCTGCATTATTGACCAATAAATCTATATTTTGGCATTGCCATTTAGTTTGTATTTCATTCTTTAGTTGAGTGATAAATAGTTCAAAAGAATCAACTTTAGTAGTATCAAGCTGTAATGCAATAGCCTCTTGTCCATAAAATTTAATTTCTTGAATCACTTCATCTGCTTTTTCTTTTGAATTGTTGTAGGTAAAAATGATGTGATAACCTTTTTGTGCTAAATGCAAAGCCATACTTCTACCTAATCCTCTACTTGCCCCTGTAATCAATCCTATTTTCATAGTGGATCTCCTATATTTTAATAGTAGTGTAACAAATTATAGAAGTTAAGTGTTAGATGATTTCTCTTTAATATTTGCCTAATTCTCTAAAATATTAATAATTTGATTGAGATGAATGGTACATGAAGTTAGTAAAAAGTTTATGAGAAGCGGGTAGTTTTATACTACTCACTTCTTGAATTTTTTTCCTCAATGCCACTTAAACCAAATCTTTTTGCAATCTCTTGTTTGATTCTATCTGGGCTTATATTTTGGCTAGCAAGTGCTACTAAAGAATGGTAAAGTAGATCAGCACCTTCATAGATGATTTCTTCTGTGTCATTATCTTTTACTGCAAAGGTAAATTCTCCAGCTTCTTCTACAATTTTTTTGAGCATTGAGTTTTGTTTCCCTTGGAGAAGTTTTGCTGTGTATGATTTAGTTGGGTCATCGTGCTTTCTCTCAAGGATTGTGTGATATAAACTATCTACTACACCGTAAGCAGCTGTTGTATCAACTTCTACTTCACTTGTAGTCTCTCCTGTTTTTATATCTGTAAAAAAGCAAGATTTTCTCCCTGTATGACAAGCTACTCCTGCTTGATTTACTTTCAATAGGATTGTGTCATTGTCACAATCAAGGCTTATAGATACAACCTCTTGAGTATGGCTTGAACTTTCACCTTTTTTCCAAAGTCTTTGTTTGCTTCTACTAAAATAGTGAGCATAATTTGTGCTAAGTGTTAATTCTAATGCTTCTTTATTCATATATGCAAGCATAAGCACTTCATTTGTTGTGTTGTCTTGTGTAATAACTGGAATGATTCCGTTATTTTTTTCAAAATCTATTGTATCTATGATGTTAGCCATCTATTTCCTCTTAGTTGTTAAATATTTTATCAAAAATTGATTTTTCTTCTTTTTGAATCTCTTGGTTTTCTATCGTAGTATTTGTGTCGTTTATAGTAGTATTAGTATCAATATTTGTGGTGTTGGTATCACCTCTATCATATTTTATTAATACTAACTCCTCTTCAAGTAAAAATATTTTTTGTTTTTGTGTTGCAATAGTATCTTGTAATACTTGATTTTCTGCTTTTAAAGTGGAAATTTGGCTTTCTAAGTTTTCAATTTTTTTACTTGAAGATGAGTTTTGTTGTAGAAGTGAATTTGATATTTTATCATAGTCAGTTAATTGGATATATAGAAATACCAATGCTAATGCTAAGATAAGGATGATTATATATTTTATTTTTTGCATTATATAATAAAGAGAGAAAAATCTCTCTTTTTAAAGCTAATTGCTAACAGCTGTAGCTCTTTGTGTATCTTTTGTATCTACCCAAATATTTGGAGTAGAACCACCAGGAGTTAAGAAAATTTTAGCATCTTTGTTCTCTCTAAGTGCATCATTAAATCTTCCTTGTACTTCAATTTGTTGCATATGTAAAAGTTTTGAAGTTAAAGACTCTGCAACCAATTTATTTGCTTTTGATTGTGCAGCAGCTTCAATAGTAACAGCATCCGCTCTACCTTGTGCTTCAATTCTATTTTTATCAGCTTCCCCTTTTGCTAGAGCTGCTTTCTTTTCAGCTTCTTGCTTCGCTCTTAAAACTTCATATTTTACTCGCTCAGATTCTTGGTTTGCTATTTGTACTCTTTCAATTTGCTCTTTAATTTTAACTGGAAGTACAATCTCTCTTAATTGAACTGATTCAATAGATACAGGTCTTCCCTCTAGTGCTTCAATTTGCGATCTAATACCATTTTCGATTAATACAGCTATCTCATTTCTTTTTGTTGGAAGTTGTTCTGCGTTGAACTCACCTACAACATTTCTTACAATATTTCTAACAACTGGATTTACGATTTTATCTTCCCAGCTTAGACCCCAAGTAGCTATAGTCATAGGAGCACCTGATGGTAAAAGTTTGTACTGTACAGTAAGTTCAATAGATACTGGTAACCCTCTTGCATCAAGAATATTAATAGCAGGATTTACTTTAATTCCACTATCAAATCCACTCATTTGCTCAACTGTCATATAGTTTATAAGTCTCACTTTTGTATCAACAGTTATAACTTTTTGAATAACTGGGATATAAAGGTGAAAACCTGGTTGTAATGGGTCAGTTTCATACTTACCTGTTGTTACTTTGATACCAACTTCACCTGAGTTAATAATAACAAAAGGTTTTGTGAAAAATAACAATACAGCAAGTATTATAATTCCATAGATGATACCTGATTGTTTATTGAAGTTTTTAAATAAATCAGGAGCCTGAAAAGGAGGTTCATAACCACCTCCACCATTTCCACCACCATTATTGTTGTTTTTATTATCGTTACTACTATTGTTTGTAGAACCACTTTGTTGTTTTTGTCTATTTTTAAAATAGTCATTATCTATTGGCATTATTTATATTCCTCTTTTTTTGTAAATGGATTGCTATAATATTAAAATCCACTTTATCTTCACTTAATTATATTAGTTAATGTATGTTAAGTATTTTAAATACTTCTCATTTTTTCCTGCAACCACATCAAAATATGCTGATTGAAGTTTTTCTGTGATTGGTCCTCTACTACCACAACCGATAGTTCTAGCATCAACATCTCTTACTGGTGTAACTTCAGCAGCAGTTCCAGTTAGGAAACACTCATCACAAATATATATCTCTTCTCTTGTGATTCTTCTTCTCTCAACTTTAATACCCATATCATTAGCTAAATCTATAATAGTAGATTGTGTAATTGATTTTAAAGCATTATCACTTGGAGGTGTTACTAGAACACCATTTTCAACCATGAAAAATGCAGCTCCACTGGCTTCTGCAATATACCCTTGATCATCTCTCAAAAGTGCTTCATCATATCCAGCTTCTACAGCTTCATATTTTGCCATTTGTGAGTTAAGGTAGTTTGCAACTGCTTTTGCTTTCCCCATACTTGAAGTATTTGGTGTTCTAGTCATTGAAGCAATTTTAAGTCTAATACCTTTTTTTAAACCTTCATCACCAAGATATGCTCCCCATTTCCATGCACTAATTGATACATTTACAGGTGCATCTTTGTGATACAATCCCATAACACCATATCCTAAATATACAAGAGGTCTTATATATGCACCTTCAAAAAGTTCATTTTCTTGCAACAGTTTTACTTGAGCATCGTTTAATTCTTCTACACTATAAGGTACATCCATAAGTGTCATT
This sequence comes from Arcobacteraceae bacterium, assembly GCA_021107755.1. GTDB lineage: Bacteria > Campylobacterota > Campylobacteria > Campylobacterales > Arcobacteraceae > JAIOSF01. Next base: position 89,622 of record JAIOSF010000004.1, read on the forward strand.
TTTGAAGAGTTAATAAGTCTTTGTGTATGCTCTGTTAGTTTAAAAATAGCACATCTACCATCAACTGTTTTGTATGCTTTTGTACCTTCAATTGCACCATTTCCATAGTGTAGTGTATGTGTAAGAACATGTACCTTTGCTTCATCCCAAGGGGTAAGTTCACCATCCATCCATATATATTTTGCTTTATCCATTTATAAATCCTAAATTCAATTAATTAAATAGCAATTATTTTATCTAAAAATAGTTTAAAAACGATATAATAAAAATATGAAAAGATTAACAATAAATGATATAGAAGAGATTTTACACAGTAGAGTCAAAGATGATCAGTTTAAGACACTTAAGAGTTTGCCAACACCTGATAGTTTTAAAGATATGCAAAAAGCAACAACTAGAATCATAAAAGCGATACATAATGGTGAGACAATCAATGTGGTTGGAGATTATGATGTGGATGGGGTTACTTCAACAGCTATTATGGTGAATTTTTTTACTAGTTTAGGGGTTGAGATAAACTATATTATCCCCAATAGATTTGAACATGGGTATGGATTAAGCCCAAATATACTTGAAGAGATTTATGATGGGATTATTATCACTGTTGATAATGGAATTAGTGCTATTGAAGCTGCAAATATTTGTAAGCAAAGAGGATTAGATTTAATCATAACAGATCATCATACTGTTGGGCTAGAACTTCCTGATGCGTATGCTATTATAAATCCTAAACAAAGTGATTGTACCTTCCCATTTAAAGATATTTGTGGGGCACAAGTTGCTTGGTATTTGTGTGCAAGTATAAAAAATGGTCTTAATTTTAAATACAACCTTATGGAGCTTTTTGACTTACTCTCTTTAGCAATTGTTGCAGATATCATGCCTATGAAAAGTTTAAATCAAACAATGGTGAAAGCAGGGCTAAAAAGTATTCAAAATTCTCAAAGACCTTGTATGGTCGCTTTAAGACAAAGATATGGTCTTGATGTTGTAACAGAAGAGGATATTGGCTTTAAAATAGCTCCTCTTATAAATTGTGCAGGGAGGATGTCTGACCCCTCAATCGCTTTAGAGTTTTTACTCTCTTTTGATAAGATTGAAGCAAATATGCAATTAGATTATCTTATAGAGTTAAATGAGATGAGAAAACAAGAACAGTTACAAATTTTCAATGAAGCAAAAGAGCAAGTAAATGAAAATGATAAAGTAGTAGTTGTTGCAAGTGATAGTTGGAATGAGGGAATTATAGGGATAGTTGCTTCAAAACTATGTGAAAAATACAAAAAACCATCAATTGTTTTTAGTGTCAATGAGATAAAGGCAAAAGCAAGTGCTCGAAGTACAGCACAAGTTAATTTATATGAACTCATTGCTAGTTGTAGTGAAGTTTTAGATGGTTTTGGTGGACATAAACAAGCAGCAGGGCTTAGTTTACATAAAAGTAAAATAACTCAATTTAAAGAGATGTTAAATATAAATATAGAACAACAAATTGTTTTAGAAGAGGATGTTGAAACTAACTCTTTGGGTGAATTTTGCATTAGTGAAGTTGGTGAAAATATTTATAATCTTATAGAATCTTATAGACCATATGGGATTACCAATCCCTATCCAATATTTACTTTTTCAAATATGGAAGTTTTAAATGCAACCAAAATAGGAAAAAATAAAGAATATACAAAATTAGAAGTATCAAATGGAAATATCTCTATCGAGGTGGTTGTTTTTATAGATTTTGATGAGGTTGCAGTTGGTCAAAAGATAAGTTTCACTGCAAATATATCTAAAAATGAATTTAGAGGTGAAGTAAAATTTAATTTGATGTTTAAAGAATTATTATAATTTAAACCATCTGTAACTAAGTTTTGACTATAATCGTGGATTATTTAAGATTTGTAACTTTAGGAGTATTATATGGATTGGGGTAAGGTAGTTTATATTTTCTTTTCATTGATGAGTTTGACAACAACGGCTGGTTTTTTATATGACCATAACGCAGTAGCACTATTTATAGCAGCTGGGGTAAATGTAATATCAACAATATTAAAAATTGGGGTGAGAAATTTACTATCTGCTGAGTTATTAGCCAGTTCTTTAGTAGCAGATTTACACCTTATACCTGCATTTATCGTATACACATTTACAAATAATGTAGAATTATCAGTAGCATTAGCAATTGGTGCAGTTGTGGCAAATCTATTTGCAGTAGCATTAGCATTAATAGAGAGTGCAAAAAGTACAGAGAAGGATGATTATTAATGGATTATAATCCACAGAATATTGAGAAAAAGTGGCAAAATTATTGGAATGAAAATAGTAGTTTTGAACCGTTAAGTGAAGATTCGCAAGAGGCAAAAGAAAAAGAGAAAAAATATATCCTAAGTATGTTCCCATACCCAAGTGGAAGAATCCATATGGGACATGTTAGAAACTATTGTTTAGGTGATGCTTTTGCTAGACATTTTAGGAAAAATGGTTTTAATGTATTACACCCAATTGGTTGGGATAGCTTTGGGATGCCTGCAGAAAATGCAGCGATAAAACATAAACTCCATCCAAAAAAATGGACTTATGAAAATATTGATTATATGAGAAAAGAGCTAGAGGGTCTTGGACTATCTTTTTCTAAAACAAGAGAGTTTGCAACTAGTGATGAACTTTATACAAAATGGGAACAAGAGTTTATTATAAAGATGTATGAGGAGGGACTTTTATACCAAAAAAGTTCAACTGTAAATTGGTGTGAACCTTGTCATACTGTTTTAGCAAATGAGCAAGTTGAAGAGGGATGTTGTTGGAGATGTGATACACCTGTTGAACAAAAAGAGATGCCAGGGTATTATGTAGCGATTACAAAATATGCACAAACATTACTTGATGATTTAAAAACTTTAGAGGGGAAATGGCCATCACAAGTTTTAACTATGCAAGAAAATTGGATAGGGAGAAGCACTGGATTAGAGTTTGAATTTAATTTAAGCGATGATGCAAAAGAAAAACTAAATAATAATTTTGAAAAATATGAAGTATTTACAACAAGACCAGATACTATCTATGGAGTAACATATACAGCACTTGCACCAGAACATTCAATAGTAAAATATCTAGTAGAAAATAAACTTTTAAGTGATGAAAAAATAGCACAAATTGAAGCTATGCAAAAAGTAACTGAGCGAGATAGAGCAACACAAGAAAAAGAGGGATTAGATTTAGAGATAACTGTAATCCATCCATTAACAGGAAAAGAGATACCTGTATGGGTTGCAAACTTTGTATTAGCAAGTTATGGTGGAGGTGCTGTTATGGCAGTTCCTGCTCATGACCAAAGAGATTTTGAATTTGCAAGTAAATATAAACTTGATATTAAAATAGCAATAGATACAAAAATGGGTATTATCAATTTAGAAGAAGCTTTTACAGAAGAGGGAATTTTAGTAGATAGTGATGATTTTACTGATATGCCTAATGTGACTGCTAAAAAAGTTATTATAGAACATTTTGAAAAAAATAATTTAGGGAGAGAAAAAGTAAACTTTAAACTAAGAGATTGGGGGGTTTCACGACAGAGATATTGGGGTGCACCAATTCCATTTGTTCATTGTGACGATTGTGGAATTGTTTCTGAAAAAATCGAAAACTTACCAATTGCCTTACCTGAAGATGTAGAGATTACAGGAGAGGGAAATCCTCTGGAAAATCATCCTACTTGGAAAAACTGTTCTTGTCCAAAATGTGGAAAAGCAGCAACTAGAGAAACAGATACTTTAGATACTTTTGTTCAATCATCTTGGTATTTTTTACGATATGCAACAAATCCATCAAAATGGAATGAGGTTGGTATTGATAAAGAAAATTCAAATTATTGGATGGATGTAGATCAGTATATTGGTGGAATTGAACATGCTATTTTACATCTTTTATATGCGAGATTTTTTACAAAAGCTTTAAATCAACTAGGATATACAAATAGTGTTGAACCATTTAAAAACCTACTTACACAAGGGATGGTTTTAAAAGATGGTGCAAAAATGTCAAAATCAAAAGGAAATGTTGTAGACCCAGATGCGATTGTATCAAAATATGGAGCTGATACTGCAAGACTTTTTATGATGTTTGCAGCACCTCCAACTAAAGAGTTAGAGTGGAATGATAGTGCGGTTGAGGGAGCTTTTAGATTTATACGAAGATTTTATGAGTCTGTGGGTAAATGTGAAGGTTCAAATGCTTCCAAAATTGAGAGAATTGAACATAATAGTTTAACAAAAGATGAACAAGAAGCGAGAAAAAAAATCTATGAAGCTTTACAAAAAGCTGATGAGGTTATGAATAAAACTTATGCTTTTAATACACTTATTGCCGCTTCAATGGAAGCATTAAATGCTTTAAATAAACAAGAAAACCCTACTATTTGGATAGAGGGATATTATATCTTAACAAATATTTTAGAACCAATTATCCCACACACATGTTGGGAATTAAGTGATATGTTATTTGCTAGAAGTAATTTTGATAAAACTATTGAAGTAAAACAAGAAGTTTTTGTGCAAAATAGTATCACAATAGCCATCACTGTAAATGGTAAAAAAAGAGGTGAAATAGAAGTATCCCCAGAGGCTTCCAAAGAGGAAGTTTTAGTATTAGCAAAAGAGAATGAAAATACAAAAAAATGGATTGATAGTAAAGAGATAATTAAAGAGATAGTTGTACCAAAAAAATTAGTTAATCTAGTAGTTAAAGGCTAATTGTGAATTTTAAATCTATTATAATCTCATTTGTAATTCTTAACTATACACTCTTTATGTTAAGTGGTTGTGGATATAAACCATCTTCATATTATGCAAAAAATGAGATTAGTGGGAAAGTATATGTTGACCTTGAGATGGATATTGAAAATTCACAAAATTCTGTTTTAGTAAAAGATGCAATGAATGAGATGGTTTTAAGTAGATTTAATGCACAACTAACACAAAACAAAGAGGAAGCAGATACGCAAGTATTTGTAAGACTAGCAAGTGTATCACATAGTGTTATGGCTTCAGATAATGAAGGGTATGCAAAAACATATAGAGCAAATGTAACTATCTCTGTAATATATCAAAAAAGAGATCAAGAGAAGAAGAATCTTTCTGTATCAAACTATTATGATTATAATGTAGAGGCTAACTCTCTTGTATCAGACCAACAAAAACAAGAAGCTGTAAAAAATGCTGCAACAAAAGCTTTAGGAGATCTTTTTTCTAAAATTGCAGTTAATAGTTTTAAGGAGTAGTCATAGTAAATAGTTTATTAGAGTTTTTAGAGACAAAAACTCTTTTTTATGACAAGATAGATTATGATGTTATCAAACAATCTTGGGAGATTTTATCTAAATATATAAAACTACCTTATGTAATACATATAATAGGGACAAATGGTAAGGGCACAACGGGAAGATTTATAGCATCATTTTTAGAACAACAAAATAAAACAGTACTTCATTATAGTTCTCCACATATAATTGAATTTAATGAAAGAATCTGGATAAATGGAACTAATAGCAGTGATGATCAGTTAAATTTTGCCCACGAAAAGCTTCAAGAGCTACTACCTATAAACTTGATAGAAAAACTTACATATTTTGAATATACTACACTTATTGGATTGTATCTCAGTAATAATTTGGAATTTTTAGTTTTAGAAGCTGGTCTTGGTGGAGAGTTTGATGCAACAAATGTTGTTGTAAATGATTTAACGGTTATAACAACAATTGATCTTGATCATCAATCGTTTTTAGGTGATACAATAGAAAAAATAGCTAGTACAAAACTGAGAAGTTGTGATAATGCTTTTATAATATCTTCTCAGATAAATAATGAAGTATATGAGGTAAAAAATCTACTTTTAAAAGATAAAAAAGAGATTGAGCTGAAAAAATATCCACTCTCTGTGGAATCTAATAATTTACCACAATATTTACAAAATAATTTGCAAGTAGCTTTAAGTGTGTTGGAGTATTTAAAAATTGACTGCAATAACTATATAATACCTAAACTTTTTGGAAGATTTCAAAAAATAGCAGATAATATTACTATTGATGTTGGACATAATCCACTTGCCGCAAAAGCTATCGCGCAAGAGCTAAAAAAATCAGATAAAAAAGTTATTTTGATATACAATAGTTACAAAGACAAGGATTATAAAGAGGTTTTGAGAATATTGCAACCATTTATAAAAGAGATACAAATTATACAATGTGATGATAAAAGAATGCTCAATACAAAAGAATTAGAGTGTTTTATAAAGAGTTTATGCTTAAATATAAAATATTTTGATATAATGAATATAAGAAGAGATAATCATTATTTAGTATTTGGTTCGTTTATTGTGGTTGAAAATTTTTTAAAGGAATTTAATAGTTTATGAAAAGAGACAGATTAGTCATAACAATATCTGATGTAGATAAGTCGCGCTCATATAATGTTAATAAAATTATAAAGAAAATTATTTTATGGATAATTTTGGTAACATTAGGGATAGTAAGTTTAAGTTTTTTTACAATATCACAATTAGCAACAAGTGTAAATGACCTTTCAAAAGAGAGAGATGCATTGACAAAAGAGAATAGTTTGTATAGTGATCAAATTGAAGCAAAAGTGACACAAATACAAGAGTTAGGTGATGAACTACAAAAAATAGAAGATATTATTGGTATAAATGTTGATGATACAACAGACTTAATACAAAGAGCAACCTTGGCAAAGTTAACTTCTGCTGAAAAAAGTTATATGTTACAAACAATACCAAATAAATGTCCATTAGAAGTGTGTACAACAACTTCAAAGTTTGGATGGAGAACAAATCCTGTTACAAATGAAAAACAATACCATAAAGGTATAGATTTAAGAGCTGCCAGAAGAACTCCTGTACATGTAACAGCAGATGGGGTTATAAGATATGTAGAAGATAAAAATAAAGGTACTTTTGGTAGAGTTATTATCGTATCTCATAACTTTGGATTTGAAACTGTATATGGACACTTACGATTTGTTGATGTGAAAGTGGGAGATGTTGTAAAAAAAGGGCAAGTGATAGGGCGAAGTGGAAATAGTGGAAGAAGTAATGGACCACATTTACACTATGAAGTTATCCATGCAAGTAAAGTTTTAGATCCAAGACATTTTATAGATTGGGATATGAAAAACTATGAGGAAATATTTGAAAAACAAAGGAGGGTAAATTGGGAATCTTTAGTAAAGCTAGTAAGCGATCAGAGCAACAAGATGGCACAACAGTAATCAACAGTGGTACATCATTTAAAGGTATGATTGATACAAAGGGGTCTATTTTTATTGATGGTAGATTTGAAGGTATTATTGTAGCAACACAAGATGTTACTATTGGAAAAAATGGTGAAGTATTAGGTGAAATACGATCAAAAGTATTAACAGTAAATGGTTTAATTGATGGTTTATTTGATGTTGAGCAGGTAAATATTTTAGGTTTTGGAAAAGTAATAGGGAAGATGCAATATGATGAGCTATTAATAGAACAAAATGGTGTATTTGAAGGTGAAGGTAAAAAAAGAAACTCTACTTTGACAAGTAAATATAACAAGTTGGAGATTAACGAACATCATATTACACAATAGATGGAAAATATTGATAAAGAACTAAAAACTTTATATGAACAAAAAGAACAGCTAGAGAAGCAAATTGAGTTTTTAGAAAATAAAAAACAATCTAGCATAAAAAGTTATATAGTATTAAATGATGCTATATATATAGAAACATCCCATTTATCAAAAAAGCTAATTGAATCTTTAGAACAATTAGCAACCTTTGAAAATCCTCAAATAAAAACTTTACAAGCTTTGCGAAAACCCATTTATAATACCCCTAGATATCTTAAAAGTTATGAAAATAAAAACGGAATATTAACTCTTCCACGAGGTTTAATGAGAGGAGTAATTGAACTTTTTTCCCAAAATAACCTTGATACAACTTATGTTGATAAAAGATTTTATAAAGAGGTTGCATTTCCTAAAATAACTTATCAATTACGACCAGAACAAAAAAAGGCTATAGAGCAAATATCAAAAAAAGATTTCTCTTTATGTGTTGCCCCTCCAGGTTTTGGAAAAACACTTTTAGGTGCTAAAATGATAGAGGTGAGAAATGTAAATACACTGGTAATTGTCAATAAAAATATGTTGCTAGATCAATGGATTGAAAGATTTGTAAATTATTTTGGATATTCAAAAAAAGATATTGGATATTTAGGAAAAGGGAAAAATAAACTAAACAATTCCCTTGATGTGGCAACTATGCAAAGTTTAAAAAATAATCTAGAATTAATCAAAAATTATTCATTTGTTATTGTTGATGAGTGTCACCATATACCAGCACTCACTTTTGAACAAATTATAAAGCAATTTTGTGGAAAATATATCTTAGGACTGAGTGCAACACCAAATAGAAAAGATGGGATGGAACCACTTATTTATCAACAGTTAGGTTCAATAGCATATGAGGTAAAAAGTAAAAAAGTATTTACAAATAAATTAAAAATAGTAGAAACTGATTTTATAAGTAATGTGGATAATTTTGCAGACTTAGTAAACGAAATGATAAATGATGAGAAGAGAAATAATGTAATCATAGAGCAAATTATCCAATACAAAGATAGAAAAATTTTACTTTTAACTGATAGAATAGAGCATATTGATAATTTAGAATTGATATTAAAATCTCAACAAATACCGTATGTTGCGATTCATGGAAGTTTAAATAAAAATGATCAAAAGATAAATATGGAAAAAGTAAATAATGCCTCATTAGTAATAGCAACAACTTCTTATTTTGGAGAGGGGATAGATTTTCCTCATCTAAATACTATAATATTTGCAACTCCAATATCTTATTATGGAAGATTGGTTCAATATCTTGGTAGAATAGGGAGGGGAGGGAGTGATTGTTTAGCAATAGATATACTTGATATACAAAATCCTTTTGCCTTAAGTAGCTATAAAAAAAGAAAAGATGGGTACAAACAATTACACTATATAAAGTCTAAATGATTATTATGGTAAAATCAATTAAATATTATAAATTATAAAGGAATAGAATTGGAATTTAGAAAGAAAAAAAGAGGTCCATTTGGTATTATATTTGGATTATTATTTGTTATTTTATTAGTTGGAGCTGGATATGTATATTTTTCACCTGCTTTTGAACAAAATAAACCACAAATAATCTCTCAAGGTAATATATATTGGAATTTAAAATCACCAATAAAAATAGATTTAAAAGATGAGAGTGGAATTAAATATTATAAAGTTATTTTTAGAGATGGTCAAAAAAGTATAGTATTAAATCAAGAGGTATTAAAAAAGGTTGAAAAAAACTTATCAATAGAAGTTTTACCTCCTAAACTAGATATGTTTTATAAAGGTGTTGATACGACTTTAGAGATTGAAGTAGTTGATAATAGTAAATGGAATTTATTAGAGGGAAATAAAGCAGTTAAAATTATAGATATAAAAATTGATACGCTTAAACCTGTTGCAAATGTAATTGATAATTCAAGATATATACAAAGAGGTGGAAGTGCTGTAGTTGTTGTGAAGGTAAAAGATACAAATTTAAAAGAGGCATATATCTCATTTAATGATGAAAAAAGATTTAAACTCATCCCTTATTATAAAGAGGATTATTATGTATCACTTATAGCGTGGCCTATAGACTTTGAAGAGTTTAGTCGTGTGAATTTAATAGCGGTGGATAAAGCTGATAATAAAACAATCACAAAGGTACCTCTGTATATACAAAAGAAAAAAATCAGAGTTGACAATATTACTTTAAGTGAAAATTTTATAAAAAATATAAGTGCAAGTGTATTAGAACAAAGTTTTGAAGAAGTACCTTCTAATACAAAAGATATTTTCTTATATTCAAATAAAGACTTAAGAGCTAAAAACATACAAACTATAGAGCAAACAGTTGATAAATATATGAATAATCAATTTATAGAAAAATATTCAATAAATTCTTTTGATAGGTTAAGAGGTTCAAAAACTGTTGCTGGTTATGGGGAGAGAAGACATTATTACTTAGATGGTGAAAAGATAAATGAAGCATGGCATTTAGGGATAGACTGGGCAAGTGTTAAAAAAGCACCCGTAAGAGTTTCAAATGATGGAACAGTTATTTTTAATGGTTATTTAGGACTGTATGGGAATACAATAATTATTGATCATGGTATGGGATTAGCTACACTTTATGCACATACTAGTTCGCAAAGTGTAAAATTAGGTGATCAGGTAGTTACAAATCAAAAAATTGCAAATACAGGTGCCACTGGTGCTGTTTTTGGGGACCATCTTCATTTTGGTACACTAGTACAAGGGGTTGAGGTAAATCCAATAGAGTGGATGGATAAACACTGGATTAAAGTGCGAATTACTGATGTATTATCAAGTGCCAAAAAACTAATAGATGGTAAATAATGAAACAAAGAACTATAAAAAAAGAGGTTGAAATTGTAGGTATAGGGCTTCATAAAGGGGTGCCTGTAAAGATGAGACTTGAACCTTTAGGTGATGATATGGGCATAGTTTTTTATAGATCTGATGAGGCTGTATCTATTGAACTAAAGCCTGAAAATGTAATAGATACAAAAATGGCAACTGTTATAGGAAAAGATAATGTTGTTATCTCAACAATTGAACATCTTTTATCTGCTATTTATGCGTATGGTATTGATAATTTACGAGTGGTATTAGATAATGACGAGATACCAATACTAGATGGAAGTAGTAGTGGTTTTTGTATGCTACTAGATGAAGTTGGTATTGCAGAACAAGAGAAAAGTAAAAAAGCTATTCGTGTAAAAAAAGAGGTTGAGGTAAAAATTGACAATAAATTTGTAAAATTGAAACCTTCTAATCACATAATATATAATTTTTCTATAAATTTTGAGCATCCAGCAATTGGGGAACAACAATTCAATTTTGATTATTCTGTTGAAGAGTATAAAGAGAATATTAGTCGCGCTAGAACTTTTGGGTTTTTACATGAGGTACAATATTTAAGAAGTATCGGTTTAGCACAAGGTGGAAGTTTAGATAATGCAATTGTATTAGACGATCAAAAAATAATTAATCCTGAGGGGTTAAGATATGATGATGAGTTTGTGAGACACAAAATACTTGATGCGATTGGAGATATGTCACTGCTTGGTTATACAATGATAGGTGAATATAATGCACATGCAGGAAGTCACCACCTAAATCATCTTTTAACAAAAAAGCTTTTAGAGAGTGAAGAGAATTATGAGATAGTTGATTTAGAAGAGGAAAAAGATCAAGTACAAGCTATCCAAAGAGCATATGCAACTGTAAAATAGTATTTGGAAAATAAATGGCAATTTCAGTAGTAGTTATATCAATCTCATCACCAATTCTTATAGGTATTTATAAAGAAGATATTCTAATAGATACAATACAAAATGAGGGGAAAACAAGTGATGTACTCCCTTGGATATTTGATTTGTTATTAGCAAAATATGATATTGAAAATATATATTATGTAAATGGTCCAGGTAGTTATATGGCAATTAAAATATCGTATATCTTTTTAAAAACATTATCAATAACAAAAAATATACCACTAAAAGCTGCAAGTGGATTTTTGTTTAATGAAAATAGCCCAATTAAAGCATTGGGAAAAAAATATTTTTTTAATGGACAAGATGATAAAATAACTATAGATTTTATAGAAGATTTAGAAGAGTTGAAAAATTTTAAACTCCCAAATGATATATCTAACATATCGTTTAGTGAAGATACTTTACCTAATTATCATCTACCAGTTGTGTAAAAAGACTCTAAATAATCAAGTTTAAGGAATAAAATGAAAATAAGTGTACCAGCTACAAGTGCTAACTTAGGTCCAGGTTTTGATACTTTAGGATTAGCACTAAATATTAGGAATGAAGTGGTTATTAAACCAGCAAAATTTCATAGTGTCTCCTTAAAAGGGGAAGGTTCAAATAATCCAAAATTAAAAGATAATAATATGTTTATCTCAACTTTTAATGATTTTCATCAAAACTTATCAAGTAATAAACAACAGTATAGATTTGAATTTCAAAATTCGGTACCTCTTTCTCGTGGACTTGGTAGTAGTAGTGCAGTTATAATCAGTGCAATAGCTTCTGCATATGCAATTGAAGGAATTGAGCTTCATGATAAAAAGCTTTTAAATTTAGCATTAAGTTATGAATCACATCCCGATAATATTACACCTGCAGTTATGGGTGGATTTACAGTAGCTACAATACATGAAAATGAGGTATATTTTATAAGAAAAGATATACCAAATACATTAAAGGCAGTAGTTGTTATACCAAATAGACCAATATCCACAAATCTTTCAAGAAAAACTTTACCTTATAAATATAGTAAAGAGGATGCAATCTTTAATATATCTCACAGTTCTCTTTTAACAGCTGCTTTTATGAGTGAGGATTGGAGAATGTTAAAGAAAGCTTCAAAAGATAGATTTCATCAATATTATAGAATGAAACAGATGCCTGAGCTTTTTGCAGTACAAAAAGTTGCACTTAGAAATGGTGCTTTGATGAGTACTCTTTCAGGCTCGGGTTCAACTTTTTTCAATATGGTATATAATAAAGATGCCTCAAGATTAGTAAAAAAACTAGAAGAGAATTTTCCACATTTTAGAATTTTAGTTTGTGATTTTGATAATAATGGTATCATTGTAGAAGATTAAGGGCAATTTAGATAAAATGTTGAAAATAACGATAAGAACTTGTGTAGTTTGTAGAGAAAAAATTTCACAAAATTTATTAAATAGATTACAATGTAATGAAAAAAAGCTAAGTTTATTCACAGGAATAGGGAGAAGCTTTTATATATGTAATGATTGTCTAAAAGATGAAAAAAAATTAGAAAAGTCATTATATAGAGTTTGTAAAAATAAAGATAATTATATCGTACAATTAAGGGAGATATTCGCGAATGGATGACAAAGTTAGGGTTTTTGAAATAGCAGAAGAAGCTGGTTCTACAAGTGCAGAAGTAATAAAAAAAGCAGCAGATTTAGCAATAGTTTTAAAATCACCACAAAGCTCAGTTTCTATTGAAGAAGCAGGAGAAATAGCAGGGTATATAATGACTGGAAAAAGTAAGTTATTAAAACCTAAAAAAGAGACCGTGAAAAAGAAAAAAACTGAAGTTAAGCAAGAAGAAGTTCAGCAGAAAGAAGCTACTCAAGAAGAAAAGCCTAAAGAGGTAAAAAAAGAGGAAAAGAAAGTTTCTAAATCTAAAGAGTTGCCAAAACGAAAAGAATTAAAAATTGTTCAAAAGAAAAGTAGTGAAACAGAAGAGGAAGTGGTACCTGAAATTAAAAAGGAAACTCCAAAAGCTGTAGAGTCTAAAGAGGTTTTAGAAACACAAGAGAAACCAAAAGAGATAAAAAAAGAGGAAGAAACTCCTGTAAAAATTGAAACAGAAGAGAAACCACAAGTTGAAGAAGAGAAAAAGAAAACAGGTGGAGACAATGATAAGGTTGTTCTTAAAAAAAGAGGACTTACTATCGTTAAAAAGAAAAAACCTGTAATATCTCATGCACCAACTACACCTCAGTCTAAAAAACAAAAAATGGCATCTATGAGTGAATTATTTGGTGCTGGTCCTGATTTAAAAGAGGAATACTCATCTAAACCAAAAAAAGTAAAAGCTAAAACAGCAGCTAAAGCTCATGAGCATGGGAAAAAATTGATTGTAGAAGCAGATAGAACTGATTTTAAAGAACCTGATGAATCATTAATGGGTGAAGAGGTTGTTCTTCTAGATATGGGACTAATGGAAACTTCAAAATTTTTACAAGAAACTCCTAAACCAAAAAATATAAGAACCACTAAACCTAGTGCTTTTGGGAATCAACCAAGAGGTATTAAAAGAGGGAAGAAAAAGAAAAAGTACAAAAAAGCAGTTGAAGAGGTAGAGATTACTGAAGTAACAATACCAGAAGAGTGTAGAGTTTACGAATTTGCTGAAAAAATCGGTAAAACTGCTGGTGATGTAATAGGTAAACTTTTCATGCTTGGTATGATGGTTACAAAAAATGACTTTTTAGGAAATGATGAGATAGAGATACTTGGTGAAGAGTACGGTATTGATATTACTATTAAAGATGAACTAGAAGATGTAAACTATGTTGAAGATTATCATGATGATGAAGTAGATACATCAAACTATGTTTCAAGACCTCCTGTTGTAACAATTATGGGACATGTTGATCATGGTAAAACTTCACTTTTAGATAAAATTAGAAGTAGTAGAGTAGCAGCTGGTGAAGCAGGTGGAATTACACAACATATCAGTGCATATACTATAAATAAAAATGGTCAAGATATCACTTTTGTAGATACACCAGGACATGAAGCATTTAGTGCAATGAGAGTAAGAGGAGCTAGTGTTACTGATGTTATTATTTTAGTAGTTGCAGCAGATGATGGTGTAAAACCTCAAACTATAGAATCAATAAAAGCTGCAAAAGCAAGTGGTGCTCCAATCATTGTCGCTGTTAATAAAATGGATAAAGAAACAGCTAATATGGATATGGTAAAAGCTGGTATGGCAGAGCAAGAGATGACACCTGCTGATTGGGGTGGAGAGTATGAGTTTATCCCTGTTTCAGCACATACTGGAGATGGGATTGAAGATCTTTTAGAAAATATTCTAATCCAATCTGAACTTCTTGAACTTCAAGCAGATCCAGATGCTTTAGCAAAAGCGACTGTAATAGAGTCTTTACAGGTAAAAGGTAGAGGTCCAGTTGCAACTGTTATTGTTCAAAGTGGTACACTTAAAGTTGGAGATAATGTGGTTGCTGATACAACATTTGGTAGAGTTAAAGCTTTACTTGATGATCAAGGAAAACCAGTTAAAGAATTAGGACTTAGTAGAACAGGTCAAGTTGTAGGATTGAATGATGTTCCTCCAACTGGTTCTCATCTAGTTGCGCAAAATAGTGCAGCAGAAGCAAAAGATATCGCGACAACAAGAGCTGAACACGCTAGAGCAAAAGAGTTAAGTGCTTCTACAAAAGTGAGCTTAGATGAGATGGCAGCACTTATTGCTGAGGGTAAAATTAAAGCATTACCAGTTATTTTAAAAGCTGATGCAGGTGGTAGTTTAGAAGCTATAAAAGCTAGTTTAGAAACTATTAAAAATGATGAAGTAAAAGTGAAAATTATCTCTGCAGGTGTTGGTGGTATAACAGAAGCTGATGTTGCTATGGCAAGTGCAAGTGATGATTGTATTATTTTAGGATTTAATGTAAGACCTACAGGTAGTGTAAAAACAAAAGCAAAAGCTGAAGGTGTTGAGATAAAAACATATAGTATTATCTACGCACTTTTAGATGATATTAAATCTACACTTTCAGGTATGATGAGTAGTATTGTTATTGAAGAAAATACAGGTCAAGCAAATGTTCTTGATACATTTGTTGTACCAAAAGTAGGAACTGTTGCAGGATGTAAAGTAACTGATGGTAAAGTTGTACGAGGTGGATTAGCAAGAATCATTAGAGAAGGTGTTGTTGTTTACACAGGTGCAATTAAATCTCTGAAACGATTTAAAGATGATGTTAAAGAGGTTTCTAATGGTTATGAGTGTGGTATTATTTTTGAAAGTTATAATGATATCAGAGTAGATGATTACATCGAAACATTTATAGAGCACAAAGAAGAACAAACAATAGATTAAAAAGCTTTATAGCGTGCAATCTTTCACAAAACTCAGTATTTGAGGTACTATTCGTACATCTTCATACTGAGTTTTGCAAAATCTCACACACTCTCAAGCTTTTTAGATATTCTATATTAGAGGTTAGAATGAAAGAAAAAAGTATAAACTTACAACGAACTCAATCACTTTTGATGGAGCTTATCCCTGAAGCACTTAGCAGTTTAAATGATCCATATGTTAAATCTTTAGCAATTACAGATGTAGATTGTAAAAATGGTAAATATGATGCTAAAGTATATTTTGATGGAAGTGATTTTGATAATGCGGAACTTAAAGTTATCAGAGCAACTTTGAGAAAAGTAAATGGTAGAATAAAGTCATATATCCTGAATGCAACAGGCTGGTACAAATGTCCAAACTTTGAGTTTATCAAAGATGAGGATATAGAAAAAAGTAAAAGATTAGAAGATCTATTTGCTCAAATAGCTACAAAAGATGAAAAAACAGATTCAAAGGAAAAGAACTAAATTATGGAACAAGAATTAGAAGAATCTATAAAATTAGCCGTAGAGGGATGTGGTGTAGACCTTTATGATATTCAAATTGCAAAAGAGCATAAGCTGAATATCTTAAGAGTATATATCACATCAAAAGATGGTGTGAATCTTGATCAATGTGCCCATGCAAGTAGAATGATATCGCCACTTTTAGATATTTATGAACCAATGAATGGGAAGTATAATTTAGAAGTAAGTTCTCCAGGTATTGAGAGAAAATTAAAAACACTATATCATTTTTCTTGTTCAATTGGGAGTAATGTGAAGATAAAAGAGTATTCTAGTAAAGTTACTAAAGGGAAACTTTTAGAGGTATCTGAAGATGGTTTAGTCGTTATAGAGGATTTAGATAAAAATAGAGTTCAGATAAAATTTGATGATATATTATCTGCTGCTACTTATTATGATTGGAACAAATAAAAATAGAAGAAAACTAAATATCTAATATTTATTTTCAATGAGGTAAAAATGAAAATTTTAATAGTTGAAGATGATGAAAACATTCTCTCTTTGTTAAAAAGAGGTTTTGAAGAAGAGGGTTATATAATAGATAGCTCAAGTGATGGTGAAGAAGCTGAGTATCTTATAATAACAAATAGTTATGACATTATAATATTAGATTGGATGCTTCCGAGTAAAAATGGGATTGAGATACTTCAATCAATTAGAGAAAAAAATATCACTACTCCTGTTATTATGCTTACTGCAAAAGATGAGATTGACAATAGAGTTTTAGGACTTACTAGTGGTGCAGATGACTATATGTGTAAACCTTTTAGTTTTAAAGAGTTGCAAGCAAGAGCAACAGCACTTTATAGAAGATCAATCTCTTTAAATACAAATATTATACAAATAAAAGATCTCACTATAGATATTGATGCAAAAAATGTAAAAAAAGATGATGTGGATATACTTTTAACCCAAAAAGAGTATGAGCTTTTACTATTTTTAATCAAAAATAAAAATAGAACAGTTTCCAATAGCATGATAGAAGAGCAACTCTGGAGTAATGAAGAGTATATAAATAGTAATGTGATACAAGTTACTATTTATAATTTAAGAAAAAAAATATCAAAAGATTTTATTAAAAGTTCAAGAGGACTAGGGTATAAAATTGAAGTTTAATAGTTTAAAAACAAAAGTACTATTTTGGTTTGGGGCGGCAACTTTACTTGTTCTTATCTTATTTAATGTTGCAATTTATCATTTTTTAGAACAAAATACAAGATTAAGTATTCAAAATAAACTCTATAATAAAGCTGTGTTTATCAATGATAGTATTAAAGCAAAAAAATCAGTAAAAGAGTTGTTGGAAAACAAAGAGTTAGAATCATTTGATGTGGCAATTATAAAAGAGAATAAGATTATATTTAAAAAGGGGGATATGGCTTTTGAGCCATTATTACCTTTTTTAAAAGATAAAAAGTCGTTTTTTGTTTTTAATCAAGGGGATGTTTTAAATGGATTATATATTTTCAAAATAACAGAACCTTTTGAGGGTGCTATTTTTTTCCTTGAACAAAATATAAACAAAGAGATAGACAAAGATAGTCAAAAAATAAAAGAAGTATTGATAGTTTTAGAGCCAATCTTATTCTTTTTATTAATATTTATTGCAAGTAAACTTACAGATAAAATTTTAAAATCGATTAAGAATATTACACAAACTGCAAATACTATTTATGTTACAGACTTATCCCAACAGATACCACAACCAAAATATGATGATGAGATAAAAGATTTAGTTGATTCATTTAATAAAATGATTCAAAGATTGAAAAGTGGAGTTGAACTATTAGAGCAATTTAATAGTGATGTTTCCCATGAGTTAAAAACACCGCTTACTGTTATCAAAGGGGAGATAGAGATAACCCTAAATAAAGTAAGAGAGCCAGAGTATTATATGAGAAGTTTAGAAACAATTAAAAGTGAGACGAATCAGATTCAAGCTATAGTAGATAATCTTTTGATGTTGACAAAATACACAAAAGAAAATATAGAACAAACTTTTACTAGTTGTAGTTTAGATTCTATTTTATTAGAAACAATCAATAAATATAATAAACAATTACAAGATAAAAATATTAAATTGCATTTGAAAAAGTTTGAATCTATAACATTAGAGGGGAATACACTTTTATTAACAACAATATTTTCAAATCTTATAGACAATGCTATTAAATATACTCCTGATAATAAAAATATATTTATCTCTCTTTATATACAAAAAGAGAAAATCCATTTTGTGATTCAAGATGAGGGGATAGGTATAAACAAAGAGCAATTAAAAAAAGTGATGGACAGATTTTATAGAGTTGAAGAATCACGAAATAAAAAAATAAAAGGTTTTGGTTTAGGTTTAAGTATTGTTAAAAATAGTGTAGAGTTACATAGTGCAACTATAACAATTGACTCGACTATAGATATTGGAACAAAAGTAGAGATTATTTTTTAAAGTTTTTGTAGTTCAATCCAGTATTTCATTTTCATTTCATTTTCATTCATTACAATTAGGTACGAAATTTAACAAGAGATATAATAAAAAAGAGTTGTTTCCTTTTGCAACTCTTTTACAATTCAACCAAAATTTGCTACACTACAAACTAATAAATCAAAAAGAATACAATCAATGAATAATAAAAAGTTTATGCAATTAGCTATAGATAAAGCTTGGAAATATCAGTTTTTAACATATCCAAATCCAGCTGTTGGAGCAACAGTTGTAAAAGATGGTAAAGTACTATCTGTAGAAGCCCATAAAAAAGCTGGTATGCCCCATGCAGAAGTGTTAGCACTAAAAGTTGCATATCTTACACAATATAATAAAGATTCACCACTTCAAAAATTAGAAACATCATTAGATATTCATAATTATTTAATAAAAAATCATAAAGATTTTTTTAAAGATTGTGAAATATATGTCACCCTTGAACCTTGTAACCATATAGGGAAAACCCCAGCTTGTGCAATGCTTTTAGAAGCAATAGGGATAAAAAAAGTTTATATAGGTACTATGGATTGTAATAATGAAGCAACAGGTGGTTTGCAAAGATTAAGAGATGCTAATATAGAAGTTGAAATTAATGTATCTGAAGAACAAACAGACGAATTATTATATCCTTTTAAAAAATGGCAAAAAGATAATTTTGTTTTTTTTAAACTAGCAATGAGAGCAGATGGGACAGTTGAAGGCGGATATATAACTACGAAGGACTCTTTAAAAGTAGTACATGAGATAAGAAATAATCTAGATTTATTAGTTATAGGTGGAGAAACAGTAAGAACAGATAGACCAACTTTAGATTCACGATTTGCAACAACGAATAATCCTCCAGATATTTTAATATATTCAAAAAGAGATGATTTTGATAAAACAATACCACTATTTTCAATTGCTAATAGAGATGTAGAAGTTTCAAATAATTTAAAAATAATAACAGATAAAAATTTTGTAATGATTGAGGGGGGATACAATCTATTAGAAAGTATAAAAACTAAGCTAGACTATCTTGTGATATTTTTATCAACAAAAGTAAAAAATGGTAAAAAAATTGATATAACAAAGTTTGGATTTAAAGAAGTGTATAGATATGAAATCAATGAAGATGATACTGTAATTTTTTTAAAAAAATAAGAATCATTACAAGATAAATTTAAAAATAAAATTTAAACTATTTTAAACATCATTTTAGATAAAATCTTCACTATTTATAAAAAATTATATAAGGTAGATATTTGGAAAAATATTATTATGAGTTGCAAATACAGCCAAGTTTGTATTATGAACTGTTCTTAGATTTAGTATCAAGCTTAACTGCTGAAGCTATTGAGGAATATGAAGAGACAATTATCATACGAAGTGAAGATACACTGGATGATATAGAAGCTGGTATTATTGCATTTGCAAAAGAATTAAGTTTAGCATTTGATACTCAAATTGAGTGTAAAACAACTTTGGTAAAAAAAGAGAATATTGATTGGATAGCAGCATATCAGCAAAGCGTTCAGCCTATTGAGGTTGGAGAGTTTTATATTCATCCAAGTTGGTGTGACAAACAAGATGGTAAAATTAATATTGTTATAGACCCAACTTTAGCATTTGGTTCAGGGCATCATGAAACTACAAATAGATGTCTTAAAGCGGTAGAGAGATATGTTACAAAAGATATGAGTGTATGTGATGTTGGAAGTGGAAGTGGTATTTTAGGTATTGCAGCTTCTAAACTAGGGGCAATAGTTGATATTTGTGATACAGATATAGTAGCTGTTGAAGATGCAAAGAAAAATTTTGCTCAAAATAGTGTTGAGGTAAATAAATATTGGGAAGGCTCAGCAAACAGCACATCAACAACTTATGATTTAGTTATCGCAAATATTGTAGCGGATGTTTTAGTGATGATTGCAAAAGATTTAGTGAAAATAACAAAAGAAAATGGGATTATTATACTATCAGGTATAATGGAACAGCATAAACAAAAAGTGATAAATAAATTTAGCAAAAGTTGCGAAATTATAGAAGAGTTACAAGAAAATGAATGGGTAACACTTGTAGTTAAAAAGTTAGTAAATTAAAGGAAAGAAATGAATAACCAGCAGAACAATAATAATGACAATAATAACAATAATCCAAATGGTTTTTTTGATAAAAACCCAATAATAGTTTTTGTAATATTTTCAATCGTAACAATTATGGCTTTTAAAAGCTTTTTCCCATCTGAGGATATGAGTGTTAATAATGGCCAGCCAGTTTATGGTCAAAGTGTAAATAAAAATGTTGCATACTCTGAGATTAAAAAGCTTATAGCTAACGGTGAGATAGAGTATGTTGGTATCGGTGATACTAATATAAAAGCTATCTCAAAACCATCAGGTGGAAAAGTTACTACATATAAAGCAAGAAAAGTAGGAAATGATGATACTTTAGTACCAACATTAGAAAAAATGGGTATTGAATATGGTGGTGTAAATGAGCAAAATCTTTTAGCTGATATGTTATTTGGTTGGGTTTTACCACTATTTATATTCTTTGCAATCTGGATGTTTTTAGCTAAAAGAATGTCAAAATCACTTGGTGGTGGTGCTGGTGGTATTTTAGGTATGGGTGGCGCTAAAAAGATGATAAATAGTGAAAAACCTAAAGTTACCTTTGATGATATGGCTGGAAACAAAGAAGCTAAAGAGGAAGTAACTGAGATTGTTGAGTTTTTAAGAAACCCAGATAGATATGTAAATCTTGGTGCTCAAATACCAAAAGGTGTTCTTCTTGTAGGACCTCCAGGAACTGGTAAAACACTTTTAGCAAAAGCGGTTGCCGGTGAAGCAGATGTTGAGTTTTTAAGTGTTACAGGTTCTAGTTTCATAGAGATGTTTGTTGGGGTTGGTGCTTCTAGAGTAAGAGATCTTTTTGAACAAGCTAAAAAAGTTGCTCCTGCTATTATTTTTATTGATGAGATTGATGCTATTGGTAAAAGTCGTGCTAGTGCTGGAAACATGGGTGGAAATGATGAGCGAGAGCAAACATTAAATCAGCTTCTAGCAGAGATGGATGGATTTTCTAGTGCAGGTGCTCCTGTTATTGTATTAGCAGCTACAAATAGACCAGAAGTACTAGACCCAGCACTCTTAAGACCAGGAAGATTTGATAGACAAGTTTTAGTTGATAAGCCAGATTTAGAAGGACGAATAGAAATTTTAAATGTACATATTAAAGATGTGAAAATAGCTAATGATGTGGATTTAAGAGAAGTTGCTGTTATGACAGCAGGACTAGCAGGAGCAGATTTAGCAAATGTTATTAATGAAGCTGCACTACTTGCAGGTCGTGCAGAAGATACAGAAGTAAGATCTGAACACTTTAAAGAAGCAGTAGAGAGACAAATTGCAGGACTAGAAAAGAAAAGTAGAAGAATCTCTCCAAAAGAGAGAGAGATTGTTGCTTATCATGAATCAGGTCATGCAATTATTGCTGAGATTACAAAAGGTGCAAAAAAAGTAAATAAAGTATCTATAGTTCCAAGAGGTTTAGCTGCACTTGGATATACACTTAATACACCTGAAGAAAATAAATATCTTATGCAAAAACATGAGTTAGTTGCTGAGGTTGATACACTTTTAGGTGGACGAGCAGCTGAAGAGGTATTTATAGGTGAGATTAGTACTGGTGCTGGAAATGACCTTGATAGAGCAACAGATATTATAAAATCTATGGCTACAATTTATGGAATGAGTGATATAGAGATAGCTGGACTTATGGTATTACATAAGCAAAACAATCAGTTCTTAGGTGGTGGACAATCAAATAAAGACTATAGTGATGAGATGGCACATAAGCTTGATGACTATATTAAAAAAACACTAGAAGCAAGATATCGAGCTG
The DNA here is from genome assembly GCA_021107755.1 of Arcobacteraceae bacterium. Lineage (GTDB taxonomy): Bacteria > Campylobacterota > Campylobacteria > Campylobacterales > Arcobacteraceae > JAIOSF01. The sequence goes on from JAIOSF010000004.1 coordinate 112,312, forward strand.
TAATTGAAATACTAAAAGAAAATAGTGCAGCGATGGAACAAATGACAGCTGAATTGTTAGATAAAGAGGTTATCTCTGGAAAAAGAGTTCAAGAAATAATCACTGAAAATGGTGGTGAAGTATATAAAGGTGAAGAGCTTCATGATGACGAAGATTTAAAACATGATAACGGTAAAGATGATGAATAGTATAAGCTTTATATCAAATAGGGGTGTGAAGCCTATAATTGTTCTAATTACACTAACTATTATTTTTAGTATAATTTCAGATTTTTTTGGAGGTTTGTTTTTTTTAATAACTCTTTTTTCTCTTTATGTTTTTAGAGATACAAAAAGATATATATTTGAAAATAGTGATAGTGTTTTATCCCCTATTGATGGAAAAGTAATTGCCATTGATAGGGTTGATGATAAGGTAAAAGTATATTGTAAAGTGTCTCTTTGGGATAATCATACAGTAAGAGCACCATTTAGTGGTGAAGTTAAAGTTAAAAAATATCATAAAGGTTTAAATTTAGATCCTAATACAGTAAAAGCAAAAACTTTAAATGAACAGATTAGCTATAAGTTTATTTCAGACAATAAAAAAGAGTATTTAAAATTAAAGTTAATAAGTGGTTTTTTTAATATTGGTATTGAAAAAACTGAGAACAAAACTCTTTTACAAGGAGATGCTATATCATTTTTTATAGATGGCATTGCTGTAATTACTGTAAGTAAAGAGAGTAATCTATTAGTTCAAATAGGGGATAAAATATCTTCTGGACAATCTATTCTATATAAAAAATAATCTGATTTTATTTTAAAAAAAGTGGCGCGGTTGACGAGACTCGAACTCGCGGCCCCCTGCGTGACAGGCAGGTATTCTAACCAACTGAACTACAACCGCACACCAAAATACATTGAAGTATTAAAAAAAGAAATTTGATTCTTAAAAAACTCTACATATAGTAAACTTTTTTAAACTCATGGTGGTCGATATAAGACTCGAACTTATGACATCTACCTTGTAAGGGTAGCGCTCTACCAACTGAGCTAATCGACCTAAAAATTGTTGGTGACCCCTAGGAGACTCGAACTCCTGTAACATGGATGAAAACCATGGATCCTAACCACTAGACGAAGGGGCCAACAATTAATAACAACATAAATGTTTAATTTTGAATTAGAATAACTCACAATTAAAAATTACGAATGGTGACCCGTGATGGATTCGAACCATCGGCCACCTCCTTAAAAGGGAGATGCTCTACCGGCTGAGCTAACGGGTCATAAAAAAAGTGGCGCGGTTGACGAGACTCGAACTCGCGGCCCCCTGCGTGACAGGCAGGTATTCTAACCAACTGAACTACAACCGCACTTTTTATATAAATTAATTTAAATGTTGGTGACCCCTAGGAGACTCGAACTCCTGTAACATGGATGAAAACCATGGATCCTAACCACTAGACGAAGGGGCCAACATTAAAAAAATTGTTCTTTGCTAAACTGTATATTAGTACACTTTATCAAATTTATGGTGGTCGATATAAGACTCGAACTTATGACATCTACCTTGTAAGGGTAGCGCTCTACCAACTGAGCTAATCGACCGTGTAACCCCGCAGTAAAACGAGGACAAATAACATATGGTGACCCGTGATGGATTCGAACCATCGGCCACCTCCTTAAAAGGGAGATGCTCTACCGGCTGAGCTAACGGGTCATATTTGTTAAATGGAGTGGAATTATAGTGAATTTTATTTTTTTTGTCAAGAGTTTTTTGACAAAATTTTGAAAATTGTATTTAAGGCTGTTTTTGCTGCTTGAATTTGTATCTCATTTCTGTTGCCATTAAAATTATATATTTTTATATCTTTACTGTTATCAGTTCCCATTATACCTATTACAACAGTACCAACTGGTTTGTTTTTTGTACCACCTGATGGACCAGCTACTCCACTAATAGCAATGGAATAATTTGCATTAAATTTTTTTAATGCACCTATACACATTTGCTCCACAACTTCACAACTTACAACCCCATATTCAATCATTGTCTCTTTTTTAACATCGAGTTCTTGCTCTTTTATCTCATTGCAATAGGTAACAATTGAACCTTTAAATATTGAAGACGAACCAGAGTTTTGTGTTATATATGAAGCAACGAGTCCACCTGTACAACTTTCAGCACAGGTAATAGTTTGATTTTTTTCAATTAGGAGGTTTTGTAAATTTAACATTTTAGCTTGGTTAAATATATTGTTAAACATTTAAACACCTTTTAAATCTTATTTGGGTACACTTTAGCCTATTTTAAATTACAGGATTATTAAAAATTATGTCACAAGATACACAATCAATAGATTATAAAAATACCTTACAATTACCAACTACAAGTTTTCCAATGAGAGGAAGCTTACCACATAACGAACCAAAACAATATAAGCTTTGGGACGATGAAAAAGTTTATGAAAAAATGAAACAAAATAGAGTAGGATGTGAAACTTTTACTCTACACGATGGACCTCCTTATGCAAATGGTAATACACATATAGGACATGCACTCAATAAAGTACTAAAAGATATCATTGTTAAATACCATTATTTTGATGGAAAATCAACTAGATACACTCCAGGTTGGGATTGTCATGGTTTACCAATTGAGCAAAAAGTTGAAGAGAAGATTGGTGGAAAAAAGAAAAAAGAGTTACCAAAATCAAAATTAAGAGAACTTTGTCGAAACCATGCTTCTAAATTTATCGATATTCAAAGAGATGAGTTTAAAGCTTTAGGTGTAATTGGTGATTGGGAAAATCCATATTTAACAATGGATTTTAAATTTGAAGCAAATATCTATAGAGAACTTATAGCTATTGCTAAACAAGGATTATTAATCCAAAGAAGCAAACCTGTTTATTGGTCATGGGCAGCACAAACAGCTTTAGCTGAAGCAGAAGTTGAATATGAGGATAAAGTGAGTCCATCTATCTATGTAGCATTTAAGTTACAAGATAAAGATGAAAGTGTAATTATCTGGACAACAACACCTTGGACACTTCCTGCAAATACTGGAATTGCTCTTAATGGTGAAGAGACTTATGTGAAAACAACTGATGGTTTTATAGTTGCAAAAAAACTATATAATTTTTGTATTGAAAATGAGATAGTAAAAGGTGAAGTTATTGAAGATATTGATCCAAAAACTTTAGAAAACAGTTTTGCAATCAACCCATTAAATGGAAGAAAATCTACAATTGTTTTAGGTGATCATGTATTAATGGATAGTGGTACTGGTGCAGTACATACAGCACCAGGTCACGGTGAAGATGATTATAAAGTTGGTTTAAAATATGGACTTGAAGTTATTATGCCAGTTGGTGCAAATGGTGCTTATGATAATACAATAGTGAGAGAGAATTTATTACCAAATCCAGAAGAGTTTTTAAATGTAAATGTATTTCAAGCAAATGAGAAAATCTTAGAACTTTTAGGTGATGCATTGATACAAAGAGTTGATATAACTCACTCTTATCCTCATTGTTGGAGAACACATAAGCCAGTTATTTTTAGAGCTACTAAACAATGGTTTATAGCTATGGATGAGCCTTATGGGAAAAAAGGGAAGACTTTAAGAGAGAATGCTTTAGATGCCATAGAAGATGTTGAATTTTTTCCAGCGCATGGTAAAAATAGATTAAAAACTATGGTAGAGGGGCGACCTGATTGGTGTATCTCAAGACAAAGAGATTGGGGAGTTCCTATTGCATTTTTTAGAAATAAACTTACTGATGAGATAGTTTATGATGAAAGAGTTTTAAACTATGTTGCGATGATTTTTGAAACTCACGGGTGTGATGCTTGGTATGATATGGAGATTAAAGATTTATTATTCCCAGGAAGTGGACTCAATCCTGATGACTTAGAAAAAACTATGGATATTCTTGATGTTTGGTTTGATAGTGGTTCTACACAAAATGCAGTTTTACGAAGTGGAAACTATGATGCAGGAACATATCCAGCAGATATGTATCTTGAAGGGAGTGACCAACATAGAGGTTGGTTCCAATCTTCACTTTTAACTTCTTTAGCTTCAAGTGAAATTGCACCTTATAAATCTGTCCTTACCCATGGTTTTACTGTGGATGCTAAGGGTGAGAAGATGTCAAAATCTAAAGGGAATGTTGTAGCTCCTGATAAAGTTTTAAAAGAGTATGGTTCTGAAATTTTAAGAATGTGGGTTGCAATGTCTGATTATCAATCTGATTTAAAAATCTCTGATGGTATTTTAAAGCAGATGGCAGAGCAATATAGAAAAATAAGAAATACTGGAAAAATTCTACTTGGTAATATCAATGATTTAGAAGAGATAGCATCTCTTGATACTATGAGTGAAGTTGATTTATGGATTTTAGATAAAGCACAAAAAGTATTTACAGAAGTTGATGAGAGCTTTAGAGAATATGATTATAGTCGTGGTTTAAATAGATTAAATCACTTTTTAGTAGCTGAGTTATCAAATGTATATATAGATGTGTGTAAAGATAAAATGTATTGTGATGGAAAAGACTCAGTAACAAGAGTTGCAAGTGTAAGTGCTATGGCAATGATTGCAAAAGCTTTCATAACTACTTTAGCACCGGTTTTAACATACACAATGGATGAGTTGATTCAACACGCACCAAAAGTTATCACTGATGGTGTGACATCTATTTTTGATATGCAAAAATACTATTTACCGGAAGTTAAAATAAATCTTAATGAAATACATTTATTAGATGCAAAAAGTAAATTTGCAGAAATAAAAGATAAACTTAACAAAGAGAAAGTGATAAAATCAACTTTAGAGTTAGTTATATATACAAATAGTGAAGATATATTAGCAATGGATAGTACTCTAGCTGAAGACTGGTTTGTTGTGAGTAAAATAATTTCAGATAAACAAGAAGAGAACTTAGGTTGTTTTGAGGTTGATGGAAAAACTTTTGAGGTTTATAGAGCAAGTGAACATAAATGTCCAAGATGTTGGAAATTTAGAGCAGTTACTGAAGAGAAATTATGTGAAAGATGTGACGGGGTTGTAAACTCTTAAATGGAGCAGCCAGTTACAATAGAATTTGTATTTCAAACAATAGGTGTAGTACTAGCTATTACAGCTATAGGGATAATATTAGTAAAATATAAAAGTAAAATATAAAAGGATTTTTGATGAGTATGCCATTTACAGACGAAGATTTACAACAACCTGTAAGTAATATCATTCAAAACAAGATTGCACCAATGTTGGCCAAAGATGGTGGCGCAATTGCATTACTTAAAATAAATAATGGTAAAATATATGTACAGTTACAGGGTGCATGTGTAGGGTGTGCTGCAAGTGGGAGTACACTAAAGTTTATAGTTGAAAAAGAATTAAAAGAAGCTATACACCCTGATTTAGAAATAGTAAATGTACCTCAAGGTATGGAAGAAGAGATAAAATGATTAATGTAGAAAAATTATTAAAACAAGCTCATTCATATTTTAGTGCAAAAGAGTATGACAAAGCATTATTTTTATATTCACAAGTATCATCAACGCAACCAAAAAATATAGAGTATCAGATTTATTGTCTTTTGTGTGATGTAGGATTTGAAAATGATAAAAAAGCACAAAACTTATTTGACTATTTTATAGTAACAAAAGATGATAAGTTTAAAGAAGCAGTCACTTATGTACAAGATGTTATTACAGCATATGATGGTGATAATGAAAAGATGATGGGTCTATTAAAAGATATGTCTCATGTAAATGTAGAAGCATTAGATGCAATAGAATATAAAGATTTTCAAGAGTTAGTATTAAGTCGTGGTTCATTTAGAGAAGCCTATCAAGATATTATGTTTAGTACAAAAGTTGCGATTACTTCAAAAGATGATTTGATTGATTTTATAGATAAACTTATTGAAAATAATTTTAGTAATACAGCTTATACATATTTAGATGGTTTTAATGAATTTTTCTCTTATGATGAGGAGCTTACAGCACTATATAAAAAACTAGAGAGAAAAAATATTGAAAATAACCAATAGGGATAGAGTATTTACAGACAATTCAAATGAGGCTACAAGTGAAGTTACTTTTGTAACTTCAAAACAAAATAAAAACTTTGTTCAAAGTGCAAAAGAAAACGGATGTACACAGTTTATAAAAAGTAGTGAGTTAAAAAACTATTTTGATTTTTCTACTATAAAAGTTGTTGGTATTACAGGTACTAATGGAAAAACTACAACAGCAGCTGCTATTTATTCTATTCTTTTAGATTTGGGATATAAAGTTGCTTTACAAGGTACTCGTGGCTTTTTTATCAATGATGAAAAAATTGAAGATTATAGTTTAACTACACCTGTTCAAATATCAAATTTTCTCCACATTCAAAAAGCTTTAGAAAGAGATTGTGATTTTTTTATTATGGAAGTGAGCTCCCATGCTATAGAGCAAAATAGAATTGAAGGTCTTGATTTTGCTTTGAAAATCCATACAAATATCACTCAAGATCATCTTGATTATCATAAAACAATTGAAGAATATATCAAGGTAAAAAATAGCTTTTTTTCTGATGAAAGTATGAAACTTATCAATAAAGATGATAAAAATATCAAGTTTAATATAAAAAACACTTTTGCCTATGGAGCTGAAAATCCAGCAACTTATAAAGTTACTGCCTATAGTTTAAAGAATGGACTTCATGTAGCGTTACAACATTTTTCTAATATGGTTCATTTTAGTTCTCCTATGATGGGATTATTTAATGTTTATAATTTAACAGCAGCAGTTGCAAGTGTGAATCTTTTGACAAAAAAACCACTTCAAGAGATTTGTGATGTGGTTGAGTATTTTGGTGGAGTTGCTGGAAGAATGGAAGTTGTCTCAACTGAGCCTTTGATTGTAGTAGATTTTGCCCATACACATGATGGTATGAAAGAGGTTTTTAATAGTTTCCAAGATTATGAGATAATAAGTGTTTTTGGTGCAGGTGGAGATAGGGATAGAACTAAAAGACCTATCATGGGAAAAATGGCAGAACAATTTAGTAAAGAGATAATTGTAACAGCAGATAATCCAAGATTTGAAGATCCTGATATTATATGTGAGGATATCCTTAAAGGGATAGAAAATAAAGAGAATGTTACTGTTGAACTTAATAGAAAAGAAGCAATCAAAATTGCATTAGAAAAATCAAAAAACTATAAAAATCCTATAATTTTAGTTTTAGGAAAAGGTGATGAAGAATATCAAATAATATACGATAAAAAACTTCCACAAAATGATAAACAAATGATTCAAGAGATATTAAATGAGTACAAATAAAAAAGTTTTAACAATAGTAATTACAATGCTATTGAGTGTTTCTCTTGTAAGTATTATGGTGTTTATTTATAATTTTAAACAATTTAGTATAAAAAACACAACAGATAAAGCAATAAGCATAGCTCAAAATGTGAGAGATGGTTTAACAGCTCATATGGTAAATGGTACTATGGATAAAAGAGCGCTATTTCTAGATAATATTGCTACCAATCAAAAAATAGAAAATTTTCATCTTTTAAGAGCTCCTTCTGTTGTAAATCAATATGGAACAGGGTTTTATGGAGAGACAAGAATATCTTCACTAGAAGAAAAAGTTGTTAAAACAGCAAAACTACAAACTAAACTTATTGAAACTATAGATAATGTAATATTAAAAGTGAGTATTCCATATATTGCAAGAGCAGATGCAAAACCTAATTGTCTAGAGTGTCATACTGCTAAAGAGGGTGATGTTCTTGGGGTTATTAGTATGGACTTAGAGGTAAGTTCAACACGAATGGAAGGTGTATTTATAGCTTCTAAGATTTTGTTTATATTGTTAGTAATTTTAGTTATCTCTATTTTTGTAGCAAATTATTTTATAAGACCATATATAAAACTTTTTGATGATTTAGAAAATGGGATATTGCAAGCATATAGAGGTGATTTCTCTTATAAAGTGGATACTACACTTAAAAATGAAGCTGGAAAAGTTGCAGATAGACTTAATGAGTTATCTGAAATCTATAGGTTTAAAAAGACAATTGAGTTAGACGAAAATAAAATAGTGATATATAACAGAATTGTTCATATACTTCAAAGTAAATTTAAAATAAGTAAATTTATATTTTTTGAGATTAATAATAAAAATAAAATAAGAGAGGTTATTTTCGACTCCGCTGATTTAAACGGAATAGAGTTGGATGAAAATGCAAATGTTTGTAGATCATTTAGAACTTCAAATCATGTATATTCAAGTGACTTTGATGATTTATGTTTAAATTGTAAACAAAAGTTGAGTGAATATATTTGTTTAAATTATGACATAGATGAGGTAAACTCATTAGTTTTACATATACAATCATCATCACAAGAAGAGATAAAAAGAATAAAAGATGAGATACCCGTTATAAGTAACTATTTTGATATGGCGAAACCTGTTATTGAAAGTAAAATACTTATGGATATTTTAAAAGAGACAACACTTAGAGACCCAATGACAGGGTTATATAATAGAAGATTTTTAAATGAGCTGTTGGATTCAAATATTACAAGTCGAATAGTAAATGATAATATACACGCTATTTTGATGATAGATGTTGATTTTTTTAAAAAAGTTAATGATAGTTTTGGACATGATGTTGGAGATGAAGTTATTAAAAGACTAGCAAAAATTATGAAAGAATCTACTAGAAATTCAGATATCGCTGTTAGATATGGTGGTGAAGAGTTTCTTATATTGTTACAAAACACCACAAAAGAAAAAACTTTAAAAATTGCAAAAATGATAAATGAGAAGTTTAAATCAGAGGTTTTTAGTGCAAATTCAACCACTTTTTCGAAAACATTAAGTGTTGGAATTTCTTATTATCCAAGTGATGCAGATACATTATGGAAAGCGATAAAATATGCAGATGATGCACTTTACAATGCGAAGAACAATGGACGAGATAAAGTGGTTGAGTTTGAGCTTTTTATGCATAGTGGAGGAGAGGATTACTAAAAATATCATTTTAGATAGTTTTAAGTAATCTCGGATAAAATTCGCGAATAAAATAAAATTTAAAGATAAACAAAGGAAATAAATATGGAAATGCCACAAATACCACAACCAACATTTTATATATTCAAATGTGAACAAAGTGCACCTCCTGGGATGCCAAAACCATCATGTGTAAGTGAACAAACAAGAGATTTGTTTAATCATATGGCACAATCAATGATGCAAAAAGGTCTTATGGGACCAGTGCAACCAATAAGAACAAGTTGTTTAGGAAGATGTCAAATGGGTCCAGTTATGCTTGTAGAACCAGGACATCACATGTATGTGCAGTTAGATAAGGAAAAAATAGATAGAATTATAGATGAACATCTAATTGGTGGAAATCCAATACAAGAGTATATTATCCCTGAACAATTCTGGGGTGAGCCTCTATCTTTGGCAAAATAAGGATAAGAATGACATTTGATATGTTGTATAGTAAAATTCATAGAGCTACAGTAAGTGACGCAAACCTTAATTATGTAGGTTCTATAACTATAGATGAAGACTTGCTTGATGCAGCAGCTCTTAGAGTTGGTCAAAAAGTAGAGATAGTAAATGTAAATAATGGTGAGCGATTTTCAACTTATGTTATAAAAGGGAAGCGTGGAAGTAAAGATATGTGTCTTAATGGAGCAGCTGCTAGAAAAGTTGAAATTGGTGATAAGATTATTGTTATTGCATATGCTTCATACCATAGTGATGAATTAGAAAACTATAAACCAATAGTAGTTCATGTAGATGAAAAAAATAATATAAGTGAAATTACAAACGAACTTATAGGGAGTGATCATTAATGTTTGAGGGTATTGATTTAAGTAAAATTAACCTAAATGAGATGATGGGTCAAGTGCAAGAGATGACTGAAAAAGCCAAGGCTGAAGGTGCAAAACAAGTATTTACTTCAAAAGTTGGTGGAGGTATGATTGAACTTTCTATTAATGGTAACTCTGAAGTTACTGATTTACAAATAGATGATTCTCTTCTTGAAGATAAAGATTCGTTACAAATACTCCTTATAAGTGCAATGAATGATGTAATTAAACAAAGTGATGAAGCTAAAAAATCAATGGCTATGAATATGATGGGTGGAATAAACCCTTTTGCAAAATAGGTAAAAAGTGAAGAGTGAAGAGTTACTAAATCAATTTGAAGAGTATTTATTAAATAATCTTCCATCTTCAAATACTTTTCATCCAATCTTTGAAAAAGCATTACAAGATATGCTCACTGCAGGTGGAAAAAGATTTCGACCTATGCTTATACTTTCAATTGTAGATGCTATAGAGCCTCTTTTAACTAAAAATGCACTTCCTGTAGCACTTGGAGTTGAGTATCTTCATACATACTCTTTAATCCATGATGATTTACCCTCAATGGACAATGCAGATTTAAGAAGAGGTCATCCAACTTTACATAAAACTTATGATGAAGTGACTGCAATACTAGTTGGAGATGCTCTCAATACACATAGCTTTAATCTTCTTGCAAATGCACCACTAAGCAATGATGTCAAAATAGAGCTTATTAAAACACTAAGTAGTGATGGTGGAATTGATGGGATGATTATTGGTCAAGCTATTGATTGTTATTTTGAAAATCAAAAAATTTCTTTGGATAAGTTAGAATTTCTCCATATTCATAAAACAGCAAAATTAATAGCTGCAAGTTTAAAAATGGGTGCAATTATTAGTAATTTACCTTATGAGCTTCAAGAGAAACTTTATGCTTTTGGTATCGATATAGGATTGTTATTTCAAATACAAGATGATATTATAGATGAGGTTCAAAGTGAAGTTCAAGCTGGTAAAACTACATCAAATGATTCAAGTAAAAATTCATTTGTAAATCTACTTGGTTTAGATGGTGCAATAAAAAGTGCTAATGAACTATCTCATAAATGTAATGCCACTTTAAATAACTTTGGTAATAATATAAATGAAAATTTAAATGAATTATTATCAAAATATCTTAATAGACATCTTGTCTAATATATAATAGATTAAATTTATTAATTATTAAGAAATATTATAATACTATTTAAAAATTGACCAATGGTCAAAAAAGGTGTTATATGTCTAAACAATTAAAAAAAATTAATAAAAGAAAAGCAATAGCAAAATCAACTTGTGATCTTTTTATAACAAAAGGTTTTGTTAATATCTCCATAAGTGAAATAGCCAAAGTTGCAGGTATCGGAAAAGGTACCATATATGAATATTTTACTAATAAAGAGGATATCATCTTTGAACTTATGAGTTGTTTACAAGAAGATTATGATCCTAAACTAAAAGAGAGTTTACAAAATAGTCAATCTATAAATGAAAAAATAAAATATCTTTTTTCTTTATATTTAAGTGATCATCCTACCGTTAAAACACAACGACAAATATATAAAGAGTTTTTAGCAGTAACACTCAATAATCCAAGTGCTGCTATTATAGAATATCAAAATAATATGATGGAAAAATATACGAATATTTTATTAGAGATAATACAAGAGGGTATTGAAAATAATGAATTGAAAGAAAGTGCTGTACATTTTATACCTAGTATTTTTGCTACGATGGATGGTTTTTTTATATCTCGAAAACCAAAAGATATTATTATAGAGTATATTGATAATTTATCTAATTTATTAAAAAAAGAGGAATAGGTGATGAAAACATTTTTTATAATACTTTGTTTACAACTATTTTTGTATTCTTATACAATAGATTTTAATGAATCATTAAATAAAACATTGGAAAATAATAAAGGTTTAAAAGCAAAACAATTAGAGATTGAGAAAGCAAAAATCTCTGTAGATGAAGCATCTGGTTATAACTATGGAAATCTTGTATTTCAAGAAAATATTAGTAGAACTAACAATGCTGGATATGTTTTTGGTATGAAATTAGCTTCAAGAGAAGCTAATTTTGGTGCTTTTGGTTTTAATGAGTTTATTTCGCAAATGGATACAATTACTCCAACTTCTCCAACTTATGATGGTGGAACAAAAATACTTGCTACACAACCAAATGATTTAAATTATCCAGGTTATAGAACAAATTATGAAACAAAAGTTGTATATCAAGCCCCAATATTTACAGGATTTAAACTTGATAGTGCAAAAAAGATGGCGCAGTTACAGTTACTTGCACAAAAAGCAAAATATATGTATGATGAAAAAAATCTAGCACTAGAGGTTATCAAAGCTTATAATGGAGCAGTAGCTGCTCGCGAGTTTATCAAAGCTACACAAAAAGCTAAAAAAGCAACCGTTTCTTTTGTGGAGTTTGCTCGGGCACTTTATGATGAAGGACTAGTAACAAATATAGATGTAAAACAAGCACAAGTGTATGATATGGGGGTAGAAGCACAAAAAATAGAAGCACAAAATAGATTTGAATTAGCTATAGCATATTTGAGATTTCTAACATCAGATTATGAGATAAGTGATGTGGGGGATTTTAAATCAGTTTATATTGATACTACTACAATAGAAGCACTAGAAAAAAAAATATATGAAAATAGAGATGATTATTTGTGGATGAAATATAATACTCAGACATTAAAATCAAAAATTGATTTTGATAGTGCAGGAAAATATCCAACTATTGGAGTTCAAGCAGAGTATGGATATAACGATGATACCTTTAGTACAAGTAATATAGATGAAAAAGATTATTATATGGGTGCAATAGGTATCTCTTATACACTCTTTGATGGTGGAGTCACAAGTAAAAAATCACAAAAAGCAAAGATAGAATATAATCAGATTCTGAATAATTTTGAATATATGAAAGATGGTATTAAACTTGAAGTTGAGAAAAATATTTTAACACTCAAAGCAAAAGAGAAAATGCTTAAACAAAAAATAAAAGCACAAAAACTTTCAGATGAGGTATTAGAGCAATCATCACAAATGTATAAAAATCATTTAATCAATATGAGTAACTTGTTGATGCAACAAGCAAATCAACAAAAAGCAAGTGCCCAAACAATTATGGCAAAATATGAAAAATCTTTAGCAGCAGCTCAAGTAAAAATATCTTTAGGGGAGAGTTTAAAATGATGAAAAAAAGTTTAATAGCATTATTTGTTTTAGTTAATATATCTTTTGGACAAACATTAGAGTTAAGCTCTACTGTTATATCAGATAATGAAAAATTTATCACAAGTAGATTTATGGGTTTTATAAAAAGTGTTCATGTGAGTGAAGGAAGTATGGTAAAAAAAGGGCAAATTTTATATGCAATAGATTCAACAGAGATTGATAATAAAAAACAGCAAGCACTTTTAAGTGTACAAATGTATGAAAATCAATATCAAACTATGAAAAGAAATTATGAGAGATATAAAAGATTGTTTGAAAAAGGGTTGGTATCAAAGTTTGATGTTGAGCAATTAGAACTTGGAACAAAAAATCTTGAAGATATGGTAACTATTAGCAAATCACAAGTTAAAGAGGTAGAAAACCAATATAAATACCTTACAATAAAGGCTCCAAATGATGGGGTAATAATAAAAAAGAATATCAAAGCAGGGGAGATGGCAATACCTGGTATGCCAGCACTTGTATTGACAGATTTAAGTAGTTTAAAAATCACAGCTGAAATTTCAGAGAGTGATTTGTATAAAGTGAAGTTAAAAGATGAAGTAAAAGTATCAATCCCTTCGTTAAACTATGAAACCCAAGGGAGAATTGAGTCAATAATCCCTAGTTCAAACCCAATGACTCATAAGTTTATGATAAAAGTTTCATTTACCCCAAATGTTAAAGTATATCCAGGGATGTATGCAAAAGTATTTATAGAGGTTAAATAATGGAAGAAAAAAACCTATCACATATAAGTGTAAAAGATTATGCAGGAAAGTTAGCAAAAGCTTTTTTATATAGTCCACTTACTTCTGTATTGGCTATATTTCTCCTTGCAATTGGATATCTTTCTTTAGAGATTATGCCAAGAGAAGAGGATCCTCAAATTGCTATTAGTGGTGGAAGTATCATTATTCCAGCACCTGGGCTTAACCCTAAACAAATAGAAAAAGTAATAGTAGAACCACTTGAACAGCGTCTACGAGAGATAAAAGGGGTTGAACATATTTACTCACAGAGTTCAAATAGTGTTGCTATTGTAAATGTAATGTATTATATAGGGCAAAATAGAGAAGTGTCAAATTTAAAATTGTATGATAAAGTGATGCAAAACATGGATCAACTTCCAAAAGAGGTGATGCAGCCATTAGTAAAACCATTTGATATTGATATAGATATTCCTATAGTAAATATTGCTTTTTATCAAAAAAAACACACTATTGATTACAATACCTTTGTAAAAAAAATTCAAGATTTAAAACATAAAATAAGTGAGATAGATAGTGTATCAAAAACACAACTAAAAGGTGCAAAAAAAGAGCAATATAATGTTGAAGTAGATTTAGCAAAACTTAAAGGGTATCATCTCTCACTAGGACAAATTGTACAAGCTATCAAATCTTTAACTATAAATGTTCCAGAGGTAAAAGCAAAAACACCACAAAATGAGCTCGTTGTCTTTGGTGTACAAAATGCAATTGATAGTATAGAAGATGTTCAAAATATTATAGTTGCTCAATATATGGGAAGTCCAATATACCTTAAAGATGTGGCAACTGTAAAAGATGGTTTTGATAGTCAAAATAAACAAAGTGCATCAATTATCATTAAAGAAGAAAATAGTTTTAAAAGTTATGAGCAAGTAACATTGACAGTTGCAAAATTAGGTGGAACAAATGCTGTTTTTGTAGCAGATGATATAGTAGCGTTACTTGAAGAGCACAAAGAGGAGTTGCACTCTAATGGTATTGGCTATACAATAACAAGAAATTATGGAAAAAGAGCAAATGAAGCGGTAAATGAACTTGTACATCATTTGGTTATTACAATTATTATCATTGCTATTATGCTTATCTTTTTCCTTGGTTGGAAAGAGTCTTTAATAGTGACTTTTACAGTTCCGGCAATTTTAGCTGTGACCCTTTTTGTTGCATATTTAACGGATCAAACTATCAATCGTATCACACTTTTTGCCTTTTTACTCTCCTTAGGATTACTTGTAGATGCTGCTATTATTGTTATAGAAAATATTCATAGACATCTCCATGATCATAATAGTGAGTTCAAAGATATGGATGAGTTGCTAGTACGCGCAACAGATGAGATAGGAGCACCTACAAATGTAGCAACACTAGCAATTATTCTGACAATGGTACCTATGGCATTTGTTGGAGGGATGATGGGTGAATTTATGAAACCAATCCCTTATAATGTGCCAGTGGCTTTATTAGCTTCTTTAGTGATTGCATATATTTTTACACCATATTTAAGTAAAAAACTGATTAAGAGAAATGAAGATGGAGCACATCATCATGTGGAAAAAGGGAATAAAAATGGATAATCATAATACACATGTAACCACAAGGTTTGAAGAGTTTATTCATAATATTTTAGTAAGTAGAACACAAAAAATAACTGTAATACTTATAGTAATTGCAACTTTAGTAGCTTCAGTAATGATGTTACCTACAAAGTTAGTATTAGCAAAAATGTTACCAGGGAAAAGTACAAATACTTTCTCTATATACATAGATACTCCAACAGGAAGTTCAATAGAACAAACTAAAGAGGTTTCACAATGTGTTCTCAATATTCTTCAAAAAGAGGAAGCGGTTACAGATTTAGAACTCTATTTAGCACAAGGTTCACCTTTGGATTATGCTGGACTTGTAAAAGGGAGTGGAATGAAAATGGGGGAAGAATATAGTGAAATTGTTGTGAATCTAACTGATAAATCTGAGCGAGATGAAAAATCGTTTAATATGGTAACACGGTTAAGACCTTTGTTACAAACACAGTGTGCAACACTTTACAAAGATACAAATATAAAACTTATAGAGATGCCAGCTGGTCCTCCTACTTTAGCTTCTTTAGTAGTTGAAGTATATGGAAATAATAATACTAAAGTAGTTGATTTATCAAAAAAAGTAGCAAAAATATTAAAACAAACAGATGGTTTAGTAGATATTGATGTGATGAGTGATGAGGTATATAAAAAATATGAGCTAGTACCACTTACAGATAAGATTGCAAGAGCTGGACTTACAGTTGACCAAGTAAATAAGATACTTTATTTAGCATTTGAGGGTATGGTTACAGGTGTAAAAAATACAATTACAAATAATGATCAAATAGGTATTTTTGTTGTTTTAAGTGAAGAGACACAAATAATAGATAAAAATGAAAAAGAGTATTTACAAAATAAGTTAAGTTCATTAAGTCTTATGAATGATAAAGGCTCAATGGTACCATTAACCGAAGTTGTAAATATAGAGAACGGTTTTTCAAATCCTACAATATTTCATAAAAATTTAAGAACTATGGTAAATGTATTAGCTGAAACAAAAATGGTGAGTCAAGTATATCCACTCCTTGATGCACGAGACAAGATGATTGACGAGTTTAGCAATGATTATGAAGTAACCAAAGAATCAGGTATGAGTACATTTATGTTTGATTTACACCTAAAAGATAAAGCAACTGGTGAAAAATATCTCTTACGATGGGATGGGGAGATGAAAGTTACTCTTGATACTTTTAGAGATTTAGGTGCTGCTTTTATAGCTGCTCTTATTTTGATATTTTTACTTTTAGTTGTGTATTATAAATCATTTGCAATAAGTGGGATTATATTAGGGGGAAGTTTCTTATCGATTATTGGGGTTATTGTTGGACATTTTGTAGCTGATTTGGTTACAACTGAAACTTTCTTTTTAACGGCAACTTCATTGATTGGGTTTATTGCATTAATGGGGATAAGTTCTAGAAACTCTCTTTTACTTATTGATTTTGCGAAATCACTTATGGAAGAAAAAGGTATGGAGAAAAGAAGAGCTATAGCAATAGCAAGTGCTACAAGAGCAAAACCAATTTTACTAACAGCGATTGCTATTATTTTAGGTTCTGCACTTTTAGCATCTGATCCTGTGTTTGGTGGACTTGGAGTTGCTCTTATTTCTGGAACAGTTGCTGCAGTTATAGTGTCACTTGTTTTTATACCAGTTTTGATGGATAACTCAAAAGCTATTTAAGATTAAAAACTATGAGATGTCTTACTTGTCAATCTTTATCAATGAAAGCGATATGTAAAGATTGTCAAGAAAACTTTTTAAGCTCATCTTTTTATAAAAGGGAACTTGAAAAAGACTTTTTTGTCTATAGCTTTTATAAATTTGATGAGGTAAAAGAGCTTATAAATACCAAATATCAATTTTATGGAGATAGGGTTTTTAAAATTCTTTCTACCCTATCATTACAAAAGTTTAGTTCAAATTTTACTTTTCCCCATAAAATATATGCAATACCTATTGATGACCACACTTTCCATCAGTTTTCACAAACTGCAATCTTAACAAAATCATTGCAATCAAAATTTATAAAACCAATTTTTAATACACTCAAAGCAACAAACAGAGTTAAGTATGCAGGGAAAGATTTAGAGTTTAGAAAAAAACATAAAAGAGATTTTGTTTATGTAGGGAAAAAAGATATTCAAGTAATTTTAATAGATGATTTAGTTACTACTGGATTGACTATACTTGAAGCTAAAGAGTGTTTAGAAAAAAATGGGTGTGAAGTACTCTTTGCACTGACACTTAGTGATGCAAAAAATTGATTATAGATTAACTAGCTTTTTTAACATTTCCACCAGAACCTAAAGTATCAAAAAAACCTTGTGTAGAAAAAGAGCTATTTAAAGACTTATTTGCCATATATGAGTTAAATCCAAAAGAGCTATCTTTAAAAAATGGTTCTTTTTTCTCATAAGATTCTTTTTCTTCATCTTTCTGTGTTGTTTTTTCTTCAGGTTTATAGTCAACCTCAGGAGTCATTTTATCAACCATGTTGATAAGATAACCATCTTTCTTATCCATATAAATTTGATTTTGAATCGCTGGTGTTAAATTTATAGTCATGACAACCTCCTTTATAACTTCTACTTATCTAATTATACTAAATATTGATAAATTAATCAAGTTAATGTATTAGTCCATAACATTTGGCACTGAGGATTATTTTCAATAAGATATTGTACAGGAGTTTTCATTAGTAAGCTATGATGTGGTATTTTAGTATTATAATCAATAAGCCAATTAGACATCTCTTTA
>JAIOSF010000024.1 GCA_021107755.1 Arcobacteraceae bacterium
GGGGACAGGTACAATTAAATTTACTACTATATTGTTTCCAATTTCTAGTTAAGAATATAAAAACTTAGGCAATAAAATACTTAATTATCACATCTTGACAAACCGTACGATATTTAGTACAATATACTAAATCAACCCAAAGGTTACCTATGACAAAAGTTATGTCAGTAAGTCAAGTTAGAGCAGATATTTATAATGTGATGGATGAAACAGCACAAACACATGAACCTGTACTTATAACAGGAAAAAGAAACAATGTAGTGATGCTTTCACAAGAAGATTGGAATGCTGTTCAAGAAACATTGTATCTGAACTCTATACCAAATATGATATCTTCAATACAAGAATCAATGAACGCAGATGATAGTGAATTTAGTGAAACTATCGAATGGTAGAATATAAAATACTTTATAGTAAATTTGCATTAAAAGATGCAAAAAAACTATCAAGTGCAAATTTAGGTGTAAAAGCTAAAGAACTCATCGAAATAATCAAAAAAAATCCATTTCAAACTCCACCACCTTATGAGAAGCTAGTTGGAAATTTAAGTGGTTCATACTCAAGAAGAATAAATATTCAACATAGAATAGTTTATGAAGTAAGAGAGATAGATAAAGTAGTACGAATCTCTAGAATGTGGTCACATTATGGGGAATAAAATAACAAATCAGAGGAGACGAACAAGCTAAAACTGCGAAAATATCGAGCTTATAATGTGTCAAGTTAGACATCTTAAAAACAGAATATATCTTGCTAGTGACGACTAAAATACTAGTGAAAAACTAATCAAATAAAACAATAAACTCAAATATTCACTCCTAAGAAAATCTTGGGAACCAGAGTAAGATTATTTTTTAGATTTTTTCTTACTCTTTTTATCTTTTTTCTTTGAAACCTTAGCGTCTTTTTTAGATTTTTTCTTTGCATCTTTTTTTGCAGTTTTAGTTTTAGAATCTTTTTTCTTAGAAGATTTTTTTTCTTTAGAAGATTTTGTTTTTTTATCCTTTTTATCTTCTTTTTCTTTCTTCTTCTTTTTAGTTTTTATTATAATTTGAGGCATCTCCTCTTCTATTGGCTCTTCTTTGATTATGGTTTGAGTCTCTTCTATTGGTGTAATTTCTTTTTTTACTACTGTAAATTCAGCAGGGAAAAATGCCAAGCCTATTGATCTATATTTTGCAAGAACATACCTAACTTGTCCAAGACTCAAAGTTGAGCTTTGAGCAGCTTGAGCATGAGTATCACCTTCATCTATTAACAATAAAGCTTTTGCCCTTTTTGCATTAATAGAATCACCGATTTTAACAATATTTTCACATACCGTTTTACCTTTTTGAGTAAGTAAATTTGACATAATCTTTCCTTCAAACAGTTATTTTTTTTGAAATGATTAGATAAAACCCGTTGTTAAATCTATACATTATCAAGACATTGAAACTTTATTGAAAAATAAAAAAATATTACATATCCCTATATTTTATCTCCTAAACACTTAAAAAAAGAAATATTACTCAAAGGCTGATTTATATAAAATAATGTAAAATAAAATCAAAAAAAGAGTGATATGTTTGAGTCAGATGATTACTGGGAAGAAGAATTTATAGAATATAATGATAAAAACTTGGACTCTATCTACTTTGATAACTGTACCTTTATAAAATGTAACTTTCTAAAAAGTAAGATTAGTAGTTGTAAATTTACAGAGTGTACTTTTTTAGATTGTGATTTATCTCTAATTACTTTGAAAAACTCTATATTCAATGATGTTACATTTGAAAACTCAAAACTTTTAGGGATAAGTTGGAGTAGTTGTGATGAGCCTTTTGATGTGACATTTGATTCATCTAATATCTCACAAAACTCTTTTCATCGTTTAGATTTAAGACAGATGAAGTTTATTAACTGTCAGATAAAAGATACAGGTTTTGAAGAGTGCAATCTTGAACGGTCACTTTTTGATAACTGCAATTTAGAACAAACAGTTTTTATCAAAAATAATCTCAAAAAAGCAAATTTTGAAACCTCAAAAAACTATCTCATAGACCCTAATCAAAATGATATACAAAAAGCTCAATTTTCACTTCCTGAAGCGTTAAGTTTCTTAAGTTTACTTCCAATTCAATTAAAATAAAATTGTAAATAAAAATTTATACCCTTATATTGTAATTATTAAGCTATACTGTAACAATAATATAAAAAAGGAGATACAATGGCAAAAGGGAAAGATGTACAAAAATCGGTAAAAACAGCACCTGCAAAATCAATGAAAGAGAAAAGAGCAGATAAAAAAGCAAAAAAAGCTTCTAAATAATTAAATCTCCTTTGGAGATTTTCTAGAAATATTACATAAACTATCAAATTTTTTCTTAAGTAATATTGTTATAGCCTTTTAATAGTATATAAGAGAAAGGATAAACCTATGATAATTGAAAACTCTAATGTTCTTATGCAATCAAAAGTTGAATCTCAAGAGATGCACTACTCTTCAAGTGAAGTGGTTGAGATGAAATATGACTTTCTCTCAATAGTTGAAGAAAATGGATATAAAGCTAAAGTAGCTACAGAACAACTTCTAAGCACTGATTTTAGATCCCATAAATCAAAAGTTCACAAAACAATCTACAATTACGAAAATCAAATGTGTTCTAAAGAGCAAATGAATAAGCAAATTATCGAAAATATTATCAATAGGTTTTTTAATAGTGATAAAGATATTTTTAAATATCCACAAAAAGATGTGAACAATGAACAAAATCTCAAAAACACTTCTATAACAATAGAAGCAAAAGAGGAATACTATAAAAAACAAACTGTAGACTTCTCTACCTCTTTAAAGATAGAAACACCAAATAAAAACTATAGTATGAATCTAGAAGTTGCTTTTTCAAAAGAACTTTATGAGGCACATAGTATGGAATTGCAATTTGGAAATCCAAACCTAAAAGATCCTTTGGTTATTAACTATGGTGAAGATAGTAATCCTTTTGAAAATCTCTCAACTCTACGGTTTGAATTTGATTTGAATAATGATGGAGAAAATGAGCTTATCCCACTTTTGAAAAAAGGTTCGGGTTTTTTAAGTCTTGATAAAAACAACAATGGAAAAATAGACAATGGTCATGAACTTTTTGGACCTAAAACAGATGAGGGATTTCAAGAGTTAGCACAATATGATTATGACAACAATAACTGGATAGATGAAAATGATGCAATATTTAACAAACTAAAAGTTTGGCAAATCAATGAAGATGGAGACAACAATCTTGTATCTCTTTTAGATTTGAATATTGGTGCTATATACCTAGGCAGTGTAGAAAGTGGCTTTGAGTATCAAAAGAAAATAGATAAAGTAGATGCGGTACAAAGAAGCAATGGAATTTATGTGAAAAATGATGGTTCAGGTATTCGTATGATAAACGCACTCGATATAGCTTTAGAAACAGCCGTTTAAAATTTAAAACTCAAGTAATAGAATATTTCATTATCACCTCTTGGTAAACTGTACGCTTTTAATATAAAGAACAATACTGTAATCTTTTCTTAAAAAATAATACTTTTTATTTTATTTTATGCTATAATTTTTTAGAAATAGTTATAATAAATATTATTTTTATTAATCACTATACAATTTAGAGGGGGATTTTATGATGAAAAAAGACGAATTTAGTTCTATAAAAAGAATATATTATAGTAGTGAAAGTGAGTTACTATGAGATACCATTTTCTTAATGTCACAAATGAAGAGATTTTAGACAAAGTTCACCGTTTTAGATATAAGGTGATGCATGAAGAGTTAGGTTGGATTCAATCTAACCCAAATGGTAAAGAGAGAGATAGCTATGATGACTACTGTGATCAATTTGCAATTTTGAATTATGAAGGAGAGGTCTGTGCTACTGTACGGTTAATCCACCACTCACCAATAGGATATCCCACAGAAAGATTTTTGGATTTAGAACAGTCCAAATATCAGTTTAATAGAGACAAACTTGCTGAAATGTCTAGAATTTTTATCGATCCCAAACACCGAAATATGAGAGAAACAAAAATTTTCCTTATCTCTTTAGCAAAAAGTCTTGTTTATGAAAAGATGAAAGAGCACGGTATTGAATATTGCTACGGGATGATGGAACAAAAATTTATAAAGCTTGTCAATATGTTTAAAATTCCCTATCAACCTATTGGTGAACTGCAACAAGACTATGATAAATTTAAATATCCAAGTATGATGCTTGTAAAAGAACTTGAAAAACTAAATCCACAACTTGAAAAATACTGGAAAAAATATAAAAAAGTTTCTCTCTTTCACCTTGACACAAAGATTAAGCCAGAGCAAGTTATTATATAACTATGTGATTTTTTTGAAATAGTAGTATTCATCAGCTCTATTTTGAATCAAAAATTAAAAATTTTGCATAAATAATAATAATTCAAGTAATAAAACAGTTTTTCTATGATAAAATAATTCTAATAAGTAAATATAATTGTAGGAGAAAAGTGTGAATCGTAATTTATTTAGAAATACTTTAATTGCTAGTACACTTTCGCTCATTAACTTTACGAGCTTAAATGCTCAAAATAATGATATATTAAGTTCCATTTCTAACGATATGAATCGATTTAATACGGTTGCTACAATTACAAAACAAAATGAACATTATCAACCATATATTATCTCTGTATTTCAAGGTAAAGATTTAGAAAAACTTGGTATCTTAAATCTAAAAGAAGCACTCCAACTTGTCCCTGGGGTAGATATGGCTACAGATAATGTAAATATTCAAACTCCAATTTTTAGAGGTTCAAACTCCCTAGGATATGGACAATCAAAACTTTTCATTGATGATGTGTTAGTAAATAATCTCTTTTTTGATTCATACTCTGAATATCTAGGAATGCCAATTGAGATGATCAAAAGAATTGAAGTAGTAAGAGGTCCAGGAAGTAAAACTAACGGAGTAAATGCTTATGCTGGATCGATTAAAATCATCACCTATGCTGAAGATTTTAAAGATTTTGAGTCTAATGATAAGCTTGTTTTTAAATATGGTTCAAATAAATATAGAATGGGTGGTTTTATCAAAAAGTTTAAAACTGAAAACCTTGATGCAACTATAGATTTCTATTATCAAAAGGATGATAAAAAACTTTATGCAGGTCCAGATGGGTACGCAACTGGTTCTATGAGTAGCGTCCCTCTTGGATATGACAATACAGCTCTCTCTCAAACAGGTGATGCACCAGTATGGAATGAAGATTATTCATTAGGACTTAACCTTAAATATAAAGACTTCTCTGTTAAAGGGCGTTACCTTGATCATACACAAGGGAGTGCTTATGGTATCAACCGTTCATTACCTCAAGATGATGATAGAGTAAAAATACCAAACTATTATCTTGAACTTGGGTATAATAAAGATATTGGTAATTTTGATGTTGAGATAAAAGCTGGAGTTAAATATGATGCATTTGACTCAAAAGCGAAACTAGCTCCAAATGGTCTTGTATATTTGGATGCGTATCAATATAGTATAGATGGCACTATTAATACAGTTAATTTCCCTGATGGAATCTATGGAGAGCATCTAGCAAAACAAAGAACACTTTACCAATCTTCTTATCTTACCTATAATGGATTGGATCAACATCTTATCACTGCGGGTTATAGACTACTTAAAGAGGAAACCATAGAGATGACCTCTAAATTATCAAACTGGACAACAGGTGATGTAGCACTTGTTGATTATACAGAAACCTATCCATTTTTTGATAAAAATGCAAAACGATATACTCAGATATTCTCTTTACAAGATCAGTTTCAATATAGTGATAAGCTTCACTTTATGTATGGATTTAATTATGAAAAAACATCTTATGAAAATGCTGGAGTTGAACCTAGAGTATCGATGGTATATCAACAAAACTTAAGCAATATATTTAAAGCAAGCTACTCACGAGCACATAGAAATCCTTCGTGGCAAGAGATGTTTACAATGAACAATAGGGAAAGACGAGGTAGTACTGATTTAGAACCAGAAATTGTAGATGCCTTTGAACTTGCGTATATTAAGAAGTTTTCAAGTAACACATATTTACAATCAAACCTTTTTTATCTAATGAATAAAGATCAAATATATAATTCAAATGGAGATACTGTATATGGAAATCTCTTAGATACAGATATATATGGTGCAGAATTTGAATATTCTGGACATATTACAGCTGTAGATAAATTGTATTTAAACTATACTTACCTAACAGGAAAATCAAAAATAAAAGATACAGGAGATACTACAAATCTTACAAATGCTGCACATCATCTAGCTAAAGGATATTATATCTATAAGCTTACTAATGATATATCCCTTAGCGGTATTGTAAAATATGTGAGTTCTAAA
This sequence comes from Arcobacteraceae bacterium, assembly GCA_021107755.1. Lineage (GTDB taxonomy): Bacteria > Campylobacterota > Campylobacteria > Campylobacterales > Arcobacteraceae > JAIOSF01. Next base: position 6,399 of record JAIOSF010000024.1, read on the forward strand.
AAAAGGTTTCAAGAAGACAATCGTGGAAAAGTACCGTCGTATACTACCTTAGATACTACATTGAACTATAAAAACCGTAAAGATAACTACGATGTAACGATTGGTATAAAAAATATTTTTGATGAAGATGTATCTTATCCATCTCCACCAGATGACTATGTAGAAGATTATGTCCAAGAGGGCAGAACCTTTTTTGTAACTTTAAGAAAGGAGTTTTAGATGAAAAAAATACTTTTTCTTTATTTAACGCTTCTTAACATAGCTTTTGGATATAACTATGACGACTTAGTACTTAAAGCACAAGCTTCTATTTTCCCTAAAATTATCCTTTTAGATAAAAAAATAGAAGATAAACTTATTGATGGAAAAATAGTTTATACTATTGTTTATGATAAAACAGACTATGATACTGCTCTATCTATTGAAAAGTTTATAAATAAAAACTTTAAAGGGCAATTAGATAGATATAATTATGAAATAAACTTAGTTGATTTTACAAACTTTTCGATACAAACAGAAGCTTCAGCAATTTATGTACTTAATTTAACAGAACATATTGAAAATATTGCTGCAATAGCTAGAGAAAAAGGGATTATCTCCTTTTCATATGATATAAATAATCTCAAAAAAGGATTGATGTTCTCTTTAGTTATTGAAAAATCGACTGTTTTATATCTTGAAAAAGAAAATTTATATACAAAAAAAATAGATTTTGTAGATGCTCTACTCCAAATGGTTCGATTTGTTGAGAAAGATTATGCAAATCAAGAAAATATACTATATAATAAATTAAATACAAAAAACTTGTATGCTGATTTATTGTATATTCACAAATAATAGTTTAAAGTAAAGTTTAGGAATGAATAAGAAAATAAAATCTCTCTCTAGTAAAATAGTTTTTTTAATTGCAGCAGTAACTTTAGTTTCAATCTTACTTATTTTTTATGTTTTTGAAAAAATAAACAAAGAAGCGTTCTATAATGTTGAGATGGAAAAAGCACAGTTAGTATTAAGTACTATTGAACCTCTTATTGCGGTAAATATTTATCTAAACCTGAATGATAGAATTGATCAATTAACCAAACAACTTATTGCAAATCCAAATATTTTAGCTGTTAAAGTACTACAAGACAATACTCTTATAAATGAACAGAAATCAGAAGAATTTGAAACCAATATTGATGATTCTTTTATTGTTGAACATGCTATTTTTCAGCCAAACTCTAAAAAAGAGATAGGGAGTTTAGTTCTTACTTATTCCAATAAAAACTACAAAGAACTCATCAATAGGTATACAACACTATTGATTAAACTACTGTTTTTATTTGCAATATTTTTCTTGGTTTTTAGTTTATATGTAAAAAAACTTCTCTCACCTTTACGACAAATAGCAAGGCTATTAAAAAGTTACTCTCCAGATAAAAATATCAATATTCCATTTGATCATCAAAACAATGAGATAGGATTTATCTCAAATGCACTTAATAATATGCAACATAGTATAGTTCAATACTCTAAGCAACAACAAGATATCAATAAATATCTTGAAGAGAAAGTAGATGAAAAGACTCAAGAGTTACAAAAGCAACTCTATACAAATGCACTAACAGGTCTACCTAATAGACGAAGTCTTCTTCGTGATATTAATAATTATAACGATGGTGCTTTATTGGTAGTTAATATTGATGATTTTAAAGAGATTAATGACTTCTTTGGACAAGCAGTAGGAGATCGTGTTCTTATATCTTTTTCAAAAAAATTATCTAATATAATTACAAAAAAGTCTAATATTACACTTATACATATTTCTGGTGATGAATTTGCCTTGTTTTTTGCAAAAAAACCCTCTAAAGATCAGTTTGTAGAGTTCACAACAACACTTCTTGAAAAAGTTGAAAAAATGATTTTTTATCATGAAAATAATGAATTAACTTTACGGGTAACTATTGGTGGTGCTTATCAAATTCAAGAAGCTTTAGAAAAAGCAGATATTGCTTTAAAATCAGCAAAAAAACAGGGGAAAGATTTTTTACTTTATGATGAAACTTTAAATGTTGAACAACAATATAAAAACAATATGGAGTGGACAAAAAAAATCAACTTAGCTATTGAAAATGATAAAATAAGTGCTTTTTTTCAACCTATATTTGATAATAAAACAAATAAACTCGTAAGTGCTGAATGTTTAATTCGTTTAATTGATGACGATAGTAACATTATAACTCCATATCACTTTTTAACTATTGCAAAAAAAAGTAAGCTTTACTCTAAACTAACAAAGATAATGATTCAAAAAAGTTGTCAATACTTTGAACATTTAGATTGTGATTTTTCTATTAACTTATCGGTTGAAGATATACTCGATATTGAGATTACTGAATATATCTCACATAATATAAAAAAATACAATGTAAGTAAAAAAATTATATTTGAACTTTTAGAAACAGAAGGTATTGAAAACTATGAAGAGGTTTCTTCTTTTATTAATGAGATGAAATCCTTAGGGTGTAGAATTGCAATTGATGATTTTGGTTCGGGATACTCAAACTTTGAATACCTACTTCAACTAAATATTGACTATATTAAAATAGATGGTTCATTAATAAAAAATCTTGATACAGATAGAAATGCCCAAATTATTGTTGAAACAATTGTTAGTTTTGCTAAAAAACTTGATATTTTAGTTATAGCAGAATATGTTCATAATGAAGCTATTTATGCAAAAGTAAAAGAGTTAAATATTGATCGTTCACAAGGTTTTTTTCTTGCAGAGCCTAAAAATGCTATCACTTTATAAGCAGTTTTGTATTGGTATAGAATCATACTAATAAATATACCTACTTCAAAATATTAAGCTACCTATACCTTCACTTTAGCTATAATCCAAAAAATCAACAAAAAGAGAACTATGTTTTTACCTACAACAAAAGAAGAGATGAACCAGCTTGGTTGGTCTACCTGTGATGTAATACTTATAAGTGGAGATGCTTATATAGATAGCCCATTTATTGGTGTTGCTGTTGTGGGGAGAATGTTAGAAAAACTTGGATACAAAGTTGGTATCATAGGTCAACCTGATATAAATAGTGATACAGATATAAAAAGACTTGGGGAGCCCAGACTCTATTGGGGGGTTAGTGGTGGAAGTATTGACTCAATGGTTGCAAACTACACTGCAACGAAAAAATTTCGAAATACTGATGATTATACCCCTGGTGGAAAAAATACAAAAAGACCTGACCGTGCTGTTTTAATATATACAAACTTAATACGAAGATATTTTAAAAATACTGTACCTATTGTTCTAGGAGGTATAGAAGCTAGTTTACGAAGAGTTACACACTATGACTACTGGCAAAATAAACTCAAAAAACCAATTTTATTTGATAGTAAAGCAGATATTATCATCTATGGTATGGGTGAAATTGCTTTAAGAGAACTCACAATTGCACTTGATAGTGGTAAAGAGTACAAAAATATACGAGGTATCTGTTATATAGCAAAAGAGGCAGTTGAAGATTATCATCAACTCCCTAGTTTTGATGAGTGCTTACAAGACAAAGAAAAATATATAGACCTCTTTGATCTTTTTTATGACAATAATGACCCTATTAGTGCCAAAGGACTTTGTCAAAAAGTAGATACAAGATATGCTATACAAAATCCACCTTGTGACTATCTCAATGAAAAAGAGATGGACGAAGTATCCGCCCTACCCTTTACTCGAGAATTACACCCATATCATAGAACAGATGGAAAAGTAAAGTGTCTTGAAACTATCAAGTTTTCTATACAAACACACCATGGCTGTTGGGGAGAATGTAACTTTTGTGCTATTGGTGTACATCAAGGTAGAACCATAAGAACAAGAAGTGAAGACTCTATAGTTAATGAAGTAAAGGAATTTAAAGAATACAAAGATTTTAAAGGTATCATCTCAGACCTTGGAGGTCCAACTGCAAATATGTATGGGTATGAATGTGACAAAAAACTCAAACTTGGAACTTGTGACCATCAAAGATGTGTAGACTCTCAACACTTGTGTAACTCTATGAAACCAAACCATGCCAGAGTTATCAATATGAACAAAAAGATACGGCAAATGGATGGAGTAAAAAAAGCTTTTGTCTCTTCTGGTATTCGCTATGACCTTATCACTGAAGATAAAGCGTTTGGATATGATTATCTAAAGTCACTTGTAAACCATCATATCTCGGGGCAAATGAAAGTTGCTCCTGAACATACAGAGCAACATGTCCTAGACCTCATGGGAAAACCTGGGAAACAGACACTTATAGACTTTAAAAAACTCTATGATAAACTTAACCGCGAAGCTGGAAAAAAACAGTTTTTAACATACTATCTCATTGCAGCTCATCCTGGTTGTGAAGAGAAAGATATGCATGAACTCAAACGCTTTACAACGCAAGAATTGAAAATGAATCCAGAACAAGCTCAAGTATTTACCCCCACTCCTGGGACCTATTCTGCTGTGATGTATTATACAGAGATGGATCCCATTAGTAGAAAAAAAATATTTGTTGAAAAAGACACTCATAAAAAAGAGAAACAAAAAGAGATAGTAGTTTCTAAAAATACTAAGTTTAAAAGAAACTTTTCAAGTTAGTAATTGTAAAATATAATATGAAACATTATAAATTACTTTTATTGACTATTCTTTGTATCACATCTCTTTTTGCAGAATCAAATCAAAAAATCTCACTACAACTTTTATGGAAGCATCAATTTGAATTTGCTGGGTTTTATATGGCAAAAGAGAAAGGTTTTTATAAAGATTTAGGACTAGATGTAGTGTTCAAAGAATATCAGATTGGCTCAAACATCTCACAAGATGTAATTTCTGGGAAAGCAGACTTTGGAGTTGGTTATTCAGGAATCATTTTAGATAAACTTAATGGAGATGATATAAAGCTCTTAAATGCTATATATCAATCCTCCCCACATGTTTTAGTAAGCTTGCAATCATCTAATATAAAATCAATAAAAGATTTTAAAGGTAAGAAAATATCTATGACAAATAGTCATAGTAAAACAGCCAATATTAAAAGTATGATTTATTCACAAAAAATCTCATTAGATGATATGAGAATAGAAAAGTTTTCCTATGGTATTGACGCATTACTGGACAAAAAAACTGATCTTCAATCTGTATACTTATCTAATGAAATTTTTAAACTTCAAAAAAAAAAGATAGCTTATAAAATATGGGATCCAAAAGATTATGGCTTTAGTTTTTATGATAATATTCTTTTTACATCCACAAAACTTATTGCTAAAAATCCAAAACTTGTAAAAGATTTTCAAAAAGCATCTTTAATGGGGTGGGAATATGCTTTTAATAATATTGATGAAACAATAGAACTAATTCTTAAAAAATATAACACACTAAATAAAACAAAAGAAGCTTTAACTTATGAAGCAAATGAACTAAAAAAGCTTGCTTATTATGAGACAAAAACTCTGGGGAAAATAGAAGAATCTAAAATACAAAGAATAATTGATATATATAATCTTATGGGACTTGTACAAAACACAATACCTATCACAGAATTTATATATAATCCAAATCAAAAGAAAATAATTTTAACTAATGAAGAAAAAAAATATTTAAAATCAAATCCTACTATTACAGTACACAACGAAACAGATTGGGCACCTTTTAATTATAATGAAAATAATGAACCAAAAGGCTTTTCAATAGACTATATGAATTTATTAGCTGAAAAAACCAATCTAGAAGTTAAATATATTACAGGAACAGATTGGTCAAAATTTATCCAAATGATAAAAAATAAAAAACTTGATGTGATGCTTAATATTATACAATCTAAAAAAAGAGAAAAGTTTATAGACTTCACATCATCTTATGAACAAATAAAACAGTCACTCTTTACAAATCTTGATAATATTAAAAGTTTAAAAGACCTTAGTGGAAAAACTATAGCCTTACCAAAAGATTTTTATATTATTGAATATATAGAGGAACACTATCCTGATATAAAAATCCAAACTCATAAAAATATACAAGAGTGTATTTATGCAGTGATTGAAAAAAGAGCAGATGCACTTATAGAAAATTTTACAGTTGTAAATTATATATTACAAAAATATAATCTCTCTATAAAAAATGTTAAATTAAATCTTGGAGAAGAGTTTGATTTTGAGATGAGGATTGGAGTGGTAAAAAACAATCCACTATTAAAAAATATTTTACAAAAAGCTATGAATAGTATTACTCAAGAGGAGATAAATGCTATTAAAAACAAGTGGTCAATAACTAACAATACAATTAATAAAAGCAAACTCAATCTTACAAGACTTGAAATAGAACATTTAAAAAATAAAGAAACTATCACTATGTGTATAGATCCAAATTGGATGCCTTTTGAAAAATTTGAAAAAGGAGAATATATAGGGATAACTGCTGATTACTTTAAAATATTTGAACAAAATCTTGGAAAAAAAATAAAAGTAATAACAACCAAAACTTGGAATCAATCTTTAGAGTTTTCCAAGTCAAGAAAATGCGATCTTCTCTCTCTAACTATGGAAACACCTACAAGAAAAAAATACTTGAATTTCACCACACCCTATTTAAAAGTTCCTTTAGTAGTAGCAACTCGATTAGATGTGACATTTATTAATGATATTAAAGCACTTGAGCATAAACCTATTGGTATTCCAAAAGGATATGCTTATGCAGAGCTATTAAAAATAAAGTATCCATTTTTAAATATTGTAGAAGTTGAAAACCTTAATGATGGACTTGAAAAAGTGAGAAAAGGAAACCTTTTTGGATATATTGGAACTTTAGCTTCTGTGGGATATATGTTTCAAACACAATATACAGGAGAATTGAAAATTGCTGGTAAATTTGATGAGACATGGGAGCTAGGAATTGGTGTAAGAAACGATGATGCAATACTGCTTAATATCATGGAAAAAGTTATTCAAAGTATTGATAATGCACAGAGTCAAACTATTCTTAGTAAATGGTTAGCAATAAAATATGAGAAAAAAGTCGATTATACCTTGCTATGGCAGATTTTAGTTGCTATATTGATTATTGCTTTTTTTATAATTTATAGACAGGTTATCTTAAATAATGTAAATAAAAACTTGCAAAAAATAGTAGATGATAAGACTAAAGAATTACAACTACTTAATGAAACTCTTGAAAATAAAGTAGAACAAAGAACACAGGAATTAAATGTCTCTAAAATGAAAATAAAAGAATCTTATAATGAAATAAAACATATTTTAGACTCAACTATGGAGTGTGTTTTTATTTTTGAAAATGGGTATTGTATAGATGTAAATGATGAAACTGTACGATTATTTGGTTATCCTGATAAAAATACAATGTTAGGAAAAAAAGCTACAGAATTTGTTGCAAATAACTCTGTAGTAACTGTTGCAAATAATATCCAAAATAACTATACCAAAGCTTATGAGATAGAGATGAAAAGATATGATGGAACAACTTTTCCAGGTTTTGTAAAAGGGAGTAGCTTTACAAGAAGAGATAAGCTTGTAAGAGTTACCACTGCATTAGATTTAACAGAATTAAAATCTAAAGAGTCCCTATTAATACAACAATCAAAAATGGCTGCATTAGGAGAGATGATAGCAAATATTTCACATCAGTGGAGACAACCATTAAGTATTATTACTACTGTTGCTAGTGGAATAAAACTCAAACTAGAATATAATGTCTTTAATAAAGAAGATGAGATAAAAAACTTAGATATTCTTATCAATTCAGCAACTTATTTATCAACTACTATTGATGATTTTAAAAATTTTATAAATCCAAAAAAAATAAATAAAAAATTTAATATAAAAACAATTATAAATAAAACAATTGAAATGTTTGGTAAAAATTTTTCAAGTCATGGTATTGATATTATTACAAATATTAAAGATACAGAAACTATTGGAAACGAAAATGAATTGCTACAAGTAATTATCAATATCCTTAATAACTCAAAAGATGTTTTAACCTCACAAAAATTAGATAAAAAACTTATTTTTATAGATATTGATACTCTTGATGAAAATATTATAATCAGCATAAAAGACAATGGAGGTGGGATAAATAATGCTATTTTATCACAAATATTTGATGCTTATTTTACTACTAAACATAAAAGTATAGGTACAGGAATTGGTCTTTATATGAGTTATCAAATAATTAAAAATAGTTTCAATGGAAGTATCATTGCTTCAAACGAAAAATTTAATTATGAGAACAATATATATTATGGAGCAAAATTTACTATCTCTTTACCTATAAACAATAAGGTTTAACCATATTTTTACTCCAACTATATTAAAATAGCAAAAAATTAAATTATAGGATGATAAATGTTATATACATGTGGACATAAAATACCAGATAGTGATAGTATAATTGGTGCAATTGCTATGGCTTATTTACAAGAAAAACTAGGAAAACAAACAAAAGCTGTAAGACAAGGTGATATTAATCCAGAAACTGCATATATTTTAGAAAAATTTAATTTAGAAACTCCAGAACTTAAAACTTCATTTGCAGGATGTGACCTTTTTATGGTTGATTATAACAACTATACAGAGGGTCCTGATGATTTAAAAGAGGCAAATCTAGTTGGAATTGCAGATCACCATAAACTAGGTGGTTTAGTAACTGCAGGTCCTCTTGATGTATGGATTCGAGCTGTTGGTTGTTCAAATACAGTTATTAAAGAGATGTTTGACTACTATGAAATTGAAATCCCTAAAGATATTGCTGGGGCTATGATGTGTGCTATTTTAAGTGATACAGTGATTTTTAAATCTCCAACTTGTACAAAAGTAGATACAAGAATTTGTAAAGAGTTAGCAGATATTGCTGCTATTGAAGACTTTAAAGCAATCGGTATGGAGATGTTTAAAGTTAAGTCACAAGTGGAAGGAGTTCCTACACGAGAACTTGTAAAAAGAGACTATAAAAACTTTGATATGTATGGACACAAAGTTGGAGTTGGGCAGCTTGAAGTTGTAGACTTATCAATCTTTGATGAGATAAAAGATGATCTAATAGCTGATATTGAAGCTTTAAGAGTAGAAGATGATAATGATACAGTTTTATTGGTATTAACTGATATTATAGCTATGGGTTCTCAAATTCTTGTAGCTACAAAATCTCCTGAAGTTATAGAGAAAGCGTGGGATGTGAAAATTGAAAATAATCAATTTTGGCTCAAAGGTTGTTTAAGTAGAAAAAAACAGATTATCCCATTTTTAGAACCAGCATTTAAGTAACATTATGGAAACTCCAAATAAACTACTTTATATTGATAGAGAAGCTGTAGCAACACTTGCTATGGCTAGAGATGGGTTACTACAACCTGTTACTAAATTAATGAATAAACAAGAATCTGAAGAGGTAAATAAAACAGGTTTTTATAAAGACTCTATTTTCCCTTTCTCTTTTATCCTTTCACCTGCTGGAAAAAGAAACAATGCTGTCCTAAAAAATGCCAAAGAAGGGGATACACTTACTTTAATATGTGAAAATAAAGAGTGTGGTACACTGATTGTAGACTCAGTATTTGAGATAAATAAAGATGAACGAATCCAAAAGATTTATGGTACAAATAATCCAGAACACCCTGGTGTGAAAGATACCTATAAAAGATTAGGAAACTTAGCAGTTTGCGGTGAATATACAGTAGAGTTTGATGATATTAAAAATAATATTAAAAAAATAAACAAAACTATTACTAACCTTGAAGCAAAGAATGTTTCCTCTATAATTTTATCAGGAAAACCATTTCATAGAGTTCATGAAAGACTTATTAGAACTGCATTGGTTAAATGTGACTTATTAATTATATTCTTACAAAAGCCATATCATGATGATGGAAGATTAAGTTATAAAGTAAGATATGAAACACTAAAGTATTTCTTAGATAATTTTATACCAAAAGATAGAGTGATACTTTTACCACTTGAAAATACATATATATTTGGTGGACTAAATGAACTGACTCTAAATTCAATCGTATCAAAAAATTATGGAGCAACAAAGCTTATCATAGGTCAAAACCATGCAGGTCTTGGTGCATATTGGGATCATAATGAATTTATATCTATAGTTGATACACTTGAAACTCTTAATATAAAAATAGAGATTATGAGTGAATTTGTATATTGTGATAAATGTACAACACTTGTTAGTACAAATGCTTGTCCTCACGGTAGTCATCATCATGTAAAATACCACAATGAGTCAATCATGGAGCTTTTTAGACTAGGGATTATCCCTCCTGCTATTTTGATGAGAAAAGAGGTTTCAGCTATTATTTTAAGTGAGCTTTACCCATCAAGAAAAGCAACATTGAAAAAAATTTATCAAAATCTATCAACATCATCGGGAGTTATAGATGAATTTAAATGTGAAGACTTCTATGACGGGTTAATGCACCTTTATCAAACATCATCTTTAACATAATCTTTTTTTATGGAGCATTTGCCTCTATTTAAAAACCAAAAAGAGAGAATTTATCTCTCTTTATTTCTTCTGATACTTTTCTCTTTCAATCTTTTTCTTAACTATTCACAATATCAAAAATTTATACACAATGAAGTATTTCATACCCAAGGTGAAATAATAAATATTTATGAAAAAGAAAAATATAATATATTAAAAATATCTACAAATAATTTTACATTTTTCACCCCTACAAACAAAAGTAGTATTTATGAGAAATTGCAAAAAATTGATATTTATATAGTAACAAAAGAAGTAACTTTTTATGAATATTTAAAAGGTTTTTATGCGAAAAGTTTTAATATCTATCCCATAGAAACCTCTAATAATAAAACTGCGCTTGCTCAATTCATCACAGAACAACATCAAAACAGTAGTATTGCATCCTTATATAGTGCACTTTTCTTGGCAACATCTGTTGATGCAACCATAAGAGAACTATGCTCCAATTTTGGTATTTCCCATCTTGTTGCAATATCTGGATTTCATCTAGGTGTTATAAGTTTAGTTCTTTATTTTTTATTGCATTTACTCTATAGTAATATTCATCAAAGATATTTTCCTTATAGAAATAAACGATTTGATATTATGCTTGTTATTAGTGCTATCTTTTTTAGTTATCTTCTTTTTGTGGATCTAGTTCCATCACTTTTAAGAGCTTTTGTGATGTTTATCTTTGGATTATTTCTTTTACGAAACAATATCAAACTTCTCTCGTTTGAAACTTTGTTTATTGTTGTATTATTTATACTTGCCCTATTTCCTAAACTTCTATTTTCACTCTCTTTATGGTTTAGTGTTGCTGGTGTATTTTATATATTTTTATTTCTACACTATTTTAAGGATTTAAATAAATATATACAGCTTATTTTGTTTAATTTTTGGATATATCTTGCAATGAATCCTATTGTCCACTATTTTTTTACCACCACAACCTTAGAGCAATTACTCTCCCCTATTTTTACACTTTTATTTACTATCTTTTATCCATTTGTTGCGCTACTCCATATTTTACAAATTGGAAATCTTTTAGATAATCTCTTACTTTCTCTTATTAATTATAATTTAATTCCAACAGATATAGAAACACCATTTTTATTTTTTCTGTTTTATATAGTTATAAGTATGCTCTCAATATTTTATAAAAAGATATTTATCGTTCTAAATATCTCCTTTTTGCTTTTTAATTTAGTTTTATTTATAAAATAATAATTTTATACATAATTGTAAATGTTTACTTTATATACAACATATTCGTTTACTTTAAAAGATAAAATTTATATAATTCTTCATGAAAATAATTAAAAAGTATAAAGGGTAACAAGTGAGTAGTAGCGGACTAAATAAAAGCTTGAAAATCTATAAGGGATTAAAAATATTTGATAATATTGCACCTTATATTAAACATATGGAATCGGTCGAAGATTATAGAGAAAATCTTCAATTATTAGAAAAAAGTTGGGATAACCTTACAATTATGGGGCAACTTGGTGGAAATAATATTGATATGAACTCTACAAAAAAGAGTTTTGCAAATTTAACAGAACAACTATTAAACCATCTTGGAATTGAAACTATCAAAAAAACATCAAGACAGATGCAAGCAAAAGCACAAATTGCGGTTGATATAGTTATACGAAATCTTTTTGAAAGAACAGCAGATATTGGATTTTTAGCAACTGATGAAGATATAAGGGATTTTTTAAATCACACAGTATCAAAATATGATGAATCGTATGAAAATAATATTTCTCATCTTAAAAATAGATTTGAGGAGTATGTTCAAAAATATAGTGTTTATTTTGATATTGTATTAATGGATACACATGGAAATGTTTTAGTAAATCTTGATGAAAATACAAAAATAAAACAATCAAAAGATGAGATTATAAATCTATCTCTTAATACACAAGAGGACTATGTAGAAACATATAAATACCACGATTTTTCACCAAAATATAAAAAAACATTAGTTTATTCTTATAAAGTAACTAAAACAAATGAAAAAGACTCAGAGGCTATCGGTATACTTGCACTTTGCTTTAAATTTACAGATGAGATGAAAGGTATTTTTGAAAACCTTGTTAATAAAAGCAATCAAGAGTGTCTAACACTATTAGATAAAAGTGGTCATGTAATTGCAAGTAGTGACAAATACCAAATACCTCTTGGTGCAAAAATGGAAATTGCAACACAAGGTATGCATAAAATTGTCTCTTTTGGAGGTCGATACTATCTTTCTAAAACAGCTGCAACTAATGGTTATCAAGGATTTAAAGGGCTTGATTGGTATGGACATATTATGGTTCCATTGGAGCATGCCTTTTTAGAGGATCAAAGTAATTTAGAGATTTCAGAAGATATTCTTCAAGCTATATTACAATATGGAGATAGTTTTTCAGACGAATTAAAACAGATACCAATACAAGCAAATCAGATACAAGAAAACCTTAACCGTGCAGTATGGAATGGAAATGTATCTCAAAGTAAAGATAGTGAATCAGATAAAGGTTTTTCAAGACTTCTTTTAAATGAGATTGCTAAAACAGGAGAAGAGACAAAAAACATTTTTAAATCTTCTATTATAAATCTTACTAAAACAATTATACTCAATGACACTATCTCTATAGCTTCACTTATGATAGACATTATGGATAGAAACCTTTACGAAAGAGCTAATGACTGTAGATGGTGGGCATTAAATTCAGAATTTAGAACTATTTTAGATAATAATATTATAACAAGTGATCTCAAAAATAAACTTTCTTCTACATTATCATATATAAATAACTTATACACAGTATATACAAACCTATTTATTTATGATAAAAATGGAGTTATCTTAGCTGTTTCACAAAACAACCAAGAGCATCTAATAGGGAAAAAACTAGATACTCTTTGGTCAAATAAAACATTGAGTATGAAAGATTCTTCAAAATACTGTGTTTCAGATTTTGAGTCAACTGATTTGTATGATAATAAACCAACATATATCTACAATGCTCCAATAGAATCATCTAAAAGTGAGAATACAATTGTAGGTGGAATTGGAATAGTATTTGACTCAGAGATAGAATTTAAAGCAATGATTGATGAATCGATGCCAAGAACTGTAAAAGATGAAGTAAAAAATGGTGTATTTGGAGTATTTACAACAAAAAATAAAACCATAATCTCATCATCTAATCAAAAGTATTCAGTTGGTTCTTATTTAGATATAACTGATAAGTTTTTCAATCTTAAAAATGGTGAAACATATAGTGAAATCATCACTTTAGACAACAAATTTTATACAATAGGTGTAAAATGTTCTAATGGATATAGAGAATTTAAAAATGGGAGTGATGATTATAAAAATGATGTGTATTCATTTTTCTTCTCATATATAAGTGAAGCAAATATACCTATAGAAACATCAAAACCAAAGCTCCTAAGTAATGATGTAGTTAAAACCCAATGTGATGATTGTCAAGAGATTGCTACTTTTAGAATTGGAAGTAAATACCTTGGTTCATATTGTAAAGATGTAGTTCAGTCTGTAAGTATTGATAAATTAGAGACTGCCATCAACCTTGATGATACAAATTGCTTCAAAGGGACAATTATCCATAATAAAATGGCAGTAAGTGTTCTTGATATTTCATCATTTATTAAAGAACCTGTGGATACAAATTATAATGAGATTGTAATTGTAGATTATGAAGATAGCCAAGAGCACCACTTTGTAGGACTCTTAGTAAGTAAATTAGAAAATATCGTTGATATAGAAACAAAAAAACTAAAACCACTTGAACAAAATCTTATCACTGGTGGTGCATTGATTCAAAGTATTGTATCAGTAGAACAAAACGGAGATAATAAGCTCTTAACTATCCTAGATATTAAAAAGCTTGCAAATAAACTTACTAACTAGAGTTTTTTCTAGTTAGGTTGCCCAATAGCTTTATCTAAAGTATACCGCATATCTTCATCCAAATCAGTCATATTAGACCGCATCCATTGAAGATACCCTATATCACTTCGAGCCACATCTAGCACATCTTGCCCTTTGTACTTTCCAAATCTAAATGTTTTTATAAACACAGGTGTAGTTGTAAGTTCAGCTAGTTTTTCCATAGTATTAAAATCCGGATAGATCTCATTACATCTTACAACTAGTTGTCGTAAAAAAAGTTTCATAACAAGAACATCACCAATAGCATCGTGTGCTTTAATAACGATATTCAAATCATCTGCCTCTTTTTGTTCTGTTTTATATAACTCTAATGCATATCGAATATATTGTAATCTATGGTAAGGAAGTTCTGGATATAAGTGTTTAGCGCATCTTAGAGTATCTATTAGGGTAAACTGATTGATAAAACCTTCTTTTTTTAACATATCTAAATCAAAGTTAATATTATGAGCAATAAGATAGTTTGATGGATTATTCAACTCTTGAAGTTTTCCATAAAAAGTAGTTTGTATAAATGGTGGTTTTCCTACTAGTAAATCAGGTGTAATATTATGAACTTCCATAGCCTCAATTTTTATCTCTAACGGTGCACTACAAAGTTCATCATGTACCTCAATATCTGTTTTACTATTAATTATCATTCCACCTATTTGGATAATTCTATCCTCTACTGCTGCACCTGTTGTTTCTGTATCAAAAAGTATGTACTTACTCATAAATTATCCTTAAAAAATATCTGGTATATCAACATCTAAATTAGATGGTGGTTCACTAGGTTTTGACTGTTGGTTATTTTGTTTATCCAATGGCTCCATCCCCTCTGGTATATCAATATTTGTCTCCACAGAAGAATCTGCTACAGATTCATAACTAGTTATAACAGGAGCAGCACCAAAAGGCTCCTCTTTATCCATAAACTTAGTAAGTTCTTTGTGAAAATCTAGTTTTACAGTACCTGTTGAACCATTTCTTTGCTTTCCTATGATAAGTTCTGCTTCCTCTATAGGTTTATCAATAAAAGCACTTTTATAAGGTGGATCTTCTCCTTTATCTAAAGACTCTTTCTCTTTTCTCTGTTCATCTCTTTCTTTATAAATATCATCCCTGTATACAAACATAATAATATCTGCATCTTGCTCAATAGCTCCAGACTCTCTAATATCACTTAACATAGGTCGCTTATCTGGTCGACTTTCTAGTCCCCTATTTAGCTGCGAAAGTGCCACAATAGGTATCTGCATCTCTCGTGCAAGAAGTTTAAGCCCACGACTTATCTCATCAACTGTAAGCCGTCTATCTTGTCCACCAGTACCACTCATTAGTTGTAAATAATCCACAATAATAAGTTTGACATTATTTGATTCTATTTGTGCTATTTTTCTAGCTCTTGCTCTTAGTTGGTTAATATTTACACTTCCACCATCATCCACAAAAAGTTTCTTTGTACTTAAATCTTGGAAAGCTTGCTCAACTTTTTTTGCTTGGTCTGGGTCTAGTTCCCCTTTTCTTACATTTTGTAGAGGAATTCCTGTTTTTGCACTCAAAAGTCTTATCATTAGTTGCGTTTCCGGCATCTCTAGAGAGAAAAAGATTACACCATCTCCCCTTTCTAAGTTTTGAAGTGCTGTATTTAAAACTATAGAGGTTTTCCCCATAGCAGGTCGTGCTGCAATGATCACTAAATCCCCAGCATTAAACCCTGTAGTTTTTTTATCAAGAGCTACAAATCCTGTAGTTTGTCCTGTGAGGTAACTTGTACCTCTCATCTGCATCTTTCTTATATGCTCTCGTGTATTTTCTATCACTGTTTGCATATTTTTCAGATCACTACTCGCACTATCCATTGTAATATTATAAAGTTTGTTTTGTACTTGATCTACTGCTTCTAGAGCAGTTATATTATCCTCAACTGTAAGTTTTTTTATCTCTGTAGCTAGTGTTGCTAACTCTCTTTTGACTGCACCATCTTTTATCTCTTTTACATAAGACATTGTGTTAGAGATAGGATTTGCAGAAAGTATCTCGATAAGGACACTATCACTTACCTCTTTGCTATCTACTCTTTTTCTTATAAAGTCTTCATCGATAGGCATATCAGCATGATTCAATGCTTCCATAACCTCGAAAACTTTTTGATGTGCAGGGAGATAAAAATCAGAAGGTTTTAAAACACCTAAAATATCTTCAATAATCTCATGGTCAAATACTATTGAACTTAGTACAGCTCGTTCAATATTGAGTGAATAGATATTATCCATATATTTTTGTGTCCTTTTTTAAAGTTGAATTTGTATTTTATCTAAATGGTACTGAAAAGTTCAATTTTCGTATAAACAATCCAGTAAATATAAAAATCAATGCAACATATACCACAAAAGGTGGTACAACATCAAAAAATACCCAAGACCAAAAGATAGCAAACAAAGGTATAAGATAAGCCACTTGAGACATAAACTGAACCCCAACTCTCTGAACAAGTTTTATTCGTATAAGTGAAGCTGCAGCTGTTGGGATAATCGCTAGATACACTATAGTTAAAAATGGATAACTAAATATATCCATAGACTCAAAACTGATAAAAAATAAAAATGGCACCATCATAACAGTTGCAGTTAAAAACATAGAGGTAGAACAGACAATAGTGTTGATATGTGATATCTTTCGTATCAAAAATCCTGAACTAATATATCCCATCACAGCAAATAAAAGTGCTATTTTCCCATACAAACTATCAGTATCTCCTTTTAAAAAATCATCCCCTAAAAGTATAAATACCCCAGCAAAACCTAAAATAACCCCAACCATTTTAAAAAATGTTATCTTTTCATCATGAGTTACAATATGTGAAAGTATCAAGGCCACAAAAGGTCCCATTGAAAGCATAACAGATGCAGTTCCTGCACTAATAAACTGTTGTCCCCAAGAGATAAGATAAAATGGCATTGCGTTGTTTAAAACACCTATAAGAATAAGTATCAACCAAGTTTTTAAATCTCTTGGAAAGGATAAGTGTTTAAAATAAACAAAAAAGAGTAAAAAAACTGTAGCAAAAAATATCCGTATAAAAGCTACAAAAAATGGATCAAATCCAGTTAAAGCATACTCAATCCCAACAAAAGCACTTCCCCAAATAGAAGCTAATAATATTAACCAAATAAAATCTATAAAGGTAGCTGTTTGTATTGTTTTCATTGCTGAATTATAACCAGTTTAATTGTGTTTAAACTTTATCTTTTCACTGTTTTGTATAGTTTTGGTTTCTATATAATTATTCTCAATCTTTTGGAGTTCATAATAGGTTTTTATATCATCGTTTTTCACAAAAATCTTTGATACACTAGCAAGTACTACACCTAATATGACTAGAGAGATAAGCACTTCAAAAAGTGTAAATCCTTTTTTAGAGGTATTTTGAGATTTGAGTAAATTTGTCATTGATAAGTTTTTTTATAAAGTCTTTTTTTGGGATGGTACTATCAAGATGGTCAGATACTATTTTGAATATATAGATATCTTTTTGCTTTAAGTGTTCGTTTACTATTTCTAAATAATAAGAAGCTTCCATATCATAAAGGGTATTTGGTGTTACATTAGATGGAAGTTGGGGAGTATCTACTGTTTTACAATCCATAAACTTTATATCATCTAACTTCCTATTGGTACAAAATAACTCCCCTATCTCTATAGTTGTATCACTACAACCAGCAATCCCAATATTAAAAGCTTTTGTTATAGTATATTTTTCAAATATATACTCTAATGAACTATCAGTGTTTTCTTTTCCAATACCACCTATAAGTACGATTATATTTTCATTAGCATAGATTTTAGGAGTGGAGTTCACTTTTGTGAGTTTATATTTTTCGATAAAAATTTGTGCTTCACTTAAAAGTGCTGTATGGATGAGTGTCATTAAAAGTCCAAATAATATATTTATTAAGAAAATAGTAACATACCTTTTTAGTTGAACACCTAAAGGTATCTAATGAACATAATAAACTTCAAAAATATAAATGTAGGCTATGATGACAAAGTCATCTTACAAAATCTTAACTTAACTATAAAACAAGGGGAACACTGGGCTATACTTGGAGCCAATGGTTCTGGAAAATCTACTTTGATGAAACTCATCCAGTCAGAGATTCATCCACGATTTGATAAAAACTCTACAAAAGAGATATTTGGTAAGTCACGATATTCACTCTTTGAACTTAAAGAAAAAATAGGTGTCATTACAAATGATTTACACAATTATTTTTTAGATAAAGTTCCTTTTCTAACTGGCTATGAGGTGGTACAAAGTGGATTTTATAGTAGTTTTAGTATCTTTGAACATCAAGATTTCACAGAACAACAGCACAAAAAAGTTCATGAAACATTGGAATTTTTAGAGATAGACCACTTGAAAGAAAAAAGAGTAAGTACTATGTCCACAGGGGAGTTACGAAAGTGTATCATTGCACGAGCACTTATCCATAATCCACAAGCATTTATCCTAGATGAACCAACAGTTGGACTTGATATCAAAGCACAAATCAATTTTTTGAAGATGTTACAAAAGCTAGCACTTCAAAGCTCTATTATCTTAGTGACACATCATTTAGAGGAGATATTTGAAGATATTACCAATATAGCTTTGATTTATGATAATACTATCTATAAAAGTGGATTAAAAGAGGATATTCTTACAAGTGAAAATCTCTCAACTATCTTTGATACAAAACTAAAAATCAATGAAAAGAACCATAGATATTTCGTAGAGGAGATTTATGAGTAGTTACTATCTTTGAAACTTCTCATAAAACCAATAAAAAGCAAACATAAGCCCAGGTGTTTTTGCTTTTGATTCATCATAGATAAAAGCTTTTGAATCCAAGATTGAGACAAACTCTTTTTCTATATACTCATCATTGACTCCACCACCCTCACCTATTTTCATAGATTCATTTATCTTGGCAAAAAACAAGTGCTGTTTGGCTCCACTTACACCCACATTTGTAAAAAATGAGGTGATTTTTTCTATTGAATTGATATCCACTTGATAACCACACTCCTCCTCTATCTCCTCTTTTGCAATCTCTTTTAATGAGATATCTTTATCCACAATCCCCGCACATAACTCATAAGTAAACCTATAATTATCATGATTCATAAAAACTGGCGCTCGGAATTGTTTCACTAATAAAAAAGCATCTTTAGTTGTATGATATAAAAGTACAGAAACACTATCGTGAGACTTCACAGCTTCCCAGGTCTTGTCTGATGCGTTTATACTATAGTTTAGTCGTACAGGCCTTACAAATGAGGGATTTGTAAGTTTTGTTATCTCAAAGTTTTGTATATTTAAGTTAGTCATTGATTTCCTATTTAATTCTATTGTTGTATAATACCAAATCAAAACTTTTAAGGGAATATTTGACTTTAGAGCAAAAACTTCAAAACTTACCATCTCAACCAGGTATTTATCAATACTTTGATAAAAATGGAAAGCTCCTTTATATAGGAAAAGCAAAGGTTCTTAAAAACAGAGTCAAAAGCTACTTTAAATTTACACCCACATTAGCACCTTCAGATAGACTGGGTCCTCGTATCTATAAGATGATAACAGAAGTTGACAATATGCACTATATCGTCGTTGAGAGTGAAAATGATGCACTGATATTAGAAAACTCCCTTATAAAGCAACTCAAACCAAAATATAACATACTTCTAAGAGATGACAAAACATTTCCATATATCTATATAGACTACAATGATGAGTTTCCAAGACTAGATATCACAAGAAAAGTTCTTAGAGGAAAGAGTATCAAGTATTTTGGTCCTTTTAGTAGTGGTGCTAGAGATTTACTCGATACTATCTATGAGATAGTTCCCTTGGTGCAAAAAAAGTCTTGTGTCAAAGGTGGCAAAGCTTGTATGTTTTATCAAATACAAAAGTGTTTTGCACCTTGTGAGGGGAAAATCACCAAAGAGAAGTATGCAAAGCTCATAGAAGATGCCCTAGAGTACATCAACAACAAATCAAAGATCATTGAAGCACTTACTCAAAAAATGGAACTCTATAGTGAACAGTTTCGTTTTGAAGATGCTATGAAGATGAGAGATAGGATACAAACTATCTCAAAATCACAAATTAAATCAACACTAGACTTTGCAAACAATGAAGACCTCGATCTATTTGCAGTAGAACTTGGTGTAAACAAAGCAGTTGTGATAAAAATGTTTATACGAGGTGGTAAGCTTATCTCCACTATTCACAACTATGTAAATATCACAGAGATTACAACAATTGATGAGATATATAAAACAGCTATAGTCAACTATTATAATGAAGAATTGCCAACTGTTCCATCAACAGTTTTAATATCTGATGAGATAGAAGATACAAAAGAATTAGAATCTTTTATAGGGGAAAGATACAACAAAAACATCTCAATAAACTTGCCAAAAATAGGTATTAAAAAACAACTCATAGATTTAGCAAAAAACAACTGTGTAGAGCTTTTAAAGCTAGATAAAACAAATACAAATAATATCATCTATAGACAACTACAGGAACTATTTAACCTATACAAAACACCAACACGGTTTGAGTGTTATGACAACTCACAAATGATGGGTCAAGCAAGGGTAGGTGCTATGATTGTCTGGGATGAAGATAAGTTTTATAAAGAGGATTATAGATTATACAATTTAGAAGCACTTGATGAGTATGGACAGATGAAAGAGATGTTAACTAGAAGAGTTGAAAGATTTGAGCAAAATCCACCACCAGATTTATGGGTTTTAGATGGAGGACAAGCACTACTAAATCTTGCTTACGATATTACTACTAGTGTTGGGGTAAATTTAGATATTGTGGCCATTGCCAAAGAGAAAATTGACGCTAAGGCTCATAGGGCAAAAGGAAACGCAAAAGATATTATCTATACAAAAGATGAAATTTTTAGACTAGAAACATCTGACAAAAGATTACAATTTTGCCAACGACTCAGAGATGAAGCTCATAGAAGTGCTATCACTTTTCATAAGAAACAAAAACGAAAAGAGGACAAACAAATCTCACTTTTAAGTATTCATGGAATTGGGGAAGCAAAAGTAAAAAAACTTTTAGACTATTTTGGAACTTTTGAAGAAATCAATGAAGCAACTGAAGAACAATTATCTCTTGTTTTAAATCAAAAAGATGCAAAACTTATCCAAGAATACCTTAACAAAAGGGATTAAAGAAAATTTAATATTTTTCATAGTTATTCACACGCTATTCACATATACATTTAACCTTAAAAAACTATAAAATACAATATAAATTTAAAAAAAAATTATAAAATTTCATTAATAATTTTTTTTCACATTAAAAGTTATAATCCCTCAACCAAGGGCTTTGTAGCTATTTTAATTTTAATTTAATCTATTTTGAAGAAATGATTAATAAAAATATAGCAACTTTTTTTGTGAAAAAAATCCCTTTGTTAAGGGCTTTGAAGAAGATAGAAAAATCTTTCATGTGACAAACTTAAATTTAATATAATTTGTGTAAAATGTTATAAAATAATTGAAAAAAAGGATAAGTAATTTTACGAATAATTTTTTTGATAATTATAGTTTTTTTGACGAACTCTTTTTGCTCATATTTTGAAGATGCTACGAAAGCTTTTGAAGAAAAAAATATAGAAAGAGCACTCTATTTTTATAAAAAATCTGCCATATCTGGAAATGATGAAGCAATTTTTATTCTTGGAAGAATATACTACAATGGAAAATATGTCAAACAAGATTTAGAAAAATCTCTCTACTACTTTGAAAAAATATCACCCTATGGTCACAAAAAAGCAAAATACAACTCAGCTATTATCTATGCAAATACAAAATACAAAAAACATGATTATAGAAAAGCATATAATATCTTTTTAGAATTAGCACAAGAGGGATATGCAAAAGCACAAAATAAAGTTGGTATATTCTTACTACATGGTATAGGTATCGATAAAGACTATAAAATGGCTCTAAAATGGTTTGAACAGGCATATTTTAAACAAAACTACAAGCCAGCAAGTTGTAATCTTGCAATAATATTTATAAATGGCTACGGAGTGTTTCCAAACTTTGGAAGAGCTAGAAAAATAGCACAAGAAGGCTATGATGAAAAAATTCCTACTTGTGTGAAAGTTTATAAAGATTTTAAACTACACAAGTACCCAGAGGATACAGGATTTAAGACTGGGTATTATAAGAACTTTTAGAATAAAGACTTAATACTAAAGAAGCGACTGGAACTATTAAAAAACCAAACATATAAGACCAAATATGCAGATATCCATTGTTATTTAGGAAAAAGAAACAAATTATTAAAAAAATATATCCAGAGAGTCTATAGAAAGATGCCATGCCACTAAAACCAGATTTGAAATTTGCAAAATAGTTTTGTTTAATTGGCTTCATAGCCTCTTTTATCTCCTCTTTAGAGTATTGCTCTTTTTGTTCTATTGTTTCAACCTCTGGAGAATAAAGATCATACTTATCATCCATTTTATCTAGTTCATCATAGTTGTCATCATCATTTACATGATCTTCTACTCGTGAATCTACATTTTTCTTATATCCATAGTATGAGCCTATAGTTACAAGAACAGAACTTATGAAAGCCAACTGTGTATTTAAAAGCCATTGAAACTGACCAAGTATCACACAAAAAAGTACAACAATTAAATCAACTATAAATAAAATCTTCAGAGTATTAAAATTCATTGTTACTTATCATCTTCATCTTTTTGATCATTGTAACCATATTTTTTAAGATGAGCATATTTTGGATCATCTGCTAGTTTATCTAAATCTTTTTTCGCTTTTTTATAAGCTTTATAAACATTTAAAACTGCAGCACTAATACCATAAAATACACCAATCCAAAGTGTCCAAGTATATCCAGTCCAACTTTTAAGTAATAATCCTGCCCCTACCCCCAAAGCGATAGCAACAACAATAGAAATACCCAAAGACATATTGTCTAAGGCTTCTATTTTGTCTCTATGTTTTGGAACCTCTTTTTGTTCTATGTTTTCTTTATTTTCTTCCATCTTCATCCTAATTAATGTAAGTGCAACAATAATCAGCAATCTCTTTAACTTTTATGTCAAAGCTTGAGTTTGCAGGAACTTCAAAGAACTCACCAGCTTTTATAGTCTCACAATTTGTCTCTTCACCTTTAAGTTCTACTTCAACCTCGCCAGCTAAGATTTCCATATGTTCAGCAAGTTCCGTACTAAATGTATAGCTTCCTGGCATCATGATACCTAAAGTTTTTCTTGTACCATCACTATCGATAACTGTTCTACTTGTAACTTGTCCATCAAAATAGATATTTGCTTTTTTTGTTACATTTGCATTGTTAAATTCACCCTCAACAGTTTTTGGTAATTCATAATCAACAACTTTAGAGATAGTTCCAAGTGATTTAATAAACTCTATTACTGGTATATGATAAGGATGAGTTGCATAAGCATCTAAAGCTTCTTTGTCATCAACCATAACAGTTAAAGCCAAATCATACGCTCTATCCTCTTGTGCAAAATTTACACCAACTTCTAATGCTCTTATAAAGTTAATGTTGTCTTTTAAGCTATTTAGCTTTACAATCATATCATCTTTATGTTTTAACCCTTCATCTGAAAGTTTTAAAAAAACTATATGTTTAATCATTCTGTTTTCCTCTATAATAATATTTTTGGGAGTATATCAAGTTATCACTTAAGATATAAAACCAAAGTTTCTTTAAAATTTTTGTGCTAGAATTATCTATCAAATTAAAAGGAGTCAAAAATGTTCAAAAAATTATTACTAGCAACAACTCTTATCTCATACGCAACAGCAATAGAGGTAGCAAAAGTATGGGAATCAGAACCTGTATTAAAGGTGCCAGAAAGTGTCCTTCTTGACAATCAAAATAATCAACTATTTGTAGCAAATATCAACGGAAAACCAACCGACAAAGATGGAAATGGTTTTATAAGTATATTAAGTCTTGATGGGAAAGTAAAAACTCTAGAGTTTTCAAAAGGTTTTGATGCACCAAAAGGGATGGCTATCTATGATAATAAACTTTATGTAAGTGATATAGATACCCTAAGAGTAGTTGATTTAAAAGATGGAAAAATTATCAAAAACTATCATATAAAAGAAGCACAGTTTTTAAATGATGTTGTTGCTACAAAAGATGGAACTATCTATGTGTCTGATTATTCTCCTGAAAATAAAGCTATTTATAAACTTCAAAACAAAACTATGACAAAATGGATGGGAAGTGGAAATCTTCTAGGTGAACGACCAAATGGTGTGTGGATAAAAGATGATAAACTTATCATAGGGACAAAAGAGGGAACAATCTTTAGTGTAGATCAAAAAAGCAAAAAAATATCAACTTTTAAAGACAATATTGGTGTAAACGGGATAGATGGTATTTCAACTTTTGATGACAATAGCTACATCACTTCAGATTGGGCTGGGAGAATTTTTATATCAGATAAAACTAAAAGTGAACAAATTATAGATGGAAGTGCAGATAAAATAAATGCAGCTGATATTTGGTACGATATGAAAAGTAAAAAACTTTATATACCTACATTTTTTGATAATAGAATATTGTGTTATGATCTAAAGAAATAGAAGATTCTACTCCTTTAGATAATATTAATAATGATTGATGTAATATCTTTTCAAAGGATTGTAAATGAAAACAATAAATACCTATTATACTTCCCTTGAAAATTTAAGTAGTTTTATACAAGATAATAATATTCTTGATTCTTCAAAGCTTTTAGTCCAAGTGTTTAGTAGTCAAAATGACTATACTTTTATAAGTGATTTAACAAAATTCTTTTCAGAAAATTTTCCATTATCATCTTTAATAGGTTCAACTACTGATGGTGAGATAAAAGATGGTCAGGTATCTATAGACACAACAATCATAAGTTTTACCATATTTGAAAAAGCAAATTTAAAAACATATATTTCAGATCAATTTGAAAACTATTTTCAAGCTGGTATTGGTTTAGCTACAAACATAATAGAAAAAGATAGTAAGGTAATAATATCTTTTATTGATGGTCTTTTAGGAAATGGAGAAGAATATCTTAATGGAATCAATTCAATAAATAGTGAGATTATAGTAGCTGGTGGACTTGCTGGGGACAATGGAACATTTACACAAACTTATGTTTTTACAAAAGATAATATATATGAAAAAGGAGTTGTAGGAGTATCATTAAATAGTTCTGACTTGAAAGTATTTACTGATTATGGTTTTGACTGGCTCCCTATTGGTCAAAAACTAAAGATTACAAAAGCAGATAAAAATAGGGTTTATACTATTGATGATAAAACTGCTGTAGAAACATACAGTTATTATTTGGGTAGTGATATAAGTGAACAGTTACCAAATATCGGTATTGAATTTCCGTTGATTTTAAAAAAAGATGGTATAGAGATTGCTCGAGCTGTAATTGGTAAAAATGATGATGGTTCTTTGGTTTTTGCTGGAAATCTTCAGGAGGGAGATGAAGTGCGATTTGGTTATGGAAATGCAGATAAAATACTTTCTAAAACACAACACCATATTGATAAACTTTACAATCAACCAATACAGAGTATATTTATCTATTCTTGTATGGCAAGAAGAAGATTTATGCCTGAAAAAATTGAAAATGAAACACTTATTTATAATCAGATATCCCCTACTAGTGGTTTTTTTACTTATGGTGAATTTTTTAGTACAAATAAAAGTAAAAAATTACTTAATGAAAGTATGACATTATTAGCATTAAGTGAGGAAGAGGAATCTAATACCAAAAAAATCACTGTAAGAGTTGAAAAGAATGTAAGTTCAACAATACAAGCATTATCACATCTTATCCATGTTTCAACAGAAGAGCTTCAACGAAAAGATGAGATTATGATAACACAATCACGAAATGCTGCTATGGGTGAAATGTTAAATATGATTGCACACCAATGGAGACAACCTTTAAATACAATCTCAATGACTGCGAATAATATTTTAATAGAGAAAGAACTAGAATGTTTAGATGATGAAAATTTAGTTGAATATATAAATTCTATTATAAAAGAATCATCTGAACTTTCAGAAATAATAGATAATTTTAGAAACTATTTTAGCCCTACAAAAGAGAAAGAAGAGATTGCAATTACGACTATTATAAAAGAGACACTCGGTATTATCAATTCAAACCTCAAAGATAATAATATAGAATTAATTATTCAAAACAAATCTGACTCTACTATCTACACTCACAAACAAGAGTTAATGCAAGTTTTACTCAACTTAATAAATAATTCAAAAGATGCTTTTATATCAAATGAAAAAGAGAAAAGAGTAATCATTATATCGACTAAAAATGAGAATGAAACTATCATAATAGATTTATGTGATAATGCAGGTGGTATAGATAGCAATATCATAAATGAAATTTTCAATCCATATTTTACTACAAAAAATGATTTAAATGGTACAGGACTTGGACTTTATATGTGTAAAATAGTTATTGAAAAATATATGAATGGAAAACTATCTGTTGAAAATATGAAAGATGGTGTATGTTTTACTATTGTTATTCCAAAATAGAAAATAAATAGACTAAGCAATCATAATAAAAAAGCTTTACTATGGTTGCAATTGTCCCTAAGCTTTTTTAACTACACCAATTATAGCTAACAAAATAACAGCACCCACAGTTGCCATAATTATAGAACCTAACAAACCACCTGTTATGATATTAAGTAACCCAAATAGAAAGCTACCCAATACGGCACCAACTATCCCTACAAGGATATTGCCCAAAAGTCCAAATCCTCGCCCTTTCATAATTACCCCAGCAAGCCAACCAGCAAGTGCGCCAATTATTATAAATATTATTAAGTCAGTAATAGTCATAATCTCTCCTATTTAATTTTTTCTAAAAAGAAACATACCGACAAAAAAACTGACAGCACCGCCAATATAATAAGTCATCACTTTATCCGTATCTGCACCTGTAACTGCTTGTGTTACTTGTGAACCAACTGAACCTGATAATTGATATCCCCATATTGCAAGACCAATTCCTAAAACTACTAAGGCTATACCTATGATTTTCATTGTAACTCCTTTAATTTGTAATCCATTATATATGAATCACATACAATAGTCAATCATTTTATTAGCCTATAATCTTTGTCATAAAAGACGGTATTAACTAGTATATTTTAATTATCTTCAATTAAAATATATTGGAGTACAGTGGAGACATCTACAACAAGGAGAAATATTATGTTAGAAACTATTGCAATAATTCTAATCGTCCTTTGGCTTTTAGGACTGGTCAGCTCATATTCGTTGGGGGGGATTTATCCATATTCTCTTAGTAATTGCTCTTGTGGTTATTTTGGTTCGTGTTATCCAAGGAAGACGGCTATAAAAAAGCGTCAGAAGTCTTTATAAAAACTAAAATGACTAAACTCTCAAAATAAAAGGAAATAAAATGAATACAAAAGAAGAATATAAACAAAAAATAGAAGCAGAGTTGGAATTGGTTCGTGCCAATATTGAGATACTAAAAGCAAAAGCGAAAGTTGCTGGTACTGATATGAAAATTGGTTATGCAAAAGAGGTTGAAAGCCTCGAAAAAAATTATAACATTGTAAAATCAAAACTGAGTGAACTAGGTAAAGTTGGTTCAGGGGCATGGGAGCATCTCAAAAAAGATATTGAAGAGAGTTGGGATTCACTTCGTAGTTATGCCAAAAAAGATTCTTGATAATACTATAAATTACAAACTCTTACGAGTTTAATTTATAGTATTATCAAGAATCTAATATGTTATATAGTCCTACATTTTTTGATAATAGGGTTATTGCTATTTCTTATTTTTATATTAAAATTATCTACAAATTGTTTTTTTGTAATGTCCCCTACCATCATTTTGATAACAAAAAGTGCTTTTATTACCATCATTAAGCCTTATTGAATAAGAAACAATCATTTCTGTTTTGCTTGATGCTTTAATATCGAATGACATACTTGCTGTTTTATCCTTAGCTAAATTATACTTATAAATTATTTCACTACATTCTTTTCCTTTTCTATCTCGTAAAATTATATTTTTACCTTTAATTTCTAAAGAATAAACTCCTGACATACCACCATGATTAGTAAACTCATATTCTGTTTTTGAAAATGAAAAATTATCAATCTCTGATAATGGAGTGTATTCTGTAGGTACAAATTTAGGCATAATTATTTGTTTTTGTAATTCAGTTGTTTCTTTTGTGAGTTCCAAGAGATTATTTTGATTATCCATAATTTCTTTATGATTTTGTTTTTCAGTTTGTAATGACTTTTGGTAATTCTGATTATTAGAATAAATTCCATATAGTGTAACAAAAATTAACATAATCATTAATCTATCAGCAAGTAACATATTATTCATCTAAAGTTTCCTTTATATTAAATTTGCCATCACTTCATCAGCAGCTTTAATAGTAGCATCAATATCCCCATCAGTCATAGTATCACAGATAAATCCTGCTTCATATTGACTACAAGCGAAGTAAAAACCTCTTTTTAACATCTCATTGTGAAACTTTGCAAATCTAGGAAAGTCACATTTTCCTACCTCTTTCATATTTGTAGGAACATCTTCACAGAAGAAAAATCCAAACATACTCCCTCTTGTATCTACTTGAAGTGGAATATTGTGTTTTGTAGCTACCTCTTGTAGTCCAGTTGTTAGTCTTACAGCTTTTGCATTTAATCTATCGTAGATATCTTTATCTGCTTTTAGTTTCTTTAAACTTGTTAAACCTGCTGCCATAGCTACTGGGTTTCCACTTAGTGTTCCTGCTTGGTATATTTTACCCTCTGGACTTAGCTGTGACATAATCTCGGCTCTTGAAGCAAACGCACCCACAGGCATACCAGCACCGATAACTTTACCAAATGTCACGATATCTGGAATTGTAGAAACTATCCCTTGTGCACCTTTTAAAGAGGCTCTAAATCCACTCATAACTTCATCAAAGATAAGTAATGCACCACTTGCATCACATAGTTCTCTACATTTTGCTAAAAAGTCTTCACTTGCAGGTACTAGTCCCATATTTCCAGCGATTGGTTCTATGATGATACATGCTATATCAGAAGACTCTGCAAAACATTTTTCTAGTTGTGCTATATTGTTATATTCACTTAGGAGTGTGTGTTTTGTTAAATCTGCAGGAACTCCTGGGCTACTAGGAGCTCCAAATGTAGCCATACCGCTTCCAGCAGCTACAAGTAAACTATCACTATGACCGTGATAATTTCCCTCAAATTTTACGATGTCATTTTTCCCCGTTACCCCTCGAGCTAATCTAATAGCACTCATAACCGCTTCAGTTCCTGAACTTACAAATCTTACTTTGTCTATATTATCAAACATCTCTACAATTTCATTTGAGAGTTGTGTTTCAAGTTCTGTTGGTGCACCAAATGAAAGACCATTTTTCACAGTTTCTAATACAGAATTTTCTATATCTTTATCACAATGTCCAAATATAAGTGGTCCCCAGCTTTGTACGAAATCTAGATATTTGTTTCCATCAATATCATACATGAAACTCCCCTCACCTCTTGCTATAAAAGGTGGTGTTCCAATAACTCCTCCAAAAGCTCTCACTGGAGAATCAACTCCACCAGGGATAACTTTTTTTGCATCTTCATAAGCCTGTATACTTTTTTCGAACATATAAAATCCTCATATCTTTTTTTTAATAATTTGCGATTATATCAGAACATTACAAAATCAAAATTAAAACATAGTGTTTTAATCTACTTTTCAATAAAATACAAAATATGAAAAAAAATATTTTTATCACACTTGTACTGGCTTTTATAATATCACTTATTATCCATTTTATTGCATTTGATTTAATCAATAAAAAAATAGCCAATGCAAAACTAAGCTACCCTACTACAAATATAAAAAAGAAACCCTCACCTAAAAAAGGTTTTTCAAATGTGAAGTTTGTAAAACTCAAAAAAGAAGTACCAAAAGAAAAACCTATAGAGCAAAAGAAACCTACTATAAACCAAGAAGTTAAAAAGATTTTGGAACCTATAAAAAAACCTATTGCAAAAAAGTCTTCAAAACCAAAAGCAATAGAGCTTCCAAAGGTTCAAAAACCTGATTTAAAAAGTTTTTTTACAGTTTCAAAAGAAGATTTAAAAAGAATCCAAGAGGAAAAAGAAGCAAGAACTAAACAAATTACAGAGTTTCAAAAAGAGATTCAAAAGATAAAACAATTAGATCAAATAACACAAGAATATATCAGACTCTATGGAGACACCTATTTTACCTTCTCAAAAGAACAAAAAACATATCTCAAAAATAACCTAAGCCGTATAGGTATGATAACACAGCGATATCTAGTTTACCCTGGACTTTCCATAAAAACACGACAAAGTGGTATCAATGTGATTGAATTTGTTCTCCATCCTAATGGTGATATATCAGATGTAAGGATAACAGATAGTTCAAACTATACAGCACTAGATAAAAATACCGTAGAAACTATCCAATTAGCCTACAAAGACTATCCAAAACCCTCTGAGCCAACTCAAATAAAAATATATGTACGGTATATCTTATACTAATGAAAATATCACTTATAATCCCAACCTATAACCGTGATAACTTAATAGAGAACACCCTACTTTCTGCACTCAATCAAACAATAAAAGTTGATGAGATAATTGTCGTAGATGATGGTTCAACTGATAATACAAAACAGATATTAAAACAATATGATATAAAATACATTTTTCAAGAAAACAAAGGGGTAAGCAGTGCTAGAAACACTGGGATTAAAGAGGCAAAAAATGAGTGGATATGTTTTTTAGATAGTGATGATATTTGGGAAGAACAAAAAATAGAAAAACAAATAGTTTTTCATACACAAAATTCTCATATACTTTTCTCACATACAGATGAACTATGGCGTTTCAATGAAAAGATTATCAAACAAAAAAAACATCAACTAAAACCTAGTGGCAATTGTTTCAAACAAAATATACCAAATACACTTATAGGTGCTTCAACAGTGATGTGTCATAGATCTGTTTTTGATGATGTTGGAGTATTTGATGAAGATTTAGCAGCTTGTGAAGATTATGATTTATGGCTAAGGATACTTCTTAAATATGAATTGGGATTGATAGATGAGAAACTTATTACAAAAACAGCAGGTCATAGTGGGCAACTTTCATTTGAAACACCTCTTATGGATAGCTTTAGAGTAAAAGCACTTTTAAAACATCTTGAATCTAAACATAAAGATGAGATCAAACAAGAGTTGATAAAAAGATGTGATATTCTTATTAATGGTGCAATTAAACATCAAAACATGGAATTAAAAAGCCATTATATCGACTTAAAAGCAAGTTTGTGATACCCTTGCAAAATATATTAAACACTAGAAATAACAAAATAAGGGATTAAAACTAATGGCAAATATTCAAAGCCTAAGAGGTATGAAAGATATTATAGACAATGAAAGTGAACTGTTTACATATTTTGTAGAAAACTGTTCAAGAATTGCAAAAAAATATGGATATAGTTATATAGAAACACCAATTTTAGAAGAGACAGCACTTTTCAAAAGAAGTGTTGGTGAAAGTAGTGATATCGTTTCAAAAGAGATGTATCAGTTTATAGATAAAGGTGAAAATGATGTCTGTTTGCGACCTGAAGGTACTGCTGGAGTTGTAAGATGGTTTGTACAAAACAAAAAAGATAGAGCTGGTGGTATTCATAGAGTATTTTATGCTGGACCAATGTTTAGATATGAAAGACCACAAAAAGGGAGACTTAGAGAGTTTCACCAATTTGGTTGTGAATCATTTGGAGAAGCTAGTGTGTATGAAGATGCTACAAATATCTTGATGATAAATGAGATATTGAGCTTTTTTGAAATAGGCTACAAACTACAACTTAACTCACTAGGATGTAAAGAGTGTATGCCATCATACAGAGATACACTTGTAGAACATTTAGATACACTTGATTTATGTGATGATTGTGTTAGAAGAAAAGAGATCAATCCTATACGAGTACTTGATTGTAAAAATGAAACTTGCCAAACTAACTTAAGTGATGCACCAAAAATCACAACTAATCTATGTGGAGAGTGTGATACGGATTTTGAAAAACTTAAAAAGATTTTAGATACAAATGGTGTGGCTTATGAGATTGACTCAAATTTAGTTCGAGGACTTGATTACTATACAAAAACAGCATTTGAGTTTGTGAGCGACAATATTGGAGCTCAAAGTGCCATTGCTGGTGGTGGACGATATGATAGACTTGTAGAGTTCTTAGGTGGAAAACCTACACCTGCTGTTGGCTTTGCTATAGGGATTGAAAGACTTCTTGAACTTATTGTTATGAAAGAATCACAAGAGGAAGTTTTATATATAGGTGCTATGAGTGAAGAAGCACTGGATAGTGTATTTTCTTTAGTAAAGACAAAAAGAGCTTACGGTAAAGTTATCACTGATTATAAAAGTAGAAGTTTTTCAAAACATCTAAACAATGCTCAAAAACAAGGTGCCACAACTGTTGCTTTAGTTGGAGAAACAGAACTACAAGATGGAACTATTTGGCTTAAAAACCTAACTTCACAAGAAGAAAACACTATAAAGATAGAGGATTTTTAATCCTTCTATTTTTCTTCATAACACAATAAATTTAACTTTGATACTAATCATGATACTGTTTTTTTAAAGTTTATCTGTAAAATAAAATTCTATTCTTTATAAGTATCTACAATGGTTCCAAAATTACCAGAAAAACCACCATTCCCAAATAATAAAGATATCAATACAAGCAACACTACAACAATAACTGAACTTATTGCAAATATTTTTAAGCCCCTATCCTTGTCTTTTGGATCAATTATCTTATCAAAAATAGAACTTTTTTCTTTGTCTGAATATTTTTTTGTTGATTTCAATTTGTATCCTTTAAATTCTAATTAAACTAGCAACTCAATCTATTATATCTTAATTCCAAAAAATTCTAAAGATTCTTGTTGGTCTATATCATATTCTTCTAGTTTATTACTTTTAATTTTTTCTATAACAAACTGTTTTACTTTAACTCTAACATCTTCAATATTATCAACCTCTACAAAACCATTAAATCCCATTGGATGGTCATTAAAAGTAAGTGTACCTTCACAATTTTCTTCTATAAACTCTGCTATATCTCTATATTTTAGAAACTCAAATACTGATGAATGCCACCCTATATTTTCTAACTCATCATCACAAAAAAAATCTATCCCCTCTGTTGGATGATCGTGATAGAGATACTCTTTTGCTTTTCTTGCTACTAAATCTAGATACTCTTCTGGCTTTTCTATTTCTACTTTTTTCATAAGTTCCTCTTTTTAGTTTGGATATTCTATCTTTTTATCCATAAAAAAAGGGCTTCTAAATAAATATTAGAAACCCTTTATAAGATTGATTAAATCTTCCCTTAGAAAGCTTTACTCATAACTCTATTTAATCTTTGAGTAAATGATACAGAATCTTTTATCTCCATCCCTTCAGACATTTTTGCTTGGTCTAATAATAACCAAGAAACATCTTCTATTAGAGCATCATCTGCACAACCATTTAATGACTGTACAATTGCGTGATCTGGGTTAATTTCAAGGATCGGTGCTGATTCTGGCATCTCTTGTCCCATTTGTCTAAACATATGTGCCATAGAAGCCATAGGATCATTTGCATCTTTAACAACACACGATGGAGAATCAGAAAGTCTATTTGTAGTTTTTACTTCTTTTACTGCGTCCCCTAATACACCTTTTATTTTTTCAACAATTGATTTAAATTTTTCCTCAACCTCTTTTTTCTCTTCTTCTGTTTGCTCCGCTTTTGGTGCTTCACAAGATGTAATGTCTTTTAAATCCCACTCTTGGTATGAACCAATTGAAGGTGTAATAATCTCATCAATCTCTTTATCATCAAGAATTAATACTTCAATATTATTTTTCTTGTATGCTTCTAAAAGTGGCGAGTTTCTAAGAACTTTTTCATTTTCACCTACGATATAGTAAATAGCTTTTTGTTCACTATCTGCTCTATCTTTATATGCTGACAATGAAGTCATCTTCTCTTCATCATTTGTAGACTTGTATCTAATAAGCTCTAAAATTGCATCTTTATTTGTATAATCTTGGTACACACCCTCTTTTAAAGGTCTGTTATATTCAGCTATAAAATCTTTATATTTTTCTTCATCTTTGGCTAACTTTTTAATCTCACCTAAAACTTTTTTTACTGATGATTGTTTAATATTTGCCATTATTTTATTTTCTTGAAGTAACTCTCTAGAAACATTTAATGGTAAATCCTCACTATCAATAATACCTCTTACAAATCGTAAGTATGTAGGTAATAACTCTTTCTCATCATCTGTTATAAATACTCTTTTTACATACAGTTTCACTCCCGGTTGGAAATCTACTCTATACATATCCATTGGAGCTTTTTTAGGGATATAAAATAGTGTTGTATATTCACTAACACCTTCTGCTTTTGTGTGTACATATATAAGAGGTTCATCACTATCATGAGAAATTGTTTTATAAAATTCATTATAATCTTCAGCTTTAAGAGTTGCTTTTGGTTGTGTCCAAAGTGCTGTAGCTTCATTGATTTGTTCTCTTTTTTTCTCAATAGATTTTTTAGCCTCTTTACCAGCTTTTTCATCTTCTTCTGATAATTCTTCTGTAACCTCTTCACTGTAATTTAAGAAAATTGGATAAGCAATATGATTTGAGTATTTTTTAACTATTGTTTCAACTCTATGTTTTGAAGTATAGTCACTTCTCTCTTCCTCTTTTAGTTTGATGTAGATTACAGTCCCTGATTCATCTTTTACGCAAGGATTTAAATCAAAGCTTCCACTTCCATCACTTGACCATTTGTAAGCTTGCTCTTCACCTGCTTTTTTAGAGATAACATCAACTTTATCCGCTACCATAAACACTGAGTAAAAACCAACACCAAATTGACCAATGAGATTACTATCTTTTTTAGCATCACCACTTAAAGCTTCTACAAATGACTTTGTACCAGATTTTGCAATAGTACCAATTGAAGCAATTAAATCTTCCTCATTCATACCAAGACCATTATCAGCAATTGTGATTGAGTTATCTTCTTCGTCTATTTTAATATTAACTTGACCCTTGAAATCTGCATATTTTTCTTTTAAATTATCTTCTGTTAGTCTTAAATAGTTCAGTTTATCAATAGCATCACTTGCATTTGATACTAACTCTCTTATAAATATCTCTTTATTTGAGTATAAAGAGTGTGTCATTAGTTGTAATAACTGCCCTACTTCAGTTTGAAATTCATGTTTTGCCATATTTAATTCTCCTATTAATTATTTGTAATATTCTATTTTTGAATTGAAATATTAACATAACTTTATAAAAGAAAGCTAAAGTTTTAAAAATAATTAGCACTTTTGCAACACAAGTGCTAATTATAAGATTATTTCCTATTTAAAAAGACTAGGAGTAGGTTTTTTATCTTTTTTAGGAACTTTTACATAAAAACCACAAGTGGTGCTATTACAAGGTGGGATAGTACCACTATCTTTTGCATTGTCAACTAAAAATTTTTGTAAATCTTCTCTTCTATTAACAAAATAACTGGAATCTAGTTTCTTTATCGCTTTTTCATCACTTAAATGACTGCTATAAAGTTTCTTTCCATTGTTTTCAAAAAGTGCTGTCCACTCATCACTTGTTCTCTCTTTTGCAACATAATATGCACTTCCATGACACTTTTTACAAGTTTTTTTATAGTTCGCTATTGCTGAATCTTCATTGGCACTTAGTGATACAAATGGCAAATATAATGCGAGTAGTATAAATAATTTTTTCATAATTATCCCTTTATAATATAATAATAACTTATAATATCCAAAAAAGATTAACGATTATATTAAAATTAAAAACCAACATAAAAGATGCAAAACAATACTAAACATAACTGCAGTTGCCCCTATATCTTTAGCTGTTTTTGCTAGTGGATGAATATCTTTAGTGACTAAGTCTACAACATTTTCTATTGCACTATTAAGTAACTCTACAATTAAAATTAAAAAAGCTGTAACTATTAAAATAAGTTTATAAATAAGAGCCACATCAATAATATAAATTCCAAAAAATATAAATATCCCTAAGAATAATTCTAACTTAAAAGAACTTTCTGTTTTTAGAGTATGTTTTAAACCTGAAAGTGCATATTGTGTATTTTTTAAAAAATGGTATTTAGGTTTATTGTTCATCAAGTCCCTTTTTATCTTTCTTAATAAATTTTTCAACTATAGCTACAATAAGAAGTATAACAAACCAAGCTATAATCATAGTTAAAACTGTATGACTTAAAAAATGATCACCTATTAACATCTTATAAGTACCCATACTCACACCTACAGTTGAAGCAAAGACTGCTGCTAAAATCTTATTTTTTCTACTTTTAAATAAAAAAAATAAACTCAACAGTGCAAAGCCTCCACTAGCATGTCCAGCTGGCCAACATTTGATTTTCTTATTGGTGTGAAAAGTTGTTGGGAACTTTTTCCATACATTTGTTTTAGGATAAATTCCACCATAATGTATCTCATTCTTTGGACAAGGCATATTTGTATATTTTTTTAATCCTCCAATAACTACAGGAACTAATATAGAAGATAATACAACTACTAATATACCTTTTCTATATTCTTGTATTAATCTTGTTTTATAAAAAACAACAGAGAATAATATTAATAATAATACACTAAAAATTAAAAACTTTTTTATCCCATCATAAAACAAAAACTTGTATGGTTGCAAATCTCTATTTAATATCCATTGTTTAGCATCAAAATCAAATAAAATATCCTGAACCACTAAATCTATTTGCGATAGACCAAAAAATACAATTGCACCTACTAAAACTATAAAAGTTATCAGTAGATGTTTATTCAAGTGTTGTTGCATCATATAATATATCTAACTTTTTATCATAAAGCTTTGTATCAACTTCAAATATTTTTAAAAGTGTATGAAATAAATAATCTTGTGAAAATGGTTTATCTTTATAAGTTTTTAATTTTTCTACATCAACATCTTCTTTCATTTCTTCACCTCCAAACCACATCAAAGCACCTACTTTTGTTTGAGAATCTGGAGCCATAAAATAAGGCATTCCATGGAGATACAATCCATTTTCCCCTAAACTCTCTCCGTGGTCACTCATATATATCATCGCTGTTTCATGAGTATTTTCATATGGTTTTAAAAAATTGATAACTTTAGATAAAAAGAAGTCTGTATAAAGTATAGCATTGTCATAAGCATTGCTTAACTCCTCTTTTGTACACTGTTCTAACTGATTTGTTTTACATACAGGCTTAAATTTTTCAAACTCTTTTGGATACCTTTTATAGTATGCTGGTCCATGATTGCCCATTTGATGTAATACTATGAGGATATCTTTGCTTTTATTTTTTTCTATATATTTATCAAGGCCTACTAACATCCCTATATCCCTACACTCTCCATCTATACAAATAGTATTTCGTTGCGGTGTTCGATAGTCTTCAAAAGGAACTCTTAGTGCCACACCTTTTGAATCAGAATTATTATCCCTCCACAGCACCTCTACTCCAGATTTTTGAATCACATCTAAGATGTTTTGTGTCTCTACACCTTTTTTATAGTCAAAATCATCTTTAGGAAAAATTGAAAACATACAAGGTACTGACACTGCTGTTGATGTACCACATGAAGAGACATTTGAAAAGTTTACTATATCCTCTTTTTTTAAAAGAGGATTTGTCTCTTTTTCATATCCATTGAGTGAAAATCTATCTGCCCGTGCTGCTTCTCCAACAACCATAATCACTAATTCTTTTTTCTCATCACTTATTGGTTCTGTAATCTTTGCATCATCTCCAATTGACTCTACAACTATAGGACCGCTATTAAATGTTTTACTTATATATTTTCCTAAGCTATATATCCAATAGGTTGGATTTGTATGGTATCGAAGTGATTTATGCTCTCTAAAAAACGAAGTATAGTATTTACTAAAACTTAACACCAATATTACAATAATAATCAAAGAGAGTATAATTGATTTTAATTTTGCATATAACTCTTGTGTAAAACTTTTGTATTGTATTGGGATTTTATAGATAAAATAAGCAGGGACAACGCCAAGAAAAAAAGCATATGTAAGAAGCTGTAAACTAAATAGATCTATAGACTCACTTAAGTTTGTTTGCAATGAATTTTGTATCATACTATCATCTATAACTACACCATAAGTATTCATAAAATAATTTGTAAATGCTGAAATTAAAACTATAACTACCAATAAAGGTTTTATTGTATATTTTGAACTAACTAATGTTAATAATATATTGGTAAATAGTAACAAAATAGCTACTAATGAAATTACAAAGTAAATATTACCACCAAAAAGTGGATATACTTTTATAACATTTGTAAAAAATGACATATTGTCAAAAATAACTAAAAATAAAGCTACTAAAAATACTAGTTTCCCTTGTGATAAATTTCTCAATCCTTCTCCTCATCTCTTAAAAACCGAATTGTATAATTTCTAAATGAAATGAAAATGAATTTTAGATACAATAATTTTATGAATATACTCGAAACCATCAAACAAAGAAAATCAGTACGAGCATTTTTAAAAAAAGATGTTGAATTAGAAAAAATAAGAACTATTCTTGATACTGCTAAACACGCACCATCTGGAGTCAATATGCAACCTTGGCAAGTGGCAGTTGTAAGTAAAGATAGAAAAAAAACTATTGAAACTCAAATGATAGAAGCTTTTAAAAACAATGAACCTGAGAGAATAGGGTACAACTATTATCCTATAAAGTGGGAAGAACCATACAAAACTAGAAGAAAAGAGACTGGTCTTTTAATGTACTCTACTTTAAATATTAAAAGAGAAGATAAAGAGAAGCAATTTAATCAATGGTTACAAAACTATACCGCTTTTGATGCTCCAGTTGTCTTGTACTTTTTTATTGACAGTCATCTTGAAATTGGTTCTTATTTAGACTACGGGATGTTTTTACAGTCTATTATGTTAACAGCTGTAGAGCTTGGACTTGGTACTTGTACCCAAGCAGCCCTTGCCCAATATCCAGACATAGTCAAAAAAGAATTAAATATAGAAAATAGTAAAATATTACTTTGTGGTATAGCTTTAGGATATGAAGATAAAGAAGCTATAATAAATAGCTACAGAACACCTAGAATCGCTCTAGATGATTTTGTAACATTTCACCAATAAAAGAGATAAAAATGAACGAATTTAAAATATTTAACAAAAGTGTAGATGACTATTTAACAAAAGAGATGCTAACTTTTATACTCTATCCACTACTAGGAAGTGCCCTAGTATTGTATATAGTGTTTTTTTCAGCAGCGAGTTTTGGCTTAGAGAGTTTAGAAAATACACAGATACAAATAGAACAATATGAAACAAAAGTGGAAAATGGTGAAGTGATAGAGTCCACTACAACTGAAAGCTATACTGGAAATAGTATCTTAGATTTTCTTCTAAAATATACTGTTACCTCTTGGATAGTAAGCTTTCTTGTGTATACAGTTGGTCTTTTTGCTATAGGGTATCTCTCTATTTTTGTATCACTTATCATTATAGGATTTTTAACCCCGAGAATTTTAGCTATTGTTCATAAGCGACACTATGAAAATTTAGAAGTGGAATCAAATTTTAGTATCATAGATGGGATAGGAAAGATTATCAAAACAGCTTTTGTAATGATATTATTGATTATAGTTTTGATACCATTTTATTTTATACCTTTAGTAAACATAATAGCTATCAACTTACCATTTTATTATTTCTTTCACAAGATGCTTCATTTTGATATAGCTTCAACTATAACATCGAAAGAGCAGTTTGTACAAGTTTATTATAATGATAAAGGGGGAATGAGACTTCGTACAATCTTTTTATATG
The DNA here is from genome assembly GCA_021107755.1 of Arcobacteraceae bacterium. GTDB lineage: Bacteria > Campylobacterota > Campylobacteria > Campylobacterales > Arcobacteraceae > JAIOSF01. The sequence continues at coordinate 47,019 of JAIOSF010000024.1, forward strand.
TAATCTCACTTATCCCTTTTGTAGCTTTCTTTATCTCGGTATTTTATATTATCTATTTAGGACATGTTTATTTTACAAAACTCGAACAATTAGAACAAAACTAATTTGTTCTTGGTTTGTAAAATAAAGAGAGATAGATACCAATAAAAATTAAAATCATCCCCAATATATGATAAATTTGCAATACTTCTCCTAAAAAAATATAGGCTAAAAAAGCCCCAAATAAAGGCATTAGATGTGTAAATTGTCCAGTTTTTGATGCCCCTATTTTATCAATACCATAATGCCAAAAATAAAAAGAGAGTGTTGAAGCAAACACAGATACATAAATAAACACAAAATAGTTTGACTTTAAAAGTTCTAACTCATGTGCAACGGTATAACCTTGATAAAAATATACAGGTAAGAGAGCTATAAAACCAAAGAAAACGATTACTGCAAAAAACTCCACATCATTGAACTCTTTTGGTTTAAACCTCATCAATACAGAATATAAAGCCCAAATAAAAGAGGAGGTAATAATCCAAATATCACCTTGATTAAATTCTAACAATAAAATATTTTCAAACTTCCCTTGAAGAACTAAATACAATACTCCTATTGTAGAAAGGAGTATTCCAAAACTTTGATTTGTAGTTATTTTTTGTTTAAGTATAAAAAAAGAGAGTACAAGTATCAAAATAGGAACACTTGAGTTAATAATAAGAGCATTTGTAGAAGTTGTCATAGATAAGCCAAAATATAAAATAGTGTTAAAACTACTAATTCCAAGAACTGATAATAGTAAAACTATTTTAAAGTTTTTTTTTACAACTTTAAAAATTTTGACATAGTTTTTTATTAAAATTGGAGAGATAATAATCAATACAAAAAGCCAACGAAAAAAAGCTAATTCTAATGGTTCTATATCATCTTTTACAAATCGACCTAATACAAAATTACCAGACCAAAACAATACACAAAGTACTAAAAAACTATAAGTTTTAACCAAAATTATAAACTTCTGGAGATATCATAACTATAGACATTTTATTGTTGTTTTTTATACTCTGTTAATGTTATTAAAGAATCTATTTCCACCGGTTCTATTTTTAACATATCAGCCATAGAACGACTAGCAGAAGTTAGAAGATATTCTAAATTGTGATTAAACTTTGCCTCTTTTATTACATATATTTCATTCCCAGGTACTTCAAAGATAAATCCACCTTGTAGTGGCATATGACTTAATACTACAGAATAATGACCTTTTATGAGAGATTCTTTTGTATTGTACATAAGCCCTATGTTGTAACTATTTACTCCAAATCCTTTTATAGCAACTACAAGTACATCTTGTTCTCCTGATTTTGCTGAATTAAATAGTTCAAAAAAATCTGCTATATTTTTATAAAAAGGTATTTTATGGATTATATTATTAAACCATTCCCCTAAAAAAGTATTGAGTATCTTTCCAGCTATATAACATGCAATAACAACACATACAAAACCACATATTACAAATACTATACTATTTGGATTTGCTTCTATCCCTAAAAAACTTGCAATAGTGGTATTTATTGCTGATAACTTTTCAAATACTATTGCAAACACAACTCCTATTGCTATAATTGGTACAAGCCAAAAGAAACCTTGTAAAGATGTTGTAAAGAAATTAGATATTTTATTTTTCATTGATCAATTTTCCTATTTTAAAATGGGGTATTTTAACTAAAAAGAGTTGAATTACAAAGAGTTAATCTCATCTATAGTGTAATGAGTACCAAGAATTCTATTTATCTCTTCAAGTTGTTGTGGTGTCACAACTTCTACTTCTGTCTCGAAATCTTCATCAACAGAATAATCAGTATTATTCGCAGGTGCATACAATAGTTTTCCATCATTTACTCTATAGTAACCCTCGTTACCTAAAGCCCAATAGGTATTATTGAACATCATAGCCCTTTGCAAAATTTTGATTGTGTATTATATATTTATATTGTTTATATCTGCTTATACTAAATTTTAAAACTTCTTAAACTGTGACGCAATTGTGACAAGTTTTTGGTAAAATATCTTATGAATTTTATGAAGCCTATATTTTTACTCTTATTCTTTACTAATTTGTTGTTTGCAAATGATGTAATAATTGTAGATAATAATACCTCTTACAAAGAGATTTTAAGTAAAAGTGAAATATTTATTGACCAGACTCAAAAGCTCTCATTTGAGCAGATACAAAAACATACTTTTGTAAAAAATGATGAAAAAATTTTAGGATATGGCTACTCACCACCTTTTACAGTTTGGGTAAAATTCACACTTAAAAACAATACTGAGCAACCTTTACACAAGATATTAGAATATCTCAATACCAATACAACTCATATAGAGTTTTACGATGGGAATACCGTATCCAAAGATGGTCTTTTTCAACTCAATCAAAATAGAGACACCATAAGCCCTAACTTTGATATAATCCTTGAACCAAATGAGACAAAAACATATTATCTAAAAGCCTCATCAAAAATAACCACTTTAATCATAAAGCTTAAAGTTTGGGATAAAAAGCTATTTGAAAAAGAGTCAAACAATCATCAAATGATATTAGCGATGTTTTTTGCAGCTATGTCAATACTTGCTATTTATAATCTTTTTATCTACTTTTTTACCAAAGATAAAAGCTATATATTTTATGTAACCTATATGCTTGGGGCAATATTTCATCAGTTAGCTTATACAGGTTTTGGGAATATTTATCTATTTAGTCAAGAACTCTCTATATTTATAGTGACTTATGCATCTCTTGTAGTAGCTTTGCCATTGATTGCGTTTGCATTTCTAGTAAAATCATTTATCAAAACAGACCAATATCCTATTTTTCATAAGATACTCAATATCTCTCTTGCTGTATTTCCTTTTTTGCTTTCGATATATTTTATTGTAGATGATTTTGCTCCTTATAGAAACCTCTTTTCAATGCTCTTATTAATTTTTTTAATAGTATTAACCATATATGCAAGTATCAAAAAAAATAGACAAGCCCATTTTGTTCTTATAGGATGGTTTATGTTTGCTTTTTCTTTTATATTTATGTACTTCTCAAGTATAGGAGTTGTGGATATTTTTGAGCATTTTAAATATTTTGTCGAGATAGCATTGCTTTTTGAAGGGTTGATATTCTCTGTGGCACTTGCAGATAAGATAAATGTGCTAGAGCAAAAGAAAAATGAAGCAAATATGGAGCTTATCTTAAATCAACAACTAGAACAACAAAGACTAAAATATCAAGTAAAAGAGAAAACAAAAGAGCTACAACACGCTTTTGAGGAGAAAAACTTACTTCTAAAAGAACTCAATCATAGAGTTAAAAACAACATGCAAACTATTATCTCACTAATACGACTACAAACCAATGAGATAAAAGAGGAGTCTATCAAAAAGATATTTGAAACAACTTACAATAGAATCAATGCTATGAGTAAACTACATGAACTTTTTGACAGTAAAGACAAAATCTCTAATATAAATGCAAATATCTATCTTCAAAACCTTATTGATGAACTCAAAAGTGGTTTTGAAAGTGAAAATATAAAAATAAATTTTGATATACAAACAACTATCAAAATAGAAGATGCTGTTTATTGTGGACTTATTGTCAATGAACTGGTGACAAACTCTTTAAAATATGCTTTTCCAGATAATAATGGGACTATAAATATACAATTTATAGAACAATCTGATAACTATATACTCAGTATAGAAGATAATGGGATAGGCTATAATCAACAAAACACACTAGCTAATTTAGGATTAACTCTTATCAATACTTTAGCAACAAAACAACTCAAAGGGACAATTCAAAAAGATACTACAAATGGTGTTCATGTAGTTGTAGTATGGAGTAAAAAATGAAAACAAAAATTTTAATCATAGAAGATGAGACAATAGTTGCTCTTGATATTCAAAGTGCCTTGGCAAATCTAGGTTATGTAGTAACTTCAATAGCTACAAATCATACTGAAGCATTTATGAGTATTGAAGAAAATATACCTAATATAATTTTAACAGATATCAACCTAGAAAATAGTATAGATGGGATTGAGATAGTTCAAGAGATACAAAAAACAAAAAATATCCCTGTGATATATTTAACTGCATTTAGTGATGATGATACAATCAATAGAGCTATCCAAACCAATCCTGTAGGCTATCTACTCAAACCATTTCAAACAAATGAGTTAAAATCAACGATTCTTTTAGCTATATATAAATCAAAACAACCCCTTACACAAACCACACACAATAGATATAAATATTTGGGCAATAACTACTTTTATGATGAAGAAAAGAAAAAATTATATTTTAAAGAAGTGGAGATAAAGTTAACTCAAAAAGAGAGTACATTATTAGATATTTTATACAAAGAAAAAGGAAATATAGTACCATTTGAAACTATTGAATATCTTATTTGGGAAGATGCTAGTGTTTCTGATAGTACCCTTAGAACTTTAATATATCGTCTAAGAAGTAAATTAGAGTATAAACTTATAGAAACCATTCCTCTAAATGGATGTAAACTTTTATAACAAAAATTGAATTTTGTGACGCAATTGTGACATCTTTTTGTTATGATTTTATTATATAAAGTTATGGGAGATATTTATGACTACAAATACAAATTATTCTGAGCATGTGTCTATTATGAAAAATCTAAAAATGGCTGATAGCTTTTATGAAGTACGAGAACCATTTAAAGAGAGTTTTGAAAAAATATATGAAGAGGCACAATCTCAAAAAGTAACTGTTTCAAACGCAAAAGAGTTTTTAAACTCCCTTTCTAAAGATGAGTTATCAACATTACAAAACTATACACGACTTGTAAATGATATTGATGTAGATTCTTTAAGTGATGAAGGTGCATACAATCTCCTTGTACATCACTACGAAAAATATGATTTCAATAAAGATGGAGTAGTAGAAGATGGTATTGCAAAAACACAAAGCTTAATACCTCAATCTATGGATAGTACAACCAAACAAGCACTAGTGGAAACTTTTAACTCAATGGATTTTGGTGAAGTGATGATGGCCTCTATTACGATGTTTCCAAAAAATATTAAAATAGTTGATGGGGAAATTGTACACTCTTATCAAAATTACACCTATGAAGATATAAAAAATAATGTTGAAACTATACTCGATCCAAAAAATAAAACCCACTCGACTGCTGAGTTTAAAAGTACTATTAGTAGTTTTTTTGAACTCTTAACAAAAAACTATAATAAAATACAAGAAAATGAGGCAACTTTAGCTAGCTATACAAAAACAAATACAACAACACCTGTAAGCAATACAACGAATACTCAATTACCTCCTGTTGAAGAAGAAAATAATATAAGCCCAGAAGATGAAGCACTTTTTAAATCTATCACTAAAGACAACTATGTTTCTTATGATGAGATAAAAAATCTCTCTTATGAGCAAATAGTACAAATTAAAGATTTTGTAATGAAAAAAGATGAAAAGAACAACTATATACAAAGTAGTTTTATGGATCATGATAAAAAAGCTGGGATGTTACTAGGTACCACAGCAATTAGTGATAATAACACCTTTAACAAAGCTATTTTTAATATAGCTAGAAAAATTGATGATGAAAAGATACTTGAAACATTTATGTATGATATGACAGGGACTAAGTGGAGTGACAAACTTATGGCTTATCCAGAATTTCAAGAGATTGACTATTCAAAAAAAGATGTAAAAGAATATTTAGCAGACAAATTAGCAAGTTATCAAATTAAACTAGATACAGCAACAGATAAAGAATCAAAAGAATTTTATCAAGATATGATTAACAAGCTTCAAGGATTAAGCAATCATTATAAATCTTTACAAGGGGAAAGTTTATATGATGATACCGATCCATTTGAGAGAATCCGAGCTTTAGTTAAAGATTTAATCTCTGTAATAAAAACTGGCTTTACACTTGAAGAACTTGAATATATTGAAAAACTTATTGAAGAGATTCGTAAACTTCTTAAAGAAAGAGCAGATGCTGATAAGGCAACTTCTAATGAAGATATAGACAAACAGATAAAAGCCATAGAAGATGCTCTTTTAGCACTAGAGAAAAGAATACATGGAGTAGCTATCATAGAGATGGATGGTGAAACAACGCAACAACAAGAAAACAATGATAGTGATATTCCACCAGAAGATGGGTTTCATTTTGAAGAGAGACTTAATGCAATTGAAAAAAGAATTGATAATATGAAAAATGGTGATTTAAAACTACCTACTGATACTTCTAATAAAGATGAGGAAGAATTAGAAGAAGAGAAAGAGTGGTAGTATGATAAAGTAAAGAGAAGCTATAATTCTCTTTATGAACTATAAAAGTACACTCAAAAATTCACTTAACAGTGGATGGATGATTATCAAGCTTATTATACCTATTTATATAATAGCAGATATTTTATACTATTATAATACCCTTTCCTATGTGGCTTTTTTAGTAGAGCCTTTCACCTCAATTATTGGCTTACCAGCTGAAACCTCACTGGCAATCATAAGTGGTATGTTTCTAAATGTCTATGGAGCAGTTGCTTTTGCAGCACCTTTAGAGCTTACTATTCATCAGTGGAGTATCTTGGCTGTATTTGTTGGTATTTGTCACTCTTTACCTGTTGAGAGTGTGATTATGAAAAAAATAGGGTTAGGAAATATCTACTCTTACTCTTTACGAATTATAGCTGGCTTTGTTGTAGCATATATTACATACCTTATGCCAGCATCTTGGTTTGAAGCGACACTAAGTGACGCTGTTTTTGAGAAAACCACATATACAAGCTTTTATGAGCTTATAAGAGGCTCTATATATGGGGCAATCGAATTAGCGATAAAAGTTATACTTCTTATAACAATTCTTATATTTATTATGGAATTTATAAAAACAAGAAAATTTATCATCCAATCACAAAAAAATGTCAGTAAAGGCTTCTCTATAACTGTAGGTGTAATACTTGGTATCACCTATGGTGCTGGTATATTAATCAAAGAGGTTCAAAGTGGAAATATTTCAAAAGAGGATATATTTTATATAGGAACTTTTCTGATGATTTGTCATGCTATTATTGAAGATACCCTACTTTTTATTATCTTTGGTGCAGATTTTACTATGGTAGTTGGTATAAGAACAATTGCTGCTATTATAATCTCCTATATACTTCTTAAAATCTATCAAAAAAGGAACATAGCATGAGTATGATGATTGTTGCAACAAATAAAGATACAAAACCATGGATAGAATCTTTTAAAAAATTCAATCCAACTATTGATATAGAGATATATCCAAACATATCAGATAAAGATGCTATAACATTTGCCCTTGTATGGTCAAAAAATGATATCGATTTTAAAGAGTTCCCAAATCTAAAATGTATATCTTCCATGGGAGCAGGAGTAGACCATATCCTTTGTAATAAAACAATACCACAAGATATTGCTATAACTAAAATAGTTGATAAACAACTTGTAAACTCTATGTGGGAGTACTTACTAACAGCAGTGATGAATGTGGTTACAAATCACTACAAATATATCTCGCAACAAAAACAAACTATTTGGAATCCTATTGAACCTGTAAAATCTATTACTAATACAACTATAACCATACTAGGACTAGGACAACTAGGAAATACAATAGCACAAAATTTTGCAAATATGAATTTTCAGGTAAAAGGGTATTCTCGCAGTAAAAAAGAGATAAAAAATGTTGCAACAAATCAAATACTTGAAGAATCAATCCAAGACTCAGATATTATTATCAATCTTCTTCCTCTTACAAAAGAGACCCAACAAATTTTAAATAATAATTTTTTTGAGAAACTTAAAACTGGAGCTTATATTATCAATGTAGGTAGAGGAGAACATCTTGTTGTAGAAGATTTACTCCAAGCTATAGAGAATAAAAAAATCAGTGGTGCGACACTTGATGTGTTTGAAAAAGAACCGTTACCAAACAACAGTCCATTGTGGAAAAATGAAAATATAATCATCACTCCACATAGTGCATCTATCACAAATCCTGCCTCTGTAACAAAACAGATAATGGATAATTATAGTATAATACAAAAAGGTGGGTTACCACTAAACAAAGTGGATACCAAAAAAGGATATTAGAATATGAATACAATCATATACAACAAGAAGTGTATAACTCCCTCAAAAGTTGTTTGTATAGGACGAAATTATGTAGAGCACATAAAGGAGCTTAACAACGAGACACCAGATACAATGGTGGTGTTTAACAAACCAAATTCAGCTATCACGAATACTCTACACTACTTCACCCCTGATACACGATTTGAAGGGGAAATTTGTTTTTTAATTGAAGATAAACAAATAGCAGGAATAGGTTTTGGACTAGATTTAACCAAAGCAAATATACAAAATAAAATCAAAGAGAAAGGTTGGCCTTGGGAGCGAGCAAAGGCTTTTGATGGAAGTGCAGTTTTTGGTGAATTTGTAAAATTTGATGGAAAAATAACTGATTTAAAACTTGAACTTTATATCAATGATAAACTAATCCAATATGCAACTTATGACCTAATGATATATAAACCAGCTCAAATGTTAGAAGAGATACAAACATTTATGAGCTTTGAAGATGGAGATATTATCATGTCTGGAACTCCAAAAGGTGTAGGAACTTATAATATTGGAGATATTTTTGTAGGGAAAATTTATGAAGATGAAAAGCTTTTAGTTGAAACCACTTGGAAAGTACAGGGATAGTTAAAAGTTTTTATCCATAACCTTTAACCAATCTCTACTAAAGTGTTGTTTTATATACTCTTCTTTATGAGGAACTGTACATTTTGAACAGTCTTGATGGATAAATCCATCTGGTGCCTCAATTGAGCCACCATCTATACTTTTGATAGCACAACTACTTTGCTTTTCTTCTACTCTAAAGTTTGGACAAGCACAAAAATAGCAATTGAGATTTTCCATATCGTGACATTTTTTATTCTCCTTGTACAAAACACAAAAATCAGGTTCTTTTATAACCATATTTTCAAAACGAAAATACTCTATAACTTCCTCGTCACTAAACTCCCTAAGCTTCTCTAAGAGCTTTTTATGCTTTTGGGCGTGTTCTTGGTGCCAAGATTGGTAAGACACGGTTATCGTGCACCTTTGATAGCTTCAAGTACCTCTTCATAGTCTGGCTCCTCTGTAACTTCTGGTACAACTTGTTTATATACAATGATACCATTTCTATCTACTACAAAAACTGTTCTAGCTAGTAAACCTTTTAGTTTGTTATCAGACATCAATACACCATATACTTTTCCAAAGTCTTTTTCAACATAATCACTTCCAACTTCAAGATTATCTATCCCCTCAGTTGTACAAAACTTTGCACTAGCAAAAGGTAAATCCATAGATACAACTGTTGTAGTACAAATATCAAGTGCCCCAACCTCTTGGTTAAATCTTCGAGTTTCAGCAGCACAAGTTGCTGTATCTAGTGAAGGAACAGAGATAATCAATTGTACTTGATCTTTTGCACCACCAACTTCAATATCTTCTAAATCAGCCCCAACTATAGTAACAACAGGAGCCATATCCCCAACTTCTAGTTGCGTTCCCTCTAGTGTTACATCTGTACCTTTAAATTTTGTATATCCCATCATTATGCTCTCCTAATAATTAATTATTAAGTATTATAGCATAGAGAGATAAAGGGTTGGTAAGGGGAATATATTTTATTTGAATTTTTTTTTGTGGAGATAATATTAGTAACAATTTAATTCAGCATATCATTTACTACTGCTTTATCAAGGAGAATAAAATTGTATAAAAATTACTTAATAAGTCACATTATGATAGTATTCTTTAACAAAAAAGGGAGTCAAAATGAGAAAATTAATTAAGAATATATCGATAATAGGTATTATTGGAATATCATTTTTAGGTTGTTCTGGTATTGGTAATTTACAAACACCAGATTATAATGCTTTAAAGAGTCAATCAAAAAAAACCAATATAAGTAATTTAAAATTTAACACTAATTCTAAATATAATTCTATCTACTCTCAAATGATAAGATTCGATATAGAAGATCATAGACCAACAATAATTAATAATTATTCTACTGGAATACTAGATATTAAAGGAAAAAAAATAACCTTTAATACAAAGGTGCCAATATTTGATAAACATGTAAAACTAAAATTTAATATTGATGAATGTGCTTCTCTAAAAAATGGCACTCAACAAGTTGATATTTTAAATGAAGATGGAAGTATCGACGATCTTTTAACTTCAAAGGTAAATAGTAATGAGAAGACAATAAAAGAATTAAAAGATATGTCAAAAATCATAAAAGATGTAATTTTTTGTAAAAATTGGTCTTCAGGAGAAACAAAAGATTTGGTAAATAAAATGGATTCAATGATTAACCTTAACCTGAACAATGAAAATTTATTTTTAAATCCAGACTCTTTTCCTACAACATATGAAGGTATAGTAGATTACAACGGTCAAAAATATTATTTATTTACTGTCAAAAATGGTAAAGTTTTTTTTAGCGGATCAGACATTAAAGATAAGGCTGGTAGTTTAATGGTAAATATGAAAATGTTAATTAATATAAACACTAAAATTACAGAAAGATTAAATAGTAGCATGGTAGGTAATGTTATATTTAAAGGATATAATGTAAACCTAAATATCACAGAAATGTATAATGCAAATATAATTAAAGAAAAAATCAAATAAATATATCCCTAATTCCACCCTCTCCCGAGGTGGAATAAATACAAAAGTTAAATTTACCAAAATCTCTTAACATCAAATAACCCTTTCATATCTTCACAATCTTTTTTCTATATTCTACAAGGTATAAACCAAAAGAAAAAATTACAAAATGCCATATTTTCAACCTCGAATCAAAAAAAATGATAGGATACAGAAACTAAATTGAGGAATATCCTATGAAAGAGCAAACACAATCGGATGTCGTAGTTTATAATGATGGGGAATTGGAACTTAATGTTTCAATTGAAAATGAAACAGTATGGCTTAATAGAAACCAAATATCTGAACTCTTTGGAAGAGATGTAAAAACCATAGGAAAACACATAACTAATGTTTTTAGAGATAAAGAACTTGATAAATTTTCAGTTGTCGCAAAATTTGCGACAACTGCTCTAGATGGAAAAATATATAATGTAGAATACTACAGTTTAGATGTGATAATCTCGGTTGGGTATCGAGTAAAGTCTCATAAAGGTGTACGATTTAGACAATGGGCAACATCTGTACTCAAAAACTTTATTCAAAATGGTTATGCAATCAATGGTGACAAAATCACAAATGAAAGATTTATCTCTTTAGAAAATGAAGTTAGTTTTCTCAAATCAAAAGTAGATTTTATCTCAAATTCACTTGAAAGCAATTCTCTGAAAGAAAAACAAGGGATATTTTATGATGGACAAATTTATGATGCCTATGCTTTTATCAATGATTTACTCAAAAGTGCAAATAAAGAAGTATTACTCATAGATAACTACATCGATGAGACTGTCTTTACGCTCTTTAGCAAATATCCAAATTTAAAAATCAAAATCTATACACAAACTATCAATAAACAACTCAAACTAGACTATAAAAAATATAATTTACAATATCAAAATATTGAATTAAAAGAGTTTAAAAATACTCATGATAGATTTATAATAGTTGATAATACACAAATGTATCATCTTGGAGCTAGCTTAAAAGACCTTGGTAAAAAATGGTTTGCATTTTCAAAGTTTGAGATAGGAGCTTTGGAGATTTTAGAAAAATTAAAATAAAAATATTTTAAAAATAATATAAAGGAAAAAGCCCTATCAATAATACAGCGATTTAAAAAATCACAACTGCATTATTGATATAGGCTATTGTAAGAGTTACGCTACTATCTCTTGAACTCTAGCAGCGATTTTTTCTGGTGTGAAACCGAATTTCTCAAAAAGTTCACCCGCTGGTCCACTTTCTCCAAATCCAGTCATACCTATAACTTCGTCTGCAAATTTGTAGTACTCCATAGCAGTTGCAGCTTCTACAGCAACTACAAAAGTATTGTTCATATCAATAATCTCATCAATATAATTTTCATCTTGCTCACACAATAGGTCAAAACAAGGTACAGATACAACATTTGCAAATACACCTTGTTTTTCTAATAATTTGGCAGCCTCAAGACAAAGTGATACTTCACTACCACTTGCCATAAAAGTTACATCTGCTTTTTCATGCTTTGTTACAAGGTATCCACCTTTTGAAACATCTCCAACTACTTTTTGCCCTTTAAGGTTGTCAAGTTTTTGTCTTGAACACACAAAAGCCGTAGGTGCATTTAAAGTAAATGCAGTTTTCCAACACTCAATATTTTCAGTTGCATCAGCTGGTCTAAATGTATAGAAGTTTGGTAATGCTCTAAATTGGCTTAGTTGCTCGATAGGTTGATGTGTTGCACCATCTTCCCCTACTCCAATACTATCATGTGTCCATACAAAATGTTGTGGAATACTTGATAACGCAGCAACTCTTGCAGCTGGTTTTAAATAATCACTAAAGATAAAGAATGTTGCACTAAATACTCTAAATAGTCCATAGATATTCATAGCGTTTGCAATAGCTGCCATTGAGTGTTCTTTGATACCAAAGTGGATATTTCTTCCTCTTGGAAAATCACCCAATCCCATTAGCTCTGTTTTATTTGATGGTGCTAAATCTGCACTTCCACCTAAAAATGATGGAACACACCCAGCAATAGCATTTAATATTTTGTGATTTGAATCTCTTGTAGCCATAGAATCTATATCACTAAAATCTGGATAATTTACTTTAGAAAAATCAGGATTTAAAAGTGCATTTAAAGTTTCATTTTGTTCACTTAATGGTAAATCTTTTTTTACAAGTTTTTCCCAAGCTTTACTTAAAAGAGCTCCTGATTCTGTTTTATCAAAAGCAGCTTTTACATCTTCAGGGATAAAAAATGATTTTTCTGGATCAAATCCAGCTTTTGTTTTAGAAGCAGCTAACTCATCATTTCCAAGAGGAGCTCCATGCGTATGATGACTACCTTCAAGTGTAGCAGCACCTTTTCCAATAGCTGTACGAGCAATGATTAATGATGGTTTATCACTTGTTTTAGAATCACTAATAGCTTTATCAATAGCATCAAAGTCATGTCCATCAATAGTTACTACATCAAAATTGATTGCTTCAAATCTTTTTGCCACATCTTCAGACCAAGCAATAGAGATATCACCCTCAATAGTAATATCGTTTGAATCATAAATAAGTGTAAAGTTTGAGATACCTTGATGCCCTAAAGTTGCACACGCTTCATAAGAGATACCTTCTTGTAAATCTCCATCACCACAAAAACAGTATACATGATGATCAATAACTTTTGCTGTTTCACTATTTAAACAATGTTTTGCATACTCACTAGCCATAGCAAAACCAACCGCATTTGCGATCCCCTGCCCTAATGGTCCTGTTGTAATCTCTACACCACTTGTATGACCATATTCTGGATGTCCTGGAGTTTTGCTGCCTGTTTGTCTAAATTGTTTTAAATCTTCTAATGTAACATCAAATCCCCAAAGGTGTAAAAGTGAATAAACTAATGAAGAAGCATGACCACCAGAGAAAACTAATCTATCTCTATTTAGCCATTGTGTATTGTTTGGGTCAACTCTTAAGTGTTTACTTAAAACTGTTGCAATATCTGCTAATCCCATTGGAGCACCTGGGTGTCCACTATTTGCTGCTTGAACCATATCAGCTGCTAAAAATCTAATCGTATCTGCTTGTTTTTGTAATAATTGGTGTGACAATTTCTATCCTATGTTGTGTAATTTTAGGCAATTATATCTAATCTTTGGTAAATAGTGTCTAAAAGAGATTATTTTGATGGATTAATTTGTATTAAATAAATTTATGATAATATTCGCTTCACAAAATTTTTACTATTCTATATTATATAGTAACAAAAGGCAATCAATGAAAAACTTAGTTATCGTGGAGTCACCTGCAAAAGCAAGGACTATATCAAAATTTTTAGGAAGTGACTATAAAGTTATGGCTTCGATGGGGCATGTACGAGACCTTCCTAAATCAAAATTAGGCTTCGATCCTGACAATAATTTTGAACCACAATATATGATTTCAAGAGATAAAACAAAAGTTATTGCCGACTTAAAAAAACAGATAACAAAAGATACAGTTATCTACCTCGCGGCCGATGAGGATAGAGAGGGAGAAGCTATTGCATGGCATCTTATCCCAGCTCTAAAGATACAAAAAAACCCAATTAAACGAATAGTATTTCACGAGATTACAAAAACTGCAATTCTTGAAGCATTAGAAAATCCAAGAGATGTGGATCAACATCTTGTAGATGCGCAACAAGCAAGAAGAATACTAGACCGTGCTGTGGGATATAAACTTTCACCTCTATTATGGAAAAAAGTAAGATATGGTTTAAGTGCTGGTAGAGTTCAATCAGTTGCAGTAAGAATCATCGTAGATAGAGAAAAAGAGATTGAAGCCTTTATCCCTGTAGAATTTTGGAAAATAAAAACAGAATTTAATACACCACAACTTAAAGCAGAACTAGCAAAAATTGATGCAAAAACAGCAAAAGTAAATAATGAAGCAGAAGCAAAAATAATAGAGGAAAGTTGTAATAGTGGAAAGTATATCCTAGAAGATATAGAGGAAAAAGAGAGCAAAAGAAATCCAGCACCACCTTTTACTACTTCAACATTGCAACAAGAAGCAAGTAGAAAAGCTGGTTTTGGTGTAAAACAAACTATGATTGTAGCACAGCAACTATATGAAGGTAGTGTAAATGTACCTGGTCACACTGGTGGTTTAATTACATATATGAGAACAGATAGTGTAAACCTATCTACTTTTGCAACTTCACAAGCAAAAGAGGTAATTGAATCAGAATATGGAAAAGAGTATGCACTAGAAAAACCACGACATTACAAAAGTAAAGCA
The DNA here is from genome assembly GCA_021107755.1 of Arcobacteraceae bacterium. Taxonomy (GTDB): domain Bacteria; phylum Campylobacterota; class Campylobacteria; order Campylobacterales; family Arcobacteraceae; genus JAIOSF01. Next base: position 62,079 of record JAIOSF010000024.1, read on the forward strand.
AAAGGTGCACAAGAAGCCCATGAAGCGATACGACCTGTTAATCTTGCACTCAAACCAAGTGATGTAAGAGCTTATCTTGATAATGCCCAATACAGACTCTATAGCCTTATCTGGAAAAGAACAATAGCAACACAGATGGCACAAGCAGTTGTAGCAAACACAACTTACAAAATAAGTGCTGGAAAAAATAAAGAGTATGAATTTCAAGCAAAAGGGACTAGAATTGTATTTGCTGGATTTATGAAAGCATACACTGAAGGTAGTGATGATCCAGAAGCAGCACTTGATAATCAAGATGTAATACTTCCAACAATAAAAAAAGGGACAACTTTAAATCTTGAAAATTTAACTTGTGAACAAAACTTCACAAAACCACCTGCAAGATATACAGAAGCTAGTTTAGTGAAGAAAATGGAAGCAGAAGGGATTGGAAGACCATCAACTTATGCACCAACAATTGCCACTATTCAAGCAAGAGAATATATCATCAAAACAGAAGATAAAAAACTCAAACCTACACTTATAGGAACAGTTGTCAATGACTTCTTAATAGAACACTTTGAACATATCGTTGATCTTGGTTTTACAGCTCATGTTGAAGAAGAATTTGACCAAATCGCTGAGGGAAAAATAGCTTGGGAAGATGTTATGAAAGAGTTTTATGAACCTTTTGTAAAAAATATCGAAGATAAAGAGGAAAATGCTCCACGAGCTAAGTTTTCTGATATTAGAGAGCTAGGGAACGATGAAAAAACAGGAAAACCTGTAACAGCAAGAGTTGGTCAATATGGTCCTTATGTACAACTTGGTACTAAAGAAGATGAAGAGAAACCAAAAATAGCTTCAATTCCTGCAAACATAAGTGTAAATAGTATCACATTAGAAGAAGCTCAAGTGCTACTTACTCTTCCAAAAGTTTTAGGTCAAGATGAAGCTGGAAATGATATAAAAGTAAATATTGGTAGATTTGGTCCCTATTTACAAATAAAAAGTGAATACTTTAGTTTAAAAGAGGATGATCCATATACAGTGGAACTTCCAAGAGCTTTAGAGGTTATAGCTGAACTTAAAGAAGCGAAAGCAAAAGCACTAATCAAAGACTTCCCTGAAGAGGAAACTCAAATACTAGTAGGTAGATACGGTCCATATATCAAGTCTAAAAAGAAAAACTATAAACTTCCGAAAGAGCTTGATGAACAAGATATAAAAGCATTAAGTTTTGAAGAGGTAAAAGAGATTATTAAAAATCAACCAACTAAAGGTGGAAGACGCGCACCTGCAAAGAAAACATCTACAAAAACAGCAGCAAAAAAAACTACTACTAAAAAAGCACCTGCTAAAAAAACCACTGCAAAGAAAACAACAACTAAAAAGAAAACAGAAACAAAATAGTGTTAAAAAATATAGTTTTTGAAGAGAATGGCTTTATCTATAAAGCTATCTCTTTTAATAAAAAAAATAACTCTTTAGAGGTTAGTCAGTTTGATAAACAAGATAACTTTATCAAAAAAACTACTTTAAAAATGGCTCAAATACCAAAGAAAGTCAAGCAAAAGCTTAACCCTCTAAAATAGTCAATTTTTTAAAACTATATTTGAAATTCTTCTTTACCATTAAACTTTTTAGACATTGCATTTTCCACTAAAGAGTTTGCTATTGCATTTGTTTGCTTAGCTATATCATTTGCTTGATTTGCTGTTTCTGCATTTTGTTGTGTTGCTTGATCTAGCTCTGTAACAGCATCATTTATCTGTTCTATTCCTTGTTTTTGTTCTTGAGAAGCAGATGAAACTTCACTTATAAGTGTAATTGTTTTAGTAATACTTTCATTAAGATGTTCATAACCATTAATCATATTTTGAGATATTTTTTTACCCTCATCTGCTTTATTTGTAGCATCTTCAACCAATGCTTTTATCTCATTCGCAGCTTCTGCACTTCTAGAAGCTAAATTTCTTACCTCTTGTGCAACAACAGCAAACCCTTTTCCAGCTTCCCCTGCTGTTGCTGCTTCAACTGCTGCATTTAGTGAAAGAATATTTGTTTGAAATGCTATTTGATCGATAACTGTAATAGCTTCTCGTATTGCATTTGTTTTATCATCTATCTCATTCATAGCAATTGTCGTATCTTGAGCTAATTTTTCTCCATCTTTTACCAATGATGATAACTCATGTGCATTATTATTCATTTGAATTACATGATCACTATTTTGAACAATTGTTGAAGTTATCTCTTCCAATGCAGCTGCTGTTTCTTCCAGAGATGCTGCTTGTTGATTTGATGCAGTACTCAATGTTCCTACACTTGCAGATAATATTGTTGCATTTTGTTTTAACTGGACACCTATTTTACTATTTGAGTATAACATTTCATTGATAATATCTGTTAGTTCATTTAATTCTCTTGAGACATTACCAGTTGGATTTGGAATTTTAGCAGTAAAATCTAACACCTTAAATTTGTTAAGAACTTTTGTAATCTCATTTATATCCGCATCTACAACTTCTTTTAAAACATCAAGCATACTATTTAAAATGTCTTTTAACTCATGGAGTCTTTCATTACTTGTGTCTTTTTCAACTTTATATGTTAAATAACCATCTTTAACCTTTGATACAACCTCTTTTACATTATCAATAAGTTCCTCATCATCTTGAATTAACGATTTTGTTTTCACAATATTTTTATCAACCACTGCAGCCATTTTACCTAACTCATCTCTATGATCATTGTGTAAAAGTGTTACCTCTGTTGTTTCTTTGTTTAAATAACTAAAGAATCTTAGAACTCCATCTTGAAATTCTCTTAATGGAGTAGTCAATGCAATTTTTAAAAGAAATAAACTCACAGATACAATAATACCCATCACAACAATAGCTGCCATAATAATATAGTTTCTAACTTCATTTGGTAGTATCATAACTTCTGCTTCATCAATTTCAGAAAGTAATGCCCACTTAAAGTCTTTACCAATATCAGCATGAGTATATGATGATAATACAGGATTATTATTATAATCTATAATTATATTTGTTTCTATTTTTTCAGCTAAAGCTGCTTTCACAGCATCAGTATTAACACTTCCAAGTTTAGGGTTAGCAAAAGAGGCTTTAATTGAATGATTTTTGGGATCAAGATAACTATCACTTCTCATAAGCTTATCTTCTCCTACAAGATAAGACTCTTCAGTTTCTCCTGAGCCTTTTCTAAAAGTCATGATTTCATTAATTGATTTTGAACTAATTTCAAATGCTAATATAGCTGCTATTTCTTTTGAGCCATGTAGGTAAACAGGTGTTCCTATAAACATAGTAGGTTCATTATTGTTTGGGGCATAAGGTCTCATGTCCACATAAGTAGCTCTTTTATTTTCTAAAGCTTTTTGAAACACCTCTCCTAGTCCACTACTTTTAAAATCACCAACAACTAAATTTGTACCATAATCTGATTCTTTTGATGCTGAGTATATTACATGTCCATCAGCTGCATCAATAATATAAACATCGTTATAACCATAATCTTTTACATAAGCTTGAAAAAATAACTCATGTTTATTTGTAACCTCTTTTACTCTGGGATGTTCTATAGGAAACTTACCTTTTGGGTCAATACTTAATTCCTCATCTAAAGCGTTCAATTCATCCATAAATATTTTTAAATTTGCAGCTTTAGCTAAAACATTAATATCTACAATAATTCTATTGAATAATGTTTCAATCTGATTTTTCTTTATATCTCTAGCTGCTGTTAGTTTTGCATAGCTATGGGTCAATGAACTTGACTTTACCTCCACAATACTAATTAGTGTAAGTGTAATTGTTAAAAAGGTAAGCGACGATAAAAGTAAAATTATTATTTTTGTTTTTATTGTATACTGCTTGTCTAGGTTTTCTAGCATCATTTTAAGTCCTTTGGTTATAAGTAATTTTAATATTGTATCATAACAAAACTGAATAGTAATTCATTTAATTAAAATATCTTAACTTTCATAACTATTAAGGATAATTGCTAAACTAGAGATGAGTTGACTTTAATGAAATCAACAAGATTAAACTAAAAATTTAAATATTGTTAATAGTGTTTCTATATAAAGTTTGGTGCATCATTTGCAAAAAGTATAAGATCACCTATATGTGTTTCTTTTGCTAATACTTCTTGCAATTTTGACTTATCTTCTAGGATAATTGGTTTTGTATGTTTAATAACTTTATCAAAAAGTTTTGCATTCAAACTTCCAGTTATGATAACTAAATCAAAAACTTTCTCAATAGCGTGAGCTAGTTCTACATTTGATTCCATATTTGATTCTACAAGTCCAGGAGTAACTATCACTTTTCTACCCTCATGTGTAGAAGCAATCTCTATAGCTTCAAGCATCCCTTCAAGATTTCCATTGAAACTATCATCAAGGATAAGTTTTCCTCCTGCTTTACTTAAATGAAGTCTATGTTCCACAGGTTTAAGGTTGTGTAGTGCTACTTTTATGTCATCTACACTCATACCCAGTTTTTTTGCCATAAGTATTACCGAAGTTAAATTTATAGCATTAAAGCTACCCAATACTGGAGCATGAAAATGTTCTGTATTCCCATCAAGATTTATATCAAACCAGATACCATTTAAATCACTTCGTGTGATATTTAGGTCACTTGGATATTTTGTGATAGTATCATATTGTAAAATAGGAACACTATCGTGAACAAAACCATGTACGAGTTTTGGAGATTTTAGTATCTCCATCTTTGTATGGATAATATTATCTAAAGTTTTAAAATACTCAATATGTTGCTCTCCAACACTTCCAATAATAGCATATTGTGGTTCTAGAAAATTTACAATCTCTTCTATATCACCTGTTTGTCTTGCCCCTGCTTCTACAATATATATTTGTGTATCAAGTGGTAAATCATCATTTACATCTTTTGCTATTCCTGCCATGGTATTAACACTTCTTGGTGTCATATATACATTAAACTTTTTAGTTAATACTTGATAGAGATAGTTTTTTATTGATGTTTTTCCATACGATGCAGTAATAGCGATAGTTTGTAGTCCCATGATAGTATGGAGTCTACCTTTTGCTCTTTGTTTATATGTGATAAAAAATATTTTTTCTAAGATTGTAGTGACAATATATGTTATAAATAAAGGTAAAAATAATCCATAAAAGTTTGTTGTACTAACCATCACTAATGCATCAACAGCAAATGTAGTAAATAAAAGAATTGCTAAAAATCTTTTAACTCTGTGTGTTAATACTAAAGGTCTATCTAAGTTTCTATTCCAAATCACAAAACTAGTAAGATATAAAAGATAAAAATAGATACTAAAATATAAAAAAGGTAACACATAAAAGAGTACAAATGGTGTAGCAAAGTATACTATATGCCACTGTTGCTTATGATGTTTTAAGATAACTCTTTGAAGCTTATAATTATACCACTGGAGGTTGGTAATCATATACCAACCTAAACTCATCACCACTACTATATGTGTAAATATTTCAAAATATTCCATAACTACCCTATGTTTTTTTGATATTATATCAAAAAGTATGTTTTTTTATGATTATGGATTATTGATAGTATTTATTATATTTTGTCTTTTGTTATATCCTATAACTTTGCTTTTGATTTGTTCTGTTTTATAATCTACAAAATATACTGTGGGAACCATTGGTGTTTCAAATTGTTTTGGATAATTAGCCTCATCTTTATTTAAAATTAATGGAATATATTTTTTGTGTACTTGAGTATTGATTTTATCTTTTGATAATACAACTTTTTCTAGCTTTTGACACCAAGGGCAAAAGTTAGAAACCATTAAAATCATCAGGTCTTTTTTTTCATTTTTAGCTTTAGCTACAGCTTGTTCATAATTTAACTCATATTGAAACTCTTTTCCAAAATCCTTATAGCTTTTTCCATAAATTTGACTTATTAAAATAAGTGCTATTATTACTATTTTCATATATTGTCTCCATTATACTGTTCTGAAAATTCACTCAATAATGAATATACATGATCCAAGAGTTCTTCATGAATCTCTTCTTCAGTTTTATTGTTTACAGAAAATTGTTTTCTTTTTTCATAAGTTAAGGCATAAACTTCTTCATTATCATCAATTCTTTTTACCTCTTCACCTAAAATCAAATCAACATTTAAAATCATCATATCATCAATTGATGTATCATAAATCAAAAATCCTAAAGCTCTATGAGAATAACCTGATGTATCTATTTTCAATTCATCTGTCATTTTTTTCATATCATTTAAAATCTCTTCTTTAACATCCATTGATACTTTTTCACTATAATTTTCAACAATTAAATACATTTTAGGTACTTTTGTTAGTAAAAACATTGTCTCTGCACTTAAATAAAGTGTAGAGACAACAAGTAATACTAGTACTTTTTTAAATAATCTATTCAAGAGTATTCCTTATATTTTTGAACAATTATTGCGTTTGTAGTCTAAACTATATTTTCCAGCACCAATAAAAAATATTGATAATGCTCCTAAAAGATACAACAACGGTAACTCAATAATAGGACCACCTGTTTTCCCTAAAGTAAAGAGATCAGCACTATGTGCTAATAAAATTGCAAAAATCATATTCACAACAAACACAAATGCACTTAGTCGTGTAAATAACCCCACAATTAACAATATAGGAATCACAATCTCACCAACATACACCCCATAAGCTACAAACTCAGGCAGCCCTGCTCTATCTACTAAAAACTTAATACCATTGATATCCCCTAAAGCTTTATGAATACCATGAAACAACATTAAAGCAGCAATACTTATTCTAAGTATTAGTTTTCCAATATCACCACTTAACTTTTCTTCTAGTTTATTTTCTATTATACACATTTTGATTCCTTATTTTTTAAGATAATTCCAAATAATATCTATAATTTATTAACAAAAACTTACAGAAGCTATAATCAAAGTTGTTTACCTATCCCTTTTGTAAGATTAAGAACAAAACCAAGACCTTTTCTTGTATCTTCATCTTTCATCAGTTTAAGCATACCAAACAATGATGGTGTTGGATTTTTAGCTGTTTCTCTTTTTGCATATCGTACTGCATTTTCTGTGATAAATCCAGCAGTTGCCATATTATCAATAGTACTTATCATCTTTTCTACCATTGGTTGTGTTGTCATCTCTATATTATCAGAAACAACTGCCATAAGATCTATAAGATTATCAATTCGTCCTGTTTGAATTAACATTGTCATTTTTGCTTCTAGTTCTTGCATCTCTTTTGTTTTTAAAACTTCTACTTTTTCACTCATAATTATCTCCTATACCATACCACGAGCTGCTGCCCAATAGATACCTTTGTTAAAACCTTTTCTTACAAAACTACCTAGTTTACTACAAGGTGTTGGTTGTACATCTTCTTCATAATCATACCAAAGTGGCATCCCACAAGAAAGTCCCATTTGTGCAATAGCAATAACAAGTCCATCATAACTTTCAGTTGGATACCCATGTCTTAATTCAGCTGCTATATTATCTGCAACAACATCTGTTTGGTTATGTATTGTTCCACCAGCTTTTGATATAGGTAAATCAACTGTATCTCCAAGTGTATACATATTTGAAGTACCTTTTACTTTTAAAGTTTTTTTATCTGTTGGAAGCCATCCTTCATCATCTAATGCTTGTGAAAGTCCTGATTCTCTTATAAATTTAGTAGCTATAAAAGGTGGTGTTGACATTAAAATATCAAATTCTAACTCTTCACCCTCTTCTGAATAAGCTATTTTATTTGTAGCATCAACTTTATTTAATGTAAAACCTGTTTTATGTTTTACCCCAATACCATCAAAAATAGCAGGTAAAACTTTTGAAGTAGGCTCCTGTAAAAATAGTCCATTTTTTACACTTTGTGCTTCTGTCGGATATGTATATGTGATTTCAACATCATCCCTTACACCTTTTTCTGTCAAGTAATCATGAAGCATAATTGTCGTCTCAACTGGCGCAATACCACATTGATGTGGAATATCAGGAGTTTTTGGAAAATTTACTGTAACTAGTACTTTCCCTTTTTTAATATTTTGAAACTTCTTAGCAAGTTGTTTTGCACCTTCATAAGTATAAAACCAATCTCCACCTTCTTTGAGTCCAGGGATTCTTTGGGGTGCTGCTTCACAACCTGTAGCTAATACTATAAAATCATAAGAATACTTCGTACCACTTTTTGTTTTAATATAGTTATTATCTTTATTGATTTCAACTGCTTCATCAATAATGAAATTAATTTCAGGCATTAAAAGAGATCTTTGTTCTCTAACAAATTCATGCCCTTCTGATTTGTGAAAAGCAACATACATTGCACCTGGTCTATAATAGTGATATTTTGAGTTAGAGATCATTGTTATCTCAACTTCATCTCTATCAATCTCAGGCATCAGTTTTTTTGCAAGATTATTTGCGGTCATAGTACCAGCAGTACCACCACCAACGATAAGAATTTTTTTCTTCATATTGTATCTCCTTTTTTAGTTACATAATAATCGTAACTAAAATTAAAAAGATTAATATAAGAGATTAATAAGGTTTATATAAGATTTTGTTCTAAATTCAGTCTATAACCAAGACCTTTGATGTTTTCAATAACATCTTGGTAAAGTTTTTTTCGTATACCAACTACCACCATTCTAATAGCGTCTGTTGTTACTGGTTCTTCCCAAATACTATTCTCAATTTGTTCTATACTTACAATTGATTTTTTATTTTGCAATAACAATTCAATAAATAAAATCTCTTTTTTAGTAAGTTTAATAATCTCATCTTCTTTTATAACTAATTTTTGCAAAGTATCATAAAAATAACTTTTTCCAATTGATATTAATGTGTTTTTTGTTACCTCTTTTGGGATATTTGATGCAATAGCCACCAAAAACTCATCTATATCTATTGGTTTTTTAAGATAAAAATGTACCTCTGATTCCACAGCTCTATTAATATATTCAGGAGTATTAAAAGCTGTCATAACAACTCGTATTGTTTTTGGTGAAATCGATGCAATTTTTTGTAATAAGTGCAATCCATCTACTTGTGGCATTTGAATATCAGATATTATCACATCAGATGGTTTTTCAGTGAAGAACTCTAATGCTTCCATAGCATCTTTTGCACCTCTTACCTCTTTAAAATAAAGTGATAATACTCTACTTAACCACTTTAAAGTACTTTCATCATCTTCTGCTATTAGTAAAGTTAAAGATTGTAATCTTTTGTGTATCGCTTCCATCTATTTTCCTTGTGGTAACATAATGGTAAACTGTGCACCATCTTTTTTATTTTTTACTGCTAATAATCCATCCATATGATTTTCAATAATAACTTTTGACATATAAAGTCCTATACCACTCCCTTTATCTTTTGTTGTAAAGTATGGATTGAATATTTTTGGCATATTTTCTTTTGAAATTCCTCCACCATTATCACTAATCTCTATATGTAAGTTTTTTCTATTACTTTTAATAAGTATCTCTATCTTTCCACTTTTTTGGTTACTTGTTACTATTGCCATCATTGCATTATGAATCATATTTAATACTACTTGGCGAAATTCATTTACAAAACCTAATACATTTAAATCAAGATTATCATCTACATTTATATCAAAAACTATATTATTGTTTTTTAATTGAATATCTATAAGTCTTATGGCATCTTGAATACTTTTTAAAACATCAAATTTTTCTTTTTGTTTGGATATTCTAAAGAACATACTAAAATCATCAATTGTTTGAGACATATAGTTTACTTTCTCCATAATCTCAACTTCTATCTCTTTTAAAAACTTTACATCGATATCTTTTTGAGTAGAGATATGTCTTAATCCTTGAATAATAATCCCCAAACTATTAAGAGGTTGTCTCCATTGATGTGCAATAGAGTCTATCATCTCTCCCATTGCTGCAAGTCTTGATTGATGACACATAACTTCATGTTGTTCACTTCTTTTAGCTACTTCAATCTCTACTTGTTTTTTTAATTTATCTTGATATTGAATATCTTCTGTTATATCCGATGTAATCATAAGAATTTCATCTCTACTTTCTAGATAAGACAATGACATACTAGCATTAAGGTGAACACCTGATTTTGTGATACATATTTTTTTAAACTTCTCAATACCTCCATATTGAATAGCTTTTTGAACTGCTGTTTGTGAGGGCTTTGCATATTCAGGAGCAGAAAGAGAGATACAAGATTCTTTGTAAAGTTCCTCCATAGTATATTCCATCATATTTTGAAAAAATTTATTAGCATATAAAAACATACCATTTCTATCTAAAATAGATATACCATTGGCAGCAAGATCAAATACAGCTTGAAGTTCCTCTTTTTTTGAGATTAAGTCAGTTAAACTTTGTTTTAATTGTAACTCAACATTACTATATTGTGTAATATCGTGAAAATAGAGTATTTTATTTTTTAAATGTACTTCATACTCTTTGTTATCCCATGTAATTACTGTAGTGTTATATTTTTTATTAAGAAGCTTTTTTAGAAGATTATATGTTCGTTTTTTAAATATATCTTGTAGTTTTTTGTTCTTTAAATTTGATAAGTTTTTTTTATCGCCGTAGCACTCAATTATTGTATTATTTTTTAATTCTAGAATAATTGTTTTAGGAATATTTTTTAGTATGTCTGAGTTTTTAATCATTTTGTATAATATCTATAATTTATTTAAACAAACATACATAGTAGAAAAAGAGTTAGTAAAACCCCTTTTCTCTTCTAGTCGTGAAAACATTTATGTAAGTGTTTTTCATCCATTGGTTTTGTCATTTTTGAAACTACTATTGCTGTAATAATTGAAAGTGGTAATGCAATGATAAGTGCATCTACAAAAATTATTTTACCACTAAGAAGTGAATTTGTACCAAATAGAGCATTACAAATACCTAACTCTTTTGCCTCTTTAAAATGTACAAACAGTAACCAAAACGAAGAGGTAATCAGACCAACAAGCATAGATGCTATTGCACCTTTTGTTGTCATCCTTTTCCAAAATAATCCACCAATAAATGTTGGTAAAAATATAGAAGCACATAGTGCAAAGAAGATTGCTGTACTTCTTGCTATAATTGCTGGTTGCTGATCAAAGGCATACGCTAAAGATACAGAAAACGATATCATCACAATAATACCGATTCTAGTTACCATAGTTGAGTTCATCTTTTTTTTACTTATTTGTTCAACTAAATCACGACCGACTGCTGTTCCCATAGTATGAAACTGTGAAGAAAGGGTACTCATAGCAGCACTAATAAGTGCAAAAAGAAAAATAAATGCAAACCATTGAGGCATAGCAACATTGATAAAATGAGGAATAACTTTTCCAATACTTCCCGCACTTTGAAGTGCATTTTTCCCCTCATTAAATTCAAAATACCAAGCATTTGTAAGTGCACCAACAACAAAAATAAATCCAGTCATAGAGATGATAAATATACCACCTATTAAAACAGCTCGATTTAACTCTTGCTTACTTTTTACTGTCATAAATCTTACTACTAACTGTGGTTGCGCTAAAACACCAATCCCAACACCTAAAGTAATTGTAGTAATTACAAACAACCAACCTTGAGAAAGAAATGCAGGCATAGAGTTCCAACCTTCAAAACCCCAAAGAGTTGACAGCTTCATCATAAAATCAGCACCTCCAGGTTTTAGCTCTTTCATCCCCACATCAGCTAAAGGTGCAACTGTTTGTGTCCATACCATCTCTAGTTTTGTATAAGCTTCATTTACTCCACCAAGAGCATCAAAAGTAAATACTAAAAGTATCGCCATAGCAACAAACATAATAGTACCTTGAAGTGCATCAGTAAGCATTACACCTTTTAAACCACCAGCAATAACATAAGCTGTAATGATTATAGAAAATACAAAAAGTGCAATATTGTAATCAACATGAAAATACAATGATATAAAATGTGTCCCACCAATTAAAACAGCAGTTGCATAGAGTGGCATAAATGCCAATATAATAATAGCACCAAATATTTGTATAAATTTAGAATCAAATCTTTTCCCTAAAAACTCTGGAAATGTATGGGCATTTAATCTATATCCCATTTTTCTTGTTGGATTTCCCAAAAATACAAATGCTACAAAGATACCTATAAAGATATTAAAAAAAGTTAGCCACAACAATGACTGTCCAAGCCAAGCAGCAACACCACCAAAACCAACAATAGCTGCAGTTGATATAAAAGTAGCACCATAACTTAGTGCCATAATAAATGGATGAGTATCACGACCAGCAATCAGATAATCTTCTGTTGATTTTGTTTGTTTATACCCTACATATCCTAAATATCCAACGACTGCTAGATAGAGTATTATGATAATATTTTCAAATGCACCCATTATAGTTCCTCTTCAATTTTATCTTCTAGCTTAGTCCACTGTTTAGCTTTTTTGTTAGCACTATCTTCTGAGCCTTTATTCCAATTCACTGCCCCATAATATACACATAATAGTGTACTAATTATTGTCAGTAAAAATGCTAGGTTTACACCAAAATCAAAATGCTCCATATCTATTCCTTTTATTTTGATTAATTATTTATCATAATATATTATTATAATAATAGTTAAATAAATTTAAAAACACCATAATTATTAGTATAAATTTTAAAATATGTATAGTTTATACAATTATTGAGAAAATTAAAGAAAAGATAAAGTATAATAATTCAAATTTTTAAATAATTAGGAAAGAGTAGATATGAAACAAACATTAATGGGAAATGATGCAATTGCTTGGGGACTCATCCATGCAAATGTAGATATGGTTTCTGGATATCCAGGAACTCCATCAAGCGAAATTTTAACAGTAGTACAAAAAATAAAACACAAACTAGGACTTAATACCTATGCCCAATGGGGGACTAACGAAAAAGTTGGTTTTGAAGTAGCATATGCTGGTGCAATTGCTGGTAAAAGAACTTGTGCTACTATGAAACAAGTGGGACTTAATGTGGCTTCAGATGCACTTATGAGTGCTGCATATATTGGAAATCTAGGCGGGATGCTTTTAGTTGCTGCAGATGATCCTGGGTTTCACTCTTCACAAACAGAACAAGATAGTAGAATATTTGCAAAATTTGCAAGAATACCTGTACTTGACCCTGCAACTCCACAAGATGCCTATGATTTTACAAAACTAGGTATTGAAATCTCTGAAATATTTCAAATCCCTGTTATGTTAAGACCTGTTATGAGAGTTTGTCATGCTAGGGAAATTATTGAGATGGAGGAAGAGACTAACTATACTCCAAATAAAGGTGAGTTTCAAAGAGATATTCCAAGATGGGGAGCAGTTCCTAGAAAAGATAGATATCCACAAGGGATAGAACAACTCAATCGTGTTGAAGCTTTAAAAGAATATAACTGGGATACTTTTTTAAGTAAAGAGTTTGAAAACTGTAATGGTGGAAAACTTCTTATAATCACAAGTGGTACAGGATATGGTTTTGCAAAAGAAACTTTAAATGATAGTGGCATAGAAGCTGATTTAGTAAAAGTTGTTATGCCTTACCCTCTTCCTTATGAAAAAATAAAAGAATACACTGCAAAATACGACAAAGTTCTTGTAGTGGAAGAACCAATGCCATGTATGGAAGAGCAAATAGCAGCACCTAATGTGTATGGTAAAAATACAAATACAACGCATAAAATAGATGAGATGACAAAAGAGAAAGTTTTACAAGCTTTGATTAATCTAGGTGTTTATACAGGTGAAAACCTTTATGCCATACCTAAAATTCCTGCTCAATTTCAAATACCAGAAGTTGAGCCACGACCACCAGCACTATGTCCAGGGTGTCCACATAGAGATATATATTATGCTATTACAAAAGTATTTAAAAAGAAAAAAGCTATCTATCCATCTGATATAGGGTGTTATACGCTTGCTTTGGCTCAAGGTGCTATTGATAGTATTCTTTGTATGGGAGCATCTGTATCTATGGCAAGTGGATTTAGTATAGCAGACCCAGATAAAACAGTAGTTGCAACTATTGGTGATAGTACATTTTTCCATGGCGGTATCCCACCTCTTATTAATGCAATTTACCAAAACCATAAATTTATTTTAGTGATTTTAGATAACTCAACTACAGCTATGACAGGACGACAAACAACGCCTCAAAGGGAACACAAAGATATAGATATCAAAAAGGTTGTTGAGGGTTGTGGTGTAGAGTGTCATGAATATATGTATACTAATAAACTTGATGTTACAATTGATTTCTTCAAAGGGATAAAAGAGGTTTATGAAAAAGCAACTGGTCCAGTTGTTGTTGTTGCAAGAGAGTTTTGTATCCTTGATGCTGAGCGAGCAGTTGATTATGTACCAATGGAGTTTGCAACAGTAGATGAAGAGAAATGTGTCGCTTGTGATGCTTGTACAACAGTATACAAATGTCCTCCAATGGAATATAACGATAATGGAAAAATAGAGATTGATCCATTTTTATGTGCAGGTTGTGGGGCGTGTTTAGATGTTGTTTGTCCAACAGATGCCTTTATAAAAGATGAAAGCAGAGGGAAATAGTATGAAATATCAAAGTGTTATTGCTGGATTTGGTGGACAAGGTGTTGTATTTTTAGTGAAAGTTTTAGCTATCTGTGCTGGGAATAGAAATATCCCATTTTTAGGGACAGAAAACCATGGGATGAGTCAAAGAGGTGGAGCTGTTTCTTGTCATATTAAAATAGGAGATTTTACAAATCCTGTTATAGATACAAATCAAGCTGATTTGTTAATAGGATTAGAATATAGAGAAACTCTAAGAAATCTCTTTTTTTTAAAAAAAGATGGTGTAGTTGTAACAAATGATGATAAAAAATTTCCTGAGATTCCATTTCAAACTGCAAAAGTAGATGCCTTTACTAAAGCAAAAAATGGTGAATTTCCAATTCAAGGGTTAAATGTATTTATGTTAGGTCTTACACTTGCTTCTGTTAAAAACTTTCCATTTTCAGTTGATGAAGTAAAAGAGGCAATTACCCAAATGAATGCAAAAGTAGCAGAACAAAATTTAAAAATATTGGATATGGGTCTTGAAGCTGGAAAATAAAACGAAGTTAGAGGAATTTTTTTCCTCTCATGATAAGTTTGCACAAGCAAATGGTATGAAAATAGAGGAGATAGATGACGGTTATGCAAAAACATCTATGAGAGTTGAAGAAACTCACCTCAATGGTGCAAATGTGTGTCACGGTGGTGCCATATTTTCACTTGCAGATTATGCCTTTGCTATTGCCTCTAATTCATATGGACAACTAGCACTTGGGATTAATACCTCTATCTCTTTTTTAAATAGTGCAAAAAAGGGTGAAACTCTATATGCTACGACAAAAG
Organism: Arcobacteraceae bacterium; assembly: GCA_021107755.1. Taxonomy (GTDB): domain Bacteria; phylum Campylobacterota; class Campylobacteria; order Campylobacterales; family Arcobacteraceae; genus JAIOSF01. The sequence continues at coordinate 77,498 of JAIOSF010000024.1, forward strand.
AGATTGATAAAAACCACAAACTAGCAAGTTATACAATAACTGTAACAAATGAAGAGGATAAAATAATTGCCATTATGCAAGGTATGGTTTATAAAAAAGATAAAAATATAATCACATAAACACAAGGGAGAGTGGAATGATTTGGAATGAAATAGAAAGCGCACGAAGAGAAGATATTGAAGCAACCCAACTATCAAGATTAAAAGATACAGTTGAGAGGGTATATTCACTGACACCATTTTATAAAGAAAAATTTAATGAGATCGGTTTAAAACCAGAAGATATCACATCACTGACAGATATATCAAAATTGCCTTTTACAACAAAAAAAGACTTACGAGCACACTATCCTTTTGGATTATTCACAGTTCCTATGAGTGAAGTTGTTAGAGTACATAGTTCAAGTGGAACAACAGGAAAACCAACAGTTGTAGGATATACGAAGGCTGATATGGATGTATGGGATGAAGTGATGGCTAGAGTTTTTACTATGGCAGGAGCTACAAGTGAAGATATAGTACACAATGGCTATGGATATGGTCTTTTTACAGGAGGCTTGGGATTTCATAATGGTGCTGAAAAAATTGGTGCAACTATTATCCCTGCAAGTGGTGGTATGACTGATAGACAGTTGATGTTGATGCGTGACTTTGGAGCTACAATCTTAGCAGCAACTCCCACTTTTTCACTTCATATGGCAGAGGTAGCTAAAAAAACTGGTTCAAACTATCTAAAAGATTATAAACTAAAAGCTGGTATCTTTGGTGCAGAACCTACATCATCTGGACTTAAAAAAGAGGTTGCCGAGGCTTGGGGGATAGACTATCATGAGGTATATGGGCTCAGTGAGATTATTGGACCTGGTGTTGCTTGTAGTTGTAAAGAATCTGAACTTTTACATGTTTTTGAGGATCATTTTTATTTTGAAATAATTGACTCTGAAACAGGAGAGATAAAGCCTGAAGGTGAGCGAGGAGAGTTAGTTATCACTCCACTTACAAAACAAGCATTGCCACTTCTAAGATATAGAACAGGTGATATTACATCTATTACAAAAGAGCCATGTAAATGTGGTAGAACAATGTTAAGAATGGAATCAATTGTAGGTCGAGCTGATGATATGCTTATTATTAGTGGTGTAAATGTTTATCCGTCACAAATTGAACATGTAATAGCAAATACAGAGGGTGTTACACTAAACTACCAAATCATAGCAGAGAAAAAAGGTCACTTAGATAAACTGGAGATTCATGTGGAAGTAAGCGATGAGATTATGAGTGATAGTTTAGGTGAAATGGCAATTATAAAGAAAAAAATCCAAAGTGCTCTTTTAAATAACCTTTATATCAATGCAAATGTTATACTTGTACAGCCACGAAGTTTAGCAAGAAGTGAAGGTAAAGCTGTAAGAATTATAGATAAAAGGAAAGACTAATGTATAGAATAAAACAATTATCAGTATTTATTGAGAATAGAACAGGTCAAATTACAGATGTGACAACTATCTTATCACAAAATAACCTTTCAATTAAATCTATCAATTTAATTGATTCAAACGATTTTGGACTTTTAAGAGTTATTGTTGACGATGCACAAAAAGCAAAAAAAGTGTTAGATGATGCTGGTATATCTTTAAAGATTACAGATGTTTTTGCTGTTGCAATTGATGATCATATTGGTAGTTTTAATGAGGTTGTTACCCTACTTTCATCAAATAATATTAATATTGAATACACCTATACAATAAACAATAATCACAATGGTGCCTTTATATTCAAGGTGAGTCCATTATTATTTAATAAAACTATTGATATACTTAAAGAAAATAATCTAGAAGTTTTAAAGGAATTATAAATGAATCAAAATGAGGTAGTAAAAAGTGATGCTGGTTTTTTAGAGTATATTGGAGCTGAAGTTATAGACTTTGGTGATGGATATGCTCAACTTGCATTTGATGTAAAACCACATCA
>JAIOSF010000018.1 GCA_021107755.1 Arcobacteraceae bacterium
GATAATATTTCCTTGTGCATCTGTTGAAACAAGTTTAACAGTAACACTTTCCATATCAGGTTCAACACCATCATTAGGATTATTAGGTGTGTTTGGTTGACTGTCATCTATAATTGTTGTTACAACTTTATCATCCCCTAAAATAACATTTTCATACGCTGGTGCTTCAGGGTTTGTAATAGTTACATTATAAACTTCACCATTATCAGCTAAATAGTCATCTAAAGCATCAGCACTAAATACAACTCCAAGAGGTTGATCTATAATGTTAAGTACACTAAAGTCATTTTCACCGTTTGCTATTGTCCCAATTCTTACTGCTGTATCATCTGTAAAAGTTACATCAGCATTTCCAATTGCATTTTCTATGATGTTTCCATCAGGGTCTTTTGCTACAAGTTTATAGTATGCTTTATCACCCTCTGCTACTTGAGACTCCGTAAGAATATTTCCTTGCGAATCTGTAGGAACTATAGAGATTGTTACTGTATCCTCCGCACCAGCTGGATTATCTGGTACATCATCAGTAATCGTTGTAGTAACACTACTTTGACCGTAATTTACTTGATCAAATCCACCTGTTGTATTTCCAGTGATAGTAACTTGATAATCTTCAGGGTTTTCTTTGATATAGTCATCTACATTGTCTATACTAAATGGTAAAGATGTAGTAGAACCTGCAGGGATAGTTACTTGAATAGTTTCAAGTACTACATCTCCATTTGTTGTTATATCTGTGATGGTAATATCTACTATCATATCTATAAAAGGAGCTTCTGTAACTGTAAGTTGATAAGTAGCTTCTTCTCCTTCATAAACCGCTGTCATACCAGTAATACTAAGTGTAGTTGAAGTATAAAGTGTACCCGGTGGAGGAGTATTTGTTGGTGGTGTATCTTCAGGGTTTTCGGGTCTTGTACCAGTATCATCTGCTCCATCTGGTGAAGCTTCTTGATCTCTATCTTCTGCACCTAAAAATGCAGTATCAGAGGGACCTCCACCTGCTGCAGTTGCAGCCATATTATCAAGTAAAGCTTGGAAGTCATCTATTACTGCCCCTGCAGCAACTGTAGAACCATCTAAAGATAAAGCAGCTTTAAGTGCTTCTACTATCTCACCACTTTCAAACTCTGGATTATTTAAAGCAGTTTCAATTTGCTTATCACCTTCTGCATTTGTCGAAACACCAAAAATAGTATCAATACTAAAAGGATCCATAGGGTTGTTTTGTTGAATAAGGTTAGCCATATTGTCAAATGTAATATTTATTCTCTCACCTTCATTAGTGATAAAATATACATTCATACCCGTATTATCATTAATTAAATTAAAAGTGTAACTTTGAACACCTGTAAAATAAACATGTTCACCTTGTGTAGGTGCGAAATCCATATTCTTTGTAACTTCTTGTTCTCTTAAGTCACCGTTTGAACTTCTTATAATCATTTTCATAGTAAAACCCCTTGATAATTTTATATGCTAATATTCTAGTAGATAAAAGTTTCTATTTGGTTGCTTTTTTAAGGAATTTTGTAACTTAATTTATTATTATAAAGTGAATAATTTTTAATTATAATTTAATGGAAAGGAAAAGTGATATAATGAAATTTTATATCACTTTATTAAAAGAATTATTTATTCTGTAGTAAAAATATCATTAACTGATTCGTTATTTGATATTCTTCTAATTGTTTCTGCAAAAATTTTACTTGCTGTTAAAACTGTGATTTTAGAACACTCTTGTTTTAATGGAATTGTATCAGTTACTACAAGCTCATCTAAAGCACCATTTTCAAGTCGCTCAAAAGCTGGACCACTTAATACACCATGAGTACAACATGCCATCACTGATGTTGCACCTTTCTTTTTAAGAACTTCTGCAGCTTTTACTAAAGTACCTGCTGTATCAACCATATCATCTACTAATATAACATCTTTTCCAGTTACATCTCCAATGATATTCATAACTTCAGATTCGTTTGCTTTTTCTCTTCTTTTGTCAACAATTACAAGTTCAAGTCCAAGTTTTTGAGCATAGTTTCTAGCTCGTGCAACACCACCAATATCTGGACTTGCTATGATTGGATTTGGTAGTTTTTTTTGTTTCAAATAATCTGTAAAAATAATAGAACCATATAAATTATCAACAGGGATATCAAAGAATCCTTGAATTTGAGCTGCATGTAAATCCACAGTAATAACTTGGTCAATTCCAGATCGTTCTATCATAGAAGCGACAAGTTTTGCAGAGATTGGAACTCTTGGAGCTGCTTTTCTATCTTGTCTTGCATATCCAAAATATGGTATAACTGCTGTTACACTTCCAGCATTACTTCTTTTGAATGCGTCTGTCATAATGAGAAGTTCCATTAAGTTGTCATTTGTTGGTGCACAGGTTGGTTGAACTATATATACATCTCTTCCTCTTACACTCTCTGTGATATTTACATTTATCTCACCATCACTAAATTTATTTAGTTGAATCTCACCTAAACTCACTTTTAAATAGTCAGCAACTTTTTTAGCAAATTCTGGATTTGCAGACCCAGAAAATAATTTGTAACCCTTCATTGTATCGTCCCTTTTTAATCTATATCTATACTGTTTTTGAATTATAGCTAAAACCACTTTAAGGTATCAAGTACTAAGGTATCTATAGTTTTAGCTTATATTTACACTTTTGATAAAATTATCATACTTATTAAGTGAAGCCTCATTTTTAGACCACTTTTTTAGTTCTTCAAAATTAACATCATTTTTTTGTGCTACCCAAACAGCTTGAGTTAAACTTTGTGGGTCATCCCAATGATAATATGCAGCAAGTCTATCCTTGATACAATCAGTTGGTGTAAGAAGTTTCAGTGTGCCATATTTTGTAGTAAGTTGTTCTATTGTTGTTACAGGTGCATCACCAACACCTAGTGGACCTGAAGGAAACTCTATATAAAAAGGTGTCCCTTCATATACAAAGTATTTCCCTTCCTCTTTAAAACCTAAAGATTCCATTACTGATTTTATTTTAAAAAAAGTATCATTGTATCTATTGATTAAATCTATATCGTATGAGGTATAATCACCTCTACTATATATCTCTACACAAGAACCACCAGATAATACAACTTCAATATCTTTTTCTTCAAGTTTAGAACACACATAACTTGCAAGTTCTGGCATACTCATATTTTTAATAGATATCATAGAGGTTTCCCTTGTCTTCTGGGTCTTTTTCTACTCATAGTTAGTTTTTCAATAAGTTCAGGTTTGTAAAATGTTCTAGCTTTTAGAAGTAGACTTTGTAACTCTTCTAAAAAAGCATATCTTGGATTAAAACTATATACAACAGTTTTACCAACATTTTGACTAACCAGCACACCACCTAGTTCTAACTTTTCTAATTGTTTTTGTACAGGATCAAGTCCTATTGTATAAAAGTTTTTAATTTGTGTAGCATATCCAGATTCAAATGCTAAGATATATTGTAAAACTTGCTCCCTGCAAAGACTTCCAAAGATTGGTTCTAACATTTTCTTTTCCTTTGATATATAAAGTATGTTTTATAACATATATTATATGTTAATATCTTTTAAATGTCAAGTTTAAAAAAACAGTTCTAGTTATCTATAAGCTATTTTTTGATAAAATCAGCCCAAATTATTAAATATGGAGTTCAAACATAATGGAATTTAATGCAAAGAAAATAGACGAAGCAAACGCAGTTATAACTGCAACACTACAAGCAGCAACAATAGATGAAAGCTTAACAAAGATAGCTAAACAAGCGGCTAAAACACTTGATGTACAAGGATTTAGAAAAGGTAAAGTACCTGTTGCAGTTGTAAAAAGCAGATATGCTGAAAAATTACAGCAAGATGCTGAGGGTGAAGCTTTAAGAGCAGTTTTAAATGAAGCATTAGCAGAGTTAAAAATAGCAAATAGTGATTTAATTGGTGAGCCAGCAATAACAAAGTTTGATAAAAAAGAAAATGGTGATGTGGAAGTTGAGATTCAAATATCTTCTAGACCACAGTTTGATTTAGGTGACTATAAAGCACTATTACCAGAGATTAAAACAAAAAAAGTAACTGCTAAAGAGATTGATGAGAAGTTAAATGAGATGGCAGCACACTCTGCTCCATTAGAAAAAATCAAAAGAAAAAGAATGGTGAAAGATGGTGACTTTGCTGTTATTGATTTTGAAGGTTTCAAAGATGGTGTACCATTTGAAGGTGGAAAAGCTGATGGTCATACATTAGAGATCGGTTCAGGTTCATTTATCCCAGGATTTGAAGAGCAAGTTATCGGTATGAAATATGAGGAAGAGAAAGAGATCACTGTAACTTTCCCAGAGCAATACCAAGCTGCAAATTTAGCAGGTGCTGAAGTTGTATTTAAAGTAAAATTACATGAGATTCAAGAAAAAGCTGCACCTGTAATTGATGATGAGTTTGCTAAAAAAGTATTACCTCAAGAAGAGGGTGCAAATGTTGAAATGTTAAAAGAGAAAATGAAAGAACAAATCAAAGCAGATAAAACAGCTAAATACTACAACGAAGAGTTAAAACCAGAATATCTTGAAGCACTTGTAGAAAAAGTTGACTTTGCAGTTCCAACAGCAGTATTAGAGCAAGAGATTAGCCAAGTTCTAAACAACCAAGTAAGAACAATGAGTGATGCAGAGATAAAAGAACTTCAAGAAAACAAAGATAAAATTGAAGAGATGAGAAAAGAAGCAACTCCAGAAGCTACAAAAAGTGTTAAAGCTACATTTATTATTGATGCTTTAGCAAAAGCAGAAAAAGTAGAAGTTAGTGATCAAGAAGTTACACAAACATTATACTATGAAGCGATGATGCAAGGTCAAGATGGTCAAGCTTTAATCAAACAATACCAAGAAGCAGGGTACTTACCAGCTATTAAAATGTCAATGATTGAGCAAAAAGTTATTACTAAACTTTTAGATGAGAAAGCAGGAAAATAATGTCTTATATACCAGTTGTTGTTGAACAAACAGGAAGAGGAGAGAGAAGTTATGATATCTACTCTCGTCTTTTAAAAGATAGAATTATTATGCTAAGTGGTGAAGTAAACGATCAAGTTGCATCAACTATTGTGGCACAACTTCTATTTTTAGAAGCGGAAGATCCAGAAAAAGATATCTACCTTTATATAAACTCTCCAGGTGGAGTGGTAACTGCGGGTATGTCTATGTTTGATACAATGAACTATATTAAACCAGATATTTGTACTATTTGTATCGGACAAGCTGCTTCTATGGGTGCTTTTTTATTAAGTGCTGGGGCAAAAGGGAAAAGATACTCTCTTCCACACAGTAGAATTATGATACATCAACCATTAGGTGGAGCACAAGGTCAAGCTACAGATATAGCTATCCAAGCAAAAGAGATTTTACGAATGAAAGATGAGTTAAATCAACTTTTAGCAGACCATACAGGTCAAGATGTAGAAAAAGTAGCAAAAGATACAGATAGAGATAATTTTATGTCAGCACAAGAAGCTTGTGACTACGGAATAGTAGATAAAGTAATAGCTAGACACGAATAGAGAGTTTTTATGGTTAGAGAGATTATAACATACCCAAATCCAATATTGAGAAAAAAATCAAAAGATGTGGAGGTTTTCGATGAAAATCTTCATACTTTGCTAAATGATATGAATGACACGATGATGAGTGCTGGAGGTGTTGGTCTAGCTGCTATACAAGTAGGGATAGATTTAAATGTTTTAATTATCAATATCCCTATTGATAACGAAGGTGAACTTGATGATGGGATGCAAAAGCCAGAGAATTTAATCGAGGCTATCAATCCTGTTATTACTCACAAAGATGGTGAACTTGTTTTTAATGAAGGGTGTTTAAGTGTACCGGGATTTCATGCAGAGGTAAAGCGAGCTGAACATGTGATAGTAGAATACTACAATAGAGATGGTGAAAAACAAACAATGGAAGCGGAAGACTTTTTAGCTGTTGCATGGCAACATGAGATGGAACACCTAAGTGGTCATGTTTTTATCGAACATTTATCTTTTTTAAAACGGAAAAAGTTTGAAAAAGAGTGGAAAAGAGAACTCAAAGAGAAAGGTAAAAAATAATGCAAAAAGAACCAATGAGAAGTATAGATTATGATATCCTTACAAAAACTCTTAGTGATATGAAACTAATTGAGAGACCACAAATATTAGTAGCTATAGAAGAAGCAAGACAACTTGGTGACTTAAAAGAAAATGCAGAATACCATGCAGCAAAAGAAGATCAAGCAAATATAAACAAAAAAATAGCAGAACTAGAAGACCTTATTACAAGAGTTGTGATAATAGACCCATCAACACTAGCTCACGATAAGATAAGCTTTGGTTCAACTATATCTCTTATAGATGTAGCTACTGATGAAGAGATAACATACACGATAGTTTCTTCAGCACACAGCAATCCAGATGAGGGAAAAATATCTTTTCACTCTCCACTAGCAAAACAACTTTTAGGGAAAAGTGTAGGGGATGAGTGTATAGCACAACTTCCAGGTGGAAAAAAAGAGTTTGAGATAGAAGAAGTGTATTATGATGAGGATAGATTGTGTTAGATTCTACTGTTACGGTAGATAAAAAGTACTAAGAAAGCTATTAGCTTCTATAAAGGTGAGAATGTTGAGTAAAACATTAAATTATTATTCAGCAAACGCACCATTACTTACTGAACGATATGAACTTGCCGATGTTCAAGAAATCCAAAATTTATTATTAAAAACATTCACGAAAAAAAGTAAACTTTTAGAAATTGGTTGTGGCTCAGGAAGAGATGCTTTTTTTATGTTTTCTAATGGGTATAATATTACTGCTGTGGATGGTTCTGAAATAATGATTTCAGAATCTAAAAAAATTCATCCTGAATTATCAAATAATTTATTTCATAAAATTTTACCAAATGATTTAAATTTTGATATAAAATTTGATGGAGTTTATACTATTGCTACATTGATGCACTTAGATAAAAATGATATTGAAAAAACTATTCTAAGTATATATGATTTATTAAATCAAAGTGGAAAGTTTTTAATGTCAGTATCTTTATCTAGAGATGATATCAATGAAAATGGATTTGATGAAAAAGGTAGATTCTTTCTAATTTTAGAACAAAAAGAATGGTTAAATATGTGTAAAGATGTTGGATTTAAAATACTTAAAACTAAAATCAATAAAGATGGTTTAAATAGAGATGGTATCACATGGTTGATTTTAATTTTAGAAAAATAATGTTAAAGTGATTATATGAAACAAGATTTAGAACAATTATTTTTACATATAATTACGAAAGGTAAAAAAGACAATACTTATAAGTTTGCATTAGGAAAATTTTTATTAGAGATTGCTTTTAATTGTACAATTATAAAAGAAATAAAAATTTCATATGATGATATTGCGGAAGCTTTTTTAAAGTATTATTGGTTTCAAGAGTGTAAATATAAAATTAAACAAGATTTTAAACAAAATTCCCAACCTCAAGTCATTTCAATTATTCAAAACTATTGTGGTACTGAATATATTGCAGATAGTTTTGATATGTATTTTCAAAAACACGATTTTAAAAATAATATCATTCAAGAGATTAAACAAAAATGTTTATATGATGTAATTCCAAGATTTCAACCAGACGAATCAAATTTATTTTATAAACACCATCATGAAAAAAGTTTAAAAAAATATAAAATTCCAAAGCAAGAAAAAAGATATATTATTTTTAATGAAAAAGCAGTAGCTTATTTTAAAACTAATTATGAACTTTTTCATAAAGCACTTATTTTAGAATGGGCTAAATTTTTGGAAAAAACAAATTTTACTCCAAAATTAATAGCAAAGATTGAGAATCTTGGCAAAACTAAAAGAAGCTCTCTCCTAAAATATAAGAAAATACTACTTTCAATAGATAAATCAAATAAATGTTTTTATTGTGGTTCTAATTTAGATAATAATATTCATGTAGATCATTTTATTCCATGGAGTTATGTTTATGATGATGAGATATGGAATTTAGTATTAAGTTGTTCAAGTTGTAATTTAAAAAAGAGTGACTACCTACCTAGTAAAGATTGTTTAGAAAAAATAAAATTAAGAAATTTTAAATACAATTTTCTACAAGTAAATAAAGATATTGATGAATATTATCATAATTGTAAGAAATCTGGGTTTTTAGAATACTCTAGTAATTGTAAGCCAATTATCACGGTAGTATAGATAATTATATTATTTAAAAAACTCATTCATATTACATTCTAAAACTAAAGAGATAAGATATAAATGTTTTAAATTAAAATGTTGTTTTTTTAGATAAAGTTCTGATTGAGAAACTAAACCAACAGATTTAAAGCCTAATGCTTGTGATAATTGAAGTTGGGTAAGCCCTTTTTCTTCTCTTAATCTTTTTACATTTTTCCCAATATTTATATAAAATTCATCAACTATATTTTCATCTAAATTTTCTATATTCACAATAATCCTAATTACTAGTAGTTACTACTTAAGTTTTTTCTAATTTTATAGTTATATAATCTCTTTATCAACTAGTAATTACTATGTAAAAGGATAAACTTTGCTTTCAAAACTCAAAATACTAAAAAAGAAAATAGATAAAAACATAGTAGAACTAGAAAAAATATCTCCTCATAGTAGAGATGTATCAGATGCTATATCAATACTTATCCAAAAAAATGCAAGCGATACGATGGTCAAGATATGGATGAATGGCGTTTTAGAATTAACAAAAGATGTAGAAATAGCACTCAAAATTGTTGAAAAAAAAGAAAAAGTTACATTAGAAAAAAACAACTATTTAATTTACTCAACTAAAAACTATAACAATATAAATCCAAAAGAAAAACTAAAAAAGCTACAAACACTTATAATAATAGATATAGAAAAATTGATGATAAAATATCCCTATACACTACTGATATATGAAGCAATAGAAGAACTAATCCGTATGGATGCTTCAGAGAGTTTGATACAATTATGGCTAAATAGTATAGATGATTTTGTAGCACTACTAGATACAAAAAGCGGTATATGATTTAAGTTACAAATGCTTAACTTTAGCAAATGATAGAAAAGATAAAATATTCGTATCATAAATGATATGTATTTATTGCTTTTTCATATCATTTGTACTATAATAACTAAAATATAACATAAAGAATAACTATGAAAAGATGGATATGGGAGCATGATGAGTACCCCAATTTTACTTACGATATAAAAAAACTAACTCCACTAATAGAGAAAGTATCACAAGAACAAGGTTATCTAATAGCAATGACAAAAGTTATGAATCAAGATAATATTGATTTAACACAATTAGATGCATTGATGAGTGAAGCTATCAGTACAAGTGCAATTGAGGGTGAAATACTAAATAGAGATAGTGTAAAAGCTTCAATTAAAAGAAAACTTGGATTTGCAGATGTAGAGCTTAGTAAAATTGATAGAGATACAGATTATTTAATTGAAGTATTAATTGATGCAAATAGTAACTATGATGACGACTTAACAAATAAGCGATTATTTGGTTGGCACAATGCACTTTTCCCAAAAGGCTATAGTGGTTTAATAAAAATAAATGTTACATCCTTTAGAGGTGAAGAGACTATGGAAATAGTATCAGGTGGTGCAGGAAAAGAAAAAACATATTATATCGCACCACCTAGAGAAAAGTTAGAAGATGAGATGGCTGAATTTTTACGATGGTTTAATAATACAGATGCAAGTTTAATAAAAGCAGCTATATCTCACCTTTGGTTTGTGATAATACATCCATTTGATGATGGTAACGGCAGAATCACAAGAGCTATAGCAGATTTAGTTTTATCTAAAATAGAAAATTCAAAAATCTCAAAATTATACTCAATGTCTAGTGCAATTAATGCTGATAGAAAAGGTTATTATAGAGCATTAGAATATACTACAGGATATATCCAAAAAGAGGATGGCTTTTTGGATATTACATTATGGTGTGAATGGTTTTTATCAACTTTACATACAGCATTAGTAGATACAAAACAGAAGTTAACTTACATCATAGATAAAACAAATTTTTGGGATAAGCACAAACATAGTAATCTAAATGCAAGACAAACAAAAGTATTAAATAAAATATTAGATATAGGCGTTGATAACTTTCAAGGAGACTTAAGTAAAAAAAAATATATCACTATAGCCGATACTACATCAGCAACGGCATCTAGAGATATTAAAGAGCTATTAGATTTAGGTTGTATAAAACAAGTAGAGGGAACAATAGGGAAAAATACAAGATATAGAGTTTGTGTTTAAAAGAGACATAGCTAAAAAGCAGTATATAATTCACTTTTCTATATAATGACAAAAATCAAAGAAACTCGAGGAAAACAATGAAAACAAATGTTTCAATAGTTGGAGCTACTGGATATACTGGGCTTGAACTTGTAAAAATATTACATACACATCCACAATTTAATCTTACATATATAGCAAATAGTGAGGGTGATACTACTATAGATGCACTTCATCCATGTTTGACAAATGTTATCTCTATGGATGTACAAAAAGCAGACCCAAAAGATATTGCAGAGGTTTCTGAACTTTGTTTTCTAGCACTTCCTCATAAAACATCCATGTCATTTGCTAAAGAACTCATTGCCCTTGGGGTTAAAGTTGTAGATTTAAGTGCTGATTATCGACTTGAGCTTGAAACTTATGAGAAACATTATTGTCCTCATGAAGATAAAGAAAATTTGCCAAATGCTGTGTATGGATTGCCAGAGTTTTATGAATCTGAGATAAAAAAAGCAAACCTAGTAGCAAACCCAGGATGTTATCCTACTGCTACACTTTTGGCACTCTTACCATTTGTAGAGTTTATAGATGAGAGTTCAAATGTTTTCATAGATGCAAAAAGTGGTGTAAGTGGTGCGGGAAAGAAACTAAGCGAAACTACACACTTCGTAACGATAAATGACAATATCTTCGCATACAACCCATTTAAACATCGACATATGCCAGAGATTATCGAAAAAGCAAAATTACTTAAGAACAAAGAGTTAAAAGTAAGTTTTGTACCACATCTTATTGCTGCAACTCGTGGGATGCTTGTGAGTGTATATACAACAATAGATGAAAATATAGATGCAAAAGCTATATTAAAAGATTTCTATGAGAAAAGTGAATTTGTACGGATAAAAGAAACACCAGTAGATATCAAATCAACTGCTGGTACAAACTTTTGTGATATTTTTGTAGAGCAAAATGGTGATGCACTTTTTATAAATAGTAGTATTGATAATCTGCTTCGAGGTGCATCATCTCAAGCAGTGGTAAATGCAAATCTTATGTGTGGACTTGAAGCAGGAACAGGAATCAATAAAATAGCTTATGTGCCTTAGCATTGTATAATCCACTACTGATTTTTTTAAGATTAACAAAAAAATTACGCGTGGCTTGAAGATGCATAGCCAGTGACTCAATGGATTTTATTACTGAAAATTTATAAAAAGCAATTAACTGCTAAAGCTATTTTATAAATCAAGACTTCGTCGTGTCTTTAATCTTAAAAAATCAGTAGTGGATTATGCTTAGCTTTAGAATACAAACTACTGTAAAAGTTGTTTAGAAAACTCTAAAGCCTCAGTAGTGATATTTTCCCCACTTATCATTCTTGCAATCTCATTGATTCTTTCCTCTTTGTTTAAAGGTTTTACACAAGAGATATTGTTCTCTTTTTTTACTAAGAAATGTTGGTGAGCTGTAGCACTTAGTTGTGGTTGGTGTGAGATAGCAAATATCTGATAGTTTTGTGAAAGTTTATTTAAAACTTGTGCAATACTTGCAGACTCTTTTCCACTTAAATTTGCATCTATCTCATCTAAAAATAGTATCCCATTTGTATCTATCTCGTAGTGACTTCTGGCAGTTAGAAGAGCAAGACGAAGACGATTGAACTCACCACTACTTATTTTATCTAGTTTTGTATTGTTAAGTGTAAATTCTATAGTATCAATACCACTTGTATCTAAACCTTTAGTTTCCATATTTATTTGAAGATTTTCAAGATATAAAAACTTTAGGTATTCATTTATTTTTGATTCTAGAAGTGGTAAGTTCTCTTTTCTTTTTGTTGAAACAGTTTTAGCTAAAGTATCTAGTTCAAGAGATAACTTTTTGATATTTTTTTCTAAAATAGCTTTCTCAAAAGAGATATTTTCATACCCTTCTAGTTCTTTTTCTTTCTCTTTTTTATACTCTAAAGCCTCTTTTACCCCACCAAACTTTTTATTTAAAGAAGAGAGTTCCTCTATTCGTGTTAGGATTTGTTCTATATCCATATCTTCGCTTGAAGCAATTCTGTCATAAAACTTTTCAAAGATATTATTTACTTCATTGATAGCTTCATCAAAAAAGGTACTATCTTCATCTATTAGATGTAAAGCACTTGATATTTTGTGAGTATTGTTTAAATATGGTTGTATCTCACTTAGAACTTCATCTACTTTATCTTTTTTTGAAAGGTTGTCTTTGATATGTTTAAGCTCTTCATACTCGTCCTCTTTTGGATCAAGTTTTACAATTTTCTCTATCTCGAATTTTGTATATTCTATTAAATCATCAAGTTCTTTTTCATCATTTTGTATTTTTGTAAACTTCTTTTGTAAAGTATGATATTCCTCATATTTTGTTTGAAATTCATCTAAAATTGTTCTGTAAGAACTGTCATTTAAAGAGGTTAAAAAATCCAAAAATGCAATAATCTTATCACTATCAAAATCACTTGTATCTTTTAGGTGAAGATGTTTTGAAAAAGTTGTTGTGAAATCTTTGAGATTTTTCTTTGAGATGATTTGATTATTTAAAAAATATCTTGTCTTTGTAGAGGTGTTTTGTTTGATGATAATATCATCTTCATCTTCTATCCCATATCCCTCATCTTCAATTTTTAAATCTTCAAGTAATACTTCACTTAATTCAGCTTTTGAATCAGTTGCACCAAATAAAGCTAAAATTGAACTCATCAAAACTGATTTTCCAGCACCACTAGGTCCTGTAAATACTACTAAACCTTTTTGAAACTCTAACTCTATTTGTTCAAATGACAAATAGTTTTCTAAGTAAAATCTACTAATCAATTTGCACCCCAATGTAATTTTTTATTTAATACATCAAAATAGTTTCTCTCACTTCTGTGTATGAGTTGTGCTTTTGAAGAGGCTATCTCTATAATGATGATATCATTTGGTTTTAACTCATAAGTATCATGACCATCTACGATTGCTATAGCACTTTGGTTATGTCTATTTTTAAATGATATTTTAAAATCTGCTGGTAAAACCAATGGTCTTTGAGTTAAAGAGTGTGGAGATATAGGTGTTACTATAAAAGCATCAGTAAGTGGATAAAGAACAGGTCCATTGCAAGAAAGATTATATGCAGTTGATCCAGTTGGTGTTGATATAATTACTCCATCTCCTGTGTATTTGTTAAATAATCTTTCATTAACAAATGCCTCTAGTGTTATCATTCCAGTAACAGTTTCTCTTGAGATAACCACATCATTAAAAGCAACTACTTCTTCCCCATTGATTGTTGCTTTTATCATCATACGATGATCTATTCTGTATTTGTCTTGTATGAACTTTTCGAGAAATGCCGCTATCTCATTTGGCATAATATCAGTTAAAAATCCTAATGTACCAAGATTGATACCCATAACAGCTTTTTGATGATGGAAACCTCTTCTTGCAACAGAGATAAGTGTACCATCTCCACCCAAAGTCACTAAAAAATCACTTTGTTTACAAAGGGTATTAAATTCTATACCAGTCTTTAAGTTCAGCTCATTTGCACTATTTTCCTCAAGGAGAACAGCAATATCAAAACTTTCAAATATTTTCTTAATATCTAAATAGATATCTTTTATATCTGCACAGTTTGGTTTTAAAATAAATCCAGCAACTGATTTGTTTTTTAAAAGTTTATTATTTCGTATTATATTCATCGTAATCTCTCTGCTTCATCTCTTGCAAGTATATCACATCTTTCATTTTGTGGATGACCTGCGTGACCTTTGACCCAGTTTGCTTTTATAGTATGTTTTTTTGATACATCTAGATACTCTTGCCAAAGTTCTTGGTTTTTTACAGGTTTTTTCCCTGCTGTTTTCCAATTATTTCTTACCCAGTTTACTAGCCACTCTTCTATAGCTTGTACCACATATTTACTATCACTATAAATTTGTACAATGCAAGGTTCTTTTAAAGCTTTTAAACCTTCAATTACCCCTTGAAGTTCCATCTGGTTATTGGTTGTGTTTGGGTTACCACCACTGAGTTCTTTTTCATGACCATTAAATTCTAGTATTGTTCCCCAACCACCAGGTCCGGGATTTCCTAAACTTGAACCATCACTATAAAGAGTTATATTTTTTGCCATATTTTTCCTAAACTAAACTGTTTAAGTTTATTGTTGGTTTTCCCAATTTTGGTTCAACTACAAGTGAAAACAGATCACTACAGTGTGGACATCTAGCTTCAAAAATAGGGTGTGTTTTTTTACATTTTCTACATATAAATTCAAAGTTTAAATCAAGTTGAGCTTTAACAGGGGAATGTTTTACTGCAATAAGAGCATTGAGTTCAAAGTATTCACTTTGTTTTGCTTCATCAAGGATATATCCTTTTGCACTATAAATCTCTTTTAAAATATCTGACTGGTTTACTTTTTCCCAATCTATATCTTCAAAATCTAAATACCATAAATAATCAATAATTTTCATAGCGTCAAATTCTTCTATATTATTCCAAAAAAGTTCTTTATTAAATTTTATAAGGTAATTTGCTACCACTCTTTCAAGATTATTATCAACAATAAAGTTGTTGAAAAGTTGTGTAGATTTTGTTTCAAAACTCAAAATTGGATCATCAATAATTGTTAATATGTTTAGATAGGTTCTCTCTTTAATTGTATCTTCATCTAACTCTTCTAAAGCATCTAAAACTTCATTTGCTCTATTATACTCATTAAGATTTTGAAAAATAAGGAGAAGATGTTTTAAAGCAATCTTATTTCTAGGACTAAATTTTAATATTTTTAAATAGATATCTTTACTTCTTTGTAGTAAACCGCTTTTAAAATAAGCATTCCCAAGTAACTCTAGTAGTTCCTCTTTTTTTACAGGTTCTTTTACATGCTCTAGTAGAGCTAAATATACTGAGATCGCTTTATTGTGTTTCCCTTCATATATAAAAGTTGAAGCTAAAAGTATAATAGAGTCAAAAGGGAGATTGTATGTAGAGTAAAGATGTGTGTAGTCTTCCTCTTTTAAAGTACCTAGCTCAAATCGTTGTAAAAGTTTTCTATACTCTTTTCGTGATTGTTTCTCTTTATAAATATTAAGTGAATAGGTTAAAAATGATGCTATAAATACAATAGTAAATATAACAATAACACCAATTAAAGGGTCTCTATAGTCTAATATCTCTAGTTCTAGCATTATTTAAACCTATAATTGTTAAGTTTAAAAATAGTATCTTCAGCTATTTGTAGCATTTTAATATTTAGTTGTTTATATTGTACATCATCAATATTTAATAGTAATTTATCATAAATTTCACTATAAGGATAGATATTAAAGTAGAGAAATTCTTTATCGTCTTCAGTGATACTTAACTCCGCAAACCATGTAGAAAGAAGAGCAAAACAAAGCATAGCAGGATTAAAAACATCACCTTTTTCAAATCTTTTTGATAGGTTTTTACTTAAAAATTCGTAAGTTTTAATAATAATTGCAATTCTTGTAACTCTTGTATTTCTTGTGTAGTAGTCATTGGGTTGTATCACTACATTTATAGCTTTATGGAGTTGTTTTATTTGTTCATCTATAAAAGTTTTTGTATTTTGGGATATATTAAACATATTGTCATCACTTTTTTCATAAGAGAAGATTAACTCTCTACAAAATAGTAATAACGCTTCAGATTTAACTTTTGATGAATTGATAATCATGGGTTTAGTAAAATAACCTAATTAAAAAAGTAACAAACTCTTTATCAACATTTTTATCACTGATAGTTTCATTGTCTTGAGATGATTTTTCAATCAACATAGACATTTGATCAACGAGGTATTTCATATCAGTACTACCCAATTTATTTATATTTGCCACAAGTTTTTGTTTCACTTCAAAAGAGTCTAAATCCTCTTTTTGTGCAATGCCAAAAGCCATGTTATCCAATGTAGTCATTACATGTGATGGGAGAGTATTGAAATTTGGCTCACTACTTTGAGAAGCTGCTAGTTGTTGTTGTAAAAGTTGTTCGTGTAACATAATAAGTTCTCCTTAATTTAGAAACTATTTGATATAACAAGTATTAATACTGTCATCATAACAATACCAGCACTTTTATTATACAATTTATTTGCTGTAATAAATACTAACATTACTGATACTATAAGTGCTGCTAGTATATCAAAAAAGTTCGCTGATAAATCTACATTTAATGGATTTACTATTGAACTAAGTCCTAATACCATTGTAAAGTTTGCCACATTACTTCCTATAATTGCTCCAATTGCCATATCTGCATTGTTATTTCTTGCTGCTTGGATACTTACAACGAGTTCAGGTAAACTTGTACCAAAAGCAACTAAAAATAATCCAATAATCCATTCACTTATACCAAATTCTCTAGCAATATTTCCAGCACTATCAATAGCAAAGTCAGCTCCACCTACAACAAAAATAAAACCAACTGTTAAAAGTGCAATTGTTTTGCCCCAAGCAAATTTTTCTTTTGTTAAATCTTCATCAATCTCTTCAACTTGGTTACTTTGGATAAGAAATAATAGATATGCACCCATTAACATAACAAATAAAAAACCATCAAGTTGACTTAGCTTTCCATCGATTCCCATAAGAATAAATATTAAAATAGGGAATAGTGACCAAGATGAGTCTTTTGCAAAAAGGTCTCTTTTAGGCTCTATTTTTTTGGCTATTAAAAATACTGCACCTAACACAAGTGAGATATTAAATATAGTACTTCCTATAACATTTGCAACAGCTATATCACCGCTCCCTTTGATTGAAGCACTCATACTAACTGCCATCTCTGGTAAACTAGTCCCAAGAGCTATCAAAGTAGCCCCAATTACAAATGGGGAAATATTAAAATGTAATGCTATTTTTTCACTTTGTTCTATGATAAAATCAGCACCATAAATTAATGCACCCATTGCGACTATAAATATTAGTATATCCACTTAACTGTTCCTTATTATTAAACTATCTGGAAGATTAAATTGTTTGATTAACTCTTCCTCTTTTTTTCTGTGTTCCCCATTATCAACTTCATGGTCATACCCAACTAAATGAAGCAATCCATGGATAAAAAGTAAAGCTAACTCATCTTCAAAACTGTGATTATACTCTTTTGATTTTTGCTCTACAAAATCAACTGATATTACAATTGAACCTAGTGGAGTATTGGGCATATTTTCATATGGAAAACTCAATACATCTGTAGGCTTATCAACCCCTCTTGTGGTTAAATTTATCTCATGAATCTCTTCATTGTTTGTAAGGATAAATTCTATCTCATCATCTGATATAGTTTTTGCTATATCATTTAAAAAATCAATCCCAACATCATACTTGGAGTTGTTTTCAAAGACTATATTGAACACTTACTAATGCCTAGTTCATGCATTAATGCTTCACAAAATTCGCCAGCTTCTCTTCCCATCCCCTCACACTCAAATTCTATAGAGAAGTTTCCAGCTGTATCGTTGATAGCTCTTCTTATTACACTAGGAAAAAGTTGCATCTTTTTCTCAATAACTCCAATGGCAGCTTGAATTTTCTTTTTACTTTCATCGTTGTTATACTCAACACTCATTCTCATGTATCCCTCTTCCATCTTCACATCTGCACACATATCTCTTGACATAGTTTTTCCTTTTATCTATTTTTTATCATGACCAAATGGACAACCCATCTTTGTATTTGCTTTATCTTCTAAAGTTTCTCTATCATTTTCATAATTTACTATATGTTTTGAAAAAGTCTCTAACCAGTTCCAATATGATTGGATATGTTGATGTTCTACTTTATCTTCTATTGGTCTTAAAACCTCTTCCCAACAACCTAGCCATTCGATTCTTGCTTTGTTTGGGATTGAGAACATCTCATGTGTTTTGATTTGATCAAAGTCACCACCATATTTTGAAATATATCTCTCATCTCCTCCACATATCATTATAAAATAAGAACCATTTCTTTTTTTTATCAGTGCCAACTCTTCTGCATCATCAGGAAAATAATGTGCTATATCACTCTCCACTACTATCTCATAAAAAGCGTTTACCATCTTTTGAAATCCATCTGGTGTTAATTGCTCTAAAAATTCTTTATTTGGATTTATAACTTCTGGGCGTTCCCCCATTATTGCATTTGTATAATAATAATCTACCATTTTTTCCCTCTATAAAATTTTGTTCAAATGAAAGTTATTTTATCTAAAGTGTACTAAAAAAGCTCTAACATATTTCACATCCATTTATTTTTTCTATATTATGTTATAATAGTAGTACAATTTCGTTAAGCGATTTAATTTGAAATAAAGGAAGAAACATGAAAAAAATAATATTAAGTTTAAGTGTAGCGACACTTTTATTAACAACTAATTTACAAGCAAAAGAGTGTCCAACTACTTGTGATAGAATACTATTTGGAACTGTTGGTGTACTACAAGGTATTTTTATTGGTGGTCCAGTTGGAGCATTTTGGGGATTAGGTACAGCTATTTTTGCTGATAACTATGAAGGAGATACTTGTAAAGAGAAGCCAACTGAAACTACTGAAGTTCAGTCGTTAGTTGAAAACAATGCAAAAGATGAGCAAAATAGTGCAAAGATGACAGAGCAAGTTGAAGAAAAAAGTATAGTAGAGGAAAAATCTGTAAGTGTTGATGATAGATTGGATAGCATTTCTGAAAATAGTACAAGTAAGATGAAAGTTAAAGGTTATGTATTTATCCCTAGTATTGTTAATTTTGAATATGATTCATATAAAGTGCCAACTATTCCTCAAAAGTTAGCAGAGTTAAAAAATGATGGCATTACATCTATAACAATTGACGGTCATACAGATTCTGTAGGGAGTGATGAGTACAACTTTGCCTTAGGATTAAAAAGAGCAAATGCAGTAAAAAATATTTTGCTTTCTCAAGGTATTGAAAGTGGAAAATTGTCAACAGTTTCATATGGTGAATCAAATCCTATCTCAGATAAAGATTTTGAAAATAGACGAGTGGATTTGAATATCAAATATTCTGTTTCGAAATAAAAAAATAGAAGAAAGGAGGGCTATATGTACTATAGTTCTCTTGTAATAGTATTTAAATTATTTTTTGTAGGCTATTACATTATACTAAAAAAGCTTTTAGTCATTTTGTAATTGTTGCAAAAATAGTTTCATATCAGTTTGTATTTTACTAAAAGCAAAAACTTTATTGCCTAAATCTTTTAAACTAGCCCCAATATGATACAGTTCTTTTTTATCAAGAACTAAAAATCTATCGTGAAAATTTTTATTTGTTTTTATTTCTAAATTGTTGTACTGCTTATTGTATTTTTCAACATCCAGTTTTAATTTTTTTGTGATCTCTTTGGTATAAATAGAGACTTTAATATTGTGATTTTCTGAAAGTAGAGTTAATACTGTTTCATCTATATAGTTATCAACTAAAACTATTTCATTTTTTGCACTTTTGATAAGCTCTAATACAAAAACATAAGCATCAAATATCTCTCCATTATAGAGAATACCTTGTTTAACTTTTATACTTTTATCTTCTAATTTTGTTGAAATATTTTTAAACTGATTTTTTAATATTTGTACATCATTTTCCAAAGATACAAATCTCTCATTTGTAATTTTATCACTATTTATTACATATCCATTCTCTACATAACTTTTCAATACTTTTGTAGCCCATTGTCTAAACCTTGTAGCTTTTAGAGAGTTTACTCGATAACCTACAGATATAATTACATCAAGATTGTAATGTTCTACATCTCTTTTAACTTTTCTTTTACCCTCTTGTTGAACTATCAAGAAAAACTTGACAGTTGAATCTTTACTAAGTTCTTTATCTTGAAATATTTTATTTATATGTAAACTTATATTTTGTTTTGTAACATCAAATAATTCAGCTAATTGTTTTTGATTAAGCCAAATAGTCTCATCACTTACTGATATATCTAATTCTAATTCTCCATCATTATAAAATACTATATTTGACATGGTCTAGTCCTTTATATTTTTTTACACTAAAAAAGCTCCAACATCTTTACAACTTCATCTACTACAAAACATTTCAAATCGGTTTTTATAGTTGGTTTCTCAGAGATGATTGCTTTTTTTATACCTTGAGAACTTGCTTCTTTAAGACGAGTCTCCATACTATATACATCTTTTATCTCACCTGTTAAACTAACCTCTCCTATAAACACAGATTCTTTTGAGATAGGACGGTTTCTAAAACTACTAATAATTGCAGCAATCACAGCCAAGTCACACGAACTCTCTTTTACTTTTATACCACCACTAATATTTATAAATACATCGTAAGAGTTTAGAGGTAGATCAAGTTTTTTTTCTAAAAGTGCTAGAAGCATATTGAGACGATTTGTGTCAAACCCTGTGGCACTTCGTTTAGGATTTGGATAGGTTGATTCTGTAACTAATGCTTGAACTTCTAGTATTAAAGCACGACTTCCCTCAACTGCAACTGTAAGGCAACTACCACTTTGATTTTTTCTTGAATCAAAAAATCTTCTGTTGATATCTTTTGCACTTTCAAGTCCATTTTGTGTCATCTCAAAAATACCAATTTCACTAGTAGATCCAAAACGATTTTTAAATCCTCTTAACATCCGTATCTCTTTGCTACTTTCCCCCTCAAAATATAAAACAGTATCAACCATATGTTCTAGCACTCGTGGTCCTGCAATACTTCCATCTTTTGTAATATGTCCAATAATAAACATCGCAATACTAGCTTCTTTAGCTTTTCGCATAAGCTCAAATGTTATCTCTCTTACCTGTGAAACACTTCCTGGGGCTGAAGTAAGTTTATCACTATAGATTGTTTGGATTGAATCTATAACTGCTATTTCATAATCTTGTCGGATAAGTTCATCTTGTATAGCCTCTAGGGATATTTCAGAGAGTAAAAATAGATTATCTTCATTTGCATCAAGTCTCGTTGCACGCATTTTAATTTGTCCACCAGATTCTTCCCCACTCACATATAAAACTTTTTTACCAGTTTTAGCTAAATTTCCTGCTATTTTTAGTAGAAGTGTAGATTTTCCAACACCGGGACTTCCCCCTATAAGGGTAAGACTTCCTGGGACTACTCCTCCTCCTAAAACTAAATCAAACTCTTCATTATTAGTAGAAAATCTAGTGACATTGTCTTGTTCTATTTGAGTAATAGGTATAGCTTTTGATGGTTCATTTGAAAGTTTTGAGATCTGTTTTACAACTTCCATCTGTGAGGCACTGAGTTCTATAAAACTATCCCAACCACCACAACTAGGACATTTTCCTAACCATTTTGCACTTTGTTCTCCACAGTGTTGACATTCAAAAGTAGAAGATTTTTTCTTTGCCATATTTTAATATCCTTAATATCATATAGTGCAATTATAGTTAAAAGATATTAATAATTAAAAAAATATGTCATTTTGTTAATCTTTTTTTTCTTCTGGGGAAGTAAGATTTAATTTAGACCATTTAAATTCCAAATAAGGGGTTATGATATTATGAGATTTTTTATAAGATAAAAAGTCCTCTTTTTGGGTAATTTGATGAATGATATTTTCCATATTCTTTAGGTTTTCCACCTCTAGTTCCTCTTCTAGTTCTGTATGGTATTTAAGTAGAGTGTCAAAAGCAAAATTATATTCAAAACCAAGTTTTCGTTTTTTATTTAAAACTTTTTTTATAAAAATCCAGTTTGAAAATATCACTTCCCAAGCTCTTTTTTGTTCACTGGTAATACATAAAGAGAAAATAATTTGTTTCCATTTATAAAGTCCAAAATAAGCTTGATGATTACTCCATAACTCTTCAATCCACCAATCTTCAAATTTTGGTAGCCCCTTAAATTCTGGAAGTTCTTCCTCTTTTATAATATCTTTTATATTTGATATCAATACAGAAAGATGTAAAACCAATACAGGGATATGTGTATTTAAAACACCAAGTTTACTAATATCCTCTTTTGATACATTTTTTAAAAGTTTTGCAAAATCCTCTTTAATCTCCTCAAGCTCATCATCAAGCTCATCGTGTATTCGTAAATCTAACTTAATAGTAGTTTCTGCAATTGAAAAAAGATCATCATCTTCAAGATTTATATCAGCAGGAAGTTCATCTACAATCATCATAGCTTCAAGTTTTTGGTCATTATCTCTTGAAATATCTCGTTTGAGTCTTATTTTTTGATATTTAAAATAGTTTTTCCGTTTTATAGCCTCTTTTAGTCGCTCCTCTTTCTCTATCTCTTGAATATCATGTTTCATGAGTTCATTAAGAATCATTTGGTTTTTTTCTAAAGCTTCTTGTGATTTTTCAATTCCATTTTCTGTTGAAGCTACTCCCATAATTGAGAGTTTTGATTTACCAGAATTGTGATCATCAAGTTGCTGTTGGAGGATTTTAATTCTTTTTTGATTTTGTTTTATTAAATCTTGGACTGCTATTATTGCATTCATATTAAGATTTTTTACCTTTTACATCTTTATAATCAATTTTTTCTCTTTTAAATTTTGTATATTTTGTTATAAGTTCATGTTCATTCGGAGATGCCATTTTTGTAAAATCTTCTTTATTAGTTAAATAGTTTATCAACTTTTCCATAGACTCTAAACTTGTTGTTGCTAACTCCTCTTCTAAACCACTATAGTTTCGTATAAGGGTATCAAAAGCATAGTTATATTCAAATGCTAATGCACCTTTAGATGTGATTTGTTTTTTTATATTTACCCAGTTCGCAAAAATAACTTCCCATGCTCTTTGTTGATCAGATGATTGACATAAGGAAGAGATGATAGTTTTCCATTTATATAATCCAAAATAAGCCTGATGATTTATCCATAACTCTTTAATCCACCAATCCTCAAATTTAGGAAAACCTGAAAATAACTCTTTGTTTTTCTCATTAGATTTATCCTCACCATTATGGTCTTCTTCTAAATTGGCTTTAATATTTTCAACAAGAGTATGAAAGTGTAAAACTACTACAGGGATTTGAAAATTAAGAAGAGCAAGTTCATCTAGCTGTTCCCCTTTTAAATCTTTTATAAGTTCTTCAAATTCTCCCCGTATTTCAGCAAAAGTTTCATGGATTTGCTCATGAAGAGATAGATGCATTTTTAGAGATTGTTCAGCTACTCTAAATAGATCGGCATCATCAAAACCTAAATCATCAGGCAGCTCATCTATAATAAGCATAGCTTCTAGTTTTTCATCATTTGATCTTAATTTATCTCTTTTTAATCGTACTTTTTGGTAGTGAAGATAGTTTTTCCTTTCGATCGCTTCTTTTATTTTTTCTTGTTTTTCTAGCTCTTTAATATCTTTTTTTAAAAGCTCAGCTAACATTGCTCTATTTTTTTCAAGACGATTAGTTCTGTCTTCAATATTAGTTTCAGTTGATGCTTTTACTAAAGGAGATAACCTCGTAGTTCCAGATTCATGGTCCGATAGTTGTTTTTTAGCAAGTTTTAGATGAACTTCATCATCTTTAATCATCTCTTCTAAGGCAATTAGTGCTTTCATATCATAACCTTGTTGTATAAGTTGTAATCAAACTAATAAATAATTTTTACATCATTAATATAATATGGTTTAATTATAGTTAAAATTGATTTAATAATATCTTAATAAAAACTTAATAATCAATAGTCTTAAAAAAGTCTCTTTAAAATAGCCCCTGATTCTATATGATTTGAATAAGCAAACTGGTCAAAGAGTGCAAATTTTTCTATAGTATGCGTTTTTGTTAAAGCTTCTAAATCTCTATGAAGAGTTTGTGGATTACAAGAGATATAAATAATTTGTTCGAAATTTTGTGCTAGTTTTGTTGTGGTGACATCTAGTCCAGCTCTTGGAGGATCTAAAAACAAAGTACTGAATTTATAACTATCCAAATCAATATTTTTCAATCTTGTAAATTCACGCACTTTATTTTTTGCTTCAACAAATTCTTCACTTGACATTCTAATAAATTCTATATTATTAATATTATTAAGTTCGCAGTTTGTTTTTGCAGATTTTATAGAAGTTTTACTAATCTCAGTTGCTAACACTTTGTTGAATTTTTTTGATAATGGAATAGTGAAATTTCCACCACCACAATACAACTCACACAAATCGTCATACGCATCAATATTATCTAAAACCCACGAAATCATTTGTGTATTGACATTTTGATTTGGTTGAGTAAAACCACCCTCGCTATAACGGAAATAAAATTTTTCATTGCTTATTGTAAGTGTCTCATCTATAAAATCATCACTTAAAATAACTTTTTGTTTTCTACTTCTCCCTATAATTTTGATATTAAGTTTCTCTTGTAGTTTTTTAGCTTCATTTGACCATAACTCATCTAATTTTTTGTGATAGATAAGAGTTACTAAAATATTATTTGTAGTTGAGCTTAAAAATTCACAAGTAAATAATTTATGATTGAGTATCTCATTAGTTTGAATTTGCTCAAGAAGTTTTGGCATTATGTTTGCTATAGGAACACTAACCATACTACAGGAATCTATTGGTAAGGGTTTTTTATCAATGTCATTCATAGCGTAAGAGAATTCTACAGTATCATCTGTTTCATATGTTCTCCAAACTCTAAATTCAGCTCTATTCCTAAAAGAACCATCATCACTTTTAATAATATCTATATCATTGTTCCAAAAATTTTTAAATCGTTCTTTTTCAATATCTATTTTATTGCTTAATTGTTCTTCATAAGTTTGACCACCTAAAGTACAACTACCACAAATTCCAAAATAATTACAATCCATCATTAACCTTATATACTTAATTAGTGTGGTATTATATCCAATCAAATTTAAGATTTAAGGTAGATATTTGAAGCAGTCATTTCAAGAACAACTTAACCAACTTTTAAACTGTGATTTAAAATCACTTTATCCTCTAGCTAGAGAATTAAATAGAAAATTATATTTTTTTGTAGGACCTACAAATAGTGGGAAAACATATAGTGCAATGAAAGAGTTAATAGATGCAGATAGTGGAACATATCTAGCACCTTTACGACTTTTAGCACTTGAAAATTACGAATTTTTAAAAGAGCAAAATATAGCAGCTTCTTTAATGACCGGTGAAGAGGAGATATTTGATGAAGATGCTGGACATATCTGTTCCACTATTGAGATGCTTAATTTTAATCTAGAAGTTGATGTATCTGTTATAGATGAAGTACAAATGCTTGATGATGAGGATAGGGGTTGGGCATGGGTAAATGCAATACTTGGCTCACCTGCTAGAAAAGTGATCATGACAGGAAGTGTTAATGCACTAGAGATTGTAAAAAAAATAGCAATTTATTTGGGAGAAGAGCTAGAGGTTGTAAAATTTAAAAGGATAAATCCACTCAAAGTGGATACTCATCAAACTGTTTTAAGAGATATAAAAAAAGCAACAGCACTTATAGCTTTTAGTAGAAAAGATGTTTTAGCACTTAAAGCAAAACTAAGTAAGTTTCATACAGTTTCTGTATTATATGGAAATTTATCTCCTGAGGTGAGAAGAGAAGAAGCAAAAAGATTTAGAGAAGGTCAAAGTGATATTTTAATAGCAACAGATGCTATTGCTATGGGTTTAAATCTTCCTATTAAACATCTTTTGTTTACGACAGATACAAAATTTGATGGGGTAGAAAAGCGAAAACTTACCCCAAATGAGGTGATACAAATAGCTGGTCGAGCTGGAAGATACGGACACCATGAAGTTGGACATATAGGGGCTACTAGTAAATCTGTGTTAAATCATATATCAGAGATGTTTACAAGTCCTATGAGTACTATAAAACCACCGGTAAAAGTAAAAGCAACTCAATTACAAGTAGAAGAGTTATCTGTACATCTTGGAACTAAAAATTTAACAAAAATATTGCAATATTTTTCTAAACATATGAAATATGATGGACCTTTTGTAGCAACAAATATCAAAACAATGATTGAGTTAGCTACTATCCTTGATCCAAAAGGTGAATTAACTCTCGATCAAAAATACCATTTAAGTTCAGCACCTATAAATACAAGATCCCCTTTAATAAAAAATGGATACTTAAAATATGTAAATGCAGTATTGAATCATAAAGTTATCAAATATAAATCAAGTTCAAAAACAACAGGAATTGCTAAAACTCAGTTGGAACTATTGCAAGCAGAAGATGAGGTAAAAAAAATCTCATTATATCTTTGGTTGTCCTATAAGTTTCCAGAGATTTTTCCAGATAAAACAAAAGCTCAAATTGCAAGAGTAGAGATAAATAACTTTTGTGAAAATTCACTAAAGTCAAATAAATCACTTACCCCTATACAAAGAGATACAAGAAATAATCCACGAAAAAGATTTGAAAAAAAAGATGATAAACATACGAATTATAGAAAAAGAAGAGATTCAAGACGACATTGAAAGTAGCATAACTCAGTATTAAGTTTTAATTAAGATTAATAAAAAAATTACGCGTGACTTGAAGATAAATAACCAGTGTATTAAGGCACTAGATTTTCATAGAACAATAAAAAGAGATTAACTGTTAAAGCTATTTTCTTTAATCTTAATTAAAACTTAATACTGAGTTATGCTTAATGAAATAATCATTAAATAGTTTTATGGTATAATAAATACTATACTAAAAAATCAAAGAGATACATACTATGGATAATAACCTATCAATTATAATATTAGCTGCTGGTGCTGGCACTCGGATGAAATCATCACTTCCTAAAGTTTTACATAAAATTTCTGGGAAAGAGATGCTCTATTATTCTATCAAAGAAGCGAAAAAACTAAGTGATGATATTCATGTAGTTTTATATCATCAATCACAGCTTGTTCAAGAAAGTATGGAAAAATACTTTTCAGATATTACATTTCATATTCAAGACCATGAAAACTATCCAGGAACTGGAGGTGCAGTGATGGGAATAACTCCAAAGAATGAAAAAGTTTTAGTGCTCAATGGTGATATGCCTTTAATAGAAGCTACTGAATTACGGCAACTAACAACACTGAATGAAAAAGAACTCAAAGATGAGAAACTAACTATGTCTATTTTAGAGCTTGATGATGCAAGTGGTTATGGTAGAGTTGTTATAGATAAAGAAAATGTAGTAAAAATCATAGAACAAAAAGATTGTAGTAGTTATGAGTTAGATATAAAAACTGCAAATGCTGGAATCTACTGTTTTGATACTCAATTTTTACTTGAAAACTTACCAAAACTTTCAAATGAAAATGAGCAAAAAGAGTACTATATAACTGATCTAGTAGAGATAGCAGTTCAAAGTGGAACTAAGGTGCGACCAATAGTAGTTAAAGAAGAAAATTTTAAAGGTGTAAATAGTAAATTTGATTTAGCCACAGCAGAGGTGATACACCAACATAGGATAAAAGAGAACTTCTTAAAAGAGGGTGTTATTATGAGATTGCCTGATACTATTTATATAGAAGAGGGAGTTTCAATTGAAGGTGAAAGTATTATTGAAAATGGTGTAACACTTCTTGGAAATAGTAAGATAGTAAATTCTCATATTAAAACAAATAGTGTAGTTGAAGATAGTATCTTAGAAAATAGTGATATAGGACCAATGGCAAGAATACGACCACTAAGTATATTAAAAGATACACATATTGGAAATTTTGTTGAGGTGAAAAAATCAACTTTAACTGGAGTAAAAGCAGGGCACTTAAGTTATCTAGGAGATAGTACGATAGATGTTGGCTCAAATATTGGAGCAGGAACAATCACTTGTAACTATGATGGGATAAATAAATATAGAACAATTATTGGAAAAAATGTTTTTGTTGGTTCAGATACCCAACTTGTAGCACCTGTAACAATTGAGGATGATGTGATGATAGCAGCAGGTAGTACAATCACTTCAGATATAAAATCTGGTGATTTAGCATTGAGTCGTACAAAACAAAAAACAATAACAGGATTTTTTTATAAATTTTTCAATAAAGAGAAAAAGTAATGCAACTATTAAAAAATAAAAATATACTTGTAGCAGTAACTGGTAGTATTGCAGTTTATAAATCGTTAGAGCTTATAAGGCTTTATATAAAAGCTGGTGCAAATGTAAAAGTGATTATGACAGAAGCTTCGAAAAAATTTATCAACCCTTTAACTTTTGAAACTGTTTCTCAAAATAAAGTTTTAGATGAAAGTAGTGAAGATTGGAGTTGTGACACGGTAAATAATCATATTGCAATTGGAAAGTGGGCAAATATTTTTGTAATAGCACCAGCAACGGCAAACACTATTAATAAACTTTCAAATGGGATTGCTGATAATTTACTACTACAAACAGCTTTGGCATATCCTAGAGTAAAGCTTCTTTGTCCTGCAGCAAATACAAATATGATGCACAATCCATTAACAAAAGCTAGTTTAAAAATGTTAAAACTTTGTAATTTTAAAGTTATAAACTCAGTAACAAAAGAGTTGGCTTGTCAAGATGTTGGTGATGGGGCAATGGCAGAAGTTGAAGATATATTTCATCAAACAGCTCAAGAGTTACTAAAAGATAATTATTGGCTTGATAGAAAAGTTGTCCTTAATGGTGGTGGGACAATTGAAAAAATAGATGATGTACGATATTTGAGTAATTTTAGTAGTGGAAAGATGGCTACAAGTTTAGCTACTGCTTTATATTACAAAGGGGCAGATGTTTGTTTAGTAACTACCTCAGATATAGAGGTTCCAAATCAGATACATACGATAAAAGTGCAAAGCACTCAAGAGATGTTAGAGTTTGTAAATGATAGTTTAAAAGTAGCCAAAAAAGGAAAAATGTCAAGTGCAACACTCATGGATAATAGCACAATGGAACTTATTCAGAAAAAGCCTTACTTTTTTGGAGTTGCTGCTGTGAGTGATTATCTCCCAAAATATCCACAAGATGGAAAAGTAAAAAAAGAAGATATAGGTGATAGCTGGAATTTGGAATTAAAAAAGAATATTGATTTGTTAGAAAATATTGATAAAAATGGGATATATTCAATAGGTTTTAAAGCTGAGATGGATAAAGAAAATGCGCTACAAAATGGAAAAAACATGCTTCTCAATAAAAATGTTGATGGAGTTTGTTTAAATATTTTAGATGAGACTAATCAGTTTGGAAGTGATACAAACTCTATAGATATTATAACAAAAAACAATATTATAAAACTAACTACAGCATCTAAATTAGAAGTTTCAATAACTCTTTTAGAAAGTTTAAAAGGTGAATTTAGTGAATAATCCACATATACCAGAACATATTGCAATTATTATGGATGGTAATGGAAGATGGGCAAAAGAGAGAGGGCTTAAAAGAACAGCTGGGCATGAAGAGGGTGCAAAAGTTGTAAGAGAGATTACAATACATTGTACAAAAGTGGGTATAAAATATCTTACTTTGTATGCTTTTAGTACAGAGAACTGGTCTCGACCGAAATTAGAAGTTGAGTTTTTGATGAAACTTTTAGAAAAGTATTTTAAAAGTGAATTACCAATATATCTAGAAAACAATGTGCAATTTAAGGCAATAGGTGACTTAACAAAGTTTTCTAAAAAACTACAAAATACCATAAGAGATGTTGAGGAAAAAACAAAAAACTGTACAGGACTTACTCAAGTTTTAGCACTAAATTATGGTAGTAGAGATGAGATTACACGAGCTGTAAAAAAAGTAGTTGAAAAGAATTTAGAGATAAATGAAATAAATATTAATCAAAACCTTGATACAGCAAATATACCTGATGTTGATCTTCTTATTCGTACAAGTGGCGAGATAAGAATATCAAATTATCTTTTATGGCAAAGTGCGTATGCTGAGATGTTTTTTACACCAACATACTGGCCTGAGTTTAGCTGTAATGAGCTTGATGATATAATTTCAGACTTTCATAAAAGAGAGAGAAGATTTGGAGGTATTTAATATAGTTATTGTGGCAATTGGTGCTCTTATTATTGGGAGCTTTTTAGCTATGTTAGTTTATAGATTACCTTTGGGTATATCCTTACTAAATCCTAAAAGATCTATGTGTCCTCAATGTCAATATCAAATACAATGGTATGAAAATATACCTATCTTTTCTTATTTGTTTTTAAAAGGGGAATGTTCCCATTGTAAAACAAAAATTTCTATAACTTATACTATTATTGAATTGAGCACACTTATTGTGACACTTTTTTTATTTATTAAGGTTGGATTGAATTATCAATTTTTTATTCTTTTAGTTTTATTTTATAGTTTGATAGTTCTATCATTTATTGATTTGAAGTATAAGGCAGTCCCTGATTATTTACTTGTAATATCATTAAGTATTGCAATAGGTTATATACTTTTGTTCAATACTGAAAATATAGTTACACTATTTATTTTTGCAGGTGCTATTGTTGTTTTAGAGATGTTTGTAACTTTTTACATACAAAATATAAAAGCAAAAATAGTTGAGGATGAAAGCTTAAAAGAACAAAAGTCCTTAGGTGAGGGTGATATCCCTATTTTTGCAATAATTGGAGGGATACTTGGTGTAAAGTTAGGGATATTAGCTATATTTTTATCAGCTATTTTAGCTATAATTCCATCACTTGTAAATATTATAAAGAAAAAAGAGAGTGAAACTCCATTTATACCTTTTTTATCTTTAGGATTTTTAATAGTGTTTTTAGGTGAGTTTTATATTTTAGATATATTTAATATGGTTAATGGAAAGTAGGTTAGTATGAATAGTGTATTAAAAAAGTATTTAAATAAAACATACTCAGATACATTCTTTCCTATTTTTTTAACTCTTTATACGATAACTTCAATTATCTTTTTAGTAAAAATTGCATCACTTACTTCGGTGATACAGATTAATTTCTTTGAACTATTAGAGTTGTATTCGTATAATATTGCAACTATTTTATTTTATACTATACCTATTTCATTATTTATATCATTAGGGTTATCTTTAGCAAAGTTATCAAGTGAGTATGAGTTAATAGTAATTACAAGTTTTGGCTTAACACCTTTAAAAATACTAAGGATGTTTTTACCCTTATTGATCCTTAGTTCTCTTTTAATACTTATTATTTCTTTAACTTTGGTACCAAAATCTATTTTTTTGAAAGAAACTTTTTTAGTCAATAAAAAGACTGAAGCTCAGTTTAATATAAAAGCAAATGAGTATGGTCAGCAATTTGGGAAGTGGCTTATTTATGTTGAAAAAGAGAAAAATGGACTCTATGAAGATATCGTTTTATATCAACAAAATAAGGAAGAAGATGTTTTTATAATTGCTAAATATGCAAATTTAAATAATATGGGAACATCTTTAAACTTGAGTTTAAATGATGGAAAAGTTGTAAAAGTTGGAGAGAAAGTTAGTCAAATTGATTTTAAAAGAATGGTTTTAAATAATGAATTAGAACAAACAAAAGATATCCAAAATTTTGATGACTTGATTAATTATTGGGAAGATAAAGATGAAAAACTAGCATTTAATATTTTATCATCACTTTTCCCTTTAATTTCTGCTTTTTTTATTATCTATATTGGTTATTTTAATCCTAGATATAATAAAAACTATAGCACTGTAATAGGGATAAGTACGACAATTATTTTTGTAGTTTTGACAAAAGAATTAACAAATGCTTTTCAATTGGAGGCTTTATATTATTTCCCAATTTTGTGGCTTATAGTTGGATATATATTTTACAGATATAAGATAAAGCGATATTACTAATAAATGAAAATAAAATTTACAGTAAGTTATGATGGCTCATTGTATTATGGTTCTCAAATACAACCTAATCATGTAACAATCCAATCTAAAGTTGAAGAGGTATTTAAATTACTTAATATAGATACTTCGTTAGAATTTAGTGGAAGAACAGATAGAGGTGTACACGCATTTAGACAAGTTATATCATGTGTTTTACCTGATTTTTGGAGTGATTTAGTAAAGTTTAAAATGGCACTTAATAAGATGTTACCAAATTCTATATATGTTAGAAATGTATCTTATGTAAATGATGATTTTCATGCAAGATTTAGCGCAAAAAAAAGAGAATACAGATATATTGTTACAACAAAAGAACTTACCCCATTTAATCAAAATTATGTAGAGTATTATGAAAGTATCAATATAGAAAAGATAAGAGATGCTCTGAAAATTTTAAAAGGTGTACATGATTTTGAATACTTTAGTAAAACTGGCAGTGAACCAGCTTCAACAGTGCGAGAGATTTACGATATAAAGTTTTATAAATATAAAGAGTTATATATTTTCAGATTTAAGGCTAATTCTTATTTAAGAAGCCAAATACGAATGATGGTTGATTTTATTATGAAAATATCAAGTGGTAAGTTAACTATTGAAGATTTAAAAAAACAGCTTAATAAAGAGAAGTTGATATCTTGGACTCTAGCTAGCCCAAATGGGCTGTATTTGAGTAAGATTAGTTACTAGGTCTAGATACTCTTCCTAAAAAAGATTTTTTATTTTTATATCCTCTTAAACTATAAAGTAGCTCTTGCGTTTTAGGGTCAATAACATAAGTTGTAGGTGTCCCCTCAGGTAAAAATTTTGCTGGTACATCTTCTATATCCATACTTAAACTTAAATCCACTGTAACAAATATGAAGTTTTTATTTATATACTCTATAACTTCATTATCTGAAAGTGTATCTGCTTCCATTTTTCGACACCATGGACAAAATGGGCTATGTGCAAAAAGCATCACTGGTTTATTTTGTTCAACACCTTTTTCTAGTGCATCTGCATAAGAATTTGCATGGATAATTTCAGTTCCATTAAGTGCAACAATACTTATTAATATTAAAAGAATTTTTGTAAATATTTTCATTTTATAACCTTTGTGGCATTTCATCTTTAAATGCCAGTTTTTCTGCATTTTGTAATATCTCTATAGCACCATCTTCAATCATTTTGTTCGCTAAATCAGACCCTAATGTTTCACAATCATTTAAAGTTTTGCAAAGAGATTCATGTAAGATATTTGTCCCATCTGGATAACCAATCATCGCTTGTAAAGTAATATTATCACCACTAATGGTTGCATTACATGCAACGGGTGCAGAACATCCAGCACCTATTTTTGATATAAAATCTCTCTCAGCTTTTGTACAGATAAAAGTTGGAGTATCATTAACACTCATAGCTATCTCTTTGAGTTTTTCATCTCCTGAAAGTATTTCTATACCCAATGATGCTTGCCCCATAGGAGGTATCATCATATCTAAAGGTAACTTTTGTGTATGTGGAATATCTTTTAATAAATCAAGTCTATCTAACCCAATCCAAGCCAAGATAATAGCATCATATTGACCCTCAGAGAGTTTTCTCAGTCGAGTGTTTACATTTCCTCGTAAATCTTTTACTGTTAAATCAGGTCTTTTATTTAAAAGCTGCATTCTTCTTCTTAAACTTGTAGTTCCTACAATAGCGCCCTTTGGTAATTCATCAACAGTTTTATATTTGTGAGATAAAAATACATCACTTTGGTCTTCTCTTTTTGTAATTGCTACTAACTCTAGACCATCTGGGATATAAGTTGGTACATCTTTTAAACTATGAACAGCTAGATTTGCATTACCTGCAATCATCTCATCTTCAAGCTCTTTAGTAAAGTGTCCTTTTCCACCAATGAGTGCTAAAGGACGATCTAGTATTTTATCACCTCGACTTACTATTTTATTAATCTCAACTGTAATATCTGGATAGCTTTTTTCTAATCTATCTTTTATATGGTATGCTTGCCAAAGTGCTAAATCACTAGCTCTTGTTGCTATTACTATTTTTTCCAATTTTTCTCCCATGGCCTATTTTAAATATTTTTCAAATTGTGATCTTGTGTAATCGTACTCTCCATCAAAAAACAGAGTTGGAGTTCCTGATACAAATGCATCTTCAGACATTTTAATATCATCTTGTATCATTTTTTCTAGTTTAGGATTATTTATCTGTTCCATTGTTATATTTGTACCAAACTCTTTATTAAAAAATCCTAATACTTTTTTTTCATCTTTCTCTTCATATGCATCAAATTTATATTTTTCTGAAAAATTAGCTTTATAGATTCTATAGTCTACATTTTTAATCCCTTGCTCTTTAGCTAGTATAGAGGCTTTTGATAGTACTTTTGCTGTTGGATGCATATCGAGTGGAAGATGATAATAGTATACAGCTATATTTTGTGGATTATCAATGATATTTTTTAATACATAGGGGATCTCATCTACACAGATTGGACATAAAGGATCACTAAATATTACAAGTGAATGTTTTGCATCAATATTTCCCTCTATAAAATGTTTTTTACTGAAAAATTCTTTTCCTAATGTTGGATACATAACAGTTTTAAATGATCTTTTATTTTCTAAGTTTATTAAGTCCATAGTAACATTTTTACCATCACTAAAAAGTGTATCTTTTTGAGAAAGCTTTTTGTTTTGTACCTCAAATTCTAAATTAAAAGTATACCCTACCCAACCATCTTGATTTAGATCTTTTTTTAATACTAAATCAACATTTTGAAGGTTTCCTCCAACTCTTTGTAATGACTTAGCAACTCTTTGCTTTTCAAATTTTATAAGTTTTTTTTCTAAATTACTATTGGCAACTCCACTAGTGCTTAATAGTATTGTTATCATCAATAATTTCAACATCGATAATTTCATCGTCTCTCCTTTTATTATTTTGTTTGTTATTTGTTTGTGTATATTCAAAACTTGTTGAATATGTAGCGTTATTACTACTATTAGGTTTTTTAAACTCAAATATTTTACTAAACAGTGATACAAATAATCCTAGTTGTAAAAGTATCCCAATTATATCTGTAAAAAAACCTGGAATAATAAGTAAAAATGCACCAATAGCTTTTGCTACATTTGTTTTAATAAACTCTTCTTGAGTTATTTGTCCAGTTCGTGCTTTTTGAACATTTTCACTTAAAGAATATTTGAAGTTCTTTAAAATAATCATACCTATAATTGCAGAAAATAAGATTTCAACAAAAGTAAGTAGTCCTCCAATTGAAGCTGCTATGGAAGAAGAGATCATAACTTCTAAAAATAGGTAAATTAAAAAATATAACAAATATTCCCCTTGTATGTTTCGTTGATTATAATAAATTAAGGGTAAGTAAACACTTAATTTATAAATCGTTTTGTATAGATTTTTCTAAGTGATATAATTTATAGCGAATATCTTTAAAATTTTCTGATGTTTTTATATCGATTAGTTTTCCAAACTCTTCTAAAACTCTTGAACTTTCTTGTGCTCTTTTAAAATTTGCAATAAGAATGGAGTGTAAATCTGTTCTATTTTGTTCTGAAGGTGTAGATTTTTTTAAAACATCATTTTGTATATCTCTTGAATCAAGAAGTTCTTCATATAATGATATTCTGGCTTTGTGTCGTAACTCTTTTAATTGTGAAGAGATTTCTTTGTCATTGAAAATATATCTATATATATCCTCAATGACTCTAATGCCTTCTCTAAGGCGATTTAAATTTGCATCTAAAAGTCGTAAACTTTCTTTAGTCATCACTGTTGTTAAATGCAGCAAATATTTGAAGTAAAGAGATAAATAGGTTAAAAAAGTCCAAATAAAGTGCAATTGCAGCTTCAATAGGAGTTGAGAAACCACCCTTGATGATTTGTTGTGTATCATAGAGTATAAAGGCACTAAATAACAAAGCACCAACCATAGCAATACCTAGTTGTAATATTGGTGAACCTATAAAAATATTACTAATAGAACCAACTATCAAAATAATAAGAGCTATAAAAAGCATTTTACCCATATTTGAGTAATCTTTTTTAGTTGTAAGTGCAAACATAGATATACCACCAAAAGCAACTGATGTCATTAAAAATGCTTGTGCTACAACTGAAGCACCATTTGGCATATTAAATACACTACTTAAAAGAGGTGTAATTGTTAACCCACTTACAAATGTAAAACCAAATAAAACTGCAAGGTTAATTCCTGGCTTATCTTTTACTGCATAAAGTCCAAAAAGTAATGCAAACTCTAAGATAACTAATCCCCAGTACCAACTTGAAATTGTACTAACCATATCAAGTCCAATATATGCCCCAGCAGTTGCAGCTAAAAGTGAACTAGCAAAAAGTTGATATGTACTTTTTAAAAAAGCCATTAAGTTAGCTGGAGCGCTTGCTTGTTCTTGTGATGATGAATAAGCATTTTCTTCTTTTGTATAAGAAGAGTCACTACCATTTGTCAAATAATCTCTGTTGTACATTATAAATATCCTTTGTATTTTAATATTTGAATGTGATTCTAATATGTTTATATTAAATTTCTCTTTAAAGATAGATACTAATGAGAAATTAAAACAACAAACTAAAAAATTTTCTTTTAAAAGTTATAGTAAATATAAACATTAATTAGTTATAATAAAACCTAAAATTAGATTTGTAAAGTATATATAGATCATTAAATAGGAGATATAATGTTAGATGTTGTAGAGATACAAAAGATACTACCTCATAGATATCCTTTTCTTTTAGTTGATAAGGTAACTAGTATGGAGCTAGAAAAAAATATAGTAGCATATAAAAATGTATCAATAAGTGAGCCAGTGTTTCAAGGACATTTTCCAGGACACCCTATATATCCAGGTGTGATGATTTTAGAAGGTATGGCACAAGCAGGTGGTATACTAGCGCTTAAAAGTTCAGGGCTAACTGATGAAGAATTAAAATCAAAAGTTATATATTTTATGAGTATAGATAAAGCAAAATTTAGAAGTCCAGTAAAACCTGGAGATAAATTAGAGTATAGAATAGAGATAATTAAATTAAGAAAAAATCTAATAGTTCTTGATGGAAAAGCTTTCGTAGATGATAAGCTAGTTAGTGAAGCTGAACTTAAAGCAATGGTAGTTGATAAATAATGGAAAACATCCATAAAACAGCTATTATAGAAGATGGAGCTGTTATAGCTGATGATGTAATAATTGGAGCATATAGTATAATTGGTCCAAAAGTTACAATCGGTTCTGGTACAACAATTGCAAGTCATTGTGTAATTGAAGGGAAAACAACAATAGGGAAAAACAATACTATTTTTTCCCATGCAGCACTTGGGACTATTCCTCAAGATTTAAAGTTTGCAGGGGAAGATGTTGAGTTAATTATTGGTGATAATAATAAAATAAGAGAGTTTACTTTATTTAATCCTGGAACTAAAGGTGGTGGAGCTGTTACTAAAATAGGTAATGGAAATTTATTTATGGGATATACTCATGTAGCTCATGATTGTATTATAGGTGATAATTGTATCTTTGCAAATGTAGCAACACTTGCTGGACATGTAGAAGTTGAAGATAATGTTGTAGTGGGTGGACTATCTGCTATTCATCAATTTTGTAAATTAGGAACACAGTCTATGATAGGTGGTGGTTCAATTGTGGTTCAAGATATTCCACCATTTTGTAATACAGAGGGAAATCGTGCAACAATTAGAGGTTTAAATCTTACAGGACTTAGAAGAAGACTTGATAATAGAGCAGATATAGATGAAATAAAAAAAGCCTATAGAAAGCTTTTTGAATCAGGAAATCCTTTGAATGATAGCGCAAAAGAGTTAATAGAAAATAGTACAAATGAATATGTAATAAAACTAGCACAGTTTATAGCAAATACAAAAAGAGGAATACCTTTTACAAGGAAATAATAGAATATGAAAAAAGAAAAAATGAAATGCGATTTTTGTGGAGTTGAAGATAGTGAAAAAAATCCTCTAATATCTGGGGAAAATGCAACTATTTGTCAAACTTGTGCAAAATCTGCTTATGAGATAATTCAAAAGCACAAAAGTGAACATGAAGAGGGTGAAGTTGTTGAACTTGCTGAAGATATTGTTCAAAAAATATTGACACCTAAAGAGTTAAAAGCTATTTTAGATGATTATGTAATTGGGCAAGATAAAGCAAAAAAAGTTTTAAGTGTTGCTGTTTACAATCATTACAAGAGAATATTTATGCAAGAGATTAGTGATGATATTACAGAACTTACAAAGTCAAATGTATTACTTATAGGACCAACAGGAAGTGGAAAAACACTTTTAGCTCAAACAATAGCAAAATATTTAGATGTTCCACTAGCAATTGCAGATGCTACTAGTTTAACAGAAGCTGGATATGTTGGTGATGATGTTGAAAATGTTGTAACTAGACTGATTCAAGCAGCAGATGGTGATATCAAAAAAGCTGAGCAAGGTATTATTTTTATTGATGAGATTGATAAAATTGCTAGAATGTCTGAGAATAGAAGTATTACTAGAGATGTGAGTGGTGAAGGTGTTCAACAGGCACTACTTAAAATTGTTGAGGGAAGCTTAGTAAATGTTCCACCAAAAGGTGGAAGAAAACATCCAGGGCAAGATGCAGTACAACTTGATACAACAAATGTATTATTTATATGTGGTGGTGCTTTTGATGGGATGAAAGATATTATAGCTAAAAGACAAGGTGGAAATATCCTTGGATTTAATCAAGATAAAAAAACAAAACAAGAGCAAGATAATATTATGGAACTTATTGAAGCTGATGACTTAGTAAAATATGGTTTAATACCTGAACTTATTGGTCGTCTTCACATGACAGCAGTTCTTCAAGAGATTGATGAAGATGCGATGATGCATATATTAAAGGAACCAAAAAATTCTTTAGTAAAACAGTATACAAAATTATTTAAAATAGATGGTGTAAACTTAGAGTTTGAAGAGGACTCTTTAAAAGAGATAGCAAAAGCAGCTAAAATGCGAAAAACAGGTGCTAGAGGATTGCGATCTATTTTAGAAGATATTATGCTTGATGTGATGTATGAATTACCTGAGTATAAAGGTAAAACAGTAACAATTACAAAAGATGTGGTAAATAAAACAGAACTACCAAAAGTAGCAGATGCGGTTGCGTAAGCAAACTTTCAGCTTGCGAAAAGTAGCTTAAATATAATAAAGGGTAAATAGAATGATTTTTGACAAATTTATTGGTTGGTTTTCAAATGATATGGCGATTGACTTAGGTACAGCAAATACATTAGTATCTGTAAAAGGTAAAGGTATAATTATAAATGAACCATCAGTAGTTGCAGTACAACATGATAGATATGGTAGAGATAGAATACTTGCAGTAGGTAAAGAAGCAAAACAGATGATAGGGAAAACACCTGTAAATATACAAGCTGTTAGACCTATGAAAGATGGGGTTATCGCAGATTTTGAGATGACAGAGAGAATGATTCGATATTTTATTGAAAAAGCACACAAAAGAAAATCTTTTTTAAGACCAAGAATTATTATCTGTATTCCTCATGGAATTACACAAGTTGAAAGAAAAGCTGTTAAAGAGTCAGCTTTAAGTGCAGGGGCAAGAGAAGTATTTCTTGTAGAGGAACCAATGGCAGCTGCTATTGGTGCAGGGATTCCTGTAAGTAGTCCTGATGGATATGTAGTAGTTGATATTGGTGGTGGTACAACAGAGATTGGTGTTACCTCTTTAGGTGGATTAGTATTAAGTAAATCTATAAAAGTAGCTGGTGATAGATTTGATAAAGCCATTATAGATTATGTGAGACAAAACTTTAATCTTTATATTGGAGAGCGAACTGCTGAAAGTATAAAATTAGAAATAGGAACAGCAGTTAAACAGGCTAAAGATACAACAATTAAAGTAAAAGGGAGAGATAGTTCAGGACTTCTTACAACTATTGACCTTACAAGTGAAGGTGTACGAGCTGCTTTACATGAACCATTAAAAGAGATCTCATTAGCAGTAAGACAAGTTCTTGAAGAGATGCCACCTGATTTAGCTGGAGATGTTGTTGATAATGGTGTTGTTTTGACAGGTGGTGGAGCATTGATTCGAGGATTAGATAAATATCTTATGAATGATATTAAACTTCCTGTACGAGTTGCTGATGAACCACTTCTTGCTGTTGCCTATGGTACTAGCAAAACTTTAGATGAGGAATCTTTACTTAGACTAATATCTAATGAGTAAAAAGTTTATTCTCTTTATAATAGCTTTAATTATACTAGTATCTTATCTTTTTAGTTTTGAAAAGGTACTGGTAAATAAAATATATATGCTTAATAGCTCAATTAGCTCAGCATATATAAAGTTATTCATTTTTTCAACAGAA
This sequence comes from Arcobacteraceae bacterium, assembly GCA_021107755.1. Lineage (GTDB taxonomy): Bacteria > Campylobacterota > Campylobacteria > Campylobacterales > Arcobacteraceae > JAIOSF01. The sequence goes on from JAIOSF010000018.1 coordinate 40,538, forward strand.
ACTATCAATAAATATTTTAATCAACTAGATTATATTGATCAACTTAAAAAATCCAATGAGATGAATCTTCAGTATAAATCTATGTATGAGAAAAAAGTTCAAGAGATAGTTGAATTAAATAAAAATTTGAATTTGAGTTTAGATAAAGAGGTACAGTATGAAAAAGTTAAAGTTCTATCATATTATAGTTTTGATAATCACTCAAAAGTTCTTATAGACAAAAACAATATTGTACCAGATAAAATATATCCACTTATTACACTTGATGGTTTTAGTGCAGGTATAGTTTTAACAAAAAATGAAAAATCAGTTGCTTATTTAAATGAAAATAAAAAATGTAATTACACAGTTTTTATAGGAAAAAATGATACTCCTGGAATTACCTCTGGGGCAAATGATGATGGAAATATAATTATAAAATATGTACCAATTTGGAAAGAGATACAAATGGGTAATGAGGTAATTACAAGTAGTATGGATTCTATTTTCCCATATGGAGTTAAAGTTGGGACTGTAGTAGATATTCAAGTATTTGAAAATACAAAAGAGGTTTTAGTAAAACCTTATGCAAAAACATTAGGGATGCGAAACTTTTTTATAACACACGATACAAACTCTAGTATCTAGAGATTATACCATCCACATCATCCCAAGATAATGTCTCATTATCATCTTTTTTAAAAAGATTATAAACATATCTAGCAAACATGTCAGTTTCTATATTTACCTTACTATTTATAGTATATTGTTCAAAAAGTGTGTTATTGATAGTATGCGGTATGATAGTGAGTCTAAAACTATTATTCTTCTTACTATCAACATCATTTACTGTTAAACTTACTCCATCAACAGTAATAGAACCTTTAGGGATAATATATTTAATAAATTGTTTTGGAATTTGTATGAAAAAATCTGTAGAGTTACCATTGTTTATGATATTTGTAATTGTACCCAAACAATCAACATGACCCTGAACAATGTGCCCCTCAAATCTATCCCCCATCATCATGGCAGGTTCCATATGAACTTTATCTTTATAGTTTTCCATCGCTAATATATTTTGTGATTCAGGAGATAGTTCTACACTAAAACCATCTGCATAAAGTTCAATTACTGTAAGACATGCACCATTTATAGCAATACTATCACCAATTTTTGGCTTATATGTTGCCATTAAAGTTAAAATATTATTATTGAAGCTAACTACGCTAGCCATCTCTCTTATTAATCCTGTAAACATAAGATATTATAACATAATAATAATTTTGATTGGGTATAATAAAAAACGATTAAGGAGTTACTACTTGTGTTAATTTTAAAAAAATTTATATTTATTGCGACAATATTACTTTTAACAGCTTGTGCAACAAAACAGCCTATAATAACATCTAGTCATACAATTTTGATTAAAACTCCACAAATGAAATTTTATGATAAAGGTTTTATCTCTCAATATGAAGATTATATCCATTTGCAGATTTTTCAAGTTGGTAATGTAGTTTTAGATTTGAAAATATATGAAGATACAGTTTGTCAATCAACACTGAAATGTATTTCAGCAAAAGAGTTTAATAAAAAATATCTTCACAACTCCTATAAAGATGATTTTTTGTATAATCTTTTCTCACAAAAAAAGATATATTTTAAAGATACAATCAATAATATTTTAATAAAGGTTAAATAATGAATAAATTTGTAGGTGCTCATGTAAGTACAAGTGGTGGTGTTCAAAATGCACCATTAAATGCAACAGCAATAGGAGCAAAAGCTTTTGCTTTGTTTACTAAGAATCAAAAAAGATGGGATGCAAAACCTTTTGATACTAAAACACTTGATGCATGGTTTAAAAATCTTGAAGAATCAGGTATCTTACCAAAACATATTTTGCCACATGATAGCTATTTAATTAACTTAGGAAACCCAGATGAGGAAAAATTAGAAAAATCAAGAAATGCTTTTATAGACGAGTTAGAAAGATGTGATATTTTAGGACTTGATAGATTAAATTTTCATCCAGGAAGTCATTTGCAAAAGTTTGGGAAAAAAGATCCAGAGTATGATGAAAAATTACAATATGCTGAATTAGAGTGTTTAGGGTTAATTGCAGATTCAATCAACTTTGCATTAGATAAAACAAAAAATGTAAAAGCAGTAATTGAAAATACAGCAGGGCAGGGGACAAATCTTGGATATAAGTTTGAACACTTAGAGTATATTATAGATAGAGTTGAAGATAAATCAAGAATTGGGGTATGTATAGATACTTGTCATATGTTCACTGCAGGTTATGATATAAGAACAAAAGAGGCATATGATAAAACTTGGAAAGAGTTTGATAAAGTAGTAGGAAGAGAGTTTTTAATGGGGATGCATATAAATGATTCTAAGCCACCATTAGGAAGTCGAGTTGATAGACATCATAGTTTAGGTGAGGGTGAAATCGGTTGGGATGCTTTTGAATATATTATGAATGATGAGCGAATGGATGACATTCCATTAATCCTTGAAACAATAGATGAAACAATTTGGGATAAAGAGATTAGAGATTTATATAATCTCTTAAAAAAATAGAAACAAAAGTTTCTATTTTTATTTTATAAATATTAAGAGAAACTTCCTAAAGACATAAGTCTATCATATCTTTTTTGATCTCGTTCCTCTTTAGAGAGTTTTTGAACTTCTGCAACACTATCAATGAAATAATCACCAAGAACTTTTATAGCTTCCTCTTTATTTCTATGAGCACCTATTAACGGTTCATTGATTACATCATCAATTAAATTATATTCTTTTAAATCTGTTGAAGTTATTTTAAGAGCTTTTGTAGCAGTTTCTACCATCGCTTGGTCTTTCCATAAAATACTTGCACAACCCTCAGGAGAAATAACAGAATAGACACTGTATCTCATCATAGCTAATCTATCTCCAATAGAGATAGCTAATGCTCCACCACTTCCCCCTTCACCAATAACAACTGACACTATTGTAGTATCTAAGTCACTTAGTTCAAAAAGGTTTCTAGCTATTGCTTCACTTTGAGATCTCTCTTCAGCCCCAATACCAGGGTATGCACCTGGAGTATCTACTAAAAATAAAATCGGTAAATTAAATTTTTCAGCCAATTTAGCAGCTCGGAGGGCCTTTCTATAACCTTCCGGATTTGGCATACCAAAATTTCTTTTGATTTTATTTTTTACACCTCGTCCTTTTTGTTCACCGATAACAACACATTTTACATCACCGATATTTCCAAGGAAACATACAATAGCTTGGTCATCAGCTAAGTGTCTATCTCCATGTATCTCGTAAGAATTTGTCATTAGCCCTTTAATATAATCAAGAGCATAAGGTCTATCTGCATGTCTTGCTAGTTTTAGTTTTTGAAAATCTGATAGGTTTGAATATGTTTTTTCTACCTCTTCTTGAAGTTTTTTTTCTAGAATAGATACAGCATATTCATCTGCCTTTGTTTTAGCAACAATAATATCATCTTCTATTTTTTTTATACCCTCTTCGAAGTCTAAATAAGTTGCCATAAATTCACCTACTTTGTGTATTTTTTCATAATTACAACGCCATTTGTTCCACCAAATCCAAATGAGTTACTCATAACTACATTTAATTCTGCTTTTCTAGATACATTTGGTACATAATCTAAGTCACAATTCTCATCAGACTCTATTTGATTGATTGTTGGAGGGATGATTCCCTCCTCCATAGCTTTGATAGCAATAATAGCTTCTAAAGCACCAGCTGCACCTAAACAATGTCCTATTTGACCTTTTGTTGAAGTTACTGGTGGACAATTATCTTTCCCATTAAATAACTCTTTTAAAGCAGCTGTTTCATTTTTATCATTAACAGGTGTACTTGTACCATGTGCATTTACATAGTCAATTTTAAGTTCTCCACCATTATTTTTCTTAGCCATAGCATAGGCTGCTTTCATGGCTCTTAGTGGTCCATCCATTGTTGGAGTTGTAATATGGTTTGCATCACCACTTTCACCATAACCTATAACTTCAGCATAGATTTTTGCACCTCTTGCCGTTGCAGATTCTAAAGTTTCAAGCACCAATGCACCAGCACCTTCACCCATAACAAAACCATCTCTGTTTTTATCAAATGGTCTTGAAGCAGTTTTTGGGTCATTATTTCTTGTACTTAAAGCTTTCATTGAAGCAAATCCACCAACTCCTGCACCACATACGGCACTTTCAGCTCCAACAACTAACATCTTATCTGCACCGCCTAGTGCAATTGTTTTATAAGCATCAGAGATAGCGTGAGTTCCAGCAGCACAAGCAGTAACTGCTGAGATATTTGGTCCTTTTAGGTTATGCTGAATTGTGATAAATCCACCTAACATATTTACTAAAGCTGATGGGATAAAAAATGGTGATATTTTTCCAGGTCCTCTTGTGTCACATATAACTGAGTTTTTTTCAATATTTGTCAATCCACCAATCCCTGAAGCTGCTACAATACCAAATCTTTCAGAGATATCATCACTTACTTTATTATCAGTAACAATTACAGCATCTTCCATAGCTTCTTGTGCAGCATGGATTCCAAGATGGATAAATCTATCTGCTTTTTTTGCCTCTTTTTTCCCCATTATAGCTGTTGGGTCAAAATTTTTAACTTCTCCTGCAATTTGTGCAGTAAAGTTTTCTGGGTCAAATAATGTTATCCTATCAATCCCAGTTTGTCCCTCTACGATTGCTTTAAAAGATTCTTCAACATTATGTCCTAATGAATTTATCATCCCAATACCAGTTACTACAACTCTTTGCATATTTATATCTCCATACTATATTTATTTATATTTATAAACTAAAAAAAACTTATTTTTAAGAATAAAACTTTATTTAACTTATAGAAAAGACCCTAAGTAACAAATGTTACCTAAGGCGAAAAGAAAGGACCTACTTGTGGTCTTCTATATATTTGATTGCATCTGCAACTGTTAATATTTTCTCAGCATCTTCATCTGGAATTTCAATGTCAAATTCCTCTTCTAGAGCCATTACTAACTCAACTACATCTAGTGAATCTGCACCTAAATCCTCAATAAATCTTGAATCTTCTTTAACTTCGTCTGCATTACAATCTAGTTGTTCAACAACAACTTCTTTTACTTTTTCTAACATTAAATTTCCTTTTTGAATTAATTTTCATCAATATTGTAACATATTTTATTTGAAAAATTTCTTTTCCCTATAAAAATAGGTTACACATATAGTCCACCATTTACTTTTAGTATCTCACCTGTTATATAACTAGAATGATCACTTAAAAGAAATGCAACAGCATCTGCTACCTCTTTAGCTTCTCCAAATCTTTTAAGAGGTATATTTTTAGTGTATTCATCTTTTACCTCTTGTTTAAGTTCATCAGTCATATCTGTTCTTATAAATCCTGGAGTTACAGCATTAAACCTAATAGTACGAGCAGCTCCCTCTTTTGCAAAAGCTTTTGTCATAGTATTAACACCACCTTTTGAAGCTGAGTAGTTAGTTTGTCCGGGATTTCCCATCTCACCAACAATTGATGAGATATTTACAACAGCACCAAACTTTTTCTTTGACATAGCTTTTAGTGCATCTCTACAACCTATAAATGTTGATTTTAAATTTGCGTTAATAACATCATCGAAATCTTCAACTGACATTCGTAGTGCCAGCTTATCTTTTGTAATACCTGCATTATTTACAAGGTAAGATATTGCGCCATCAGCTTCAACAATTGTTTTAATCATATCAGCCCAATCAGCTTCAACTGAAACATCACCTTTTATAACAGCGGCAGTTCCACCATTTGCTTCAATCTCTGTTTTTACAGCATCAGCAAGTTCTGGTTTACTTCTATAGTTTATCCATACTTTTAAACCATAAGTTGCTAGCTCTTTTGCAACTTGGGCTCCGATACCTTTACTTGCACCTGTTATTAGTACATTAGTTCCGCTAAATTTCATATACTGTTTCCTTCATTTTAGATTGTTTTGCGTATTTTAGCTAGTTTTTGATAAATAGTAAGAAATTGCTTTTATTTTAGTCAATATATCTTTTTGTTAAATCAGAATAGTTTTCAATTCTTCTATCTCTTAAAAATGGCCACCATCTTCTTACATTTTCACTTCTTTGTAAATCAACTTCACAGTAAATTATCTCTTCATTTTGATGATTCGCATGGGCTAAATATTCCCCTTGCGGTCCAAATACAAAAGAATTTCCCCAAAATTGTGTTCCTGCTAACACTCCACTATCATCAGCTTCAAATCCTACACGATTAACTGTAGCTACTGGTATCCCATTTGCTACACTATGTCCTCTTTGAACAGCTATCCAAGCATTTAATTGTCTTTGTTTCTCATCTTCTTCATCAGCTTCGAACCAGCCAATAGCTGTAGGATAGATAAGCATATCTGCTCCTTTGAGTGCCATAAGTCTTGCAGCTTCAGGATACCATTGATCCCAACAAACTAGAACACCCAGTTTCCCTACACTTGTTTGTATTGGTTCAAATCCTAAATCTCCAGGGGTAAAATAAAACTTTTCATAAAATCCTGGATCATCAGGGATATGCATTTTTCTATATTTTCCTGCAACTGTTCCATCTTTTTCAAAGACAACTGCTGTGTTGTGATAAAGTCCGGCAGCTCTTTTTTCAAAAAGTGAAGTTACCAATACTACACTATTTTGTGAAGCAATATTTCCCCAAAATTGTATATCATCTTCCCAAGAGTTTGCTAAGTCAAAAACATCTACATTTTCATTTTGACAAAAATAATGTGTTTGATGTAACTCTTGTAATATTACTAACTGAGTTCCATTTTTACTAGCTTCTTGGATTTTTGAAACAGTAACTTTTATTGTTTCCTCTTTTGTTCCATAATATTCTTGTTGAATTAATGCTATTTTCATACTAATCCTTTAATTTAGGGTATTGCATAGTTACACAATGCAAACTTCCATGCTGTCTTATAAGTGTACTGCAATCAGTCCCTATAATATCTCTTTTTGGAAATGATTTTTTAAATATTTTTAAAACCGCTTCATCATTTTTGTCTTGATATGTTGGTACTAAAACTGCACCATTGATGATAAGAAAATTAGCATAGGTTGCAGGGAGTCTATCCTCTCCATCATACTTTGGTTCAATCCAAGGAAGAGCAATAAGGTTAAAAGGTTTTCCATTTAATTGTTTAAAGCTTTTTAGCTCCTCTTCCATATGTTTTAAATCTTCATAGTGACTATCTTCTACATCATCACAAGTTTGGTACATGATGGTGTCTTTATCTATAAATCTAGCCAAAGTATCTATATGACTATCTGTATCATCACCCTCTAAAGCTCCACTAGTAAGCCACAAAACTTTTTTTGCACCAAGATATTGGATAAGTTTTTTTTCTATTTGTTTTTGGGTGAGTTTTGGATTTCTATTTTTTTCTAATAAGCAAGTAGTGGTGGTCATAATAATATCTGCACCATTACTCTCAATAGCACCACCTTCTAGTACAAGTGGAATCGCTTTATGGGAATATCCTTTGAAAATACCTTTGAGTTTTAGTTTTCTTGTGATTTGATTGTCTTTTTCATATGCAAACTTTTTTCCCCAAGCATTGAAGGTAAAATCTTCGATAAGATATTTCCCTTCATGTTCTATAGTTATACCACCAAAATCTCTACTCCAAGTATCATCACTATCCAAAGTTATAAAAGTAAGATTATTTTTCTTTGGAAATCTTTTTCTTATCTGCTCTAAGTTTTTAGATATTATAAGTACTTTTTGGTATTTTTGAATTGCTTTAGCTATAGAGACAAAAGTATCTATTGCTTCATCAAGATATTCACGCCAATCTGTATTTTCATGTGGAAATACTAGTTGTACAAATTCTTGTTGCTCCCACTCTGCTGGTAATCTCATTTTAGTGTTGCCCTTTTAAAAAGTTTTTAGGTCCGTCTGATCCTGAACTACCCATTGTTGCTTTTGCTTTTTGTTTTTGTTCTTCTCTCATTTTTTGTTTTTGCAGTACTTTTTGTAATCTTGCTTTTCTCTCTTCATTTTTTCTTTGAATTTCCGTTTGAGTATATTTTCTTGTCTGGGCTGGTATTGCTTTTTGGATAGCATCTAAATCATTGAGATTTGATAGTATCGAAAAGAGTTCACGAGGATTTCTTACTTTGAAAATATAAGTATCATTTTTAAGCTTATCATAAAAATCCATCTCAAAATCTTTTTCAAGGGAGATAATTGCCCCTATTGCATTAAATTTGATCTCAATTTTATCACTAATAGCAAAGATATTACCTCTTTGTGAAGTATAATAGGTTTCATCACTTTTTGCTTTATAGATATTATCTCTATCAAAATACTTTTCATAACATATTATCTTATTGGCACTCTTATCTTTAAAACAATAATCACCATACAATGATGATATAAGAATAATTATAAATAAAGTGATCTTCATAAAATACCCTTCTTAGTTAGGAGATAGATAGTGTAAATACGATTAGATGTTTTTATAAGCTAATCGTTTTACTCTTATAGCTAACAAATAAAATATTGGTGTGTCTAAAAGTGCTAGAGTAAGTTTCACTAAATAATCTCCAATGATTAACTTTACAATAACATCAAATGGAAGTATAAAACTAAATGCTAACATGAAAAATAGAACTGTATCAAAAAATGATGATATCATAGTACTCGCATTATTTCTTAACCACCATTGAGCAGTAAATTTTTCTTTTAAAATATGAAAGATTTTTACATCCATTTGTTGTACAACAAAAAATGTAAAAATAGATGCAAATGCAATTCTCCAATCCGCTATAATAATAGTTGGGATAACAGCCAATAAAATACCAATTTTTACAACACTTAAAACATCTTCTTTTGAATATTTTTCACTTAAGATATCTGTTAATAAAAATGTAAAAGGAAATAGCAATGCCCCATAAGTTAACCAATCATTTATTGGAAACTGTACTGTATAGTTTGCTATTATAATAAGTAAAGCAAAAATAATTGCCGATGAATATTGTATTTTTTTAGTCATGTTTTATTAAACCTAGTTTTTAATTTAGCTATTAGTATATCTAATTTAAGTTTAAAACATAATATTAGTATAAATAGCTAATAGTAGATATAATTAAAATTTGTACTATTTAAATTATGAAACAAATAGAACATTTTAAACAACTCATCAAAGAGCAAAAATATTATGAAGCCCATGAAGTATTAGAAGATATTTGGTTTCCTATTAGACATAGTAAAAGTGACTGTAGTCTTGTGCTAAAAGGCTTTATAAATGGAGCAGTTTCTTTAGAGCTTAAAAAAAGAGACAAACTAATACAAAGTAAAAATGTTTATAACACTTATTTAAAATATATAACAAATGAGAGAATTAAAATCACAAATAATAAAGAACAATTTCAAAGTCTAAAGAGTTTTATGGATAAAGAACTTGAAGAAATATTTAAAAGCTAGCCCAAATCATTCTCAAATATAGCCCAATAGTTGATGTATAACCAACTTCACTAAAAACTAAATTTTTATTTTTATCATAGATAAAAGTTGTTGGATAGACAGAGATATGAAACTTTGTTGCATACTGCTTATCAAAGTCATCTATCACTTTAAAATCAAGATGTTTTTTTTCTAAATAGCTTTGAATCTCCTCTTTTGAAGCAGAATCAACAGCAATAGTTATCACTTCAAAATTTTCTGAAATGGTTTGTATATTTGAAGCTTCAACACTACAAATAGGACACCAAGTTGCCCAAAAATGTATCAATAGAGGTTTCTCTTTTTTAATAGAGTAAGAGCTACCATCAAGTAATGTAACAGAAGTGAGTTCTAACCTATTTTTGTTTAAATCTGTAGATTTATAATAACTAACAATATTAGCTAAGATAGTTAGAATTATAACAAAGCTAACTATCTCTTTGAGATATTTTTTCAACTATTTCTCAATCTCTTTTGTTGGTTGAGGTAGAATAATATTTAATAAAATACCAATCACAGCACCAAGTCCAATTCCAGAAAAAGAAACAGCACCAAAGTTAAAAGTCATACCTCCAATAGCAAAAACTAAAATCATAGAAACAATTACCATATTTCTAGTACAAGTTAAATCAACTTGCTCTTTTACTAAAGTTCCAAGTCCAATAGAAGCAATAAGTCCAAAAAGTAAAAGTAAAATACCACCCATTACTGGAACTGGAATAGTTGCTAAAACTCCACCAATTTTTCCAACAAAAGCCAAAACAATAGCAAAAATAGCAGCCCATGTCATAATAGCTGGATTGAAAGCTTTTGTAATAGAAACTGCACCTGTAACTTCAGAATAAGTAGTATTAGGTGGCCCTCCAAAAAGTGAAGCTAAGGATGTGGCAATACCATCACCTAAAAGGGTATTTTTAAGTCCTGGTTTTTTTAAATAATCTCTTTTCGTTACATTTGAAATAGCAAGCATATCTCCTATATGTTCAATAGCAGGGGCAATTGCAATAGGGAGTATAAAAATAATAGCTTCCCAACTAAATGTAGGAGTTACAAAGTTTGGAACAGCAAACCAAGCACTTTTTTCAATAGAGCTAAAGTCAACAATACCATAGGCTAAAGCTACCAAATATCCAGCTATGATACCAAAAATAATAGGGATAAGTTTAAATATACCTTTGCCCACAAGTGAAGCAAAAACAGTTACAACTAAAGCAATCATTGAGATGACAAGTGCTTTATCAATTGATACAAGTTGTATTGCACCATCTCCTGTTTTTCCCATAGCCATATTCACAGCAACTGGTGCTAAAATAAGTCCAATAGAGATAATAACAGGACCAACAACAACAGCAGGAAGATATTTGTGGATAATATCACTCCCTTTAAATCTGATAATAAAACTAAGTATTATATAGAAAAAACCAGCCGCTATAAGACCAGACATAGTTGCAGCAATTCCCCAAGTGGCAACACCATAAGATATAGGTGCAATAAAAGCAAAAGAGGAGGCTAAAAATATAGGTGGTACAGCTTTCCTATTGATAAATTGAAAAGCCAAAGTACCAATACCTGCAGTGAACAATGCAACACTAGGATCAAGTCCTGTTAAAATTGGTACAAGTACTAATGCTCCAAATGCTACAAATAAAAACTGTAACCCAATAATAGAATCTTTCATCCTAAATTTATACTCTGTCTTTTCCATTTTTGCCCTTTTTAATTTTTTTAATAATATCTTTATTTATGTAAATATACTGTTAAGTTGTGTTACAATTAGGGAAAATTTATGAGGATTATCTATGTATAAAGAGAGCACAAATGTAGTAGTAAAACATTTAGTAAATAGATTAAGAGATATTACAACAACATCAAACGAATTTCGGCTAACCATTGAAGAGATTGCAAGAATTATTGCTTCAGAAGCCTTGAATAATTATCCAACAGCTACAAAAGAAATTGAAACTTGGCAAGGTTCTTTAGATGTAGAGATGATAGATGTTCAAAAGTTAGTTTTGGTTCCAATATTGAGAGCAGGGGAGCCTATGCTTACAGGAATTTTAAGAACTTTACCATATGCAAGAAGTGGATTTTTAGCTATGAAAAGAGATGAACAAACTGCACAAAGTAAACTTTTTTATGAAAATATACCTAATCTTGAAGATAAAACAGTTTTACTATTAGACCCTATGGTAGCAACTGGTGGTTCACTTATCGATGGTATAGAGTATCTTAAATCAAAAGGGGCAAAAAAGATAGTATCTTTAAATATTTTAGGTTCACAAGAGGGGGTTGCTGTGGTTCAAAAAGCATTCCCTGATGTGGATATTTTTATAGCACAGATTGACCCGACACTAGATGAAAATAAATATATAAGACCAGGGTTAGGGGATGCAGGAGATAGAGCCTTTAATACAAATGATTAATTGAAATATTATTGCCTTCGCTGGTGCTAAAGCACATCAGCTTTGGTTTCGAAGCTCTTATGCTTGCACTCTCTTAGAGAAAAAAGCAAAGCAGTTTGCTTTGCTTAAATGGTACAGCCTTCATTGGTGCTAAAGCACATCAATTACGGTTCCAAACCTAAAAGAGTGAAACTGTTCACTCTTTTATACGGTTTTCACATACTCTATTTTATCATTAGTTCCAGCTTCCTTAAAACCTTTTAGTCGTAAACGGCAACTATCACATACTCCACAAGCTTTATCTTCGTTTTTATAACAACTCCAAGTATATTCCAAAGGTACATTTAGCTCTAGTGCTTTTGATACAATTTGTGCTTTAGTCATATGTACAAGGGGTGTGATTATCTCTAAGTTTGTTTCTTTTTTTGTCCCTTGATTCATAGCCTTTTGCATCTTATTTATAAAGGTATCTGTACAATCTGGATATCCACTGCTATCCTCTTGTACCACACCTATATAAAGTGCGGTTGCTTCATGTTTCTCAGCAATCGCTGTAGCAATACTCAAAAAAATACCATTTCTAAAGGGTACATAAGTGATTGGAACACCAGCTTCAATTCCACCAATAGGTACATCAATAGAACTATCTGTTAAAGCATTTGCTCCAATTTGTGTAAAAAATGGGATATCAATCTCATACTTCTCTTGTACATCAAGTGTATTACAAATATTTCTAAAAGATTCTAATTCTTTATGTTCTGTTCTTTGCCCATAATTAAAATGAATTGCAATAATTTCATAGCCTTCATTTTTAGCAATATATGAAGAGAGTGTTGAGTCCATACCTCCACTTAAAATACAAATTGCTTTTTTAGCCATATACTATGTTACCTTTAGTTAAAAAAATCTTTTTGAATATCTGTGTAAAATTTCCAATTAATTGGGATAACTTTTACACTATCATCTTTGAGTAATCCTGTAAGATTTTTATTCAGTATTATCATACTATTACACTTATGCAAAACACCAACCATACCAGGAAATCTTTTTTTAGAGGGGATAAAATAGTCTCCATCAAACCAACCAGGAATTATAGTTGTTCTCCCTTTTTTATTTTTTAAATCTTCACTTATTTTTGTAGTGATGTAGTTATGAAATATATCTTTGCTTCCAGAAAGTTTTTGAATAATGATAGTTCCAAACACTTCAAATATCAAAGCAGCAGCAAGAGGATTCCCAGGAAGATTAAGAATATAAGTATTACCAAGTTTTCCAAAAATAGTTGGTTTTCCAGGTTTAATACTAATTCCATTAAACAATATATCCATCTCAAATTGTTCAAATGCTTCTTGTGTAAAATCAGCCTCTCCAACACTTATTCCCCCAGTTGTAATAATAAAATCTGCATGTAAAGAGTTCTCAATCATTTGTTGTAAAGATTCAATACTATCTTGTGCCATACCTGCAAAACTCACATCACAACCAAGTTCTTTGACCCTTGAAAGAAGTGTAGGGGTATTTGAATTAAAAATTTGATAATCCTCGATTTTTTCATAATGAAGTTTTAACTCTTCACCACTTGTAAATACACTTACTTTTGGTTTTCTATAAACTTTTACATGGGTAATCCCTTGTGATGCTAAAATAGTAATAGCAGAAAAATTAATTTCGTCACCATCACTTATGATTTTTTCATCTTTTTGTATATCTTCACCTAAAAATCGTATATGTTGATTTTTTTCTATCCCTCTTGGTAATCTAATATGGTTTTCATCTATTATCTCTACAAGTTCAAAAGGTATAATAGCTTCTATACTTGATGGAACTCTAGCTCCTGTCATAATCTTAATACATTGTGTTGGTTCTATTTGAGTCTCTTTAGGTGAACCTGCAAAGATATCATCACATACTTTTACAATTTCACCCTCATCACATAGTTTTACTCCATATCCATCCATTGCAGAGTTATCAAAAGTTGGGAGAGAGTATTTAGCGTAGATATCTTGAGCAATGACTTGTTTATTACTATTTTCTATAGGTACTATCTCATAAGAGATTTTTGTTATATTTGATTTTATAATTCGCAAAGCTTCTTTAATACATATACCCATAATATTATTCCTTAATTTTTATATGATATAATAGCGAAAATTTTCATATAGGTATATTATAAATGGATTTCGTATCAATTTCAATCACAACACATGTTTACTCAATAGTCGCTTTAATGCTAATAATGGTATTTAATTTTTATAGTGTTATGAGGATGAAAAACTTTGTAGACTTAACAAAAAGATTGCGATTAATGACACCAATATATCATATGGCAAATGCCTTTGTGGTATATACAGGTGCTATAGTTGCTGCATATTCACAAGATTTGAGTATTACAGTAATACTTATGATTGCAACCTCAATTTTTGTAATGGTTTTAGAGATAAAAAGGTATAAAAAAATGCGAGTTATTAAAACAACACAAATAGCAAAACAACAAGAGTTTGTAATGTTTGCTAAAAAGATTTATAATCTAGAGATACTAGCAATACTTTTTACCTATACAATCTCAAAAATATTTTAATATGCAATTTACCTATTCTATTGATGCTTCACAACCTCTTTTAACAATAGAAGCAGAACTTCATAAGTATCTTTTTAAAGTAAGAAGACATAGTATTGAAGATGATTTATACTTTCGAAATCTAAAAGATAAAAACCTTTATAGATACAAAGTAGAGAATATAGATAGGAGAAAAACGACCCTTAAACTTATCGATTATGAAGAGGTAGTTATTGAACCTAAAAAAGAGTTACATATAGGTTGGTGCATCATTGACTCAAAATCAGTTGAGAAATATATAGCATCACTCAATGAAATAGGGGTTACTAAAATCACTTTTATATCTTGTAAATATTCACAAAAACAGTATAAACCAAACTTTGAAAAACTAGAAAAATTGCTTATTAACTCTTCAAGTCAATGTGGTAGAAGTAGTATCATTGAACTAGAGGTTAGCGAAAGTTTAGAGAAGTTTTTAGAAAAAAATCCTGATAGTTTTATGTTTAATTTTTCAGATAATAATATCAATGATAAAAAAAATGATATAGATACAATAGTTTTAGGGTGTGAAGGTGGTTTTTCAAAAGATGAGGTGTTGAAATTTCAAGAAGATAAAATTGTAGGAATTGATTCAAATTTAATTTTACGAAGTGAAACAGCAGTTGTTACTATAGCTTCTATTGTGATGAGTTAAATTACTTTTTACTCCAATATATCATCTCCCATTTCCCATCAAATGTTTCTACGATTGCAGAGCAAGATTCTACCCAATCTCCACAATTAATATAATGAATATCATTTATAGTGCGTATTTCAGCTTTATGAATATGACCACAGATAACTCCATCATAGTTGTTCTTTTTTGCATAAGTTGATAAGATATTTTCATAATCATTGATAAAACTTACAGATTTTTTTACATTGTCTTTTACAAATTTTGATAAAGACCATTTTGTTTTGATTTTAAAAAGTTTAAATACTTTCATCAAGACTAAATTTAGGTGAAGTATTAAATCATATCCATAATCTCCTAGAACCGCTAACCATTTTTTAGTCATAGTTACCATATCAAAAAAATCACCATGAGTGATTAAATACTTTTTCCCGTCCAAAGCTTTATAGGTCATCTCATTTGTTACCTCTAAAGAATCTCCCAAAATCAAAGGGACAAATGGTCGTATGAACTCATCATGATTTCCAGTTATAAAATGAACTTTTGTCCCTTTTTTAGCAATTTTCAATATTCTTTGTACTACATTTGAGTGGGATTGGTACCATTTAAATTTTCTTCTTATTGCCCAACCATCAATAATATCTCCTACTAAAAAAAGATTTTCTGATTCAGTGTTTTTTAAAAAATTGAGTAATAAATCTGCTTGGGAAAATTTTGTTCCAAGATGTACATCTGATATAAAAATTGATTTGTATTTCATGAAGGTAGTATAGTCTCTCTTGGTTTCACAATAGTTACAAAGCTATAATTAAATTGTAACAATATTTTAATACACTATATGTATGAATAATAAAGATATTAAAATTTGTTTATTTACAGATACTTTTTGTGATGCAAATGGGGTTTCAAGATTTTTACAAGATATGGCAAAAGAGTCTTTATCTTCAAAAGTAGAGTTAAATATTATTACATCTACAGTAAAAAATTATTGCCCGAAGTTGGATAATGTTTTTATACTAAAACCATTTTTTAGAATAAAAATGCCATTTTATAAAGAGTTGGATTTGGTTTTTCCTCCAATTAGGCAAATGGTAAAAAAAGTAAAAGAGTTACAACCAGATGTAATACATATCTCAACCCCTGGATTTATAGGTATTGTTGGAACTCTTATTGCTTTAAAACATAAAATACCAGTTATAGGTACATATCATACAGACTTTCCTATGTATATTTATTCTAATACTCAATTAAAACTAGCAAAAAATATTACAACTTTATTTATGAAAATATTTTATAAAAAGTTTACAGCACTAGTAACCCGTTCTCAAGAGTATATTGGGGTGATAAATGAAGATATTAGTATCGAAAAAGAGAAAATATTTTTTTTACAACCGGGGACAAATATAAAAACTTTTTCTCCAAAGTATTATAATAATAATCTTTGGGAAAACTACAATATCTCACAAAACAGTACAAAATTCTTATATGTAGGTCGTTTAACAAAAGAGAAAAATTTGGATTATCTTTTTGAAATTTGGAAACTATTTTACAATCAAAGCAAAAAAAAAGATAGCTATTTATGTTTGGCTGGAAGTGGTGAGTTAGAAAACTATAAAGATTCTTTGAAAAAGTATAATGTAGTATTTTTAGGACATAAAGAAAAAGAGGAGTTATCTTCCTTATATGCTAGTTCTACAGTATTTGTATTTCCTTCAACTACCGATACTCTTGGACAAGTTGTATTGGAATCATTAGCTTCATCAACTCCTGTAATTGTAACAAACAAAGGAGGACCTTGTGGTATTGTAAATAATTCAAAGGAACAGGTTGGTTTTGTACTAGATATTGAAGAAAAAAAGAGTTGGATTAAGCTTTTTAAAAAATTTGAAAATGGTAAATTGAATCAGGAGTTATTACGGAAGAATAGTTATATCTATTCAAAAAACTTTTCCATAACCAAAACATTTGAGAGTTTTATAGATATACATACTAAAAACATAACTATAAAAAAAGGGTAAGCAATTTGCTTACCCTTTTTAGATTGTCTAAAACTGATTACCAGCTTCTTATAAGACCATGACATCTAGAACATGCATTCATCATATCAGCATATCCCTCAGCAGCTTTTGTATATGCTTTATCATCAAGATTTAACTCAATGATTGTAGCATCAGCTGTGATTCTTTTTGAAGCATTAACTGCGACATTTGTCATATGTTTTTTATCATCTGGTAATGCAGCTTTAATTAAAGTCTCAGAAGAGAACATAGTGTTCCCTTTTTTGATTTGTACTAAACCTTCTCTTACCATTTTTTCATTGTTATTGATAAATCCAAATTGAACTTGCTCAATACCTTGTTGCATAATATTCATAGATTTAGTCATCGCATCATTTGCAGATGCGAAGCTTACACTAAGAATTCCAGCTATTAAAATTTTTGTTAATTTCATTTTTTATCCTTTCTTAGTGAACTTCTCGCCAAATTTTAGCTTTCCATAACCATGCAAATATTGCAAAAATTACAAGATATCCTAAAAATGGTCCAGCAAGTGATTCTCTCTCTGGTTTTTTACTATCTCCAACTTCTGTCATATATGCTATAACTTGATCTTCTGCTGCTTTAGTTAAACCAACTCTTGGCATTGCTGTACCTTCAAGATGTTTTTGTGGATTATTTATAAATTCATGTAAATATCCAACACCTCTACTTCTAATATATTGAGAAAGATCCGGAGGAACTACACCCATATATGTTTTGATGTTTTCATCTGGAGTTTTAGCTGCCATTGAACCACCATAAAAATCACCATATTTAATAGAGTGACATCTTTGACACGCATCAACAAAAACTTCTTTATTTGACATAGTTTTTGGAGCAATTGATTTTAAATATGCAACAATATCTGCTATCTCATTTGGTTGCATCCAACCATAACCTGGCATAGGATGAACTTTTCCATCAACATACTTATGTTCAGTTTTAGTTGCTTTTATAGGATCTTTTATAAATGCAGCTAAAAAGTTTTCATCATAAATATGACCAGCTGTACCTAAATCAGGTGGTACAACACCATAAGATGCTGCAGCGCTAGCATTATCCATAATTGCTGGGAAACCAGCCTTTTCAATTGAGTGACAAGCTGTACAGTTTGCAGCTACTAGTTCTGCACCTTTTGTTGCATCACCAGTTGCACCGTTTAGACCATCAACATCGCTAAATGTATATTCTGGAGCTTCAACATGTGGATGTAACTTAGAGTGAGCAAATGGCTCAACTCCCCAGTATAATGCACCCGAAAAAAACACAACTACTGCTAATATTTTTAATTCTCTCATTATAGTGCTCCTCTTGCTTTTGCATCAGCTTTTGTAATAAACGGTAATGAAACCCATAGAAGTAAGAATAAAGCTGTTGCATAGAATCCTACCCAAGCATTTGCACCTGTTGGAGGTAATTTACCATAAACAGAAAGTACAAGTAAATCTACAATCATTATCCAGAACCAGATCATAAATCTAGGTCTTTTATGTGCAGGAAGTATATCTGGATCTTTATCTAAAAATGGGAAAACAACAAAAATAATTTGCGCTAAACCAAATATCATAAGACCAATATCACCAGCTTTCATACCAAACATATCGAAAAATGGTCCTCTTAATGTTTCATATGACCATAAGAAATACCACTCAGGATAAATATGTGCAGGTGTAACCATAGGATTTGCAGGGTCAAAGTTAACAGGATCCATTGCAAAGTTATAGTTAAAGAATACTAAATAAAAATAGAATATTAAGAATAAACCTAGAACTGCAAAATCTTTAGATAAGAATACAGGCCAAAATGGAATAACTTTTGATTCTTTTTTGTTTCCAGCTAAATATTTTTCAGCTTCAGCATCATAATCAATATCATCAGACTCTTGGTTATTAACATGTGGAATTCTTAATGTATAAAAGTGAACAACAATAAGTTTGATAATCACTAATGGTAATAAGAAAACATGTAACATAAAGAATCTAGTAAGTGTTGCATCATTAACAGCAAATCCACCTCTAATCCATTCAACTAATCCCCAAGCTTCTAAAGATCCACCAGCAAATAAGTTAGTAATAACTGCAGCTGCCCAGTATGACATTTGTCCCCAAGGTAACATATATCCAGAGAAACCAGCAGCACTAAATGTTACGAATAATAACATACCACTAATCCAGATCATCTCTCTACCTTTTTTATAAGAACCGTAGTAGATACCTGTGAACATATGTATATATATGATTAAGAATATAACAGAGGCTGCAACACCATGCATATGTCTAAATAACCAACCATAAGCAACCTCTTGCATAATTGTATAGTTAACACTATCAAAAGCTAGTGCTGTATCTGGTTTGTAGTACATCATTAAGAAAATACCACTAATAACTAAAATACCGAATGTAGTTGCAAGAACAACACCCATAGCCCATAAGAAGTTAATATCTTTAGGAATCCAATATTCAGTCATCATAACTCTCCAGAATCCTTTAGCGTTCATTCGCTTATCAAATCCCTCAGCTGTAAATAATGATTCATTAATTTTTGCCATATTTTACCCCTTACGCTCTAGCAGCCATCATAGCTTTTGATTCAGCACCATCTTCTCCAAGAGTAAGAACAGTACCTTCAACCTTAAATGGCGGAATTACAAGTGGCTTAGGTGGAGGTCCAAATGTTTGTTGACCATTTGCATTAAACTCTCCACCGTGACATGCACATTTCCACATATCTTTTTTCCATGCTGGAATACAACCAAGGTGTGTACAAAGACCAATTGCTATTGTGTATCTTTTATCACCAATCACTAAATCACCGTCAAATTTTTCCATATCTGCTGTTTTTTCTAAAACAAAGATAGGCTTTCCTCTCCATGTGTGTACTTGTGGTTTTCCTGGTTCAAGTCCAATACTAGCAAGGTCTATAGTAGTAAAACCTGCTGCTAATACTGAAGGAAGTGGATCCCACGCTTGTTTCATACCAACAAGCGATGCAACCCCACCAACTGCAGCTACTGCTGCAAATGAATACCCAAGAAAATCCCGTCTAGATGTTTCTTTAGACATATTTTTTCCTTTTGTTAGATTTAAAATCTCATAAGTATAATATCATTTTACTTAAAATGTTTTGACTTGTAGTAGAAATTAAGTCAAATTAAAGCAAGTATTACCAAAAGTAATAAAGAAATGCTTATAATTATTATTATGAAATGTTTATATATTCCTTTGAGTTGCTCTAAAGTAAATTTTCGATAAAATCTCAAAAATTAAAAGTAAGGATTTAAAATGGATTTTGTATCAATTATTATGGGAAGTAAATCAGATTATGAGATTATGCAAAACTGTTCAAATGTTTTAGAACAGTTTAATGTAAAATATGAGCTGATAATATCTTCAGCACACAGAAGTCCCCAAAGAACAAAAGATTATATTAAATCAGCAGAAGAAAAAGGTGCAAAAGTATTTATAGCAGCTGCTGGTATGGCAGCTCACCTTGCAGGGGCATTAGCTGCTGGGACTACAAAACCAGTTATTGGTGTACCTATGAAAGGTGGAGCTATGGATGGTATGGATGCTATGCTTTCAACTGTTCAAATGCCATCTGGAATGCCAGTTGCAACTGTAGCTTTAGGAAAAGCAGGAGCTGTGAATGCAGCATATTTAGCTATGCAAATTTTAGCAATCACAGATAAAGAACTCGCTGTAAAACTTTTAGAAGATAGAATCATAAAAGAAAAAGCAGTTGTAAACGACTCTAAAGAGGTTGAAGTTTTAATATAAAACCAATTCACTACACATAGCAATAGCAAGTGTAGTGAGGTAAAATATCTTAAATCAAAAAAACAAACAAAGTATTGGGAACAAATAGATGATAACATTTTCACAACTCCTTTTAAAATTACAAGAATTTTGGGCAAATCAAGGGTGTAATATAGTACAACCTTACGATATCCCAGCAGGTGCGGGTACTTTTCACCCTGCAACACTATTACGGAGTCTTGATAGTAAACCTTGGTCTGTAGCATATGTAGCACCGAGTAGAAGACCAACAGACGGAAGATATGGTGAAAATCCAAATCGTCTAGGAAGCTATTATCAGTTTCAAGCACTTATCAAACCAAGTCCAGAAAATATACAAGATTTGTATCTACAATCTTTAGAGTATCTTGGACTTGACTTAAGTAAGCATGATATAAGATTTGTAGAGGATAACTGGGAGTCTCCAACACTTGGTGCCTGGGGACTTGGTTGGGAAGTTTGGCTTGATGGTATGGAGGTAACACAATTTACCTACTTCCAACAAGTTGGAGGAATCGCATGTGATCCAGTTGCTGTTGAGATAACTTATGGAACAGAGAGACTTGCTATGTATTTACAAGGTGTTGATACTGTTTTTGATATTGTTTGGAATGAAAATAAATACGGAAAAACAACATATAAAGATATCCATCTTGAAGGTGAAATAGAGTTTAGTAAATATAACTTCGAGATTGCTAATACTGAGATGCTTTTTCAACATTTTGATGATGCATTTGATGAGTGTAAAAGATGTTTAGAAGCACAACTTCCACTTCCTGCATATGATCAATGTATGATAGCATCCCATGCTTTTAATACACTTGATGCTAGAAAAGCTATTAGTGTGACAAGTAGACAAAACTATATCTTAAAAGTAAGAGAATTATCACTAGGTTGTGCAGCTATGTATAAAGAACAAGAACCAGAACGATTAAAAAGATTAGGATACTAAAAAGTGCAAATAAAAGATATTTACAACTATTTAAATGATTTAAGCCCTTTTGAGCTTCAAGAGAAGTGGGATAATAGTGGTTTAATAGTTGGAAATATGGAAGATAAGTTTGAAAATATCTATATCTCTTTAGATTTAGATTTAGAGATGATTGAAAATATTGAACCAAAGAGTTTGATTATCACACATCATCCACTTATTTTTAGTCCAATTAAAACAGTGAATGATGATAGATATGCAACAAAACTTCTAAAAATTTTGATAAAAAAAGATATTGCACTTATATCAATGCATACAAATATTGATAAAACACATTTAAATAGTTATGTAGGAAATGATATTTTAGGTTTGAACTTTGAAAAGAGTGATGACTTTGTACTTACTACAAAAGTTGATATGAGTTTTGAAGAACTTCAAGAGTACATAAAAAAGAAGTTAGGAATAACAACTTTAAAAGTAACAGATTCTACAAAAAAGATAAAAACTTTATCTTTAACAACAGGTTCTGGTATGAGTTTATTGCCATATATAAAAACAGATTGTTTTTTAACTGGTGATATAAAATATCATGAAGCAATGGAGGCAAAAGCCTTAGGTATCAGTCTTATTGATATTGGACATTTTGAGAGTGAGATACATTTTTGTACACTTTTAGAAGGTTTAATTCAAGACTATTTGAAAAAAAATAATAAAACAGCTATAATAGTAGCTTCACAAAATCCATTTGAATATAAATAAAGAGGAATTACATTGAATAAACATTTAGAACAATTAGTTAAATTATCACAATTTGATAAAGATATTGTAAATTTTGATCCACAAATCAAAAAAGAACAAGAGAAATTAAAAGTATTTACAGAAACAGTAGATAAACTTAACAGTGATGTTGAAAAACTTTATACAATCATTGATGAGACAAAAAATAAAAGAATTAAAAATGATATTCACTTAAAAGAGTTATCTGATAAATTATCAGAGATTGAAGGTAAACATAAACTTGCTAAAAATGAAAAAGAGGTAAAAGCTTTACAACTTGAAGAAGAGATAGCAAAAGAGCAAGTAAACTTTGCAAATGAAGAGATAGTAAGACTTGATAGTTTAATTACATCTAAAAACGAAGAGTTAGAAGCTATTAAAGCTGAACTAGTACAAGAGGAAGAGTCAGTTAAAGAGTTAAAAGATTTAATTGATGCAAATATTGCAAAACTTGAATCAGAAAGAAATAAAGTATATGAAGAAAAATCAGTACTTGTAGGGACAGTTGATTCTAAAGTTCTTGCATTCTATGAAAAGATTAGAAGATGGGCAGCAGAAAGTGCTGTTGTTCCTGTTAAAAAACAAGCATGTTATGGTTGTAATATGAAAATAAATGATAGATTTTATTCTGAGTTTATTGTAAGTGATGAGATTATGACTTGTCCTCATTGTGGTAGAATTATTTATAAGGATGATTCTGCTGAGGCATAAGTGTATGGACATCAGTCCATACCTTGAATTGAGTCAATAATGTTTAAATATCTTTATTACTTATTGGCTTTAGTTTTATATATTTTAGCTATCCCCTATCTACTTTTAAAATCAAGAAATCCAAAATACTCAAAAGCGATACCTGCAAAGTTTTTTTTACGAGATAATCCAAAGTTTTCTGAAGATAAAATATGGTTTCATAGTTGTTCTCATGGGGAGACAGTAGCTTTAAAATCTATTTTTGAAAAGTTTAGTAAAGATGAGATAAATGTTTCAGTGATTACAAATACTGGATTTGAACAGGCTTCAAAACTTGTAGAAAATGTAAGGTATTTACCTTTTGAATTGTTTTTACCTTTTTGGATTACAAAACAAAAGGTGCTTGTAGTGATGGAAGCGGAGCTTTGGTATATGTTGTTTTTAGTTGCCAAAAATAAAGGGGCTAAAACAATTTTACTTAATGCAAGGATAAGTGATAAATCTTATAGCTCTTACAAAAAGTTTTCATTTTTGTATAAACATATTTTTAAACATATCGATAAGATTTTTGCACAAAGCCAGATTGATAAACAAAGACTAGAAGAGCTTGGTGGAAAAAATATAGAGGTGATAGGCAATATAAAGTTAGCAAATCTTCCAAAAGTGACAAAAGAGTTAGAAAAACCAAATGGTATAACTATAACTGCTGGAAGTACCCATAAAGGTGAAGAGGAACTTATCTTAAACTCTTGGGATAAAAGTATGGGAAAACTTATAGTTGTCCCACGACATCCAGAAAGATTTGATGAGGTGTATAACTTAATAGAGACAAAGTATAAAAACAGTGACATATCCTATCATCGATATTCACAAAATGAGGATTTCTCCAGTGATATTGTTCTAGTTGATACTATGGGACAGCTTAATAATATCTATGCTATAAGTGATGTGGTAATTTTAGGTGGTGGTTTTATCAAAAGTGCAGGGGGACATAATCCTATTGAGCCTGCTTTTTTTGGTACAATACTCATAAGTGGAAAAACTATTTTTAATCAAAAGTCACTTTTTGAGTGTGTGAATGATTATTATTTAATAGAAAATGAAGAGTTACAAACGACTCTTGAAAATATAAAAGATTTAAAAAAATCAAGTTTACAAAAAGTAGGTTCGATAGAACCCATTATAAAAGAGATTACAAGAGATTAAAAAAGGATAGAAAAAATGGAAAAAGCATATAAATTATTAGCAATACAAGAGGGTATCTCAAATGGAAAAGCAAAAGAGCTTATAGATAAAGGTGTAGTTACTGTAAATGGAAAAAAACTCGTCGTTGCTCGTGGAGAGTTAAGAGAAGATACTATTTTCAAAGTAAAAGAGATAGCAAATGCTAGAGTTATCTTTGAAGATGATGATATTTTAGTAGTTGATAAACCAGCATTTTTAAATGCTGCTGAGGTGGAGTCAAAATTTCCACAAGCGGTATTGTTAAACAGACTTGATAAAGAAACAAGTGGTGTGATGATGTTAGCAAAAAATGAAGAGTTCAGACAAAAAGCTATTAAAGAGTTTAAAAACAATAGAGTCTACAAAGAGTATGTAGCAATTGTAGATGGTAAAATAGTAGAAGAGGTAGTTATAGAGTTACCAATCTCGACTATCAAAGGGAAAACTGCTCGAAGTAGAATAGATGAAAAACATGGTAAACCTGCTAAAACTACAGTATATCCTTATATGGTAGAGGGGCATAAATCAAAAGTAAAGATAGTTATAGAAAATGGAAGAACTCATCAAATAAGAGTACATCTTCAATCTGCTGCTATACCTATCATTGGGGATTTACAATACGGTAAAGCCTCTAGTCAAGTGCAAAGAGTGATGTTACATAGTAAGATTACTAAAATTTTTGATTATGAATTTGAAGCAAAAGAGCCAAAAGAGTTTTATCACTTCGGTTTCTAATAACTAGATCACTTTCCTCTCCTTTTTTTTGCAAGCTTTTTTATAAGCTTGCACTCTTAAAATAAACTTAAATCATGTGACAATCTTCTGTTATATTTGTGTTACAATTTTATAGTAAACTTTAATCATCTATGAGGAGTATTCTATGAAAAACAGCATGAAGTCAGCAATTTTTATTTCCTTTGTTATTGTATATTTTTTTGTGAAGTTTCATAGTTACATCGAAACCACTTATTTGATAAGTTTCTTTAGTGAGAATATCCTTGCCTTGTTTGTATCACTATTGTTTATAAATGCAATTAGTTTATCTATTGTCCTTTTGGAGTCAAATGAAGCTATAAGTAGTAGTATAGATTCACCCTTCTCTAGGACAACAAAGCAAATAATTCTCTCTATAAATAAGCAGATGAACTTGATAAGTAAACAAATTGTTCTTATGGTTATATCGATACTGTTTTTGATGTTTTTTGATTTGATGTTTCTTCAAAATCATCAAGAGTATCTTTTGTTTATCAATCTTTCTATAGTTTTATTTTTTATTTATGAGATAACTATTTTGTATGATACTGTGAAGAGTGTGTTTGTTGTAAGATGAATGATTTAGTAATTGATGATAAGTTTCATTTTAAATTTAGTTTTACAAATAAAAATAATACTCTTATAAACAATTGTGCCATATTATCGCAAGTAAAATTTTATGATACAAAACGGATAAAATATAAAACAGGAGTGATGGATAAAAATAATTTTTTAAATATGTACGAAAAGTTTTTAGAAGTAACAAAACCAAAATGTGTAACTCCCACAAAAGTGGGAGAGCCCCGAAGGGATTCAATACAGGAATTATAACACAAAAGAGAGGTGATGTCAAATTTGAAAATTTAAAAAAGTCTTTGTATTTTTTTGGTTTGATGTTGGGGCTTTTGATGTTTTGGGTAGATTGGAGAGATGAGAATAAGAGTGGTGTTATTAAAATAAACTTAAATCATGTGACTTTTGTGGGACTAATTGTTGGTATAATGAATTTACATAAACAAATACAAAGGATAATATAGTTATGTCATCAAAATTAGATTTAATGGATGATTCAGATTTAGGAGGAGTTGGTGCAAAAAAAGGTTTTTTATATCAAGATTATGCTGCTGCCTTATATGTAATATCAATGATAAGAGATAAAAAAATTAAAGCTGTTAGATTTGAAGTTACTGATGATATTGATATTATTTATGATAATTATATTGAATATGTTCAAGTTAAGACAACAGATAGTGATAAAAAATGGTCTGCTATTGAGTTTTGTAAAACATCTCCTTCAAAAAAAGTTGAAGGTAAAGGTATGGTAAAGTTTACAGATTCAATATTACATAAATCATTAAATGGTGATAAGAATAAAGGGATAAAAGCAAAATTTAGAATTTTGTCACCTCGAGATGTTAATGCATCTTTAACCTATCTAAAAATTCCTCTTGATTCGCGTATTGGTAAAGAAGGTAGAGATAAACTATTAGCAACTTTAACTGCTAAAATAAAAGATTATAAATCTAAAAATGGCAATGATGTTGAATATTGGATTGATAATACTATTTGGGAGGTTAAAAGTAGTATTGAAGAGCTAAGACTAAAGGCTCTTGCAGAAATTATGAGTGCAGCTAATGATTCAAGTATATATCTTGATTCTAATAGAGAACCCGAAATAATACTAAATGATATCTTGGCAACTGTAACTAATAAAAGTGCAATTTCTAGAAAAATACATGTTGCTTCCGATAAAAGTTATACAAGAGAAGATCTCATTTCTTGGTTTGATGAAGAAATTAATATTATGGCAAGTAAAAGTAAAAGTCATACAAAAGTTTATACAAAAAATACTGATGAATTAAAACAATTATTTTTGGAGTTAGTTAGTATAGTTAAGCCTGAATGTGATAAAAAAAATGGAATAGGATTAAAACAAAATTATTTCCAAAATAAGTATAGATTTAATTATATCGCTGAGACGCTAGTTGATTGGCTACCTGAGCTATTATTAAGACCAAGTGAACTTGCCGATACTTATGGTGTTAATTTTATAGATAGATGGAAATCTTTAGTTTCAAGACTTAAAAAGGATTCAGTTGAATTTGAAACATTTATAGGGAAACTACTACTTCATTCAACTATAAGATATTATTCAAAAAGCCAACCTATCTCTGCTTCCTTATATATTGATAATGGTTTAGACTCTTTTCATGAATTTGAAAATATACATATTGTAAATAACCGACATGACTCTGATGAATTATGGATGGGATTTAGTAAATTATCAAAGTCCAGTAATATAAAAGAGCCAATAAATGATATTTGTAAAGAGTTGGATTTTTTAATTACAAATTGTTTTGATAAACAAAGAGAGAAAATTTTAAATGTTAAAGAAGACAATTATCTATTTAAACATGATATTAATGAAATGCTAAGTCCTGCAAACTCTCTTGATGATTATGTTGATAGATTTAAATTTGTGATTTTCTTGGGTTATAATTCAGTGCATCTAAAAATTGATAAGACCAAAGATAATATGGAAGCTAATTTTGAAGATATTTTAAAACAAGAAGTTGAAGATTATTTTAATATGCAAATTAATGAACTTAGTAAAACTAATAATTATTTTGAAGATCTCAATATTATAGTATATCTATATCCTAGTCCTTGTATTGATACAATGCTAAATATAATTAAAGGTGCATTAGAAGGTATACCGAATGTTAAATAATCCCAAAATAATTACTGGACAATTAGATTCTGATGAAATTACCCCATTTTTATATTTAAAAAAAGCAAATGAATTACTTTCTAATAAAAAACAAGAAAGTGAAGGTAGAGAACTTATTATTCGGGCATTAAGTAATCCTGTTAAATTTACTGGATGTAATAAGATATTAAAAGACTTAGTTAGGAAATCTGGTTTATTTCCTTATCTTGATAGTGAATTTAATAGTAATACAATAGAAGAAAATTTTATTATTAATATATATAAATCAAATCTTGAAGAAGATTTTATTTTTCACTCTATGCAATTTAAGATATTTAATCTATTAATGCATGATGAAAATATTGTACTCAGTGCACCCACAAGTATGGGTAAAAGTGTAATTATTGATGCATTAATTGCAAGTAATAAATATAACAGAATAGTATGTGTTGTTCCAACCATAGCTCTAATAGATGAGACAAGAAGAAGAATACATAAAAAATTTGGAAATATGTATGAGGTTATACACCACAATAGTCAAAATGCCAAAACAAATAATGTAATATATATTCTTACTCAAGAACGAGTAAATGAAAGAGAAGATATTGAGAACATTGATTTATTTATTATAGATGAATTTTATAAATTAGCTTTTAAAAGTGATGATGATGAACGAGCAATATCTTTAAATATCGCATTAAGTAAATTAGTTAGTGTATCAAAACAATTTTATATGATAGGTCCAAATATTGACCATGTACGAGGAATAAATACTCTTTATAAAAAATATAAATTTATATCATCATCATTTAATACTGTAGCTATAAATATGTATGAATATAATTTAGCTCCAAATGATAAAATTGGAAAAAATGAAGTTTTAAGAACAATATTAACTAAAAACAAAAATAAACAAACAATCATATATTGTAAATCTCCATCTTCTGCTGCAGAAGTTTCAGAAATAATTATGAAAATGGAAATTGTCAATAAACATAAATCTAATTATTTGAAATGGGTTGAAGATAATTATAGTTCATTTTGGATTTATTCAAAGGCAATTAAAAATGGGATAGCAATTCATCATGGTTCATTACCAAGGGCAATTCAACAATATACAGTTGACTTATTCAATAAAAAAATGATTCAAATTTTAGTGTGTACTTCTACGATTATTGAAGGGGTGAATACTGTTGCGGAGAATGTTATTATTTATGATAATAGAAATGGTACCAATGCTATAGATTCTTTTACTCATAATAATATAAAAGGACGTGCCGGTAGAATGAAAATACATTTTATTGGTAATGTTTTTTGTTTAGAAAAAATTCCTACTCAGTCAATTGAAGAAAAAGTAATTGATATTCCTTTGGGTGTTCAAACACAAGACAGTCCTTATAATTTACTTGCTGGGATACAAACAGAACATATTGACAAAAATGTTAAAGATAAGTTTGATTTATTTGTAAAGAATTGTAAACTTCCAATAGAACTTTTAAAAAAACATTCTACCTTTAAAATTAATGTACTTGAAAGTGCATTAGGCTTTGTCGAGAACTTGGCTACTTATGAAATGAATTTATTGTGTAATAATTCTCACCCTGGCAAAAGAACTATCCTAATAATATGCAAATTTTTAAAACTGGTATCTTCTTCATCCTTAAGTAAAGTAAATCTTCATTTTGAAAATTCAGAAGACTTACAAGTTAAGTTCTCAAAATATTTTTATCATAAATCACATCAAGATTATATAGATGAAATGATAACTTGGCTAGAAAGTTCCAATAAAAACGAAATTCAGAAATCAGAGTATATAGATAATGAACTAAAAATCATTCGTAATATTTTTGGATACACAATACCCAAGGCTCTAATATTACTTAGTGATATTTTAAATTATGTTAGAGAAGATAGCAAAGAAGTGAATTTTGGTGCAATTATATCAATTTTTGAAAACAATCATCTGCCAAATAATTTCTCTGCATTAGAAGAAATGGGGATTCCTATTCAAACTTTAGAAAAACTTGTAACAGAACGATTGAAGGCATGTACGGTTAATGTTTTATCTAGATATATAATTTTTAATTTTAGTAAATTTACTAATTTAAATGATATGGATAGAATTTTTATTCATAGAGCTCTAATCGAATAATAATATATATTAATTATTTAACAAAAAATTAAAGGAAATTTAAATGTCTTGGATGATAAAATCAGATAAATTAGATGTAGAACAAAAACATTTCATTTTTGAGGAAGTTACAACTGGTAAAAATATATGGATAAAAGGTTTTGCAGGTAGTGGTAAATCAGTATTATTGGTTCATGCAATTATTGAAAAATTAAAAGAAGATCCAAATGTTTCAGTTTGTATTGTTGTTTTTACACACTCTCTTATTGAAATGTTTCAGTTAGGCATGAATGAATTAGGTATAGATGGTAATATTGAACTTATGACTTATTTTAAATTTAATAAGGGCAATGAAAAATATGATTATATATTTTGTGATGAAGTTCAAGATTTACCTGCAAGTATTTTAAAGAATATGAAAGAAAGATCAAAACAATTAATTTTAGCAGGAGATTCTCATCAATCTATATACGATGAAAACCCTGATACAGGAGAATCAACTGTAACACCTAGTAAAATTGGCAATATAACAGGATCAACTGAATATGAATTAAGTACTATTTATAGGTTAACCAAATCAATTGTTAATGTAGTTTCTTTATTGTTACCAAAAATGAATATCTTTGATGCTAAAACAGATAGAACAAAGCAGGATATAACGGTAAAATTATGTAGTGGAAGAAATTGTGAAATGGAAGTTGAGTATATAATAAAAGAAGCTGAGGAATTAACATCTATTGATGAAAGTGTAGTAATAATTTTACCTAAACATGATGATATTATTACTTTTATTAATATTATACTTGATATAAAAAAAATAGAACAATGGGATGTTATTAGAGATAACTATAATAACTATAAATATGATGTATTAAATAAATATTTAAAAGAAAATGATATGAATATTGAATATGTTGGCAATAGACATGGCGACTTATCAAAAAGTTTAGAATTAAAAAAAATAATATTTATGACATATCATAGTTCAAAAGGTTTAGATTTTGATAATGTATTTTTACCATTTATGTCAAATCTGTCAAACATAAGAAATGAAACTTTATTTATGGTAGGAATGACAAGAAGTAAAAAGAATTTATATTTAACATATTCTGAAACAATGCATAAATATGTAAAACAAATTGATAAAGAATGTACAAAGATTGATATTGATAGTATTCTTAATAAAAACGATACAAGTTTAGATATTGATTTCTAAGGAAAAAAATGGATAATAGATATTATACAGTAATAAGTAGGGATGAGTTTATAAATTTATATAGATATGGAAATATTAATATAAATATTAGTTTTATAATTTTGAACGGTGATAATATAGAAAATGAGATTATTGGATTATTAAATATAATGCCATTTTCTCAAGAAGAAGACTATCTTATAGTAGAATTTGAAGATGAAAATTGCTGTATAGGAAATAGTTTTGAAATAATTAAAACAATATATAACCTAGAAATTAAAAAACTTAAAAATATTTATGTTTTAACAAAAAAAGCACAATATTTTTATAGTACAAAATTTGACCAGAGAATAAATTTTAAAATTATTCCATATAAAAATATATTAAATGAAGTTATTCAATTTAGTGAATTAAAAGATATGGATAATGGAATAGATATTTTATTTGAACAATATGGAATAACAAATAAAAAAGAAATTGAATTAGGGATTGATATCAATCTAAAAAAAGACTTTCTAGTCATTGATAATTACTTGGAAACAGATTTTAAAAATATTTTCTTAGATTTGCTTTTTTATAAAAGAGAGAATAAATTTGTAAAAGAAGATGTTGGTTATATTTTTGATTTAATTATTATAACATTACTAAAAGAACGAACAAATGAGGTGATCAATAGATTTAAGCAAGGTGAATTAAAATTAAATAATTCCGCTACCTATAATGAATTACAAAAGAGCAGGCAAAATACTTTATATGAACATATAACTTTTATTGAAAAATCTAATGACTCAAATATTAGAAAGTTTGTAAATAAAATTGGTATTTCATCACTAATTATAGGTTCGATTTATTTAAAAATAAAATACTTACTTTTAAATAAAAATAAAAGTTATAATGAGGAAATAGAACAAATAATTAATGATTTTAAGATTAAACATATTAAGGAAATAGGTTTTGCTTTATATTTAGTTGGATGCGTTTTTGGTTATAAAAAACTTTATGATGATTACTATGATTCTATAGGGTTAGATATATTTTATAAAAAATATGAAGTAATTAGTAATAATATTCCTTCAAATATAAAAAAAGAAAGTGATATTAATAAGAAAAAAGTACATTCAAATCAAAAAGAAAAGAAACAAATAATAAATAATAGTCTTACTGTTTTAGAATTGACTAATGATGAAGTAAAAAAACTATCTTTAACTAAGTTAAAAGAAATGGCAAAAGAAAGAGGGTATAATAAAGGGCTTTCGAAGTTTAAAAGTAATGATGAAGATAAACTTAAACTATATAATGAAATTAAGAATTATAAAAGTGTTTTTAATATATGAAGAAAAAAAAGACTAGAATAATAAAATATAGTATCTATGTTGTGAATCTTTGAATTTTTTAAGCATAAAAAATCAAGCTTAAACTCAAAAGGTTTAAGACTTATAGAGTGTCGTGTTAGTATTATGTAAAAATAGTAAAGGGAAGTTAATTTTAAATTTTTCTAGATATAAAAGATTTAAAAAACTAACATCTATTATTTTCAAATGTTATACCAACTCTTTTGATAAAATATGTTAAACTAAATAATCAATTTAGAAAAATCAAAAGGTATGATAAATATTATGAAAAACTTATGGACAGATGAAGAGTCAAGTAACTACAAAACAGATTTAGAACTTCGAGTTTATACTTCAAAACTACTAGGGCGTAGTGATGAACTAGTACTTCACGGAGGTGGAAATACTTCTGTGAAATCAACAGTAGATGGTCAAGATATATTGTATGTCAAAGGGAGTGGTTGGGACTTAGTGAGTATTGAGAAAGAGGGGTTTGCTCCTGTGGAACTCACTATGTTACAAGATATGGCAAAAGTTGAAGAGTTAAGCGATAGTGAAATGGTGGTAGCTCAGCGAGAAGCTATGATAGATAAAACTGCTCCAAACCCTTCAGTTGAAGCTATACTTCATGCAATAATTCCTTTTAAATTTGTGGATCATACTCATGCAGATGCAGTTGTAACTATCTCAAACAGTTTCAATGGAATTGAAAATATCAAAGAGGTATATCCAAATTTTCTCATAGTTCCTTATGTGATGCCTGGATTTATTTTGGCACATACAATTTATGAGATGGTTCAAGGATTAGATTGGGAAAGTTGTGAGGGGATTATCTTACACAATCATGGGATATTTACTTTTGATGATGACGCAAAAAAATCGTATGATAAGATGATAGAAGCAGTTTCAAAAGCAGAACAGTTTTTAGAAAAAAATGCACCACTTGTGATAGAAAAATATATGCCACGAGGGACACTTGATATTGATAAATTACAACAAATCATAAGTAGTGAAAAAGGGTATGAAGTATTTGTCAAAGTAAATCAATCACCCCTAGCACTTCACTATGCCTCAACAAGAAACCTAAAAACATTTGCCACAAGAGGGGTACTAACTCCTGAACATATCATCCGAACAAAAAGAGAGCCACTTATACTTGAAGAGGATGATATTCAAGGTGCAATCAATAGATACAAAGAAAACTATATAGAGTACTTTAACACACATAAAAAAGATGAGATTATGTTAAATCCAGCTCCAAACTGGGTAGTGGTAAAAAACTTCGGAACAGTAAGCTTTGGGAAAAATGAAAAAGAAGCTAGTATCATAGAAGATATAAACAACCACACCATGAATGCAGTTCTAAAAGCAGATATGTTAGGTGGCTATGAAAGTATTAGTTTACAAGATAGCTTTGATATGGAATATTGGGAATTAGAACAAGCAAAATTGAAAAAATAGGGTAGAGTGATGCAACAATATTTAATGGCAATAGATGCAGGGACTGGAAGTGTAAGAGCTGCAATATTTGATGTAAAAGGAAATCAAATAGCAATGAGTCAAAGTGAGTGGACACATTTAGAAGAGCAGGGTGTTCCTAACTCTATGAGTTTTGACTGTGATACAAACTGGGATTTAACTGTATCTTGTATTCAAGAGTCTATACAGTTAGCTAATATTGATGCAAAAGATATAGTTGCAGTAAGTTCTACAAGTATGCGAGAGGGAATTGTCCTTTATGATAAAGAGGGCAAAGAACTTTTTGCAGTAGCAAATGTAGATGCAAGGGCAACTGATGAGGTAAAGTATCTTAAAGAGCATTTTAAAAGCTTTGAAGAGGAGTTTTACAAAGAGTCTGGGCAAACCTTTGCTTTGGGTGCGATTCCTCGTATTATGTGGTTTAAAAACAATAAACCTGAACTCTATAATCAAGTGGCAAAAATAGGGATGATAAGTGACTGGATATTGTATAAACTAAGCGGTGTATTTTCAAGTGATCCAAGTAATGGAGGTACAAGTGGGATTTTTAGTTTAGAAAAAAGAGACTGGGTAACTTCCATGGCTTCAAAAGTGGGCCTAAAAGATGATATTTTCCCTTTAACTTATGAAGTGGGAGAGGTGATAGGAAAAGTGACCAATAGCTCTTGTGGACTAGCAAGTTCTACTCTAGTTGTGCAAGGTGGTGGAGATGTTCAGCTAGGCTCTGCTGGTCTTGGAGTTGTAGAACTTGGAGATGTGGCAATACTTGGTGGCTCTTTTTGGCAACAAATAGTAAATATCAAACGAGATATAACACCACCTGCTGATATGAGTATTCGAGTAAATCCCCATGTAATACCAAATCAATCTCAATCTGAGGGGATCACTTTTTTTAGTGGTTTAGTGATGCGATGGTTTAGAGATGCTTTTTGTGATTTGGAAAAACTTGAAGCTAAAGAAAAGGGTGTGGATGTTTATGAGATACTAGAACAAAAAGCTAGTAAAGTACCAGTTGGTTCAAATGGAATTATCCCTATCTTTAGTGATAGTATGAAATACGGAAAATGGTACCATGCAGCGCCTAGTTTTTTAAATTTAAGTATTGACCCAACTATTTGTAATCGAGCTAGTATGTTTAGGAGTTTACAAGAAAATGCGTGTATTGTAAGTGATATAAACTTGAAAAAAATAGAACAATTTAGTGGGATAAAAGCTAAAACAATAGTATTTGCAAGTGGGGCTAGTCGTGGGAAACTTTGGTGCCAAATTTTAGCTGATGTGACAGGTTGTACTATAAAAGTACCAAAAGTAACTGAAGCTACAGCATTAGGGGCAGCGATGGCTGCTGGTGTTGGTGCTGGAATTTATGAAGATTTACAAAGTGCTGCAAAAAAGCTTGTAGTATGGGATAAAGAGTACTTACCAAATATGGATAATCATGATAAATATAAAGAGATAAAAGATATTTGGCAAAAAGCGTACGATAAGCAACTTGAACTTGTAGATGAGGGTATTACAACCTCTATGTGGAAAGCCCCAGGTTTATAAAATATTGCACAAATCTATATTAAGTTTTAATTAAGATTAACAAAAAAATTACGCGTGATTTGAAGATATAGAGCAAGGAGTTAATGACTTTATAACTAAAGAGCTATAATAAGTAGTTAAATACTAAAGCTATTTTCTTTAATCTTAATTAAAACTTAATATAGAATTGTGCTAGATTAAAAAATATTTGATACAATACAAAAAATAAAATCAAGGATAAGCAATGTCAACAATAACAAAAAGAGTAACATTTATAGCAAAAGAGGGTTGTGAAGATAAAATGAAAGAACTTTTAACAGCTATGGTTGAACCATCAAAAAAAGAGGATGGTTGTATTTTTTATGATATTTTTCAATATGAAAATAATAGAAGAAAATTTTCTGCAATCGAGTCTTGGAGAGATGAAAAAGCATTAGATGGACATAAAGCAACGAAGCATTATGCTGTGTATAAATCTAGTTTTGAACCATACTGTGATGAAAAATATACAGATGAATTAGAGATTTTAGGGTAGATAATCTTTTAAATAATTTTAAAACATTATTTTTATGAGAAAGTTTTTATCTCTTATTTTCAAGAGTATTTAAAAGCTCAATTTTATCAATTGTTTTTAATACAGTTTTCAATAATTCATCATGCTGGATAGGTTTTGAAATAATTCCTGAAATACCTAAATGGATTAGTTCAATAAAACGATTACTATTACGAGAACTTGTAAGTACAATAATTGGTATGCATTTATCTTTTTCTCTAATCTTTTGAATAAAAGTAAGTTCATCTCTATTTTTCATCTCAATCTCTGTGATAATACAATCAAAGTTTGTGTTAGTTAATTTTTCAAAAGCTTCTGTTGTATTTGTTGCTGTACCGAAGCTATTAAATAGTTGAGAAAAAACAGTTGATATAGCTAGATGAGACATAGCATCATCATCTACGAAAAGTATCTTAATATCACGGTTTATTTTAAGATTACCATAGCGTGAATTTATAGACATTATATACTCCTTATAATTTATATCAAAAGAATAACATAGTCTAGTATCTCAAAAGTATCAATTTATGAACTATTCTAAAATATCTCTATGTGCTTCTCTTACTTCAAGAAACTCATTAAGGTTATCAAAAAATATATATACAAGTTTTGGGTCAAACTGTTTACCACTTTCATTTTTTATCATCTCAAATATCTTTTCATCTTCCCAAGCTTTTTTATAACATCTATCACTTCCTAGTGCATCAAACACATCAGCAAGGGCAGTTATCCTTGCATAGATACTTATCTGTTCACCTTTTATACCTCTTGGGTATCCAGTGCCGTCATATTTTTCATGATGTTCATGTGCTATAATTGAAGATACTTTTAGTAGTTTTCTTTTTGAGTGCTGTAGCATTTTATACCCTAAAGTTGTATGGGTATTCATAACTTCTCTCTCTTTATCTGTGAGTCTCCCTTCTTTATTTAAAATCGCATCAGGGATAGCGATTTTCCCTATATCATGCATAGGACTAGCTTCTCTAAGTAAAGTTATCTCATCATTACTTAGCCCATAATGTGTTGCTAATATTTTTGAGTATAAAGCAACTCTTTTTACATGATTTCCAGTCTCTTTACTTCTACTCTCACAAATAGTTCCAATAGTAAAGAGAACCTCTTTTTGAGTTGCTTGAATCTCCTCATTTAAAGAGTAGATTTCAGATATTCTTCCTATCATCTGTTGTTCTAAATCATTATTAATTTCAGAGAGAAGTTGCTTTTGTCTAAATACATCATGTTTTAATTTTATATTTTCAATGGTCTCATACAAAACATGATACATCTGTTCAAAATCAAGAGGCTTTAAAATGTAGCCAGCAACTCCTATTTTAATACTCTCTATAAAATAGTGTGGGTCACTATTTGCAGAGAGGATAATAATAGGAATTCTGTCATTTTTTTCTCGAATTTTTTTTGCCATATTTATACCATTTAGATTTGGCATATGGATATCTGTAATTATAAAATCATACTTTGTATCTAGATACTTTTGAAATCCATCTTGACCATCTACTGCAAATGTTATATCATCAAAAATAACATTTAAGATACTCACAATCTCTCTTCTTAAAAGTGGATCATCTTCTACAATTAGAATTTTTAAATTTTTTCCAATATCTATAAGCTTTTTTAAATTTTCTTTCAATCAATTATCCTTTTAAATCTCTACATAGGAAGTTGTATCTCAAATACAACACCATCATCTTTATTGTAAACATCCAGAGTCCCTTTGTGATGTTCTACAACAATTATTTTTGACATAAATAGTCCAAGTCCTGTTCTATTTTTATTTAATTCGGTTGTTTATTTTATAAATGCTTCAGTAAATTACTGGCTAGGGAAAGGTTTTGATATAAAGTTTGTGATACTTTAATGCAAGTATTTTAGTTGCCAAATGCTTTTTTTATACTATCAGTGGCACTTTGTGATGCCTCTTTTGTTGAATCAATCGCTTTATCCACTTTATCTCCAGTTGTTTCCTCTGTACACCCTGTAAGAGAGATAACTACAAATAGTTCTACAACTGCTAAAATTATTTTTTTCATCTATTGCCTTTAAAAGTATTTATTATCATAATTATAGAGAAAAGAAGTAACATAGAAGTATCAAATTTGGAAACTTGTATATGAATTTTGTAGTGATAAAACTTCAAAGATATCAAGTATATAATATCTTTGAATTTGGTAAGTTGCTATGCAATAGTTACAATTGAAGCACTATTTTCATCAACACTTATTTTTACTGTTGCATCTCCATTTGTATAAGTTTCAAAAGTTTGATCACCATAAGTAATATTTGCACCTTGTGACCATGTATTTCCACCATCGTTTTTAAGCTCTACACTATCATTAGAATCATCAGCTATTATAATTAACTCATTGTCCCCATCTGTAGCATCAATAACATCTTGCATAGTAACATTAGTGATATCAGTATCTGTATTTGTAAGATCTATTTTTTCTATACTTGTTGAAGTTATGCTTGAAAAATCAATACCACCAACACTTAACATAAGTCTATCATCTTGTCCATCTGTTCCAGCAATTGTAGTATCTGTAATAACATTATCAGTTGTAGCTGTAAAAGAACCACTCTCAATAGAAGAGATTTTTGTGTTATTATCACCCTCAACTGTTTTAAATGTATAGTCAATACTTTGACCATGTAATCCAGCTTTTTGAAATGTTAATTCATTAAGTTTGTCTACAGCTAAATCAATATTTGAGATAGTATAAGTATCAGTTCCATTATCATAGCTTACATTTGCCATAATATCAGCTCCATCTTGTTTAAATGTCACATCAGCTGCACCAAATCCACTAAGTGTCAAAATACCAGTTTCAGAACCATCTATATCTCCAGCATTTGCATTAAGATTGATAGGAATATCTACACTTGCAGTTTGCGTTGTATTGTTCCCTGTAACACTGTCAAAACCATCTGCTACACTATCTATAGTTACTTGGAAGTCTTTAGTTACAATTGTTGTATCACTTCCATCTTTTACTACTGTTCTTAAAATAAGGTCAATAGGAGTTGTACTACTCCAATTTTCTGGAGCCTTTAGCCATACTTTTGGGATACCACCACTTATATTTATACTCCATTGGTATGTATTAATTGAACCCGCACCAAGGTCTACATTTCCATCGGTACTACCTTTGTTAGCTAGTATTTGACTTTCCTCTTCTCCTATATAGATTAAAAAATCATCAGGAACATTGTCTATATACATAGATAATATACTCTCAGAACCATCATCATCTATTTGTGTAGCCCCATCAAGAGGGGTAGTATTTGAAAAGTCTGAATATATTTGGATAAATGTATCTTCATCTCCTTGTCCTTTAAGCTGGGGAAGATTTAATCCATCGGCTACAGCAGCTACATTGATGGTAAAATCTTTTGAAGTTTCTGAAATATTATCAGCCCCTGTCTCTTTTGCAAAGATTGTATAAGTAAAAGTGACATTACCTGAGGCATCTTGTTCAGGGGTAAATTTTAAATTATTGTTACTAATATCTGCAACTGGTACATTTGCAACTGTATTGCCACTACCAAATGTATAACTTCCTCCACTCCATGTTAAAGTTCCATAGATACCGCTTTTATATGTGATAGATACTGTATCTGCATCGGTTGAGTCATCTGCAGCTTTTACTATGTTGTAAACTGGATTTCCTCCCGGTAATGAATCTTTATCAACACTATCTAAAGTGATGTTTATAGTTGTGGTACCATCTTCTTGTGCACTTCCTACTACACCACTATTTTCATCAACATGAGTTTGATTTACATTTGAAGTGATATCATCAGTTACAGGAACTACATCTACATCTAAGGTTTTTACATCAGTAGTATCTCTAGCCCAACCTTCACCAACATACGCTGTTAATTTTACACCAAATGAAAGTTGGCTTCCTGCATTATTTACATTGTAGTTTTCATCTGCTATCATTTTTATATTACTTAGTACAGTCTCAATAGTACTTTGTATAGCAGATTTTGAAGCTGTTACTGTGATGTAATGCTCCCCATTGTAACTATTTACATGAGTATCAGTATAGGTATCATTCTCTTTATCAAAACTTACATGTGTTAAGTTACTAAAAGCAAGTGTATAAGTTACTGATGCGCTATCTGCTATGGCATCATTTGTAGCATTGCTTGGGAGAAGCGTCTCTATAATTCCATCTAAAGTAAATGGGGTATCTTCAGTGACTACAATATCATTTATATTCATATCTACATCAATTGTAGGGTTAATTCCTGGACCAACTGGATCAACTATATTATTTATAAACTCTATTGTTTGCACTGCTTCTTGTATATCATCAGCATTTGAGCCACTATCTTTAGCATAGGCTGTAATTTTAACTGTAGAAGTATCTGCATAGTATCTTAATGAGTCATTTACATTAAAATTCACTGTATAACTTGAAGTTCCACCAGTTAATTCTTGATCTGGAATATCTAAGAACCAAATATTAGTATCACCACCACTAATTGCCATAGTTGCATATGGATCGTCTATTGTGATACCCCTTTGTACATTTTCTATAACAAAACGGGTAAAGTTTTCAGAATTATCTGTATCTGTACTTGTTACATCTAAGTCTAAACTAAAGGTTCCTACTTCATTAATCGTTACACTTGGTGCTCCATCAGCATATACAATATCCCCCACAGTAGCAACTGCTCCAGCACTTGTATCTAAAGTGATAATATCTGTTACAGAAAGTAGAGGAATACTATATACGCCACTATTTATAGTTTTTGTATCAGTAAAGGTTTCACTATTTGCTGTGAAACTATCACTTACTTCATATTTAATACCAAAAGAGTTATCTGTAGTATCAGATGTTCCAACATTTAAATCATATTTAATATATATACTGTTTATAGCTGCCCCTGTAAGTTTATAATAAGTACCATCATCTATAATTGTAGTACCGTTATCTGCTAATTGAGTTGTACCAGCATCCGTATAAAGTGTAAAATCTTTATTTGTAATATCTGCTTTATTTATCCAGACTGCATCAAGTGTCTCACCACTCTCACCATTTTGTTGTACAATAGAAAAGTCAACTAAACTTGCCACATCTTCTGTGACATCACTACTTGTAGTAATAGTTCCTTCTGCAACTGGTTTTACAAGAACCTTTAGGTCTTTTTCATCTGTTTTAGAGTTTCCATCATTTTCTGTAGTGATATGTTTTACTGTAAACTCTATACTTCCACTATAATTTTTAGATGTAAGAATCTCTACTTTGCTTAAATCACTCACATCAAAACTCCATTCTCTAGAGGTTCCGCTAAGTCCGTTAAAAGATATACCTGAAGCTGATAACTCTCCACCATCTTTTGCCACTACACTAAAGTCATTTCCAAGTGCTGTGATAACTACACTTAAGCCCTCTGAACTGTCACTATCATAAGAGCTAAGTCCCGCTTCTTTGTAAAGATTTTCAAATGATACCACGGCACCATTATGTGCTGTTGTACTATCAGTATCTGTGTCTTCTACAGTTACAGCACTATAGATATCTGTTGCAGCATTTGAATTATCATTTCCATCAGAATCAAGTGTTTTAAAGTCATCTTTTACAGGAATATCTGCTACCCCAGTAACTCCTACATTGATAGTTTTAATATCAGTTGTATTACTTGCTAAACTATTGCCATCTTGGGTTTTTGCAGTTACATCAAAAGTATAGTCATCATTACTATTATGTGGTGGGACAAATTTAAGGTCTGCATCATTTTTAAAATCTACAATAGTAACTTTAAAAGTTCCATTTGCTGTAGCATCTACAGTTACATTTGCATTTGTATTAGTTAAACCAGCAACTGCACCATTTTCATCTATTGTAATAGTTCCGTTTGCATCACTATAGTAAATAGCACCACCATCTGGAACTTTATCTATCATCATAATAACTTTTTCTCTACCACTTGTATCAACTGTAGTGGCAGTAATATTAAGATCAATTCCATTTTCTGGTGCTGTTATATCTCCTGCAGCTCCATCGTTTGTAGTATTACCATTTGCTCGTCCTGCATCTTCAAGTCCTGTTGCTTGTGCTGCATTTAGAGCTTCTATACCATTTGACACCCCTGTAACAGTCATATTAAAGTATACTTCTGCTGTTTTAATAACTCCTGAGTTTTCTCCATCTGCACCAATATCCTTTACACTTAGGGTGATTTTTGCGTTTGCTATAGTGCCTGCATAAAATTCTGGAAACTCTAAAGTAAAGTCATGGTCATCTAATTTTTCATTTGCGTCGTTTAAGTTGATAATTGCTTTACCATTACTATCTGCTGTTATACTTTGTCCACCTAAAGTGACAATAGTTCCCTCAGGGATACCTTCAATAGTATAAGTTCTTTGTTCACTCCCATCTAAATCACCACTTCCATCAGACTCAAATCCACTTGTTTTTGAGAGGATATCTTTTAGGTTAATACTAGAGCTTCCCTCCAGTATTGCATCAAATGTAAATGTATCATTTGCAATTGTTGTTTGAGAGATTGTTCCACCAGTTGCACTATCCCAAATCAAAGAGATATCATCGGTAACAGGAGCAATAGTTACAGTCATATTATCATTATCGCTTACTCCACTTATACCTACTAATGGGATATTACTATCATCAACTTCATAAGAAGTAGTTTTGATATTTATATCTATATCTGTATCATTATCTTGGGCATGAATAATTTTTAAAGCTTCATATTCTGCTTGTGTTAATTGAATAGCACCATCAGCTCCTG
Source organism: Arcobacteraceae bacterium (assembly GCA_021107755.1). Taxonomy (GTDB): domain Bacteria; phylum Campylobacterota; class Campylobacteria; order Campylobacterales; family Arcobacteraceae; genus JAIOSF01. Next base: position 83,597 of record JAIOSF010000018.1, read on the forward strand.
GATTTAAGTCATTATGGTGATAATCACTTCCTAAGTCACTTATATAAACTTTTACGGTTTGATTATCACTATTTATTGTAGCTAAGTCTGTCCCATCTGCTTTTTCTAAAACTGCACCACTTACACTTGTACCATTTGTAAACTTCAATTCAATATATCCATTTCTCTCTGCATGGTCTCCTGTAGTTGCATTATTTTGATCAGTTTGGTCAGCACTTAAGCTTGGAAGGATTAAACCCAATTCGATACTATTTGTACCCTCTTTAGTATTTCCTGTACCTACATCAGCATTATCAGTTGCATCTTCTATCGCACTTACATCATTAACATTAACAGTTGGAGCATCTACAATAGGATTTACTGTAATAGTAACAGTTACATCTTTTGTTGTTCCATCATCGAGTGTTGTTCTATATGTAACACTATCTTCTCCACTAAAGTTTGTATCTGGTACATATTTAAATTTACCATCAGCTGTTATTGAACCTGTACCATATATACCATCACTGGTGATTGAAGTATTTGCTTGAGTTACATCAGCATTTGTAGTAATAGTAGTATCTGAACTATCTTCATCAACTGTCATAGTTTGACTATCAGGAGATACATCATCTATAATACTTACTTTAAAAGTCTCATTTGCTGGATCATTGTCATCATCATTAAGTGAAATATTAAAGTCAAACTCTAAGTTTCCATTTTCCAAAAGAGCGGTTTCATGATCAAAAGCTTGAGAAAGAACGGCAGTGTAAGTTGGCGTATCACTTGTTGGATTGTTTATAGTAACTGTAAGTACTGCATCTCCATTTGCATCTTTTAGAATTAAAGTATGACCACTATTTGTAACCTCATGACTTATATCACTTCCCAGTGATGAAAGAGCTACATTATTAAGAGTTGCATCGTTTTGAGAACCTGCATCAAGAAATGTCACATCATGAGCACCACTTAATTTTGATACATCTATGTTGATAGCTTCTGTTTTTGTTAGTTTTGTATTATCTGGAGCAGTACCTGAGGGTAAATATGCCTCATCTATACTTACATCTGAAGGTGCGGTTCCAAAAGTTGCTAAAGTATCATCTACTTGTATAGTTTGATTTCCAGTTGCTACTGCATCACCATCTATATCTGTTACTGTATATGTAAAAGTTGTCTGAAAATTGTTTATACCATTTGCATCTGGATGTATATAAAAAGCTGGAGGTGTGTATTCCCAAGTTCCATCATAATGTACTGTCAATATCCCTTTATCATCATCAGTAACTGTTGCAGAACCACCTACAGCTATTTGTGCAGATGGTGTTCCATCAAAAGTGAAAGATGTTATTCCTGCATCATCTGTTCCCGTTGTAAAGTCAAGTTTATGGGTAGATGCTGATGAAGTATCTTTATTTGCATTACTGCTAGACTCATTGTAATTATCTGTTCCATTAAAAGTAACTTTTGAGTCACCCTCATAGAGTTTTATTGGAGTATTATTGGCATTATTAATTGTTGGAATATCTGCATCATCATCTAATATATTGATATATTGAGTTGCACTACTTGTATCTCCATCAGAATCTGTTATAGTATAGTCAAAGTTTGCAGATACAGCACCTGAACTATTATCTACACTTTGGTTTGGTGTATATGTCCAGCTACCATCTTGATTGACTGTAAGTGTACCATTTTGTTCTGTTACAGTAGTTCCAGCATTGGCTGTAGCGTTATCTCCATTTGTATCTTTGTATGTAAATGTAGTGACATTTACATCATTGGTACCAATAATATCTGCACTTGGGGTATCTGCTCCATCATCATCTGTATTTGTAATAACATTTCCTATAATTGCACCAGCATTTTCTGTTACTTCTCTTGGAGTTGTAGCATTGTCATCTATTGCTACTGGCACAGTGTCTGTTACTAAAATAGGAAATTCATGCTGTGTATCTGTACCACCATCTGTAACTGTGTAAGTTATAGTATCAAGAAGAGTTCCATTTGAGTGGTCTTCTGTTGCATCAGAAGTATAGCTCCAATCTCCATTAGCTTCTATAGTTATAGTACCAAATTGAGTATCGGTAGGATTTCCAACTGTACCTGTTTGTGTATCCCCATTTTCATCTTTGTAAGTAAAGCTTGTAATTGTATTAAATGCACCAAGTCCTTGAACAAGTTCTTGACTTGTTCCATTAATTACATTTCCACCCTCTACAACTACACCTTCAACAATTGTACCATTTGCACTGTTTTGTGTTGTACTAATTGCAACATTTTCAAACCCAGTATCTGCTTGATTTGTAATAGCTCCAATTACAACATTATAACTTTCGCTTAATTCAAAGTCTGCATCTCCTCCGACAATAACATTTTCAAAGTTGTAACTACTGCCACCATTACCATTTAAAATAAAGCTTATAGTTTTACCACCAGTTAAATCAGCTCCTTCAACAGCATCTTTTCCTGCAATATCTGAGTAAGTTAAAGATATTGTTATACTTTTTCCATTAGCTAAATTCACAGCATTTCCATCTTTATCAACCAAGTTGATAGTATGGGTTAGTTTTTCACCATTTATTTCCCCTTGAATATCATCACCAGAAAGTTCAAGATAGACTGTATCTACATCTTGATTTGGTATTGCATCATTTACACCATCTGTGATAGTAGTTGTTACGGAGCCACTTGCATCTACATTTTCATAACTATTTCCAGTTGTAGGGGTTACATAAGAACCAATATTTACAGTAAAATCTTCATTATTATCTGCAATGTAGTCATCTAATGTATTTACACTAAAAGCTGTATCAAGAGCGACTGTTGTTGATGTCGCAGTATAGTCACTTCCTGCGGTTGCAGTAGTATTAGCTGAACTTATAGTAACACTTCCTAGTTGCTTATTTAGCTCTGAACCATTTGCAAATGTAGTGTTAGAAGAATCAAAAGCAAGAGCTTTATATTGAGCAGCATCTCCTTCAGCTACACTATTTGTGAATGTATAGTTACCTCCACTTAAAATTGGATCACCATTTGCATCAAGTGCTATTAATCTTATTTTTACTGATTCATGATCTGCTTCTACTCCATCATTTGGAATATTTGGTGTTCCAGTATCATCTGTGATTGTAGTAACAACAGGTGTTGTATCATGTATTAGATTTTGATATGAAGAGGGATTTGTGTAACTATCATCTGTGATTTGTACATTAAATTTTTCACCATTGTCTCCAATAGCATCATCACTTGCAACTGCACTAAATACAGTATTTATAGCTACAGTGGCATTTGTTCCTGTGAAGTCACTTTCACCATCTACTGAAATACCTGTTCTAATAGCAGTTCCATCTGTAAAGGTAATATCAACATCACCAGTTGCACCAACTATTTGATTCCCTTTAGAATCTACTAATATAGCTTTATAATACGCTGTTTCCCCTTCTGCTATAGAGGCCTCAGGAATGATATCTCCATTTATATCTGTAGATACTAGTTTAACAGTTATATTGTTTACAGGTGGAATTACGGTATCTGGTGTACCATTATCAATATCAACATCACCATTATATGTAGGTTCTTCTACAGGTTCAAACCATTGGGCTTGTCGTAAATCACTTACGATATCTGTACTATCGCCATCTCTTGAGGCAAAAGTAGCTCCACCCTCTGAGCCAATTATTGTTCCATCTGCTTCATTACCTTGTATTTGAGTATATTCCATAATACCTGGCCAGTTAGCATCTCGAAGATCGCTGTTTACATCTGTTCTTGCACCATCAAGTGCTGTAAATGTTGCAGCTTGATCAGCTCCATTATCTTGTGTATAGTCACTATCATTTCCACCAAATTGTCTTTGTCTTAAATCACTATTTACATCAGTTCTGCTACCATCTAAGGTTGTAAATTGACCTTGTGTAGCTTCATTATTATTATCAGGATTTTGATTTTCTTCTACTCCAAATGCTCTTTGTCTTAGGTCACTATTAACATCTGTTTGTGCTCCATCTAGTGCAGCAAACTGTGCTGTTTGTGGTTCATCATTTTGAGGATTTTGATTGTTTAATACAAGAGCATCTTGTACAGTTTCTGGATTGAAAGCTAACTCTTGGTTATTTAATCCCTCATTTAAAAGTGTTTTGTCTAACATCTGCTCTTGAGCTGAGTTTATCTTTAAAGGTGGTGTCCCATTATTAGGTGCTATTGTTACTGTTGCAGTTGTTGGATTGTTTGTATCAGGAACAATTGTATCCCCCTCATATACTTCATCTCCATTTTGAAGTTCTCTTATGTTCCCTTGTGGGTCTTTCACAAAAAACTTCCCCTCTAAACCTTCAACTTTTCCTATAACATCTGCCATAATAAAATCCTAATTATAAATTTTTGTATAGTTTAGTTTATTTTAAAAATTTATACAATCACACTTTGGGGTGGTTTTTATAAAATTTGCTATTTTGTTTTAAAAAGAAGAGATAAAGAGAGTCTATTTTTCACATTAAGTTTTTCATAGATATTTTTTATATGTGATTTTACTGTATTGATTGAGATATCTAAGTGTTGCGATATCTCATTGTTACTGAGTCCATCTTTGATAAGAAGAGTTATATCTAATTCTCTTGAGGTAAGGAGTTGTGCTATCTCATTGGGTGCAGTTTGCTCTTTACTAAACCCCTGTATAAGTGAAGTTGTAAACTCTGGATATATCCAAATCATATTGTTTTTAATAGTTTCAATAGCGGAGTTTAAAAATAGCTCATTCATCAAAATATTTCCATATCCATGTACTCCTAAACCCAATACTTTTTTCCCTTTTTCAAAGGTAGGAGTATTATCTAAAAGTAATATTTTTATATTTTGAGATTCAGAAAGATTCATGATATGAAATAAATTTTTATGACAACAAGAATAATCTAAAATAACTATCATATTATTGTAAAGGTATAAATTTTCTATATCTTCTAATATTTCACTTGCATATATAGTAATCTTTTTTTGCCATTGTTGTAACAACGATAAATCTTCACTATATAATTTAACATTCATAGTTATCTATCTCCAAAAGCATATTGCTTTGTTTTCAAAATTGGCTTTAAGATATAACTTAAGATACTTTTTTTACCAGTTAAGATATCCACTTGAGCAGTCATACCTGGGATGATTTTCATATCTTTTGATTGTTCTAGTTTACTTTTTTGTGTTTGGATTCTCACTATATAGTAAGTATTTTCATCTTTATCTTTTATAGTATCAGGACTGATACTTATAACTTCCCCCTCTAAACCTCCATAGATAGAGAAATCATACGCTGAAAATTTCACGATTGCTTTTTGTGATGGGTAGATAAATGCAATATCAGAGGGTTTTATCTTTGCATTTACTAGAAGTTTTTCATTTGATGGAACTATCTCGATGAGGTCATCTCCTGGTTTTACTACACCCCCAATAGTGTGGACAAAAAGTCTTTGAACTACACCATCTCTTGGGGCTTTTACTATAGTTCTTGTTACTTGGTCTTCTAAAGCTTTTGCGTTGCTTACTGTTCTTTTGTATTCAGCTATTGCTTCGTTGAGTTCTTGTTTTGCTTTTGAAGAGAAAGAGAGTTTTGTCTCTTGGATTTTATGCAAAGTTTCATTTATCTCAGATTCTAATCTCACAATAGCAAACTCTGCACTTTTAAACTCATCAAGAGCATTATTCTCCTCTTTTTGAAGTCGTAGCAAATCAACTTCTGAAGCGATTCCCCTTTCAACCATTGGCGCTGTCATACCTAATTCTTTTCGTATCATTTTTAAAGATTTTGATAGATATAATTTTTTTGATTTGGCATCTTCAAAAGAATTTTTCTTTTGCTTGAGTTGTTCATTTAACACTTCAATCGTTGAATTCAGTTGATTTATATTTGTTTCATAAAGACTTAATTCATTTTTTATATATGGTTTTATCTCTTCATTATTTGCTTTTGTAAGATCAAATTCTTGTGCTTGAGATTGCGCTTTTAGCCTTAATATTTTTGCCTCTAAAGCCATCGCTTTTACCTCATTTGACTGGTAAGTTGAGATCGATTTTTCATTGTTTATCTTGAGGAGAATATCCCCTTTTTTTACAAGACTTCCCTCTTTTATCAAAATCTCTTCAACAATACCACCCTCAAGATTTTGTACTACTTGGTTTTCATTACTAGGGATTACATCTCCATTCCCTCTTGCTATCTCATCGATTTGTGCTAAAGATGCCCATACAATAAAGAAGAAAATAGTAACACACCAAAATAGAAGCACCACATGGAGTTTTTTTGGATGTTTTTCAAGAACTGCACTACTAAGACTATCCATATATTCATAATCTTCTCTTGTAAGCTCTCTTTTTTTAGGGAGTTTTATTTTTCGTTTGAATCTATTTGTATTTATCATTTTGATGCCAACTGTTTTATAATCTCATCTTTTGGTCCATCCATGATTTTAACACCTTGATTAAAAACGATAATTCTATTACATAACTCTAAAGTACTCATTTTTTGAGTTACGAGAAATAATGTTTTATCTTCAATTACTGGTTTTAATTTATTTATTGTATTTGTTTCCGTAGTTTGATCCATAGCATTTGTAGGCTCATCAAAAAGTAAGGTGTTTGCATCTGATAGCAATGCCCTAGCAATTCCTACTGTTTGTTTTTGTCCTCCCGAGAGTCCAACACCTCTTTCCCCTATAGGCATCTCATAGCCAAGAGGATGGGTCTTTACAAACTCATCAACCCCACCAATTTTAGAAACTTCTAACATCTCTTCATCTGTGTAGTATCTATAGTTATTCAAAATATTTTCTTTTATAGTACCTTGAAAAAGATGAATCTCTTGAGGTATATATCCTATACTTTTTCTTAAATCTGCTGGGTCTAGTTGTTTTATATCAATGCCATCTATTAAAATAGAACCACTTTGAGGCTCATAAAGTTTTAGTAATAGTTTTGCAATAGTACTTTTTCCTGAACCGATTCTTCCTAAAATAGCTACTTTTTCACCTTTGTTTATAGTAAAACTCACATCATTTAATACAGCTATTTGAGTATCAGGATAGGTAAAAGTGACATTTCTAAACTCTATATTTCCAATAATATTCTCTCTTCTTATAAATTCTTTGGCTTTTGGTCTCTCAACTGGACGAGTGATAATAGAGTCAATAGCTTCATAAGATGTTTTTGCATCTTCATAATTAGTAATAAGTGAAGCAGCTTGTCCTAAAGGTGCTACAGTTCTTGAAGATAGGATAATAATAGCTATGAGTCCACCCATAGTGAGTTCAAAATCATTGATTAAGTAAACACCATACAAAATACATAGTATGGTGTTAAGTTGTACTAAAAATGCTGTTACATTTGGAATGGAACTTGATAATAGTCTTGATTTTAAACTTTTATTTGCAATTTCACCTGTAGATTCTTCATAGTTCCATTGCATTTTTCCTGCAAGTCCCAATACTTTTATAGTCTCTATATTTTGTAGAGTTTCTATTAATATACCATTTTTTTGTGCTGCTGCTTGATGGGTACTTTCTATACTCCTTTGTAAAGGATTTTTTATAGCAAAGGCATAGCTTAAAATAGCTATAGATATCACAAGTGGTATAAGTACAAGAGTACCTCCAATGTAGCCTATAAGTAAAAGAAACAAAATAGTAAAAGGGATATCAATTAATACTGTTAAAGTTGCATTTGTCAAAAAAGAGCGGATAGAATCAAAGTCTTTTAGGTTGCTAGCGAATGCACCCACAGATTTTGGGTGTGACTCTAAAGTTAAATCAAGAACTTTTTCAAAAACAATTGATGAGATAATAATATCACTTTTTTTAGCTGCAATCTCTAGCAAGTAAGTTCGCGTAAATTTTAAAAAAATATCTATTAAGTAAACAATAATAACACCAAAAGTAAACATCCATAAAGTTTCAATGGCATTGTTTGGTATCACTCTATCATACACATTCATAGTAAATAGTGGAGTTGCTAATACAAAAAGATTGATTAAAAATGAAGCTAATAGTACATCTTTATAGATAGGTTTTGAAAGTTTTATTGTATCCCAAAACCAATGTTCATTATGTGTGTGAAGTTTTTTGTCTTTGTTTCCATAAGAGTAGGGCTTTTTTAACATAAATGCAAAACCCATATACTCTTTTTCTAACTCTTGGATATCTACCCACTCTTCAATAGGGTCATCACCATTTGCATAGATAACTTTTCCCTCTTTTTTATCTTTTGAGAAATCTTCTAAAATACAACTATTTTTATTTGATAAAAGAAGTATCACTGGAAGTTGTAATTGTAATATCTCTTTAATGGGTCTTTGTACTAAACTACTTTTTAAGCCGGCTCGCTGTGCTGCTCTTGAGAAAAGAGATTTTGACTTCTCCTTTGTAAAAAGTATGTTATCACTATAAAGGTGAGATGCAGGAAGACCAGCCATAAGTGATTCTTCACTATAGGGCTTATGATAAAGTTTCGTATATAAAACCAAAGACTCTAATAAAGAGTCTTTTTTATTGTAGTTAGAAGTGTTTTTGTCCATTAGTGTAGTTTTATTTCAACTCTTCTATTTTCTTCTCTTCCCTCTTGTGTATCATTTGATGCAATAGGTTCTGTAGAAGCTCTTCCATAAACAGAAATTCTTGAAGAGCTAATCCCTTGTGTTATTAAATATTTTCTGATACTTAAAGCTCTTTTTTCAGATAATATTTGGTTGTTTAGTCTTGTGCCTTCACTACTTGTATGCCCATATAATAGTGCTTTAAAGTTTGGATATTTCTTCATAAAAGCGATCACTTTTGTTAATTTTTCAAAAGAGATATCTCTAATAACTGATGAGTTAACATTGTAATGAATTGTTAAGTTTAAAAGTTCAGAACATCCATTAGCATTTACAGTATGACCTGCTGGTGTATATGGACATTGATCTTCAGTATCTATTACCCCATCATTGTCACTATCTGCATTTTTAGCTTTTGATATATACATAGTAACCATAGCTCTGTAGTTTTTATCTCTACCTTCTTGCGTCGCTCGTGTATAAAGATTATCAAGTCCACCTCTTTGCTCTACTATGATTATCTCATTTGGGATACCTTTGTTTACGAGTTGATCATGTGTATATGTTGCATATCCTAAAGCTATCTCTTGACTTGACTCTATAGTTAAGTCATTTGGATATGTAGGGAACCATGTTGATTGGTTTACTTTTTCTGTTTTTGTTTGTACATGGTCTGTATACCCTATGACTGTAAGTGTAATATCTCTATCCTTATACTTCTCATACGCTTGTACAATTTGCTCTAAATAGTTTTGAGACTCTTGTACAATGAAGTTTGTCGATGGATGAAAAAAGATTGGTTCAAATCGTAAAACTTGCTCAAAATCTCCATACATGAGGTGTTTATCCATTTGACTCTCAACTTGACTACTTTTAGCATTTACTAAATATGAGTCATCATACAATCCATTTGCAAATACAACAGATATACTAAAAATTATTGCTATTATTGTTTTCATTACTTATCACCTTCTTTAAAAGTTTTGTTGTTTTTAAGTGTTTTTAGTGTGATCTGTTTATTTGGATCAATCATATCTTTTTCACAACCATATGGCATAAGATGATTTTTGTCTCCTAATTGTGAGTTGTTACACACATCAAGACTATTTACTAACATATCATTATCTTCATCTAAACTAATAGGAAGTGTATCAAGTACATATTGCATCTCATCTGTATTGATATTTACAGATCTTTCATAACTTTCTTGATCTCCCATAACAACTGTTACAAGTAATCCCATGGCATCTAGTAGTCTATACTGGGCAAAAAGTTGTTCACTTTGTGCTTTTATCATTTGTGATCTTGAGTTTACTACATCATTTTGCGCTGTTATAAAATCTAAAAGTGATCTTTTCCCAAGGTTGTATTCCTCTTTATAACTTACAAGTGTAGATTCACTATATTTACTATACTCTTCTAGTTGTGTTATTTGCTCTTTGATAATTTCATAGGCAGACCAAGAGAGTTCTAATCCTTCAATAACTTGTCTTTGTAAATCTTGATGTATCTGTAACTCTTGGTGCATTTTACTAATAGCTTTTTGCTCAGTTGCTTTATCAGCACCACCTCTATAAAGATTCCAGTTTAGTTGTAAACCAACTCTAAATCTATCATCTGGAGTATCAAAACCATTATCATCTGTATGGTAGTCGTTATAAAGTTGTTCTATCTCAAAATCTATTTTTGGGTAATAACCACTTTTTGACTTTTTGTACAAGGCTTGAGCACCTTCTAGGTTATAATGACTTACTATTAAAGACGGATTGTTTCTTATTGCATACATGGTAGCTCTTTGAATTGATGGTGGCATTTGTACTTCAAGTACAGGTAGCTCCATATCTGTAACAGTCGGTTTTTTCCCAAAAATTCTAGCAAAGTTAAATTCAGCATCTCTTGTATTGTTTTTTTGAACAATATAGTTTGTTTTTGCTAGTGCTAGTCCAGCTTTTACTTTAGATATAGAAGAAGCTGTATTTAGCCCTGCATCGTAAAGGTTTTGTATATCTTCATACATTTGTTGATGAAACTCAACACTATCTTTTGAATTTTGTAAAAGTTTATAGTTTTTGATAACATTTAAATATGCTTCAACCATTCTAAAACCCATGTCATTTGCTTTTTCTAAATAATGATACGCTGCTGCTAAAACTCTAGCTTCTTGGTAATCAACTTTATAAGTAGTATCAAAACCATTAAAAAGATTTTGAGTAAGTTTAAGAGAATTTTCATAATAATCATAATTTACATCTCGAATCTCATCGTTTAAATTACCTGCATCTTTATATCCAATGCCAGAGCGTAAGTCTACACTTGGTAGATATTCAGATTCTGATATTTTTAAATCTTGTTGCGTTGCTCTATAGTTACTCACCCTCTCTTTAATAACTGGATTTGTGTTTATAACTTCTGAAACACTTTGCTTTAAAGTAAGTGCATTTAAACTTGATCCTAGTAAAACAATACTTCCTATAAGAAGCAAGTTTACTACCTGATTTTTACCTTTTTCCCTCATGACATCCCTTTTTATAAAAATAATAAAATATTTTATACTATGCTGGTATCACAAAAGTATCAATTTTTAATAGTTTTTAGATAAAATCAAAAAATAAGTTATTAAATTGATTAAAAAGGTGAGGATTTCTTTTTGCTAGATATGAAAATGTTATTTATTATTAATACAGTGATATTATTAGTTCTTTCTATTTATATGCTTTTTTTGTATAAGAAAAATTCACAAAATAGAGCTATTAAATTTATAACATATTTTGTAGTTTTATATTGTTTGGGTTTTATCTTATTTATCTTGCGTAATCAAATACCAGATTTTTTATCCATAGTTATCGCTAATACTTTTTTTGCTTTGGGTTCTCTTTGTTTATATGTGACAACAAGAGCCATTGTTGGTCTAGATTCAAAATGGCAAATAAGATATTGGATACCAGTATTGATTATTTTTGTGGGATTCTATATTTTTACTTTTATTGATTTTAATTCTAATATGAGAGCTTTGATGTATTCAGTTTTTGCTCTATTTTATTCGTTGCTTGATATGTGGTTATTTGGATTTTATACCTCTTCTAAGTTTTATACTTTTGATAAAATATCTTCAATAGTCTTTTTAGTAGGTGCTATAATATTTTTATTGAGAGCTATAGAAAGTAGAATAATTCACATAGAGGCATATTATTTTAATAATGTTGATTTGTTTCTCTATTTACCTAATATCTATATGCTTATATTAAATATATGGGTAATTTCATTAGTAACATACAGGATTAAAAACTAATCTTATATCCCTCATTAAACACATTTATAATAGTATCTTCAGGAAGTTTTTTTCGTAGCCTTCTTATCATACTTTTCAGACTATTTAAACTAACCTCTTCATCATATTTCCATACATATTCAAAAATACCATCATAACTAAATATACGATCTTTTTGTGAAAAGAGTTTTTCTAACAGTTTGCTTTCTTTGGTAGTAAGTTTTATTATATTGTTATTGTATTTTAATTTTTTAATTTTAATGTCCCAAGAGAAGTTTTCCTTTAAGTATATGTTTTGAAGTGGCGTTACACTGTATTTTAGAAGTTCATCTATAGCAATACCCAATGCCTCTTTAAGATCTTTTCTACTTACAGGTTTAACAAGATATCTTGTAAGTTGCAGTGATACTGCTTGTAATAAAAAATTTTTATCGGAATGGGCTGTAAACATAATAGCTTTAGTTGTATAATCATTTTCTCTTATTTTTTCTAACAATTCTAAACCATTGAGTTTAGGGATATTTATATCTAGTATCAAAATATCTGGTTTTTTTTCCTTATAGAGTTGGTATGCTTTTTCTCCATCTTCTGCCACATATACTTTACTGAAATTTTTTTTTAAATGATTAGTATAGTTATCTCTTGTAGTTTTTTTATCTTCTACAAATAATATTTTATAAGGATAAAGCTGTTTCATCTTTTATATCTCTTACCTTTTGGTATTTGTATTGTAAAACAAGCACCTTCTAGTCTATTTTCTACACTAAGTGTTCCCTCTAAACCACTTTCAATAATCATTTTTGCCATATAAAGTCCGAGTCCTGTCCCTTGTGTTTTATGTTTTGTTGTA
>JAIOSF010000017.1 GCA_021107755.1 Arcobacteraceae bacterium
TACATTGGAAGCTAGGTTTGACATCTGAATAATATTACTTGTATTATTTGATATATTTCCTGTTATCTCTTCTAAAGCTGCTGCTGTTTCTTCTAAGGCTGCTGCTGCTTCATTTGAGTTTTGGTTCAAGATATCTACATTTTTAAGGAGTATATTAGAACTGTTATCTAGGGTTAGTCCGTTTGATTTGTTTTCTATTAGCATTTGATTGATAATATCAGCTAAGTTATTTAAGCCTTTAGCAACGCCACCAATATCATTTTCAACTCTGTCTCTAAAGTCTAGTTTTGCAAAGTTATCAAGTACTCTATTTATTTTATTGATATCTTCACACACATTATTACTTGTTACATCAAGCATATTGTTGAATATCTCTTTTAGTTCTGTTAGGTTTTCACTTTGTGTTGATTTCTCTATTCTTTGATTAAGTCTACCTTGTCCAACTTCTGTAACAACTCTTTTTACATCTTCAAGTAGTGCTGTATCTTGGTCTATTAGATTTCTTGTATTCTCAATATTTTTATTTACAACTTTTGTCATAACACCTATCTCATCGCTTGAATTAATATCAATAGCCTGAACAGTTGTAGTTTCTTTATTTAAATAGCTAAAGAATCCTAATAAACCTTTTTGGAATGTTTCTATTAAGTTCGCAATATCTCTTGGGATAATAATAGATAATGTGATAGCTATAATTAAAATAACTAGTGATATAACAGTAGTCATAAAATTAATACTCTCATTTAAGCTTGCAACTTTAGGTCCAATTGTATCTTGATCTTTTTTAATTGATAGCTTTACATCTTCACAAAGTTTTGCTATTTTTGGACCAATCACATTTAACTTATTATTGATAACATCATTTCTTTCTTTAATAATTTGAATAATTTTTGTTACACCTTCTTCATATTGCTTAATTAATCCTATAGCTTCTTTAAGTTGAGCTCTTCTTGTTGGATTTTCAATGTTTTTTCTGATTTCTTTAAGCTCTTCGTTTAAATTAATAAATTCTTTAAAGACCCTGTCAGAATGTTCTTTTTTGTTTGAAGCTAAAAACTTTGAAGTGTAAAGTCGTGCTAGAAGTAAAGTTCTTACTCCTTGTGCTGTAGCAAGTGCTGCTTCATCATCTTTATCATTATGGGCATTATTCATAACGGTAGTCATAAGTTGCTCTATTTTTTTACCATTTACATTAAGGTTATTATTAACTACATCATTTCTTTTATTCATATAGTCTACAACTTGAAAAAAGTTTTCTTGATATTCTTTTAAATCATGGGAAATCATTTTTATCATTGGTACACGAGTCGGGTTTTGTATCTCTTTGAGTGCTGTATTAACAAAACCTTCTGTTTTTGTATAGTAGCTGTTAAATTCGTCAATATCTTTTTGAGATTTTGTCATAAGATAATCTTTTACATTCATTCGAACCATAAGCATATTCGCTTGAACTCTTCCCGCTAAGATACTATCTTTTGCCATCTCTCTATAACTTGAAAAACCATCTGCTGATTTACCAATTGCAGTGATACTGTAGATTGCAAGAATCGCAACAAGCACCGATAGTATTATAAATGAAGCTACTAATTTAGCTTTAATCGTCATATTTTTAAACATCTACTTTCCTTTTAATATTGTTGAACAATTATATATTATAATAATAAAGATATAGTGAAGATTAAATTAGTAAAGTTTTTTTATATAAAAAAAGGGGAAGTGTAGTAACACTTCCCCCCCCTTTTTTAATAACATAATAAAAATTACTATATTATGAACAATGTCCACCACCACAACAAGTTGAACCAGCTACCGCTGTTGCTGCTTCAATTGCTGCTGCATAATCAGGCTCTGCTGTAATTTCAGATACTAACTCTTTATATGTTACTTTTCCAGAACAATCAATAACAAATACTGCTCTTGCAGTTACACCTGCTAATGGTCCATCTGCTAAAAGCATACCATAAGCATTTGCAAAATCTTTGTTTCTAAAATCTGAACATACTGCTAAATTTTCAATACCAGCTGTTGAACAAAATTTTGCTGCTGCAAATGGTAAATCCATAGATACAGTTTTTACTGTAACACCTTTAATTGAAGCTGCTTCTGTATTGAATTTTCTTGTTTCTGCATCACATACTGGTGTATCTAATGAAGGTACAACTACAACTAATTGTGCTTTATCTTGAGCTCCACCAATTGTTTCATCTTGAAGCATAGGGTTACAGTTTACTACTGTTACTACTGGAGCTGTATCTCCAACATTGATTTCATTTCCCGCTAAATTACATACGATGTCATTTTTAAATGTTACTGTTGCCATATTTCTAAATCCTTTTTTTGTTTTAAGTGATAGAAGTTTAATCAAATAAGATAAAATTACTCTTAAATCATTGAGTTAGTCATTTTGCTATATCTAACTAAAATTTAAGTACAATAATCCTATGAGATTAGACATATACCTAACAAAGCATAACAATATTCAAAGTAGAAATAAAGCAAATGAATTAATTAAGTTAAAAAAAGTTTTAGTAGATGGTAAAATAGTAACAAAACCATCTTTTAATGTAGAAGAGATTCATAAAATAACTCTTACCCAAGAGGAGTTCTTTGTGAGTCGTGCTGCTTATAAGTTAAAATATTTTTTAGAAGAGTTTGTTATTGATTTACATGATAAGGTAGCTTTAGACATAGGCTCTTCAACGGGTGGTTTTACACAAATATTATTAGCATCAAATGTACAACGAGTAACTTGTGTAGATGTGGGGACTAATCAACTTCACGAAACTTTAAAAGATGATACAAGAATTATTATCAAAGAGAACACCGATATTAGAGAGTTTCATAGTGATCAAAAATACAATTTAGTTACTTGTGATGTTTCTTTTATAAGTATATTAAATATTATAAAAGATATAGATAGACTTAGCAGTGATAAAATCATTATATTATACAAACCACAATTTGAAGTTGGAAGAGAAGTAAAAAGAGATAGTAAAGGTATGGTTGTAGATACAAAAGCCATTGAGAAGTGTAGAAAAGAGTTTTTAAAAGTAGTAATAGAGTTAGGATGGAAACTTATATATAATAAGAGTAGTCAACTTTCAGGTAAAAGTGGAAATATTGAAGAACTTTTTTATTTTGAGAAGTAGCTATGAGATACATACTTTTTTTTTATTTTTTTTGTAGTGTTTTATATGCTAATTTGCAACTTGCTGATGAAGAATTTACAAAAGGTAATTATACTAAAGCTATAGAGTATTATGAACAGTTACCTAAGCAAGATAAATATATCAATAAAAAACTTTTTCAATCATATATATTAGCTGCTGACCATTTTTCATATGTTTATAATTTTGAAGAATCTAAAAAATATTATAATAAAGCAATGCCATACAATGAAAAGTTAGTAAAAAGTAAATTAGCAAAACTGTATGAAAAAGAGGGAAATCTTTATAATAAAGGTAGAAAATATAATTTAGCATTACAATCATATACTAAAGCTGTAGCGTTTGGAACTACGGAACTTGAAAAAAAGATAGTTGATATTAAAAAAATTTTACAACATCAAAAAAATCTAAAAAATGATACTAGAAAAGTAGTCAATCAAAACTCACCAATATGGACAAAAGCAATTGGAAGATTGGTAATACCAACAAGAATAAAGATGGCTACAAATAGTGGGTATAAAGTAGATATAAAAAAATGTTCCGCTACTTTAGTGAATTTTGAAGAGTTACATAGTTCAAAAATTATTGTTACAGCATCTCATTGTTTAACTAAGTTTGATAAAAGTGTTGGTTTATTGAGATTTCTTATTAAATCAAAAGAGAATAAAATCATACAAAAATATGCAACTATATATAAAGACAGTAATTTTGACCCAAAATTGAAAAAAGCAAGTGACTTTGCAATACTTATATTAAGCTCACCAATATCAAAAGAGGAAGTGGAACCTGTTAAAGTGGTTGAAAAAAGTTTCAATAAGTTACAAGAGGAATATAAGTATCACTTTGCATCGTTAGCAGGTTTTTCAAGTGATATTGGTGATTTTGGGAGTCAATTAACTTATGATCCAAAATGTAAAATTCAATATTTTAATAAATTATATGGAAAAAGTAGTTGTAGTGGATTTAAAGGTGCATCGGGTGGACCTGTCGTTTTAACAACATCTAAAGATAAAAAAACAATAGAATATTATTTTGTAGGGATAATTTCTCACTTTCGAGGAAACAAGTATAATAAGATATATTTTGCACCACATCATATTTTTTATCAATCATTAAAAAAAGCAATAGAAATATATAATAATAAAGAATAAGCTACAGTTTATTAATTTTTAAGCTAAAGTTAAATATAATTCGCTTCCATTTCTATAACCAGTGAGAAGTTTTTATAAAACTTTCTAAATAGGTTTTATAAAGAGTTGGTGTAAAACATAGATTTTGCACCTGTGATAGAATTTGGAAATACACTAAAAGGATACTTTTATGAAAGTAAGAGCTTCAGTAAAAAAAATGTGTGACAAGTGTAAAATTGTCAAAAGAAAAGGTATCACAAGAGTAATTTGTGAAACTAAAAAACATAAACAAAGACAAGGATAAGCATGGCTAGGATAGCAGGTACAGACTTACCACAAAAAAAGAGAATGGAGTATGCTTTAACTTATATTTTTGGTATAGGTTTACATACTTCAAGACTAATCTTAGATGCTACAGGTATCTCTTACGATAAAAGAGTACATGAGCTTACAGAAGATGAAGTTGCTGCAATTAGAAACGAAATCCAAGAAAACTACATGGTAGAAGGGGATTTAAGAAAAAAAGTTGCTATGGATATTAAAGCATTAATGGCTTTAGGATCTTATAGAGGTTTAAGACACAGAAGAGGTTTACCATGTAGAGGGCAAAAGACTAAAACTAATGCTCGAACAAGAAAAGGTAAAAAGAAAACTGTTGGCGCAGCGGCTAAGTAAGGATAACTAATGGCAAAAAGAAAAGTAACTAGAAAAAAAGTTGTAAAAAAGAATATTGCTGACGGTATCGTTCATATAGCAGCAACATTTAACAACACTATGGTAACAGTAACAGACAATGCAGGAAATGCAATTTCTTGGTCAAGTGCTGGTAACTTAGGTTTTAGAGGAAGTAAAAAATCTACTCCTTTCGCAGCAACAGCAGCAGTTGAAGATGCAATGCAAAAAGCAATTGAGCATGGTATTAAAAATGTTGGTATCAAAGTACAAGGACCAGGTTCTGGTAGAGATACAGCAGTTAAAGCAATTGGTGCAGTTGAAGGTATAACAGTTAAATGGTTTAAGGATGTTACACCACTACCACATAATGGTTGTAGACCTCCTAAAAGAAGAAGAGTATAAGGATAAGGCATGGCAAGATATAGAGGACCAGTTGAAAAACTAGAAAGACGACTTAATGCTGACCTTGGACTTAAAGGTGAAAGAAGACTAAACGGTAAATCTGCTTTAGAAAAAAGACCTTTTGCTCCTGGACAACATGGACAAAGAAGATCAAAATTATCAGAATATGGTATGCAACTTCAAGAAAAGCAAAAAGCAAAAATTATTTATGGTGTATCTGAAAAACAATTCAGAAAATACTTTAAAGAAGCAGCAAGAAGAGAAGGTAATACAGGTGCTAACTTAATTACTTTAATCGAAACAAGATTAGACAATGTTGTTTACAGAATGGGATTTGCTACAACTAGAGCAAATGCTAGACAATTTGTAACACATGGGCATATCTTAGTAGATGGTAAAAAAGTTGATATTCCATCTTTTATTGTACAACCAGGTCAAAAAATTGAGATAAAAGAAAAATCAAAAGCTAACGCTCAAATCGTTAGATCTTTAGAGTTAACAAATCAAACAGGAATGGTTGAATGGGTTGATGTTGATAAAGATAAAGTGTTTGGAATTTTTACAAGAATACCTACAAGAGAAGAAGTAGTTATTCCAGTTGAAGAAAGACTAATAGTAGAGTTATATTCTAAATAATAAAAAATTTTAAAGGAAAATATATGAAAAAATTTGTAGATGCTCCGTTTTTACCAACAGAGGTAGAGATAGAACAAATTACTGAAACTAGTGCTAAGATTAGTGCTTTTCCTTTTGAGAGTGGGTATGCTATAACTTTAGCACACCCATTAAGAAGACTTTTAATGAGTAGCTCAGTTGGATATTCTCCAATTGCAGTTAAAATTGAGGGTGCAAAACATGAATTTGACTCTATTAGAGGTATGCTTGAGGATATTGCTATTTTTATCATTAACTTAAAAGAGTTAAGATTTAAAATAAAAGGTGGACAAGAGCAAATTGAAGTAGAATACTCATTTAGTAATGCACAAGAGATAAAAGCTTCAAGTTTAGAAAATGACGATATTGAAGTTATTAACAAAGATCATCACTTAGCTACAATTAATAGTGATTGTACACTAAACTTTTCTGTAATTATACAAAAAGGTATTGGATATGTTCCAAGTGAAGATTTAAGAGATTTAGTACCAGCTGATTATATCCCTGTTGATGCTTTCTTTACACCAGTAAAAAAAGTAACATATGATATAGAAAAAATCTTAGTAGAAGATAACCCTAACTATGAAAAAGCTGTATTTACAGTTGAAACAGATGGGCAAATTTCTCCTATTGATGCATTTAAAGAAGCTGTAAGTACAATGTACTCTCAAATGTCAGTATTTAATAAAGTATTTGACTTAGCGGAAGTAAAATTAGTAGAATCAAATGCAACTGAGAGTTCGATAGATTTAAAAGATTTAATTGTAAAAATTGATGATTTAAATTTAAGTGCTAGAAGTTTTAATTCACTAGATAGAGCTGGAATTAAATATGTAGGTGATTTAGCACTTATGAGTGAAGTTGAAGTAAAAAGTATCAAAAACTTAGGAAAAAAATCTTTAGAAGAGATTTCTGATAAGTTTGCTGAGATAGGTTATCCAATAGATAGTAGCCTTCCTGAAGATACAGCATCAGCTTTAAGAAAAAAATTAGAGCAAATAAAAGCTTAATAAAAGAAAGGGTCGGATAATGAGACATAAGCATGGATATAGAAAGCTTAGTAGAACATCTTCTCACAGAAAAGCATTATTAGCAAATCTTGCGATTTGTATGATTGAAAGAGAAAGAATTGAAACTACTTTACCAAAAGCTAAAGAGTTAAAAAGATATATGGAAAAATTAGTAACAAAAGCTTCATCTGGTGATTTAAATTCACATAGATTAGTTTTTGCTTCATTACAAAGTAAAACTGCTACAAATAAACTTGTAACAGAATTAGCACCAAAATATGCTGATAGAAACGGTGGATATACATCAATCGTTAAAACAAGAATCAGAAGAGGTGATGCTACACAAATGGCTTACATCTCATTTGTATAGTAAATAAAATACACTTTATTTATAAAGGCTAGCAAGAAGTTGCTAGCCTTTTTTCTTTCATTTAAATATACTTCCACTGCATTAAAATAAATCCTCATGTGATATAAATATATTATAATAATATCTTATGGTACTTTTGTGATACTTTATTATGATACAATTTTATGTACAGTTGAAGGAACATATAAATGGATAATACAAATCAATATCTACCAATAGATAAAATTATTATAGAACATAACAATAATTTTTTATTTAATTTATATACGAAAAGCACAAAAGATGAAGAGGCTAGATTAGTATATGAAAATGGCGTTGATTTATCAATAAATGACGCTAAAAATCTTCTTGACTATCCTTTTTTATATGTTGAAAAAGAGAAAAAAGGCGTTTATCAGGATTATTATAAAAATTACATAGAACAAAAGATTATACCTAAGAATATGAAATCTTTTTATGAAGATGTAAGTAAAAATATAAATAGTTTATTTGATAATCCAGAATCAATAGAAAATGTAAAAGAGGCAAAAGTAGTTGTAACAGATATGGTAAATACTATTCTTCAAGATGATTTTAAAGTTGAATCATTTGTATCAATATTATCTAGTGATTATTATACCCATACTCATTCATTAAATGTAAGTGTATATTCCTTATGTATAGGGAAACATATGGGGATGGATAAAAAACTTTTAGAAGAACTAGGAATTTCAGCTTTACTCCATGACTTAGGAAAGACTAAAATTAATCCAGAAATTATTAATAAAAATGGAAAACTAACAGACCAAGAGTTTAAAGAAGTACAGAATCATCCATTTTATGGATGGTTATTAGCAAAAAAATGTGGAATTACAAATACAAATATATTAGCAGGAATTCGTAATCACCATGAAAAAATTGATGGAACAGGATATCCTGATGGACTTTTTGATAAAGAGATACATGTTTTTGCAAAAATAATTGGAGTATGTGATGTATTTGATGCACTAACTACTAAAAGAACCTATAAAGATTCAGTGAGTACTTTTGATACAATAATGATGATGAAAAAAGAGATGTCTAATCATTTAGATGAAAAAATAATTAATCAATTTATTCAGATATTAAAAGGTGAATAAATAGTAAAATTTTAAAAATTTAACCACTAATATATTTAGAATAAGATAAAATACTCTCATGTCAAATAATGAAACACCACAATTTACACATCTCCATCTCCATACAGAATACTCAATGCTTGATGGTGCAAATAAAATAAAAGCACTTGCCGCAAAAGTAAAAGAGTTAGGTATGACAAGTGTTGCTATGACAGACCATGGTAATATGTTTGGAACTATTGATTTTTATAACACCATGAAAAAAGAGGGTATTAAACCTATTATTGGGATGGAAGCATATCTTCATAACCAAGAAGAGATAAGTGATAAATCAACAAAACAAAGATTTCATTTATGTTTATATGCAAAAAATGATATAGGATATAAAAATCTTATGTTTTTATCTTCACAAGCATACATGCATGGCTTTTACTATTATCCAAGAATAAATAAAAAACTTTTAAGAGAGAATTGTGAAGGATTAGTATGTACAGCTGCTTGTTTACAAGGTGAGATAAATTGGCACTTAAATCTAAATAATGATAGAAATGTTAAGAATGGTGCAAAAGGTTATGATGAAGCTAAAAGAATTGCTTTAGAATATAGAGAGATGTTTGGGGATGATTTTTATCTTGAAATAATGCGTCATGGGATAGTTGATCAACATTTCATTGATAAACAAATAATAAAACTAAGTTTAGAAACAGGTATTAAAATAGTTGCCACAAATGATACGCATTATACTAATCCAAAAGATGCAGAAGCACACGAAGCTTTTATGTGTATAGCGATGAATAAACTTTACGATGATCCAAATCGTATGAGACACAGTGTTCATGAGTTTTATGTAAAGTCACCACAAGAGATAGCAAGACTTTATTCAGATATACCTGAGGCTATAGCAAATACACAAGAGATAGCAAATAAATGTAATTTAGAGATAAAACTAGGAGATCCAACACCGCCAAATTTTAAATTTACAAGAGAAAAAGCTGAATTAAATGGATTAACACTTCCTCAACCAGAATTAGAATATAGTTTAGAAAATGATAAAGTATTATTTATTGATGAGTGTTGGAGAGGATTAGAAGAAAGGTTAAAAATAGTAGATCCATCACGACATCAAGAGTATAAAGATAGACTCCAAGTTGAGATAGATATTATAAATAACATGAAATTCCCAGGATATATGCTTATTGTTTGGGACTTTGTGGAATATGGTAAATCTATAGGGGTACCTGTGGGACCAGGACGGGGAAGTGCAGCTGGAAGCTTAGTAGCATTTTCACTTAAAATTACAGATATTGACCCTATCCCTTATGGACTACTTTTTGAGAGATTCTTAAATCCAGAGAGGGTATCTATGCCAGATATTGATATGGATTTTTGTCAAGCAAGACGGCAAGAGGTCATAGACTATGTTGTTGAAAAATATGGTCGAGCAAATGTAGCGCAAATTATCACTTTTGGGAAACTTCTTGCAAAAGGTGTTATTCGAGATGTTGCTAGAGTTCTTGATATGCCTTATTCTCAAGCAGATGCAATGGCAAAACTTATACCAGATGAATTAGGGATAAATTTAAAAGATAGTTGGGAAAAAGAGCCTAAGATAAAAGAGTTGTGCGAATCTGATCCAAAAGCTGCAAGGGTATGGGAGTATGCTTTGGCATTAGAGGGATTAAATAGAAATGCTGGAACACACGCAGCAGGTGTTGTTATCTCAAATGAAGCTTTATGGAAAAAAACACCACTTTTTAAACCATCAGGACTGGATACATTAGCTACGCAGTACAATGGAAAATATGTAGAGGATGTAGATTTAATCAAGTTTGACTTCTTAGGATTAAAAACTCTTACTGTTATAGAGGGTGCATTACAACTTATTGAAAAAAGAGATGGGAGAAGAATAAACTTTATTGAAGAAGATGTAAATGATAAAGGTGTTTATGAACTAATTCAAACAGGGCATACAATAGGGTTGTTTCAAATAGAGTCTTCAGGTATGCAAGATTTAAATAGACGACTAAAGCCATCTAACTTTGAAGATATTATCGCCGTACTTGCACTTTATAGACCAGGTCCTATGGAGTCTGGGATGCTTGATGACTTTATTGATAGAAAACATGGACGAGCTGAGATAAACTATTTTTATGATGAGTTTAATGAACCTCTTCGTCCAATACTAGAACCTACCTATGGGGTTATTGTTTATCAAGAACAAGTTATGCAGATTGTTCAAGTTATTGGTGGATTTTCCCTTGGTGGTGCGGATTTAGTTCGGCGTGCTATGGGGAAAAAGATTAAAGAGGAGATGGATAGACTAAAAGGTGAATTTGCAGATGGTGGTGTAAAAAAAGGGTATAACCGCCAACATTGTGAAGAGCTTTTTGATTTGATTGTAAAGTTTGCAGGATATGGATTTAATAAATCACATAGTGCTGCATATGCTATGGTAACTTTTTATACAAGTTATCTTAAAAAATATTATCCAACAGACTTTATGTCTTCTCTTTTAACAAGTGAAAAAGATAATACAGACAAAGTTGTAAAATATGTAGATGAGGTAAAAAGATTAGGATTTGATCTTGTACCTCCCCATATTAATAAATCAGATTTAGTTTTTAGTTCAAATGTTATAGATGGACAAAAAGTTGTTATGTTTGGTATGGGTGCCTTAAAAGGTGCTGGTGATGTGGCTATTAAATCAATTCTAGAAGCTAGAAAAGAGGGTGCATTTAAAAACTTAAGTGATTTTGTAAGTAGAATAGATAGTAGTAAAGTAAATAAAAGAGTTATAGAGACACTTATAAAATCAGGTGCTTTTGATTGTTTTGAATATTCAAGACGAGCGATGTTAGAACAAGTTGAAGATATTGTTGAAGCTGCTGGAAAAGCTGCACAGGCTAAAAAACAAGCTGTTGGAAGTTTATTTGGTGATGATGAAGATATGACAAGTATAGAAGTGAATTTAGACCACAGACCAGAGTATGATGATAAAGAGATACTAGAGTTTGAAAAAGCAAGTTTAGGTTTTTATGTATCTGGACATCCACTTGATAAATATAGAGAAACTCTTGATGAGATTAATTATACTTTAAGTAGCGAGATTGATAATTTAACAGATGGAAGTGAAGCACTTTTAATAGGAAAGATTGAAGGAATTGTAGAAAAAATCTCTAAAAAAGGGAATAAGTTTGGAATTGCTACAATTATGGATTTACACGGAAATATTGAGTTAATGCTTTTTGAAGATAGGATAAAAGAGCTTAATGAAGATTTTGACTTAACGAAACCAATTGCTTTTAAAGTTCGAGCTAAAATAGATGATTTTGGTGTAAAGTTTAATCTTCTTAAAATAGAGTCACTTAAAGAGGCAAAAACAGAGAAGTTAAAAAAAGGGAAAAAAGTAGAAAAGATATTACCTCCTTTAAATGTTGCCATTGAATTTTCCAATGATGAAAAAATATTATATGATCTTTTTGAAATAATTTCTAAAAATCAAGGGAAAAGAGAAATTAACTTAATAATTAAATCCAAACTTGGTGATGTTGAACTTGACAGTAGTTATTATGTAAATAATACTATTGAGGCTAAACTAAAAGAGTTGTCAGGTGTTCAAGTAGCTTAGGAAGCTATTTTTATTTAGTATAAATTATAATTTTGATAGAATAAAATTAATTTTATTAAAAGAGAGTTATTCATGCAACAAGAAACTTTAGCTATACACGCAGGATATGAAAAAGACCAGCAATTAACTATGGCGGTACCTTTATATCAAACAACAGCTTTTGAATTTAAAAGTACAGAACATGGGGCCAACTTATTTAGTTTAAAAGAGTTAGGTAATATCTATACAAGACTTTCAAATCCAACAACAGATATATTGGAAAAAAGATTTGCTCAAGTTGAAGGTGGAGCAGCAGCTTTAGCAACAGCTAGTGGTATGAGTGCTATTTTTTATGCTATAGCAAATGTTGCCCAAGCTGGAGATAATATAGTAACTTCAGATAAGCTGTATGGTGGTACATATAATCAATTTGTACATACTCTAAAAAGATTTGGAATAGAGGTAAGGTTTTTTGATACTTTTAATCCTCAAAGTGCTGAAGCTTTAATTGATGATAATACAAAAGCTATCTTTTTTGAATCTATCTCTAATCCATCTATTGATGTTATTGATATAGAACAAATTGTTGCAATTGCAAAAAAATACAATATTATGAGTATGGTTGATAACACTGTAGCTACTCCATATCTTTTTAAGCCTTTTGATTGGGGAATTGACATCTCAGTTCATTCAACGAGTAAATATGTCACAGGACAAGGTCTTGCTATGGGTGGTATGTTAATTGAAAGAGTTGGATTAAATGATTTTATAAAAACTAATGATAGGTATAAACACTTTAATGAACCAGATCCATCTTATCATGGTTTAGTATATACTCAACTTGAAGGATTTCCAGCATTTTGTTTGAGAGCTAGACTTGGATTAATGAGAGACTTAGGAAGTGTACCTGCACCATTTAATTCTTGGTTACTTATTCAGGGGCTTGAGACACTTGGACTGAGAATGAAAGAACATAGTGCAAGCACACTTAAAGTAGCAAAATTTTTAGATACTTGCAGTGAGGTAAAAAGTGTAAAATATCCATTTTTAGAAGGGGATTTTAATTATAAAAATGCAAAAAAATATCTTATCAATGGAGCAAGTGGATTATTAAGTTTTGATGTTGGAAGTTATGAAAAAGCACAATCTATTATTGATAAGCTTCAAATATTTTCGTTAGTAACAAATATAGGAGATACAAAGTCTATTGTAACACATAGTGCAAGTACTACACATCAACAACTTTCAGATGAAGATAAAATAGCTTGTGGTGTAACACCTGGACTTATACGATTAAGTATAGGATTAGAAAGTGTTGATGACTTGATCGCAGATTTAGAACAAGCAATAAGGGTATAGTTGAAAATAGTAACAAACAAAGCTGTATTTAATAGACCACTTTATTTAGAAAGTGGTCGTTTATTAGAATCCTATGAGATAATGTATGAGACTTATGGCGAAATGAATGCAGATAAGTCAAATATTATCATAATCACTCATGCTCTTACAGGTTCACACCATGCTGCTGGTTTTTATGAAGGGGATAGAAAGCCTGGATATTGGGATGCTTTGATTGGGGATGGAAAAGCTATTGACACACTCAAATATTTTGTAGTTGCTACAAATAATATTGGCTCTTGTTTTGGTAGTACTGGACCAATGAGTTTAGATAAAAATGGAAAACCTTATAGATTTAAATTTCCAATATTAACAATAAGTGATATTGTAAAAGCACAAAAATCACTTTGGGATAAATTAGGAATAGGGCATGTTAAAGCTATTGTTGGTGGAAGTATGGGAGGTATGCAAGCATTGTGTTATGCTATTGAGTACCCTGATTTTGCTGATATTGTTATCCCTCTTGCGACTACTGCATATACAAGACCCTGGGCAATTGCATTTAATAAAGTTACAATGGAAGCAATAAGAAATGATCCAGAGTTTAAAGATGGTTATTATGATTCAAAAGATATAAAAGAAAATGGTTTAAAGGGTTTAGCAGTAGGGAGAATGGCAGGACATATATCTTATCTCTCATCGGGTTCTATGAATGAAAAGTTTGGGAGAAAGTATGTTGCACAAGATGGACTCTATGAACTTTTTGGACGATTTGAAGTAGAAAGCTATTTAGAGTATAATGGGTATAATTTTCCACATAACTTTGATCCATTAAGTTATTTATATATTATAAAAACCATCAATATTTTTGATGCAGCAAGAGGTAGTGATAAGCTTGAAGATGTACTTGGAAGAATAAAGTCTAAACTTCATTTGATTTCATTCAGTGGTGATATGTTATTTTTCCCTAGTGAAATGGAAGAGATAAAGATTGTGATGGATAAAATTGGAAATAGTGATAAGTGTACTTATGATATGATTGAAAGTGATTATGGCCATGATGCATTTTTAGTGGAAGTGGAAAAATTCGAAGATAAAATAATACAAATGCTGGAGGGGAAATATGAGTGAAACAAAAGATGAATTGTCATTTGAACAAAAAATTCAAGAGGCACAAAAATTACTTGAAAAGTTAATTGACCCAGAGATAACATTAAGTAAAAGTGTTGAGGTTTATAAGGCAGGTTTAAAAGAGTTAGAGATGGCTCAAAAGCTTCTAGATGATGCAAAGTTAGAGTTTCAAGAAATTTCACAATAAGGATTTATGATGAATGGTAGAATGAAAAGCTTTATAGAAGATACGGTTATTTCTATTGTAATAATCATGATTATAGCTGCTCTTTATTATGTTATTTCAAATTTTATATTAAATAATGATGAAGTGGTAGAAGAAAAAAAAGTAACAATTGTTATTGATGAAGAAAAAGTGCAAGAGAAAAACTCAACTATAATAATAGACGATAAGATTGAAGAAAAATTAGACACTAATGAAACAAAAGATATAAATCAAACAATTAGTGATAAAAAAAAAGTTAATAGTATAGAAAAACAACTCATTAGTGATGAAAAAGAAAAAAAAGTAGACAAGGAAAAATTAAAAAGCTTTATTAATAATTTAGAAGAGAATATTGCAAAAAGTATTGATTATAATTTGGATGAAAATAATACGAATCAAGAAGAGTATCTCAAAATAAGAGTTACACTACTAAAATCTGGGGATTATGAGCAATTAACTTTTGTGGAAGGTAATGAAAAGTTATTTGAAAAAAATAAAGAGAATATTACTAACACTTTTCCCTTATCTATTAACAAAGATATTATAGAAGAATTCCCTCGATATATAAGAATAGAATTAAAGAAAAAATTTTAATTTTAGAAATAGTTCAGATATAACTAATAGCGTATATTACTAATACGCTATCAATTATTAAAACTTGTAAGTTTTTTACAATTAGTACAGTTCTCAATTTGTATAAAATCTTCTTTACAACGAACACAAGGATGGTTCGTGTTTTCAAAATCTCTAACAATACTACAATTAGGATGTTTAGATGCTAAGTAAGATACATTGAGTACAGGATCAAATGCTAACTCATGAATAATATCCTTTGTTGTATGTAAGTTTTGTGCAACAGACTTTCTAATTACTGCAGAAAAATCATTTTTAAGCTTTTTTAAGATAGATATATCTTGACTATTTTGTGCTAATAAAACCTTATGGTTAAAACTACTTTCATCTATGCTCATAACAAACCCTTTCTTTTTTAATATAAGATAAAGTTATTATATATCAATTTATTATATATGTAAAGAAAAAAGTATAAAATAATTATTTTAAGTATAAAATAGTTAAAAACTATAAAATATAAAGCTAAAAGTCTTATAGAAGTCTTGAATATACTCTATTGAACAAAAGAAATTTTTACTTTTTAAGATTGAAATTATTAATTTATGTAACAAATATAAGTTTTTTTTTGTTAAAAGAGTATTTAGTATTGACTTTTACTATATTTTCTGTATAATAGTAATAAAATATAGTGAAAGGAAATTAAAATGTCAATATATTCAATAAAATATCAATCAAACAAAGATTTAAGTGATGTTGCTACATTGAAACTTTATTTAATATCTGCGGGAATATTTCTAACGATAGCTTTGATTCCATCTATTTGTATCTCATAGTGTAATTTTTTACTTAAAGGATTGTGCTAAGTTACCAATAATCAAATGCCAACCATCAATAATGATGAAGAAGATTAGTTTAATAGGTAAGGATATCATTACAGGTGGAAGCATCATCATACCTAAACTCATTAAAATAGATGCAACAATAATATCTATAACTAAAAATGGCAAGAAGACTAAAAAGCCAATTTCAAAAGCAGTTCTAAGTTCACTTACAACAAAAGCTGGCATAAGAAGTGTAAGTGGTACATCTGCAATATTTGCTGGATTTTCCTCTTTTTTGATACGGTAAAAAAGTGCTAAATCTTTTTCTCTGGTATTTTTAATCATAAACTCTTTAAAAGGTCCAACAGATTCATCAAAAGCGACTTCATAATTGATAGTTTCGTTCATGTAAGGCTGAATTCCATTTTCCCAAGCTTGTTTTGCATAGGGTTCCATAATAAAAAATGTTAATATCAAACTAAGAGATATAATAATTTGATTTGGTGGGGATTGTTGTAATCCCAATGCTTGTCTTAAAAGTCCAAATACAATGATAAGTCTTGTAAAACTTGTAACCATTAAAAGTAGAGTAGGGGCAAGTACAAAAAGCATCAGAATAACTGCAATGTTGATAGTTTTTACAAATTGTGCAGGGTTTTCAACTGCAGCTACAGAGAGATTAACTAACGGTGTATCTTCTGCTCCAAATAAACTAAGAGAAAAAATAGATAATAAGAGTAATATAAATTTAATGTTCATTTTGTGATTCCCTTTGGTTTAAAATACAGCAAATTTTGGTTCCATAAAGATAAATATTCCAAGAGATATATATCCATAAAAAGAAAAATAGTATTACACTAAATGAACCATAAATAGTAGTATAAGTTGTATTTACAGTGACATAATATCCAAACAAACTTTTTGTAACACTTAATGCAATAATTGTAACTAAACTAGATATAGTAGCTGCTAGAAACTTTACATCTGTATTTGCAGAGAGTATAAATAAAGCGATAAATAAAAGCCATAAGAATAAAAATGCAAAGATATATCCAGAAAATGTAAAAATAAGAAAAGTCGATATTAGAATATATACTACAAATAATATAGGTATAAGGATTAAAAAACCTAAATAGAGAAAAAAGAGTTTATAAATTGCTCTTGTTTTTGTCCCATAAATTTTATTGATGATATGTTCATAATCTCTAAAAAACATAGTAAATACAAAAAGGAGATAAAAAATCCCTATGGAGCCTAACTTATCTGTATTTTCTAAAAATTTATCTAAAAAATTTGCAATCGTGCTAGAGTGTGTGGGGTTAATAAAATCAACAATATAAGACATCAATAAAGCAGTATGTTGTTCAAAAGAGGATAAACTTGAGATAACAACAATTAATAATGCTAAAAGAGGTAAAATAGAAAAAATAGTAAAAAAGCTTAAACTAGCTGAGTGATAAGGTATATCATCATCAAAAAAGTTATATACTTTGACAAATAACTCTTTCAATTATTTCCCTCAATTATTCTAGACCCATTTTAAATGGATTTAAAATATTGTTTGGATCGAAAGCTTTTTTAATGTTTTTAAATAGATTCATCTCTGCTTCATTAAAGGCAATATGCATATATGGAGCTTTTGCTGTTCCTATTCCATGTTCACCACTTAGTGTTCCACCCATATCAACTACAAGTTGAAAAATCTCTTCAATAGCTTTGTGTCCATCTTCCATTTGTTTTTCATCATCTTTATCTTTTACCATAACATTTACATGGATATTTCCATCTCCTGCATGCCCAAAACATGGAACTTGTAAACCATATTTATCACCAATCTTATAAATTTCTTCTAAAGCCTTAGGTAATTTACTTCTTGGTACTGAGATATCTTCATTAAGTTTTTTTGTTCCAAATATTGTTATAGATGGGCTTGCATTTCTTCTTGCATACCATAACTCTTTCGCATGGGCGTCATCAGTTGCTATTATAAAATCAGTAGCTCCATTTTCTTTAAATGAAGCCTCTAAAGTTTCTAGTTGAAATTTTACTTCATCTGTAAGATTTCCATCAACATCTCCAACTAAAACAGCACCTGCGTGTTCAGGTAAATCAACATTGAGTTTTTCCCTTAATGCTTGGATAACTAATGCATCTAAAAATTCCATAGCAACAGGGTTTGCTCCTGATGAGAGTGATTTAAATACAGCATTCATAGCACTTGTAACATCTGGAAATATCCCCATGTATGTTTGTTTGTGTTTTGGTTTTGGAATAAGTTTTAGTGTAATTTCTGTGATAACTGCTAGAGTTCCTTCACTTGCAGTTAAAATACCTGCTATATTATATCCTGCTACATCTTTTATAGTTTTTTTACCAGCTTGGATAATGTCTCCATTTGGTAAAACAGCTCTTAGTGCCATAACATAATCTTTTGTAATACCATATTTAGCAGCTCTCATACCACCTGCGTTTTCACTCACATTTCCACCAAGTGTACTATACTCTTCACTTGCAGGATCTGGTGGATAAAATAGTCCAACCTCTTCAACAGCTTTTTGTAACTGCATATTGATAAGTCCAGGTTGCACAACAGCCACCATATTTTGCATATCTATCTCAAGGAGTTGGTTCATATGTCGCTCTAAACTTAATATGATACCACCACTAGCTGGTAATGCTCCACCAGTAAAACCACTTCCAGCACCTCTTGGTACCACTATGATTTTATGTTCATTACAATATTTTAAAATTTCACTTATCTCTTGCTCGTTTGTAGGAAATACTACTGCATCTGGTTCAAATCTAGTTTTTGTAGCATCGTAGCAGTATGCTATTAAGTGAGCTTTATCACTTTTAACATTTTCATCTCCAACAATTTTGATAAAAGTATCTAAATGCAATTTGTCAATCATTATAATTTTCCTAACATATTTAAATAATGCTTATTATAATCATCAAATTTTTCATTTGGATCTATTTGCTCTACCTCTTGCTTTGTATTAGTTTTATTTTCATTTGGATTATAATCAGGGTCATAGAGATTGATTTTTGAAGCTAGTTCTATAACAGTACCAAGTCCAAAATCTCCACCAAATATTCCCTCTTCTATCTCTTCAATTTTTGTATAAAATGGCATTTGAGTTCTTCCATCATTTACAGCTATATCGATTGTATCAATAATAGTAAATGATAAAGCATCTAAAATATAAAGATTGTTTCTAACAACAATATAGATAGTCCCTATTTGTTGTTTTTGACAAAACTCTTGAATATCTTCTTTTAAAGGGATAGGGGTATTTGTAAGTTTTAAATAAGAAGCAAAAAAATCTTCACTTAAAAAGTTTTGTTTATTGTAGTTTTCAATTATCATCTTTTTTGCTTTTGTATTTGGTACAATTAACAAGCTTGTATTATAAAGATGATTTAGAACAAAAGTATCTCCATTACTAGGTGTAAGTGTAGATGTTGGAAGTGCTTCTTGTTTGAGTAAATCAATATCTATAAATTTAATTGTTGAACCATTTTTATTACTATCTATAACAGTAGCAGATGATACGATGAGATATTTGTCTCCCACTTTTTTTACAATTGCACCACTTTGCCCAACTTTTAGATATGCTAAATTAATCTTTGCTGTATTTTGGGTAGTTTGTTCTATCTTTGTATATGTTTTTTTATAATAGAGTTTTGGTAAAACTCTTACATTAGATGTATCTTCTTTTGCAAATACAAAAATATGATTATATTTATCACCTTTTTGAATAAAATTAGAACTAGTAAGTTTCCAACCATCTCGTATCATATCTTTTCTTGAATAGCTACTTAAACACTCACCACCGTCTAAAAGAACATCTTTATCTAAAGTATTTTCTAGTGTATCATTTTTGTAACATAGTGTTGTTTGTGCAAAAATTGTTGATAAAAATAATATCAATGTTAATATAATTTTCAAATCTAATCCCTTTATTTTTTAAGTAGATTATTTTATCAAAATACTCTGAAGAAGAAGCTTATATTGCCATGTAATCATTATTGTTATACCAATAAATTAACTAAACATATTGGTATAACTATTTTATTGGTTTATTTGTTAGGGTTTTTCACAAAGACAGTACACCATCCATTAGGACTTATAGTACCTTCAACTATTTTACATTCATTTGTTTCAGGAATAAACTGTAAACAGTCTTCACACTTGCTACCATATTTTGGAGTATCTTGATATTTGATTTTACTTTTAGTGAGCTTTGCTTCTAACGGGGAAACACTAAAGGTAACTAGACCCAAAGCAGCCATATATTTAAAAAAATCTCTTCTTTTTGAAATATTCATAATTATCTCCTTAATAATACTAATCAACTTCTAATATATTTAGATTGTGTTGATTTGAGTGGTTTTAATATGAAAAGTTTATTAATAATAAAAGGACTAACAATAGAGTATTTTACTACTAATTATTCATATTACTACAATGATTTATTCTCTCTTATTCCTACTTAAATCATAATAAAAAGTAATATGTAGTTTTTGGTGTTTATTTGATTGTATATAAGTAAAAGTGATTTTATAGTTATTTGAAAGAGAACTAAAATTACAAATAATCTATTTGATTGAAATACTCTTTATAAAAAGGCAAAGTTACAGTTTCAAAACTCTCTTTATCTTTATAAAGATTAATATACCATTCATAATTTATATTATAATTCTTTAATAGAGTTTGAGAAAGCATAGTATCGTTAATACTCCCCAAGTTACTAGGAGATATAAGTATCGTTTTTGCATTTAATTGTTTTTGAAACTCTTTAATCAAATCAATCATAAAATAGTTTTTCTCAATTGGTACCATTAATCCACCAGCACCCTCAACAATTAAAACATCACAATAATTTAAAAGATTTTTTGCTTTTGTAGTAAGTACAGTATATCTATTTTGTATCACTTTATTAACAAATGGAGCAGTAAGTAGTTTAAATTGATAGGGTACAAATTAGTTAAGACCTGGAGTGAAATTTGGATTAAGGTTTTGTACTATCCTCTACTTTAATTTTGCTACTTATCATTTGACTTTTCTTTTCTGGCTTTTTCATTGTGACAATAGCTAACATCTAAACATCTTTCATAATCTAGACATTTTTCTTTATTGTTCAGTATTTTCCAAGATCTAATTCTTTGATTTTTATCATTTTTATTAGTAATATAACCAAAGTTACAACCTTTACTATTTGTATAAGTATAAATATATTGATTATTATTATAATTTAATTTATTAAATCTTGATTCCATAATTACTTTATTATTTTCTCTATTTACAATTGTTGACTGAAATAGTTTTTTAGGTATTAGTTTATCTCTATAAATATTATAAAACTCATCTTGTTCAGAATGCATTCCTATCCACTCATATCTCCTAGCCATATGGAGAAAAAAACCACAAAAATTTTTAGGTACCTCAAGTCTTTTTATTTTTCTACTGTCTTTATTTGTAATAAAGCCAACTACAATATTTTTTTTTAAATTCATATTTTTTGATTCTTTTAGTGTTCTTCTTTTATATTGACAATTAGAATCAAGCCCATATGGAAATCTAAATTCATAAATATATTCAGTATTTGAATATTCTTTTTTTCCTATAAAACCATTAAAAGCTTCAAGCTTTCTATCTACCATTTTATCCATAGTACTTGTAAAACCTTTTGGTGTTGGAATGGGAATACAACCACTAAATAAAAAAGAGATTGAAAATATAAAAATAAGCTTTTTGAAAGTAGAAGGTACAATTAAATTTTGAATATAATATTCTATTCTTTGATTCATAGTATCTGGCCTTTTAATTATTTTATCTCTTTAAGTAAGATACTTTACTAAAATACTCTTTATAAAAAGGCAAAGTTATCTTTTCAAAGCTTTCTTTGTCTTTATAAAGATTTATATACCACTTATATTCTATTTTGTAGTTCTCTAAAGCTCTTTGTGAAAGTAAGGTGTCGTTAATACTTCCTAAATTACTAGGAGCTATTAGTATTGTTTTTGCATTTAATTGTTTTTGAAATTCATGAATCAAGTCAATCATAAAATAGTCTTTTTCTATAGGTACCATCAAGCCTCCAGCACCCTCGACAATTAAAACATCACAATGATTTAAAAGATTTTTTGCTATTTGTAGTAGATTTTGGATATTTATATTAGTATTGCCTTTAGCAACAAATGGTGCAGCTGGTAGCTTAAATTGATAAGGTACAATTTCATTAATAGTTGGAGTGAAATCTGGATTAAGAGTTTGTGCGATTTGTAATAATTTTAATCCATCTTGTGGAAGAGTATCT
Source organism: Arcobacteraceae bacterium (assembly GCA_021107755.1). Classification (GTDB taxonomy): domain Bacteria; phylum Campylobacterota; class Campylobacteria; order Campylobacterales; family Arcobacteraceae; genus JAIOSF01. The sequence goes on from JAIOSF010000017.1 coordinate 22,504, forward strand.
ACACCTGTTTCAATAGGTTTAAAATAGCCAACTTTTTTATTTTCTTTTGCAAATTTTTCAAGGAAGATTTCAGATGCATAACTTTTACCCACATCTGTATTAGTAGCTGTTACGAAGAAAATTTCTTTCAAATTTCAGCTAACCTTTTGATGATTATTGATGATTCTTCATTGGTAAAAAATATATTTCTAGAAAGCTCATCATTGCACTGTTTTAAAAATCGTTTTTTTTGTTCTAGTTGTGTGATTTTATCATCTTTGTATTGTTCAATGAGTGATTGTAATTCTGATTCATACTGTTCTATTATCTCATTTTTCTTAACAGCCGTTTGTTTAATTTTGTGATTTGTTTTTCTTAAAACTATATAGGCTACTACAAGTGTTGCTAAAAATATTACGACAAATTCCATCTTATAACTCCATTGTTGTTTGGGTTTTTCCAGTTGTACAAAACTCTTCATCAATGCAAGTTGCAATTGCTTTGAAATCTACACCTTGGACCTCTTGTAAAGATGCCATAATCTGTTTTTTACCACTGATTAACTCTTTTGATTTAATCCCATGTGATATAGATAAGCTAGCTTCTATAAATGCAGAAAGTTTATCACACTGTTTTAATGCTTTTCCATCTATAGGATTGTATTTATCAAGATTATATTGAGACATATCTGCAACTGTGGTAATTGTCTCATTTTGAATAATTTTATTTTCAAATTCATCTTTGATATTATTTTTATCTAGACCTAAAATATATGAAAATTCTTTTTTTAAATTCATAGGAACATAAGGCATAATTTTATCTTCAATTTGACTCACCTCATATTCTGCTATGATATCTGCTAACTCATCTACACTATATTTTACGGGACTTATAATATCACGAGTTAGAGCTTCAGGGAGATCATGAAAAAGTGCTACAAAAAAATTATTTTGAATTCTTTTATCACAAGCATTTATTTTAAGTGAGTAAAAATAGCCAAAAATCGCAACAGTTAACATATGACCTAATACTGAAGTTTCTGGAATTCTTGGTGTTTGTGCCCATCTTTTTTGAAATCGAAGTCTACCACTTAAATCTACTATTTTTGCTAATTTCTGATTTAATGCAATTTTACGAACCCCTATAAGTTCATAATAATCTTCTATCTCAGCATCAACCTCTTTTTTTACCTCTTCAATATCATTGAGAAATTGACTGGTTTGATATACGATACCAAATTCCCATTTTGTGGCAAGATATGAAGCGGCTTTAAGAACAAATCTCTCTTTTTTATACATATTATCATCAGCTAAGTATTCTTTAAACTTTTGTAAAAAAAGTCCTTTATCTATATCTTGAAGACTCTCTTCTAGTTTCCCAATAACCCAATGATTTATCTCATTACCTTTTTTTTGTAAAGCTTTTCTAAATACATCTGGGCGTATATCTGTTACAACTACTCGTCTTAAAAACTCAAAAATACCTGCTTCTATTAAGTGTGTAAAGTTTATATTATCTTCAAGTTTTGCTATAAAAAAAGCGATAATAAATTTATGTGCTTGTTTATCTAATTCAACTAAATCTATCATTCGAGGATAGTCATTCCATCTTTGTATTGATGCAGAACTAAATATATAATCTACAATTTTTGGATTTATCATTTGATTTTTTCCTCAATATCTTCAATAATGTGTTCTAATTCATCAATATCTTCTTTAATAACATCTTGGATAGGTTGTTCACCTTTTCCTATGAGATATTTTCCTAACATCATAGCAGCTACAACACTTAAAACTACAAGATACACTACCCAATCTTCATGAGGTGGTTGTCTAGTCATTATACTCTACAGCTTCCCATTTTAGCTAAAGCATTGATTTTATCAACTCGTCCAGTGTGTCTTCCACCCTCAAAGGAGTTTGTGTTCCATGCATCAACTATAGCTTCAACCATACCAGCTCCACTTACTCGCTCTCCCAAACAAAGTACATTTGCATCGTTGTGTTCTCTTGCCATTTTAGCACTATATTCATTGTGACATAAAGCTGCTCGAATACCATCAAATTTGTTTGCAGCCATAGACATACCTATACCACTCCCGCAGATTAAAATACCTTTACTTCCTTCGTTAGCTATTACTTGTTCACACACTTTTGCTGCAAAATCTGGATAATCAACTCTATCTTTTGTTTGAGGTCCCATATCGATTACTTCATGACCTCTTGCCTCAAATAACTCTTTTACAAAAGCTTTAAAATCAACTCCTGCATGATCTGCACCTATAAAATATTTCATTTTAGTATATCCCCTCTTGATGTTTTATTTCATTTGTTATATATTTTGAACTTTCAAGTTGACTTGGAGTTTGGAAAACTCTATCCCATCTGATATTTTTATCTTCATCCCAACTAAAGTATACAAACCAAGGAGTTCCTACAATATATCTGTATTGTACCGTTCCCCAAAATCTACTATCATTACTATGGTCACGATTATCACCCATCATAAAAAATTCACCTTGGGGAACTTTTACTGGCATCATATTAAATAGTTGTGATGGTTGCATCCCATTTTTTGTAATACTAGGATCATTATGGATACCTGGATGATCTTTTCTATAAGGGTCTTCCACAAAAAGCATCCCATTTATCTCTACTGTTTTTTGCTCTTTATAGTTTTCCTTTACAAACTCATTTCCTTCGCTAGGATGAAGGTACAATTTTTTGTTTTGTAAAAATAATATATCTCCACCAGTAGCTACACATCTTTTTACATAATGAATTTTTGGATTATGTGGATATCTAAATACAACGATATCTCCTCTTTGAGGTTTATCTCCCTCTATTAAGTGACCATTATCATTAAAATCAGGTAAGATTTGGAGTTCAAGCCAAGGAACGGTTGGTGTTGGAATACCATAAGTAAATTTTTTAACAAAAAGCATATCCCCTATTAGAAGTGAGTTTTTCATACTGCCACTTGGTATCACAAAAGCTTGCGCTATAAAAAAAATAATTCCTAAAACTATTACAACTGTACCAGTCCAAGAACCACTCCAGTGATATATTTTTTTTAATTTTTCCATCTATTTATTTTCCTGCTTTCTCAATTGTGCTGATTTTATTGTATTTTTAAGAAGCATAGCAATTGTCATAGGACCAACTCCTCCTGGAACTGGTGTGATGTAAGATGTTTTTTTTGCTACATTTTCAAAATCAACATCTCCTACAAGTTTCCCATTATCAAGTCTATTGATACCAATATCTATAATTATCGCACCATCTTTTACCATATCTTCTTTGATGAGATTTACAACACCAACACCAACACAAATAATATCTGCATTTAATGTATGAGCTTTTAAATCTTCTGTATAGATATGACAGATATCAACTGTAGCATTTGCATTTAAAAGTAGTGTAGCCATAGGTTTTCCTACAATATTACTAGCACCCACTACACATACATTTTTCCCTTGAGGATCAATATCATACTCTTTTAAAAGTTCCATCACTCCATAAGGAGTTGCTGGGATAAACCCATCAAGTCCAGCTACTACTCTTCCTACATTATAAGGATGAAAACCATCTACATCTTTTTCTGGAATAATAGCTTCTAGTATAGCAGTTGTATCTATATGTTTTGGAAGTGGTAGTTGTACCAAAATACCATCGATATTTGGATTTTTATTCATCATATGAATTATCTCTAGAATGTTGTCCTGAGAGATAGTTTCTGGCATCTCATGGGCAATAGAATAAATACCTGCTTCTTTACAAGCTTTACTTTTCATGTTTACATAAGCAGCACTAGCAGGGTCACTTCCTACAAGAACAACAGCAAGTCCTGGTGTGATACCTTTTTGTTGAAGAGTTTGGACATCGTTTTTTACCTCTGACCTAATTTTATCTGATAATTTTTTACCATCTAGTATAGTCATATTACTATTTCCTTTTTTCAATTAATAAAGGGATGTTATCTAAAATTTGATAAAAATGTGGTTATGCTATATTTTATATTAATATTTTAAGTTTTTTCAACAATGCTATCAAGATCATCTTTGATATTTAAGTTTGCCATCTTTTTAGAATCATTGCTTAAAACTTTTTCACAATCTTTACAAACAGATAAGAGATTTTCTAGATAATATTTTCCACCATCTTGAATAGGACGAATTAGGTGAATCTCAATTGTATTTAAAGTTACAACTTTACTACATCGTAAACATCTTTTATGGTCTCTTATTATTAAAGCATTTTTCCTTTTTGCCCAATCAGGGGGCAGTTTATCTTTGTTGGGTTCACAGTTAAATACATAACCATCCCATCTAAGAGATGTTGGTGTTGATTGAGGAAATTTATTTGGATCAAGGGTGAGGTTTTTGTATTGATCAAGAATATTACCAATAATAATATATTTTCTTAAATCAGGATTTTTTTCAATTTTACTAGTTTCAATAATTGTTAAATCAAATTTTATTTTTGGATAAGTTTCTTGAAGATAGTGTTTTAGTTTACTTATAAAAAGATCAAGTGATGTTTTAGGATAAAATAATTTAGCTATATGTTTTCTAAATGTGAAAACTAAAGCAAATATTATAGTTAACCAAACTATTGATGATATGATGTAATCTAATCCTAAAAAGTGCATTGTTTCACAAACCTAATTTATTTTATTTTGATTATACTATAAAAATCTTATTTTCTAATATGTTTACTTCAAGTAATAAAAAAGGCAAAAGTTAAAAAACTCTTGCCTTTTCTTTTCTATAGTATTTAATAATTAAGTAATTAGTTAACAGTAACTTCTACTGGTGTACCTTCCCAAATACCATGTTTTGTACAGTACCCATGAGCTACAAGATTTAATTTTTTCCCTGTTGGGATAATTGTAAATGTTGTAGTGTTATGCGCCTTAGTGTTTCCTAATGTTCCTGGTACATATGACGCTTTTGCTAACATTGTTTCACCATTAAAAAGTGTAATTGATTCAATATAGTGATCAAAATCATCTGGATGAGTATATTCGTTCCCCATTTTTACAGTTACTTCAAATGGTTCACCAGCAGTTGCAGTATCAGCACAGTGAATAAATGGACTATGTCTATCTATTAAGTCTTTTTTAGCTTCTCTCTCTACTTGGTCAATATCTACATATTTATTAATCTTTGGCATATTAAATTCCTTTGTTGTTTAAATTTTAAGAAGTATACAATAAAAATATTTAATATATAGGATAAAAATTGTCTTAATAGATAAGTTTAAGTTAATAGTAATTTTATTTTTATTCTATAAAGTTTTTGATACAATAACTTATATTATAAGGATTGACTTATGCATAATAACTTTACGACAACTCAATTACGATTTGATATATTTAAAAGATTATTTATTGTTTTTTCAATACTTTTAGTTATATTAATTTATATTGTGTATTTAGCACAAAATAAAAGTTTTGAACAATATAATACAATATCACAAAAACATATTCATAAAACAATAAAACATACATTGAATCATAATATAAATCAGTATAGGAACCTATTAATAAGACTTTTGATTATGGAGGATGTATCGAAGTATGTTGCTAATTTTGATAGAGAAGGTTTATATAAAGTATTAAAGCCAAAATTCGATTTTCTAAAAAAAGAAAATCAATATTTTGCAACTTTGCATATTATTACAAAAGATGGAAAATCATTTTTAAGGGTTCATGCAAAAGAGCACTTTGGTGATAATATTATGCAATTAAGACCTATGGTACAAGAGATAATGAAAAATAAAACTACTCTAATAGGCTATGAAACTGGACTTCATGCTACTGCATTTAGAATAATTATGCCTTTATATAATGGGAAAGAGTTTTTAGGTTCTATAGGTATTGGTATAAATCCAAATTATTTTATTAGTCAGATATCAGAGTTATTAAGTGAACAAGGAATGTTATTTTTAGAAGATCAACATTTAAAACTTTTTTCTACAAATATTGATTTTAAAATAGGAAACTATAGATTACAAACAAAAATAAGTGAAAAAACAAAAGAGTTGCTTAATGCTTTACCTAAAGGATATGCATTTGAAGACTCTATCCAAATCACTTTAAATGATAGAATATATTTTATCCATTATGAAAATTTAAAAGATTATGATAATCATACATTAGGAAAATATCTTTTCTTTGAAGATATTACTGATAGGATAAATAGTCACAATAGTATAAGATGGCAGCTTATTGCAGTAGTTATTTTGTTTATTATTATTGTTTTTATTTTGGTAAGTGGTTCTATTATGAAATTTTCAAGACAACTAAATAGGTTTTATCAAGATATTATAAACACTACTGAAGAAAATGAATCTTATTTAAAAGCAGTAGAGAATGGTTCAAAAAATCTTATTTGTACAATATTCAAGGGAGAGATTTTTACAGTAAATAACGCTTTTTTAGAATTTATGGAGTATAAAAGTTTAGATACTTTTAAACAGCAACATAAATTACTTAGTGAACTTTTTGTTAAAAGAGCTGGTTATTTAGATAGAATAATAGATGGTAAAGATTGGTTTAAATATGTGGTGGAAAAGCCTAATAAAATGCATAAAGTTATTTTTCAAAAAGACTCACAAGAGTATATTTTTAGTGTAACTGTATCAAAAGTTAAAATTAACAATGATAGAAGATACTTAGTTACATTTTCAGATATAACAGAGATAGAAACAATTAAAAATAGATATGAATTTGCTATTAATGCTGCACAAGATGGTATATGGGATTGGAATTTACAAACAAATGAACTCTATTTTACTCCTCAGTGGAAGAAACAATTGGGATATGAAGATAATGAATTGAAAAATGCTTTATCTACTTGGGAAGAGCATATCCATCCAGACGACAAAGAACAAGCAGTAAAAGATATTCAAGCAAGTCATAATAATGAAACAGAGTTTTATGAAAATATTCATAGACTTAAACACAAAGATGGGCATTGGGTTTGGATACTTGACAGGGGACAAACGATATTTGATGAAAATGGGCTTGCAGTACGGATGATTGGTTCTCATACAGATATAACAAAAATCAAAGAATTAGAAGAGGAAATTAAAGAAAAAGATAAAGTTATGATGACTCAATCACGAAGTGCTGCAATGGGTGAAATGATTAGTATGATAGCACATCAATGGAGACAACCACTTGCCGTCATATCTATGGATGCAAACAATATTTTAGCTGATATTGAACTAGATATGGTAGAGCAAGAAAGCCTAAAAGAGATATCTTTAGAGATTATTAATCAAACAAATGAATTGTCAAAAACTATTGATGATTTTAAAGAGTTTTTCAAGCCAGTGAAAGAATCAGAAATGGTCCTTGTAGAAGAGGTAATTAAAAGAGCCTTTAGTGTAGTTGGAAAATCATTAGAAAATAATAATGTAGCGGTTCGTAAAATTTTTAGTAGTAAACAAGAGATTGACACTTATTCAAGAGAACTTATGCAAGTTTTTATAAATATCTTAAATAATGCAAAAGAGGTTTTAATTGAAAAAAATGTTCAAGCTAAAGAGATTTTAATAGAACTAGAAGATACAGAAGATACAATAATAATAAAGATATGTGATAATGCTGGTGGAATACCAGATTCTATTATTGATAAAATTTTCGAACCATATTTTAGTACTAAAGATGCGAAAACTGGTACAGGACTTGGATTATATATGAGTAAAACAATTATTGAAAAACACTTAAGTGGAACTTTAAGAGTTATTAATACACATGAGGGTGCATGTTTTATTATAGAGTTGCCTTTTAAAAAGGCCAACAAAAATATTGAGGATAAATAGATGGAAGATATAAAAACACTAAAAGATACATTAAAAGATATTAAAATATTGTTTGTTGATGATGAGGAAGATATTAGAAATGGTACAGGTTCTTTTTTAAAAAAGTTTTTTGATAATGTAATAATATGTTCAAATGGGGAAGAGGGACTTCAAGCTTTTAAAGAAAGTCAAGATATTCAAGTGGTTATATCTGATGTTTTAATGCCAAAAATGACTGGTACTATAATGGTAGAAGAGATTAAAAAGATTAATCCAGATATTTTTATTATTTTTATATCAGCATCAAGAGGTGTAGAGTTTAAAAAAGAATCAAATAATGATATATTTGTTAAAAAACCATTGTCTTATAATGATATGAAAGATCTTTTAATAAAAATAAATGAGGTAGTAATATGAGTGATTTAGTAAAACTTAAAGGTATAACACAAAACTTAACAGTATTGTATGTGGAAGATAGTGCTATTCTATTAAAAAGAATGGGTACTTTTTTAAATCATCTTTTTAAAGAGGTATATCAAGCTCAAAATGGGAAAGAGGGTTTAGAAAGTTATAAGCAAAATAAACCTGATATTGTTATTACCGATTTAAATATGCCAGTTATGAGTGGTCATGAGATGATAAAAAATCTAAAACAGATAGACCAAAATATCAATATAATAGTAGTTTCAGCGTATTCAGATACAGAAAATTTACTAGAATCAATTCATTTGGGTGTTGTTGATTTTGTACCAAAACCAGTGGATAGTAATCTTTTTCAAGAGGTATTGTTAAAAGTTGCAACAAAAGCAGCTCAGGAGCCTATTAATACTATTTCTACAAATAAAGTGAATACAAATCTAAATGATGAGATGTTTAAAAAATTGAATATTGTATACAAAAGTCACAATCAGATTGAGTTTATTAATCACTATAAAGGGGTTCCTATTTTAAATAAAGGAATTATTAAAGCTATTGATACAAATTCAGTTACAGTTGAAGTTCCTTTTTTCCAAGGTATGGCAATTAAATATGAGGGGAAGACAGTTTTAGATTCAGAATTATTTGATAAGTCAATAGAAGCAAAATTAGAAATAATAAATGGACATAATGGTACGCTAAAACTTTGTGATTTAAGATACTTAAATTTAGCAACAATGAAACGAAGACAAATAAGTGTAGAACCAGGGAAAAGTTTTTCGGTTGTAACACAATATAAAGAAGAGATTTTAGAAACAAAAGTGAAACATCTATCAACAGATTTTATATCATTAGTTATAGACAATGTTCAATTAACATTTAGTGAGGGAGATCAACTTAACTTAGAGTTTGAAATAAAAAGAACAGAAAATAGACATACTTTAAAACCAATAAAAATAGTTACTCAAGGGGAAGTATATATTATTGATACAAATAATACAAAACAAAAAGTACTTATGGTTTTATTTGAGTTAGATAATAATGAAAAAACTATTTTAGAATCTTATATTGAACATAGAAGATTAGATTTAGTAGTAGAGTTTAAACAACTTAATAAAAGTTAGTATTAATGAATAGTGATATTGCTCAATTAAAAGATATAGCTCAAGAGCTAAGCGTCCTTTATGTAGAGGATGAGGAAAAACTAAGAGATGGTGTTTCTAGTTATCTAAGCAAATTTTTTAAAATAGTAGATGTTGCAAGTAATGGAAAAGAGGGACTAGAGTATTTTAGAAAATTTCAGTATGATTTGATTATTACAGATATAAATATGCCACTTCTTAGTGGACTAGAGATGGCAAAAGAGATAAAAAAAATAAATGAAAATCAAAATATACTAATTGTTTCTGCCTATTCAGATACACAGAACTTTATAAAACCACATTTAAAATTAAACAATTTAAAGAAAGTATAGAATATAAATCTCTTTTAGAACAGCTTATTGAAACTAAAACAGAAGATGTGAAAGAGCTACAAAAACAAAAAATATATAACTATAAAAACACCTTATATGCTTTAGTAAAAATGGTGGAAGATAGAGATACCTATACAGGTGGACATTCATTACGAGTTGCTAAATATTCTAAATTGATTGCTCAAAATTTAAATTTAGATGAAGAAACTTGTGAAAATATTTATGAGGCTGGAATTCTTCATGATATAGGTAAAATAGCAATACCTGATAATGTGTTATTAAAGCCAGGAAGTTTAAATGATTTAGAATATACACTTATACAAGAACATGTCAACTTAGGAGTGAAAATGCTTTCTAAGGTACCTATGTTTAAAGAGCTTGCAAAATTTATTGATGGACATCATGAAAGATTAGATGGAAGTGGATATCCAAAAGGTTTAAAAGGGGAACAGATTGCATTAGAATCTCAAATTATGGCAATATCTGATGCTTTTGACGCTATGACAACAAGTAGAATTTATAAAGCACGAAAGAGTATTCCTGAGGCGCTTAATGAGTTGGAAAGTCTTTCAGGAAAACATTATAGCGAAGATGTTACAAAAAGTGCAATAGCTGTATTAAAGGATATAATAATTGATAATAATATCTCTCAACTTCCAACTACACAGATAGAAAAAGAAAGATTTTCTTATTTTTATAAAGATCAAACTACCCAAAGTTACAACAGCAACTATTTAGATTTAGTCTTAAGACAAAATAGTTATGATGAAAAATATAAATATCTTTATATAATATCTATACATAATCTAAATCAAGTAAATATAACCTACGGTTGGGAACAAGGAAGTGAGTTCTTAAAAGATTTTTATCAAAAATTAAAAAATATTTTTAGTGAATATAATATATTTAGAGTTTTTAGTGATGATTTTATAATATTAAGTGATGTAGAGTTGAATATTGATAGAGAAGTGATTCAAAGTTGTATATCAAAAAAGGAGATCTCTTTTGATATACAAACTTATGATATTGTTAAAGAAAAAATAGATTCTATACAAAGTATAGATATTTTACAATAAACCTATTTTACATCTAGCCCTGTTTGATTAACATTGTGATTGAGTCCTAAATCCTTTGGATCAATTCCAAGTGCAATACCAACCATTTGAGGTAAGTGAAGTATAGCGATATCTACAGGTCTTCCCATCTCTTTACTTATACCATGTTGTTGAACATCCATTCGAAGATGACATAGTGGACAAGGTGTTACCATCATATCTGCATTATTATCAATTGCATCAAGCATAGCTGTTCCACTCAATCTATTTGCAGTTTGTGGGTTTTGTAACTCTACATGAAATCCACAACATTTATTTTTAGATTCATACTCAACAGCGTTTCCACCAAGTGCAATTACTAGGTTATCTAGTGAAGTTGGTTTATATGCATTTTCTCCACCATTTGTTTTATTTTGTAAATGGCTTGGTCTAATATTGTGACAACCGTAAAATGAAGCTACATTAATATCAGCAATTGGGTTTGTAACTTTAGTTGCAATTTGATCATATCCATAATCATCTTGAAGAGCATATAAGAAGTGTTTTACTTCACTTGTCCCTTTATATTCCAGTCCTATTTCTGCTAGTTTCTCATTTACTTTTGCTTTGAGTTCTGGGTCATTATCAAGTCTATCTTTTGTTAAAGCAGTATTGAGTTGACAAGTATTACAAATAGTTACCATAGTAAGTCCTAACTTTTCTGCATAACAAAGATTTCTAGCATTTAATGTAAGTGAAAGCATATCATCAAAATCTTGTAAATGACTAGCTCCACAACAACTTGCTTCATCAAGTAATATCAACTCAATTCCTAGTTTTTCTGCAATCGCTATTGTTGATTTTAAAAGTTCAGGAGTTGATTCTCTTGCTGTACAACCTGTGTATAAAGCATATTTTAATTTTTCCATAATTTTACTCCTAGTACTTCACTGTTGAAGCTATATCAACAAGTTTTTTTATTTCATCTAAATTTTTAGATTTTGGCATATTCCATGGCATTACTATTTTCCCTTTTCTAAACATAGCGATTGCCTCTGGGATATGTTTCATAACACCAAAGTTACCTTCACTATATCTTACAAGTTCACCCTCATCTAATATACCGTGTTTTTTAATAGACCATTTAAATCCAACAGCATGTCTTACAGCTGCGTTATCTAGTGATTTTTCCTCTTGGAATGTTTGTAAGTGTAGTTTTGTAATTTTCCCTATTGGGTCTAACTCTTTTGGACACGCTTCAGCACATTCGTTACATTTTACACAATCCCAAATACCGCTCCCTAGTTTTTGAAGAGTGTCTAGCCTTTCATGTTGCGCATTGTCTCTTACATCAGCATTAAATCGCCATGCTTTTGTAAGTGCCATTGGTCCTAGATATTCACTATTTACTTCAACTGCAGGACAGGCATAAAAACAGTTACCACAAGCGATACAATAATCAGCTTCATCTATTAGTTCAGCTTGTTGTTGAGTAACAATATTTTCTTGTGTTGGGAACTCATCTATATCTGTTACAACAAAAGGTTTTACTGCATCATATTTTTGCCAGAAGTTTTCTTTATCTATAACCATATCTTTATAGGCTCTTTTGATATCTTGTGGTTCGATTGTTAACTCTTCACCAAATACCTCTACAAGTTCAAATACATTGTCTTTACATGCAAGAGTTGGTTTTTGGTTTACTTTAATTGCACAACTTCCACAAATACCATGTCTACAACTTCTTCTATATGAAAAGCTTCCGTCATGTTCCCATTTGATTCTGTTCATTACATCAAGTACAAGTTCATCTTGATTTACATCCATCTCAACTGTATCGTAATGAGGGAGATAGTCTGTATCTTTATTAAATCTAAAAACTTTAAAAGTTAATTTTTTTGTTCCATGTTTGTGACTCATCATTATCTCCTAGTATGTTCGTTCTTGTGGCTCAAAGTAACCCATTACTACATCCATATATTCTGTTTTTATATTTCCATCTTTATCCATATAAGCCATAGTATGTTTTAAGAAATTCTCATCATCTCTTGTTTGATACTCTTCTCTATAGTGAGCACCTCTACTCTCTTTTCTATGGATTGCTCCATCAACTATAAATGAACTATAATCTAACATATGACTAAATTCAATAGCCTCTTGAAGATCAGTATTGTAGATTTTAGACTTGTCATCTATTCGTACATTTTTAAATCGTTCTTTAAGTTTTTTAATATTTTCTTGTTGTACTAAAAGTGATTTTTCTGTTCTAAATACACCAGCATTATCTGTCATACCTTGTTGTAACTCTTCTCGTAAGGCTGGTACTTTTTCATTTCCACTTGATGTTCTAATAGATTCAATTCTTTCTAATGCAGGTGTTGCATCTGTAACTTTTGCATCTTTAAAAGCGATACCTCTTTTTACATCCTCAACAATTGTTTGTCCCACATGTCTTCCAAAAAATAAAGCTTCAAGTACTGAGTTTGCACCAAGTCTATTTGCTCCATGTACACTTACACAACTACATTCACCAGCTGCATAAAAACCTTCTACAAACTCTTTAGTATTTTTTCGTACATGACCATCTTTGTTTACTGGAATTCCACCCATAGAGTAGTGAGCAGTTGCAGCAATAGAGATTGGCTCTTTTATCATATCTTGACCTAGGAATGTAATAGCTAAATCTCTTAATTCTGGAAGTCTAGTCATAATAATCTCTTCACCAAGATGTGTTAAGTCAATAAGTACATGGTCTTTATTTTCACCACAACCTCTACCTTCTAAAATCTCTTTTGTAATAGCTCTTGAAACAACATCTCTTGAAGCTAGTTCTAGTTTATTTGGAGCATATTTCTCCATAAATCTTTCACCTTTAGAGTTATAAAGAATTCCTCCTTCACCTCTTGCTGCTTCAGAGATAAGAACACCACTTCCAGCTATACCTGTTGGGTGAAACTGTACAAACTCCATATCTTCTAGTGGAAGACCATGTCGTGCTACAATTGAAAGTGCATCACCTGTATTTGCATGAGCATTCGAGTTAATTCTAAAGGCTCTCCCGTATCCACCAGTTGCAAACATAACAGCACGAGCATTGAATATCATAGGTTTACTATCAATTAAATCAAAAGCAAATACACCATTTACTTTTCCATTTTCATAAATTAAATCCGATACATAATATTCATCTTTAAAATCAACACCATCTCTATGCGCTTGTTCATATATTGTTTGAAGTAGTGTTAACCCTGTTCTATCTTTTGCATAACAGGCTCTTGGTTTACTTTGACCACCAAATGGTCTTTGAGCAATTTTACCCTCATCATTTCTAGAAAATACTGCACCCATTCTTTCAGCCCATCTAATTGTTTCAGGAGCTTTTTCACACATTAGTTTTATAGCGTCTTGATCACCTAAGTAATCACTTCCTTTTACTGTGTCAAACTCATGAAGCTCAACAGTGTCTTCTTCACTTAAAGCGGCATTTATACCACCTTGAGCTGCCCCTGAGTGGCTTCTTAGTGGATGAAGTTTTGTTAGTACACATACACTTAAACCAGCGTGAGCAGCTTCTCTAGCAGCAGCACATCCAGCAAGTCCAGCACCAACAATAACAACATCATATTTATGAATTGGAATACTCATATTTGTTCCTTCTAATTGTTTTGGATTAAAATTAATTTGTATTTATTCTACAGAAGTTTTATATATAAGTTTATTAAATAATTAGCATGTGGGTAAAAAGAGCTGAATACTCTGTTACAAATTGAAGCAGTGAAAAGTAATTTTACTTTTCACTAGAAGGGTTATTGTAAAAATGGCACGCTTACTTTATGATTTTTCAATCCAAGTGTTACTAGATTTTTTTCACCATTTACTATATGGTTGAATTGTTGTATTGTTATAATTGGAAGTTGTATCTCTCTTCCTACAACTTTTTCAATCTCTTTTTGTTTATTATCAAAAAGTTTAAAAGCATCTTGACTTTTAACCACAATAAAATCGGCATTATTATCTTTTGCTTCTAACAAAATATTTCCAGCAATCTTATATGAGAATGTTTTATTAACACTTTGACTATGAAGTGCTAAGTCATCACTTTTTGAATCTATATGAATATATTTTGCATCACTAGTTAGTACAGATTTTTCTAAAAATTGAGTATCTGTTATATCATATACTGCAATATTAAAATCTGTAAATTTTTGTACAACTGTGTCAACAGTTATCTCTTCATCTATCTGGCTAGTAGTTTGTTTTTTTGTTACTTCTTGTAGTAATGTATTTATTTGATTCTTATATTCTGTATTGATATTTAGAACTCTGTTGTCTTTTGAAGTATTGTACCAAATACCATTATTTTCATCACTAATTAACTGAATGATTTCATTCTTTAATTCAGGATTAGTTTTTATAATATCACTAGCTATTAAAATACTATGATCTCCAATATATTCTTTATTTACATTAAGTGTATTTGAAGAATAATATTCAAATTGTAAATTTTGAGCATAGTTCTCTTTTTGTTCATTAGATAAATATTTATCAAAAATAGCAAGTTTTTCAAAAAAATCATCATTATTGATTGTTAAATCATCTATTGCTCTATAGCTGCTTACTGGTTCTATTATAAACTCATTTGATGTAGCATTTACTATATCTTCTACTAAATCAGTAGTTCTTACAAAGATATTGTTAATTTTAATTCCAAATTTTTCCACTTTCTTAAAGCTAAATTTTTCATTTTCATAAAGATTATTTAATAAATCTAAAATTGTGTCATTAGTATTGTAAGTGGTTTTATATTTTTTATAGTAAGGTAAATAATCATTCTTATGATTAAATCTAAATAACTCTACTAAAAGTTCGTTGTTCATAAATGTTCCTCTTCTTGAATATTTAGATATTATATAAAAAATAGTATTAAAAGATGAAAAAAAGATAGGAACTAAATAGAGGTTTTTAGAAATCTATCTAAATGTATAAAAAACAAACACCCGTAGAGTTTTCCCACAGGTGATTTTATTATTTGTTGGTTACTATATGTTCAGCTAAAGCTTCAATATCTTTATCCTCTAAGCTAGCAACTTGACCTCTCATAATCCCTTTCATAGGACCACCATAAGTTCCTGCTTTATATCCTTGTAATGCTTTTACAATATCATCTTTTGACATATCAGCTACAATTTTTGATTTACCTAAAGCTACTTTTTCAGCTTTAACTCCATGACATCCAGCACATTTTTTATAAAGAACATCTCCACCATTTGCGAATAAACTTGTTGTAGCTATAAGTGCTACTGTTGCAATTATCTTTTTCATTTTGAACTCCTTTTGTTTTATAATTAGAAGTATAAAAGAAAATTGTGAATTGATTGTGAAGTAGTTAAAAAGTTTTAAAGTTTATTTGAGTTTCCCAAATACTTTGTATTTTTCCCAATAGATATCTATAGCTTTTCGTAGCTCTTCATCTTTGAGTGTCGTTTTTTTCTTGATACCATATCTTTTTATAAAAGCTTCTGGCATCACAGTTGTATCTACAGTTGGGTTTTGTAAATATTCTATAAGAGATTTTTTGACATTTTTTTCACTACTATATTTTAAAAGGTATCTAAAAAAGAGTTTTTCTAATGTTACATCAATTTTTTGATGACATGAGCTACAGTTTGTTTGATAGATATCTGCGAATACTATATTGACAAAAAGTATAATAGACAGGAATATTTTTACCATTGTATTGTTACCTTTGTCTCTTTATTTTCTATTGAGGTGATAGTGATATTGAGATTATACTCTTTTGCAATCATCGATACAATACTCAATCCTATCCCAAATCCACCAACACTTTTATCAAATCTACTATATCTATCAAACATCATCTTTATTTGTTCTTTTTTTATCCCTCTTCCTGTATTACTAATAGTAAGTGTATTGTGTGTAAGAGTGATATCTATTGTTCCATTGATAATATTGTATTTAATAGCATTAGAGAGAAGATTATCAATCAGTTTAGAAAATTTAATTTTATCAATATAAAGTGTGATATCATCTTCAAGAGTTGTGTTGATTTTTATTTTTTTTATGTTTGAGAGGGTTTTAAAGTATTCTACCCTTTGTTTGATGATTTCACTTATATTGAGGTTTTCATTTTGTGATATTATTTTATTATTTAAAGTTAGATAGGTTAAATCTTGATAGATATTTGAGATAGTCTTTGCTCCTATATCAATACGGTTAAGTTTTTTTAAAAGTTTAACATCAAGGGTAGTTTTATCTATCATCTCTATATTTGCAACAATTGTACTCACCGGGGTGTTTAGTTCATGGGTGGTGTCTTTTATAAATCTATCAAGTAAATGAAGAGCATCTCTAAGAGGCTTTAGAAAAAGTTGTAGTAAAAAATATCCAATAAAGGTCATAAATATAAAAGCTAAACTACCATACAAAAGAATATCGTGTTTTATTTTTCCAAGCCATAATTTATCATCAGTAACTTCAATAATAATATATTTTGCTCCTAGATAATAAGACTCAGGTTGGTTTATAAAATGAATTTTATTTTCAACCAAATAGATTGATTTCTCAAATTGTATTTGCTTTGATTGTAAAGTTGAAAAAATCTGTGTTTTGTCACTATCATATATTGCAGATTCAAATCTCCCATCTCTTGGGTAGTTTTTATATGTTTCAAAGTTAAGGTGCATATATTTTATAATCGTGATAAGGTCATTTGAATATTCTTCTAAAAGAACTCTTTTTTCTTGAAGCATTAAGTCTTTTTGAAAGTTATAATATAAAAAGGATATGGTACTTATGATGATAATTGTTAAAAAAGAGTAAAGAGCCAAAAAACTAAAAAGTGTTTTTTTCTCTTTTTTAATTAAATCTATATCCAAGCTTTTTAATACTAACAATTTTTTCTTTTCCTATATATTTTCTTAAAACTTTTATATATGTTCGCAAAGATGTCTCACTTGGAGTTTCATCATATTCCCAAAGTGTATCATGTATTTTTTCGTGAGACAATGGTACATCTCTATTTTGTAAAAAAAGTTTTAAAAGTTTTATCTCTTTGGTATTGAGTTGGATTTTTTCCTCTTTTACAAGCAGTAAATCTGTATCTATATCAAAAGATATATCTTTATCGATCTCAATTCGCTGTGAAGTGTTATGAAAATATCCTCTTTTTAAAATAGTTTCAATTCGAAACAGTAACTCTTTAAGTTCAAAAGGTTTTCGTATATAATCATCACCACCACTTTTGTATCCCTCTTCTAATGAATCAATTGAGTTTAAAGAGGTTATATAGATTGCTGGAGTTGTGATATTGTTTTCTCTTTGCTCTTTTAATAAAGTAAACCCATCTATGTAGGGTACATTTACATCTAGTAAAAACAGATCAAAGTTTTGTTCATAGATAATCTCATTGGCTTCTTTACCATCATAGGCACACACTACTTCAAAATTATTATCTTCTAAAAAGTCTTCTAAAGTTTGACTTAAACTCATATCATCTTCTAAAAGGAGTATTTTGTTTTTCATAGCTACTTTTTATCTATTTTATGTTTGTTTTTATTATAACTTTCTAACTGTTTTTTTGTCATACTTTTTTTCCGATTTTCTAATTCTTGTATAAACTTACTTTGATTTTGAGGCTTTACATAGCCCATGATAGCTAATAGTTCTTGCGTACTCATCTCACTATAGTCAACACAAAAAGCAGTTTGTACCATAATAAAAAATAGTAATAAAAATTTAGTCATTATTTAAATTCCGAAGAATCTTTTTACTTTTTTTAATTTGAAGTTTAATGATTGCATAATCTTCTTCTAAATCTTCCAATTTATTTTTAAATTTTTTATCTTTGATCTTCTCTCTTATCTCTTTTCTTTTTGTTCTTAGTTCTTTGATTAACTCTTTTATTTTTTCTCTTTTAGACTCTTTTTTAGAGAGTTTTATATCAAAAGCATCTTTTACAGATTTGATAAATTTTTTTATTCCCATTTGATTTTCCTTTTAGTTATTACTGAGTAAATCATCAATATCTTCATCATCTACTAAAATATTATTTGCTAAGTTTGTATCTACAAATATAACCTCCGCCATATCTATAAGGTTTTTACTTATATCATAGGCATAAGTACTATCATTCATTAATGATGTTGCCATCTCAGCTGTTATAAGATTTTCCCTTATGAGATTATCAAGTCTCCCATTTGCCATCATATCATATCTTTGTGAATGTAATTTTGCTTTAGAGAGTATCAAAACAACCTCATGTTGCTCTTTCACAGTTGCGAGAGAATTTATATCTCGTAAGAGTACAACTAAATCTTCTCTTAATTGATTATACTGTTCTTTCACATAAGTGTTTTTACTTTTTGAGTATTTAATAAGGTTTTTTTGAAGATGTTTTGTATCTTTCACAGCTTCAACAATATCTCTTGCAGCTACTTTTAGTTTATATAAATACTCTATATTATGGGAGTTTTCTTCAGTGTTCATATTTCCCTGAGCTCTTGTAGCAAAATCTATAATTTGTCCATATATACCTTTTATTTTGTATCTATAAAATGCATCAATATCAATATATTCACTAGAGTAAGCATCTTGTATCACTTGTTTGGTATCCATATCAGAAGCAAGATTTTTCTTCTTTACATTGATACCATGGATAATGATTTTAAATCCATTAGCAAAGAGATGTTGTACTTCTTTGGTTATAGCAGACATAGCAACATCAGGTATTGCTAATATTGAGCTATCTAAATATTTTGCTTTTCCAACTTCAGTACTTGTTGGTATAAATCTTTTATTTAGAAATGTAACTAAATATTTAATAAATGGTGAGACAATTAATACCCCTACCACATTAAATATAGTATGAAATAGTGCTAATTTCATTGCATAGTTTTCAACCCCAATACCTATAAGAGAAGATATAAAATCAACTAAATCTGTAAGTTGATAGATAAATATAATAGCTATTGCTCCAGTAATCATATTAAATATAAAATGAGCAAGAGCGAGCCTTTTCCCATTTTCATTTGATTTTAAAGCCCCAATAACAGCTGTTACGGTTGTTCCTAAATTTGCACCAATTGCAAGTGCTAAAGCATTTGCATATTCAATTTGTCCAGTAGCAAGAGCTGTTATAATTATAGCCATAGTAGCACTACTAGATTGGATGATAATAGTTGCAACTGCTCCAACTAATACATAAACAAAAACACCAAGATACCCATCCATAGCATAAGAAGCAAGATTCATTCCTTCTTTTAAGACCTCAAATCCATCTTTCATGTATCCAATACCAAGAAAAATAACCCCTAACCCAATAAGAATAGAAGCTATACCTTTCCAAGCTTTATCTTTTAAAACAATAGGTATTAAAATACCCATAACAATCATAGGCATAGCATAGGCAGAGATTTTAATTTTAAGACCAAACATTGAGACAAGCCAAGCAGTTGTTGTTGAACCAATATTTGATCCAAAAATAATCCCCACAGCAGAAGCTAAAGTGATAAGTTCTGCTGTTAAGAATGAGATAACAATCACAGAGAGTAGACTAGAACTTTGTACTATAGAAGTTGCTACAAAACCTGTAGTGATAGCTTTTGGTGTTGTATTAGTGAATTTTTCTAAAACTTGCTCAAGCATACCACCACTAAAAGTTCTAAAACCACTCTCCATGTACTCCATACCGATTAAAAATAGAGCAATACCACCTAGTATCATACTTACATTTGGGTAAAATCCTAAAAACACCAAAGCAACTAGTAGTATGGCTATAATAATTGGTGTTATTAATCTTTTATAAAAATTGGTATCCAACATTTAAACCTCGTTAAAATTATATATGGCTATATTGTACAGCTACTATTCTTAAAAAGATATACTGAAGTTATAGTATGATTAGTTGATAGGTTTTACTCTTAATAATAAATTTGATATAATCATCCAATATATAAATATGAGGATTGATATGAACTATAAGTCTATAAAAGAACAAATGATTAGTTTTTTAAAAAATGAAGTCTCAAATATTGGATTAAAAAAAGTTGTAGTAGGTATAAGTGGTGGACTTGACTCTGCAATAGTTGCAGTTCTATGTAAAGAGGCTTTTGGAGAGAATATGCACGGTGTTTTTCTCCCATCACATTTCTCTAGTGATGCAAGTATTGTTGATGCAAAAGAGCTTTGTGACAAGTTTGATATCTCCTATGAAGTAGTTGAAATTGCACCTATGGTAAAAGGGTATTTTGACCATGTTTCTGAAGCAACAGCTTTAAGAATGGGAAATTTTAGTGCAAGAATGAGAATGGCAGTTTTATATGATATAAGTGCTAGAGAAAATGCAGTTGTTGTGGGAACTTCAAATAAATCAGAGATACTATTAGGATATGGGACTTTATACGGAGATACAGCGTGTGCTATAAATCCAATAGGGCAAATGTACAAAAGTGATGAGTTTGAGTTTGCAAGATTTTTGGGGGTGCCTGAGTCAATTATTAATAAAAAACCAAGTGCTGATTTATGGGAAGGTCAAAGTGATGAAGAGGAGCTTGGATATTCGTATAAGACAATGGATGATGTTTTAAAAGAGCTTGTTGATCATGGTAAAAGTAAAGAAGATTTAATCCTTAATGGTGTAGATGAAAAATTAATCCATATGTTAGAGCATAGAATGGTTTCTAATGCTTTTAAAGGAAAACTACCTACTATCGCAGATATAGATTTTATAAAATAGAAAGGGACACAATATGATAAAAAATGTAAAAAATAAAAAGACAATACCTTTTTTTAGACCAACAATAGATGAAGAGGAAAAAGCACAAGTTCAATCTGTGTTGAATTTAGAAACAGGAACAACAAGTAAAGTTGAAGAGCTTGAGGAAGAGTTGCAAAATTTTATAGGAGCTAAGCATGCAATAGCTACAAATAATGCAACATCAGCCTTACACTTAGCTCTAAGTGCAATGGAATTAAAAAGAGCCGATAAAGTTTTAATGAGTGTTAACTCTTTTGTAAATCTTCCAGAAACTGTAAGACACTTTGATGCAGAGCCTATTTTTATAGATATAGAGTCAAATGGATTTAATATTGACCTAGATAAGCTTGAGGCATATTTAGAGGAAAACAATAGTAAAAAACTACGAGCTTTAATGGTGACTTTTGTTGGTGGTGAAGTTCCAGATTTAAATAGAATTTATGCAATAGCTAAAAAATATGACATCATAGTAATAGAAGATGCTACAAGTGCATTGGGTGCTATGTATGAAGAGCAAATGGTAGGTTCTTTAGAAGCTGATATGACAATTTTTTCAACAAATTATTCAAATAGTAAAACAGCTATTAGTAGAGGTGGATTTATTGTTACTAATGATGAACAACTAGCAATTCAAGCAAAGCTTTTAAGAACACATGCTATAAACAGTAGTTTTGATGAGTTTGGTAACTTAGATTATATTTATGATGTAGTTGATATTGGTTATAAGTATGATATGACAGAATTAGAAGCAGCTTTTAACCTTGCTCAATTTTATAAGACAAATAGTTTTTGTGAAAGAAGACAAGAGATAGCAGCTATTTATAATGAAAAGCTTGCAGGACTAAAGCATATCACTCTACCACATTTTGATGAGGAACATATTTTTAGTCAATATATTATAAAAGTAAGTAAAAATAGAGATGGTTTTGCAAGAGTTTTAAAAGAGAAAGGTGTATCAACAGGATTACACTATATCCCTTTACATCTTTTAACATATTACAAAAAGAAATATAAATTAAAAATAACAACATTTGGGAATGCTTTAACAACTTATGGGCAAATTTTATCGCTTCCAATCTATCCTGCTATGAGTGATGAGGATGTTGAGTATGTATGTGATACTATAAAGAGTGTAGCACAAGAGTGGATTTAGGTTTAAAAAAAAGCTTCTTTATAAAATGGATTGAACAATATCTATTTTTTCCAACACCTTTTCAAAGGTTAGTTGGAGTTTTATTTCTCCCCTTTACTGTTTTATATTGTGTTATCACTGCATATCAAAGATTATCAAAAAAAACTATTGATTTAGGGATACCTGTTATTAGTGTTGGAAATTTACTTATTGGTGGAACTGGAAAAACTCCTGTTATCATTGCTTTAGCAAAAGAAAAAGAAAATATAGCTGTGGTTTTACGAGGATATGGAAGAGAGTCAAAAGGGCTCTTTGTGGTATCACAAAATGGAAAGATAAAAGAAAATATTCAAACAAGTGGTGATGAAGCTATGCTTTTAGCAAAGAGCCTACCAAAAGCCACGATAATTGTAAGTGAAAATAGAACAGATGGTGTTCTAAAAGCAAGAGAGTTAGGGTGTAAAGTGGTTTTTTTAGATGATGGATATAGACATCATGAGATAGAAAAGTTTGATATACTACTACGACCAAAAGAAGAACCTACAAATATTTTTTGTCTTCCTAGTGGTGGATATAGAGATACTAAAATGATGTATTCTTTTGCTAATTTAGTTTTAAAAGAGGATGTGGATTTTACTAGAACGGTTACTTTAAAAAAATCAAATGTTATAGTAGAAAAGTTACCAGAAGATGTAGTACTTGTTACTGCTATATCAAAAGCGTATAGACTTTTAGAATATCTACCAGAAAATATTTCAACAGTTATTTTTGAAGATCATCATACTTTCACACAAGAAGATATTGATATGATAACTACAAAATATCCAAAAAGTGCAATTATTACAACAGCCAAAGATATGGTAAAACTAGAGCAGTTTGATTTACAAGATATCTACTTAATGGATTTAGAAGTACAAATAGATAGTAAGGCTATACAATCAATTGAAAACTATATTACGCCCAAATCTGCAGATGAGGTGTATTAGATACAGCATCAACAATATCGTGTCTTGTAACAACACCTAAAATATTTTCTTCCCCATCTACTACAGGGATTGCATTGAGATTAAAATCTATCATAACTTTTGCTACTCTTCTTATATCAGATATAGGATCTGTAGTGATAATTTTATTTTTTGTAATTTGGGATATTGGGGTATGATTGATATTTTTAGTTTCAATATTGTTCATAAGATAGTTTAAAATATCATGTTTTGTCACCATTCCTTTGAGATGATTGAAATTATCAGCTTGAATGAGAAGCTGTTGTACTTCATTTTCTTGCATCATCTCAAAACATTCACCAATAGTTTTATTATCATTAATA
>JAIOSF010000019.1 GCA_021107755.1 Arcobacteraceae bacterium
AAATTGCTCAAGTAGCTACAATCTCTGCAAATAGTGATACTGCTATTGGTGATATGATTGCAGAAGCTATGGAGAAAGTTGGAAAAGATGGTGTTATCACTGTTGAAGAAGCAAAAGGTATCTATGATGAGCTAGATGTTGTAGAGGGTATGCAATTTGATAGAGGATATTTATCTCCATATTTTGCAACTAATGTAGAAAAAATGATTGCTGAACTAGAAAATCCATATATCTTACTATGTGAGAAAAAAATTAGTTCACTAAAAGAGATGTTACCAATTCTTGAAGAGGTAAATAGAACTCAAAGACCACTTTTAATTATTGCAGAAGATGTGGATGGTGAAGCATTATCAACACTAGTTGTAAATAGATTAAGAGGTTCATTAAATATAGCTGCTGTTAAAGCTCCTGGTTTTGGAGATAGAAGAAAAGCTATGCTTGAAGATATCGCTATTTTAACTGGTGGAAAAGTTATAAGTGAAGAGATGGGTATGACACTTGAAGGTGCTACTATGGAAGTTCTAGGGACTGCTGCAAAAGTTGTAATAGATAAAGATAACACAACTATTGTAAATGGTGCAGGTGATAAATCTAATGTGGAAGCAAGAGTTGCACAAATTAGAAACGAAATAGAAAACACATCAAGTGACTATGATAGAGAAAAAGCTCAAGAGAGACTTGCAAAAATGTCTGGTGGTGTTGCTGTAATTAAAGTAGGAGCTCCTACAGAAACAGAGATGAAAGAGAAAAAAGATAGAGTAGATGATGCACTTAGTGCAACAAGAGCTGCTGTTGAAGAGGGTATCGTTATTGGTGGTGGAGCTGCCTTAATCAAAGCTGCCTCTAAAGTTTCACTTTCACTTGAAGGTGATGAACAAATTGGTGCTGATATTATCATCAGAGCTATTGCTGCTCCACTAAAACAAATTGCAGCAAATGCTGGATTTGATGCTGGTGTTGTTGCAAATGAAGTTTCAAAATCAGAAAATCCAAATGTAGGATTTGATGCTGCGACTGGAAATTATGTAGATATGTTTGAAGCTGGTATTGTAGATCCTGCAAAAGTTGAAAGAGTTGCAATGCAAAATGCAGTATCTGTTGCATCACTTCTTCTTACAACCGAAGCAACAGTTTCAGATATCCAAGGGGATGATGTAAAAGCTGCTCCAATGCCTGACATGGGTGGAATGGGTGGAATGGGAATGGGGATGTAATCCTCTTCCCTACCTCAATACTTTACTACAATTTCTTCTAATATTCATCTTACTTTTTTTCATTTTATTATAAATTTTACTTATCTACCCAATATAACTATAACTTAATTTTATAATTATAGGCTATTTTTTACTAATTTGTTATATAAGTAAAAATAATAGTAAATTAAGTCTTGTTAAAGTTCTAATAGTTTAAAATATATAGTAAATTTTAAGGAGATAAAATGAAAAAAAGTATTATAGCACTTTCGGCAATAGCTGCACTCTCAACTGCATCTTTTGCCGATGATGATGTAAAGTTACAGTTAGAGTTGTTAAAAAACCAAATCAAACAACTAGAAGCCAAAATGGATGCCAATGAGAAAGCAGTACAAAAAGTTGAAAAAACTGTAGTAAGAAATAAGCAAAATATTACAGAAAATAAAATATTAGCAAACAATGATAATATTAAATGGGATGTAGATTTTAGAACAGCAATGGATAATATTCATTATAAGCGTGCAAGTGGAGCAAAAGCTTCAAATCCTGACTTACTAACAAATAGACTTTGGCTGGGTATGGGATTTGCACCTGATGCAAACAATATTTTTAAAGGTAAATTATCTTACTATAAAGCATTTGGTGACTCAGCGAATCATGGTCAAGCAAACACAAACCCTGGTTATGCAAACTTTGATTGGGTGACAAGTGAAAATGCGAATGATAATACTTTAAATGTAAAAGAAGCATATTGGTTATATATGAATGATACACTTATGGGTGCGAAAGTTCCTTGGACAGTTTCAGTTGGTAGAAGACCATCAACTGATGGACTCGGTATCAATATGAGAGAAGGTATGAAAGACAACTCTCCTCTATCACATACAGTAAATGTTGAATTTGATGGTATGAGTGCAAAATTCAGTCTTGATAAAGTAACTGGTGTAGAAGGAATGTGGTGGAAACTATGTACAGGTAGAGGCTTAACAAATGCTAATCCAAGATTCACTAATGGTGGAATAGATTATGCTGCTAGTACTACTGCATCAAATACACAAGATATAAATATGTATGGGTTTATATTTGTACCTTGGGATAATGGACAATATTCTATTCATACGAACTGGGCAAGAGCTGAAAACTTAATTGGTTTTGCTTCAAATGGTACAACTTTTATGTCTACTAGTGGTGCTTATGATGTTAATATGACTACTATTTTTCCTGCTTTTAAAAGTTTTGGAGATATGGACTTATTAACAGTTATGGCTAAAGCAGAAGGTATTGGTGATGGTATATCAGATTTCTTAGATGATACTAGAGTTTTTGCTTCATGGGCACAATCAAAAACACATCCTAAGTCTCCTGTCTCTGGTGAGTCAGCAAGAATGCTAGGTTCTACAAAATCTGAAACAGGTACATCTACTTGGGTTGGTATAAATATGCCTTGTCCTCTTACTGATGATGGAAGAATTGGTATAGAGTGGAACAAAGGTAGTAAATACTGGAGAAGTGTAACTTATGGTGAAGATACAATGGCTGGAAGTAAAATTGCAGCTCGTGGTACAGCTTGGGAAATTTACTATAATAAACCACTTACAAAAGCTTTAACATTTAATGCTAGATATACAAAAATTGACTATGATTACACAGGAAGTAATGCTTTCTTTGGTGATGATGGTACACCAACTGATATGTCAGTAGTTGAAGCAAATCCTGCTATATATGGAGATCCAGTTAAAGAAGCATCTGATTTAAGACTATCTATTAGCTACAGATACTAAATATTATAAAAGAGTAGAGAGTAACTTCTCTGCCTCTTTTTTACTACCAATCTCTCCATCAAGTTGAGATTGGTATATTTTTTTTAAAACTACTCCAAACTTCACACTAGGTTTATATCCA
This sequence comes from Arcobacteraceae bacterium, assembly GCA_021107755.1. Classification (GTDB taxonomy): domain Bacteria; phylum Campylobacterota; class Campylobacteria; order Campylobacterales; family Arcobacteraceae; genus JAIOSF01. The sequence goes on from JAIOSF010000019.1 coordinate 3,096, forward strand.
AAATTTATCAAGTCTTTTCCCATTAAAAATGGTTTTGGCATATTGTTCATAATTTTATATTTTTTAGAGATTAGTTCTGCTTCATTTTTAATATCTATTAACTCTTTTTTATATATCTCAGGTACTTTAAATTTTTGAAGTTTTTTAATATCTTTTAGAAGTTGTTTATTTTCAGATATATCAAGCAAAGTGTCAAATAAAAAATAAAACATTAATACAAGATTTTCTTTATAATTTTTCGTTTTATACTTTACCATATAATCAATATTATTCATCATTTCAGCAGATATATTTATGATATTTAATTGAACTAAAAGTTGTAATCCTATGGATGGTTTTTTTGAATAAAGAAGTAATTTTTCATATTCATTAAAAACTCTTTCTTTTGAGAGTGTTTTAAACTCTTCACTTTTAACTAAATTATCACAAAGTTTTTGTGTATTTTTATCTATTGTAAGTTCAAATCTTCCACAAAATTGAATTGCTCTATATACTCGTAATGGATCTTCAATAAAACTTTTATCATCTATATGTTTTAATAGTTTATTTTTTATATCTTTTGTACCATTATATGGGTCTAAAAACTCTTTTTTAGTATAATCATACCCAATTGAATTCATAGTAAAATCTCTTCTTCTAGATGCATCTTCAAAGCTTAAATCACTATTCACTATTACAGAAAACTCTTTGTGTCCTAATCCTATCTTATTTTCAGTTCTTGGAAATGAAAAATCATATACAACATCTCTTATAATGAGTTTCAATATACCAAAACTTTTTCCTACAAAATTTACAGTTCCAAAATTTTTTAATATATTTTCTAATATCTCAAGAGTAGATATACCATAAACTTCAATATCATAATCACTGCAAGAAATATTCAATAAATAATCCCTCACACTTCCACCCACAACAATTGGTTTACCACCATATAATACAATATTATCCAAAACAATAGTAAGGTTTTTAGGAAGTGTATCTATCATAATTTATTATAGTCTTTCAAAGATTTTATAACCATAAAAAAAGGGATGCAATCTCTTGCATCCCTTTTTAAATACTTTTGTAAGATAAACTCTTATAAAGCTGCTTTCGCACTTGCTACAACTGTTTGAAATGATGGGTAATCATTCATAGCCATATCAGCAAGAATTTTTCTATCAAGTGTAATTCCGGCTTTATTTAAACCGTTCATAAATCTTGAGTAGCTGATGTCATTTAATCTACACGCAGCATTAATTCTAACAATCCAAAGTTTTCTGAAATCTCTTTTCTTTTGTCTTCTATCTCTAAAAGCATAAACTAAACTTCTCTCAACTTGCTCTTTAGCTTTTCTAAAGTGCTTTCTTCTACCACTGTAGAATCCTTTAGCAAGTTTAAGAATTTTTTTATGTCTTGCTCTTCTTATCGTACCTGTTTTTACTCTTGGCATATTATTTTCCTTATCTTTACCATAAATATTTAAATATTTTGGTGTCTGTACATTTTGTACTGAACTTATCCGAACTTAATCGGAGGGACTATTTACTGAAATCTGCTAATAAAGGATTAACCTTTATTTAACATCTTTTTAACTCTTGAAGCATCTGCATCAGATACTACTTGTGGACCTCTTAAAGCTACTTTTCTTTTTTGGCTCTTCTTAGTAAGAATGTGACTTCTGAAAGCACTTCCTCTTTTGATAGAACCATTTTTTTTCACTTTAAATCTTTTTAAAGCTCCACTGTTAGATTTCATCTTTGGCATTGTTAGACTCCTTTGCAATTTTTATCAAATTTGCAAATTTTTTACAAAAAAAATCCACAAACTTAAATAAGTTGTGGATTATACAGTTTTTATACTTTAAATAATTTTAAGTGATGAAATATCTTATTTTCCACTACCTTTTAAAGGTGTTACTAACATATTTACATATCTTCCTTCAAACTTAGGATCATGTTCTTTTACAGCTACATCTTCTATCATATCCCAAACTCGTGCTAATACTTCAGCACCAGCAGCAGGATTAGCCATCTCTCTACCTCTTAAGAATACTCTAAATTTAACATGGTTTCCTTTTTCAAGAAACTCTAATGCATGTTTTACTTTGTAGTCAATATCATTTTGAGCTATTTTTACAGAAAGTTTTATCTCTTTTGTTACTATAATCTTTTGATTTTTTCTAGCTTCTTTTTGCTTTTTTTCTTGTTGATATTTAAATTTACCGTAGTTCATTATTTTTACAACTGGAGGTTGAGCACTAGGAGCAATACACACTAAGTCAAGTCCAGCTTCATCAGCTAAAGCTAATGCTTCTCTTGAACTCATGATACCATGACTAGATCCATCCTCTGCGTTACATCTAACTTCTTTAAATCTTATATCATCATTCAGTAATGTATCGTCCGTTTTTTTATTGTTCTTTAAACTCAAATTTTTTCCCCTGCTTTTTGTTGTTGTAACATATCTAAAAACTCCTGTTTTGACATCTCACTTCGCTCTCTTTTTCTTCTATCTCTTAGTGCAATTTTTTCATTTGCAACTTCATCATCACCTACAACTACAATCATAGGTACTCTTTGCTTTTCAGCAATTCTAATTCTTTTATTTAGACTTTCATTTTGACTAAATACTTCACTATCTATCTCAATCATTTGAAGTTCTTTTGCTAATTTTTTAGCATACTCTAAATGTGCATCTGCAATTGGTACAATAATCACACCTGTTGGAGCAATACTCAGTGGAAACTCACCTGCATAATGTTCAGTAAGTATTCCAATAAATCTTTCAAAACTACCAAGAATCGCTCTATGAATCATCACAGGTCGTTCTCTTTTATCTTCACTTGTAGTATAATTAATATCAAATCTTTCTGGAAGATTCATATCTACTTGTATTGTACCACACTGCCACTTTCTTCCAATAGCATCAAGAATTTTAATGTCAATTTTAGGACCATAAAATGCTCCACCACCTTCATCTATTCCATAAGTGTACCCATTTTCATCTAAAGCATCCATAATACCTTTTGTAGTACTTTCCCAAAATGCATCATCTCCGATTGCTTTTTTAGGTTTTGTAGATACTTCCATCTCATAAGTAAACTCAAAATGTTTCATTAAAGATTCTACAAACTCTAACACTTCCATAATCACATCTTTTACTTGAGATTGCATACAAAAAATATGTGCATCATCTTGAGTAAACTCTCGCACTCTAAATAAACCATGCATTGCACCACTTAACTCATGTCTATGTACTACACCATATTCAAAAAACTTTAGTGGTAAATCTTTATATGACACTAAGTCATTTTTAAATACTTCAATATGCCCAACACAATTCATAGGTTTGATTCCATACTCTTGCCCATCAATTTCAGTAAAATACATATTTTCTTTATAGTTTGCATAGTGACCTGATTTTACCCAAGCTTCTGCTTTAAGAATCTCTGGACCTCGAACGGGTTGATAACCTCTCATTCTATGAGCTTTATATAATAGTTGTTCTAGTTTTCCTCTAAGTCGTGAACCTGCAGGAAGCCATAATGGTAATCCTGCTCCTATATCATCACTAAAAGCAAATAATTTTAAATCAGTTCCAAGTCTTCTATGGTCTCTTTTTTTTGCCTCTTCAAGCATTGTTACATAATCTTTTAACTCTTGTTTATCAAAAAATGAGATACCATAAATTCTAGTAATCATCTCATTTTCTTCATCACCACCAAGATACGCACCAGCTACTCGTATAAGTTTAAAGTTTCTTATTGATTTAGTGTTTGGTAAATGTGGTCCTCGACATAAATCTTCAAAATCCCCTTGAGTATATACTGTTAAAACATCATCTGTAATTTTTTCTAAAACAGCTTGTTTTAATTCATCAGAAGAGAATTTTTTTATAATATCTTTTCTTGATACTTCACTTCTTGTAATTGGTAGTTTTCTACTAGCAATCTCTTTCATCTTTTTTTCAATAATTGTTAAATCTTCATCATTTAATTGATGATTTAATTTAAAATCGTAATAAAATCCCTCTTTTACAACAGGTCCAACAAAAAACTTAGCCTCTGGATGTAGCTCCTTAATAGCTTGTGCCATCAAGTGTGCTGTAGAGTGTCTTAATATCTCTTGTGCCTCTTGTGAGTTATCTGCATATATTTTCTCGTCATCAGTCGCATTTATACCTAAAGCTTCTGCAGTTTGAAGGTCATAAATTTGACCGTCTCTCTTTATCCCTATATAATCCAATAAAGTCCTTTTATATTATATTTAATTAATTTATCTAAATTTTAGCAAACTTGAACTTAAATAAAACATTGTAATATTTACATTGCTTATATTATTAGTATAATCTACTAGTTAGTTTATGCTTATTTTACTATTTAGAATAAACTTTTTTTATGTTTTTTATATTACTATTCATATTAAGTAATACCATATCTGCTAAAATTAAACTCATCATTGATTCACAAACCACACTACCTCTTAATGCAACACATGGATCATGTCTCCCTTTTAAGTTGTAGACTTGGTCAATATTATTTACATCAACAGTTTTTTGTTCAGTAAAAATTGAAGGTGTAGGTTTGAAATAAACTTTTGTAATAATCTCATCACCATTACTAATCCCCCCTAATATTCCCCCACTATGATTAGTTTGAAATCCTTGAGATCTGATTTGATCATTATTTAAACTACCTTTAGATCTACTAGACTCCATACCATCACCTATCTCTACAGCTTTTACAGCATTTAACCCCATCATAGCATTAGCTATTTGACCATCGAGTTTATGATACATAGGTTCTCCTAAACCAGCAGGTACTCCAGTTGCCTTTAGTAAAACAACTCCACCTATTGAGTCATGGTTTGACATCGCTTCTTTTATTGCATCTTTTTGCATCTGTTCTTTAATTTCATCTAGTGCAAAAATTTCACTACTTTTTGCATACTCAAAATCAATTTGTTCTGATTTTATTCCACCTACTTCACAAATACCACTGTGAACTTTTATATCCAACTCTTTTAAAAGTAACTTAGCAATTGCACCAGCTGCAACTCTAGCAGCAGTTTCTCTAGCACTACTTCTACCACCACCTCTATAGTCTCTTATTCCATACTTATGAAAATAAGTAAAGTCAGCATGCCCAGGTCGAAAAAGATCTTTTACATTAGAATAATCTTTGCTTTTTTGATTTTCGTTAAATAAAACCATCGCAATAGGCGTACCTGTACTAACACCCTCAAATACTCCACTTAAAATTTGTATTGTATCACTCTCTTTTCTTTGTGTTTCATATTTTGTTTTCCCTGGTTTTCTTCTATCCATCTCACTTTGAATAAAGGCCTCATCTATTTTAATACCAGCTGGAACACCATCTACAATACATCCTAGGGCAACTCCATGAGACTCACCAAATGTTGTAAATTTAAATCTCTCTCCAAAACTGTTCATTATTTTAACCCTTGAAGTTGATTTAAAACAATTTTAGCAGCTGCTTGTTGCGCTAGTTTTTTACTTTTCCCTTTTGCTGTTGCATAATGTTTATCATTAATCCAAAGACTTAGTTCAAACTCTTTTTCATGATCAGGTCCCACAGCTGCCTCTAATTTATAAACAGGAATTGCACCAAACTTTGCTTGCGTCACCTCTTGTAGTGCTGTTTTATAATCACTAAAAAGTTCATCTAAATTTATCTCATCATAATTTTCCGTTAAAAGTTTTAAAATCATTGGCTTCAAAACTACCAATCCAGATTCTATATAAATAGCACCCATAATTGCCTCAAATGCATCACTTAAAATAGAAGCTTTTTCTCTTCCTTGATTTCGCTCTTCCGCTTCTGAAAGGTAAATATAATCACCGAGATTTATTGCAATTGCTAACTTAGTAAAACCTTTCTCATTTACTAAACTTGCTCTTATCTTAGAAAGCTCTCCCTCATTTGAAGATGGGAACTTATTAAATAAAAACTCCCCGACAATCAAGTTTAAAACTGCATCCCCTAAAAACTCTAATCTTTCATTATTAAACACTTTTTTATAACTTTTATGTGTAAGTGCTTCGATTATCAGATCTTTGTTCTCAAACTGATAACCCAAGCACTTTTCAAGTTCTTTATATTCTTTATGCACAATTTTCCTTTTTAAATAAAATTAACCTTATTTTATCTAAAGTTAAATAAAAAAACTCCCCAAGGGAAAACCTCAAGGAGTTTTAAGTAAATTAAAAACTTATTTTAATTCATAGAATATTAGTAAAAATACTAAACAGCTTCATTTCCTGTTTCACCTGTTCTTATTCTT
>JAIOSF010000007.1 GCA_021107755.1 Arcobacteraceae bacterium
CGCAACAGTGTTTCCATTTGAGAGTTGTGATGGAAGTAAAGGATATCTTTCATGTCGAAGAAAACCATCTCGTGAAGAGATTGCTGAACATGAGGCTTTATACAAGCAATGGAAAGCTAATGAATAGATATAAAAGGAAATTGATTTGAGAAATATATTACTTGTCGATGATGATCCAATAATAATAGCTATTCTCCAAAAAAAGCTTATTGAACAGATTAAAAATATAAATATTCTAATTGCTAGAAATTATAAAGAAGCACTAAAGCATATTTTAAATAATGATCTGAGAATTGATATTGCAATATTAGATTTAAATCTACCAGATGTAAGAGATGGGGAACTTGTTGATTATTCAATCAAAAAGAAAATACCAACTATTGTTTTAAGTGGTACAAAAATCAGTAATATGAGAAAAGATATTTTAGAAAAAGATATTTTAGAATATATTGCTAAGGATGGTGTAAATAGTATCAACTACACTATTAATTCTATAAAGAGAGTTCTCCTTAATTATGATACTAATGTTCTTATCGTAGATGATTCTTCAGTACAACTTTCAATCTTAAAAGATATATTAGAAAAAATAAAACTTAATGTGATTACAGCCACAAATGGCATTGAAGCCTTGGATATATTACATAATAACAGTCAAAAAATTTCTTTAATATTAACAGATTTTAACATGGCTCAAATGGATGGAATGACCCTTACTCTAAAAATGAGAGAAACATATCAAAAAGACATCTTAGGTATTATTGCACTTAGTGCGAATGATACACCAGATATTTCAACAAAATTTATAAAAATTGGTGCAAATGATTTCATAAATAAACCTTATAGTCCAATAGAGGTTATAACACGAGTAAATTCAAATCTTGAAACATTAGAGTTATTTGAACAAACAAGAGATATGGCAAATAAAGATTTTATGACTGGTTCATATAATAGAAGATACTTTTTTGAAAAAGGTGAATATCTTTTTAATAATGCCAAAACAGAACATAAAGATATAGCAGTAGCTATGTTTGATATTGATAAGTTTAAAAATATCAACGATACTTATGGGCATGATGTGGGTGATGTAGCTATTTGTGAAGTAGCAAATATTTTAAATAATCATCTTAGAAAAAATGATTTAATCGCAAGATTTGGTGGTGAAGAGTTTTGTGTTATATTAGAAAATATAACTATGGATGAGATAAAAAAACTTTTTGAAAATATACGAAAAGTATTTGAAGAAAACATTATTCATATCAATAATTTAAAAATTCAATTTACAACCTCTATAGGTATCTGTTATGGGATAGAGGATGATTTAGAAAAAATGATAAAAGTAGCAGATGATGGATTATACCATTGTAAAAACAATGGACGAAACCAAGTAGCTATCAATATAAAATAGTTTCCTATTTTATATTTGGGTTTAGTTTTAATAAAACTAAATCCGCAATTATATTCCCAAGTAATGTTAAAAATGCACCAATAATAAGTATCCCCATAATTACTGGATAATCTCTACTCAACGCTGATTGAAAAAACAATAATCCCATACCATCAATACTAAATATAGTTTCAAGTATTACACTTCCCCCAATGATGCCAGGAAGACTCAATCCTAAAAGTGTTATAACTGGTGGATATAAATTGGGTAAAATATAGTATCTTAATAACTTTTTAGTATCAATATCTCTTGCTCTTGCAAAAAATATATAATCACTTTTGAGTATCTCTAAAGTTAAAGAGCGAATATACAAAGTTAAACTTCCAATCCCACCAAAAATAATAATACCTATTGGTAAAACTAAATGCCATGCAGTATCTGTGTAGTACTCAAAACTCCCCTGCTTTAAACCTCCACTATGAAGTCCAGCAATTGGTAATACTTCCCAAGTTACAGAAAATATTAAAACTAAAAGAAGTGCTAGATAAAATGAAGGTAAAGAGAAACTCAAAAGTGATAACTGCCCAACAAATCTATCAAATAACTTGTCTTTATTTAAAGCAGCTTTAATCCCTAAATATAAAGATAAGAGAAATATAGCAACCATACTAATAATATTAATAGTAAGTGTTATTGGGATTCGATTGAGTATTTCATCCTTTACATTCATACCACTACTAAAAGAGATACCAAAATCTAACATTGTTATGTTTACAATCCAAGAGAAAAACTGTACATATAAAGGCTTATCCAGCCCATATATCTCTTTAAGATGTACTATAGACTCTTCTGTAATATTAGGATTTAAATCTCCTGATGCAAAGAAACTATTAGGTGCTAAGTTTATAGCAATAAATGAGATAAGAGAGATAATAAAAAGCATCACTATAATATAAATAATTTTTTTACCAACTATGTGAATCATTTTTTCTCCAAAGCAACAACCGCAATTGCAAATCCACCATCATGTGTAATACTTAATGATGAATTTTTAATCTTATATTTTTTTCTAATAGATTTTTTATATTTTATTTTCGGGGCATTGTTATTATCTTTTGATATTGTAATATCATGGAAACCGCAATTTGCACCAATACCAGTACCTATAGCTTTACTTGCAGCTTCTTTAGCTGCCCAAAATCCAGCAGCTGTTGAAGGTGACTTAATAAGTTTTTTTTCATCTTTATCTAAAAATCTATCAAGTGCTTTGTCACCAAACTTTTCCATAAGCTTTTCAATTCTAGAGATTACAACAATATCAATACCAATCATTTTGAAGCTAAATACCTTTCTAATATAATCTTTGCAGCAATAGAGTCAATTCTCCCATCTCTTTTATGTTTTATCTCACCTTTAGTTAACTCTTTTGCTTCTTGTGAACTCAAGTTTTCGTTTTGAAATACTATCTCTCCCTCAAACTTTAAAAGTTTAACAAAGTGTTCAACTCTTGGTTTCATATCTTCACTAGATTCTGGATATCCAACTACTAGTGTATCAATTTGCCAATCTTCCAAAAACTTATCAACATCACGGCTTGCTTGCTCTCTATTTTTTCGTAATATTGCCTCTTGTGGATTTACAATATTTGACATCAAAGATACTGCACACCCTATTCTTTTTAGACCAATATCTATTGAGGCATATTTTTTTGACATATTAATCTAAAAGCTCATTTGCTAAATCAAATTTATTTGCTGTCATAAGATGTATTTTTGGATGAAGATTATTAATATCTCTTAATAAATTTCTATTTAGCTCCATCCCTACTTTATACTCTTCGGCTTCACTTATTTGATGTGCAGCTTCAAGTTTATCAATCCAATCTTGAGGCACATGAATCCCTGGAACTTGTGCTGAAAGGAAAAGTGCAGTTCTTAGCTTTGTAATAGGAAATATCCCAAAAATAAGTTGTGCACTTTTCTTTTGATCTACAACATCCTCTTTTGCATTTTCAAAACTTTCTAAGAGTTGTTTTGCATTATTGATATCATATACAGGTTGAGAGATAATACCAAGTGCTCCTTCATTAATCTTTTTATGCATCTTTTTCTCTAATGATTTAAAACTTTTTGCATAAGAGTTTGTAACAGCAAAAGGGTATATTTCTTTAGGTTTAAATTTAAAAGGTCGACCTGCAAAATCCATCCCAAAATTAAATGACTTTATAATCTTTAAAAGCATATTTGAGTTTGCTTCAAATACCCCTTTTGCATGTGGTTGATCAGACATTTTAGCAGGATCACCTGTAAGTGCTAGAATTGCTCTAACATCAAAATCGTTTGCTCCAAGTAGGTCACTTTGAAGAGCAATTTTATTTCTATCCCTCATTGTCATTGTTGCAATACATGGTTTATTAAATTCATTTTGTATTTTTATTGCAGCAAAAAGTGCATTATATTTTAATTTTGCAAGAGGATTATCTGTTGCACTAAACCCATCAACCTTTTTATAAACTTCTGTCTGTTTAATCTTTTCTATAATCTGATTAAATTGCGGTTCATGCGATGGGGTTGTTTCTAATGTAATATATTTATCTTCTTGTAATTTTTGAATCAATGTTTCAAACATTTATATTTAACCTTTTTTCGATATAATCCCCCATTATATCGAAATATTTATAAAGGTTTAAAATATGAAATTAGCAGTATTTGATTTTGATTCAACACTAATGGATGGTGAAACAATCGATTTTTTTGCAGCAGAGTTAGGACTTGAAGAGAAAGTTGCAGCAATAACTGAAAAAGCTATGAAAGGTGAACTTGATTTTTTTGAAAGTTTAATTACAAGAGTAAAACTTTTAGAAGGCTTAGAGCATGATAAAGTTATACAAATAGGGAGAGACCTCCCTTTAATGCCAGGTGCCCTAGAAACTATAACAAAACTAAAAGAAGATGGATATAAGGTTGTTTGTTTTAGTGGTGGATTTAGAGTTGGAACAGAACCAGCAAAAGAGAAGCTAGGCCTTGATGCTGACTTTTCAAATATTTTACACCAAAAAGATGGTCTTTTAACTGGACTTGTAGGTGGAGAGATGATGTTTGATTATAGTAAAGGTGAGATGATTCAAAGAATTCAAAGACTTCTTAATGTTTCAAGAGCTGATACACTAGTAGTTGGGGATGGAGCAAATGATAGAAGTATGTTCAAGTTTGCAGATACTAGAGTTGCATTTTGTGCAAAAGATATCCTTAAAAAAGAGGCAAATATTATAATTGATACAAAAGATTTAACTCAAATTCTTTCTCATTTATAACTATTTTATGAGGCTAAATGAATTTCCACTTGCCTCATAAAGATCTACAGGATATACAACTTGATTATCCTTTATTTTTAAATCTTCAAAAAAATCTATATTATTTTCAGATAAAAACTCTGCACCAATAGTTGCTGAATAATTTACCCAATTATAAGATATACTATTTCCTAATATTTCATTATATTCTATCAACTCTAAGGGTATTTTCCCTATTGAGTTTGCAACAATTAGTTTTCTTCTATCCATCTCTTGAGTCAAAGAGAAAATCAATGGTGTATAATTTAGCTGAGTTGAAAGTATCATAGCTGGTGTTAATTCTTGTGCTACCACAGATGATAGTAATATTGAACTTTTTACAATAGGGGTATTTAATACAATACTTGCATTATCTATATACCTATTCCCTTTTAGAAAATATTGATATCTTCCATTATTGTCATCAACAATCTTTGTATATGCAACAGGTTGTGACTTTAGAAATCCATGTAAAAAACTTCCTATTTGAGTATTATCATAAAACTCAACTAATTTTATCCCCTTTGAGTATTCAAACAACTTTTTAAACTGTTCTTCATAACTAATACCTCCAAAAGTTAGATGTAAATTATTTAATTTATCTATATTACTTACCTCATATTTATTAATAAGTGGTAGATAAATATTAAATTTATCAATATTTGGAACACTATTTAGATATTGTAATTGTTCTGTAGTTATCATAGCAATAACTTTTGTAATATCTCTTTGTTCTATTTGTGTAAAAGTTTTAATAATATTTTTTTCACTTTGAAGAAACATATCGTAAGTTTCTACAGAAAATGGTTTCCCTTTATATAATAAATATGTATTAATACTATTGGTAGCTTCTAGTGCATATTTCCCAATATTTACTGAAGGGTATACTATTGCAATAGTATTATTTTGAACAAAACTATTTTCAACTGTTTGATTAGCAACTATTCTCTTTGATAGTGTACTATTATCTTGACCTATGATACTAGTAGTGGAACTATAACTTCTGTCTGGCGTAATTGTTTGTGTCGTTTTTTGTGTACACCCCACAAATATAAATATAAATATATATAGTAAATATTTCATTTTTGCCCCATTAATATTTTTAATTTTTTAAAATCATTATAAAGCTTATCTTTATAAGATGGATTTTTATAAACAAACTCTAAGTCAAGCATCGGTATTAGATTTAAACCATTGTAATCATAACTATTACCCGATACATATGAGATATTATTTTCATTTTTTAGTAGATAACTTGATACATTTCCCAAAGCTATTATATACTTTGGTCTAATTATATCAACTTGTTTTATAAAGTACTCTTTACATAAATCAATATTGTTTTTATTAATATTATTTTTGAATTGTGGAGTACATTTTATTAAATTTGTAATATATATATCTTGTCTATTTAATTCTAAACTATTTTCAATAAGATCGTTTAATAATACAGAAATATTTTCATTTTGAAAATCACAAGAGATACCTACAATATAAATTTTACTTTTATTGTTACCAAATCCAATTGTTTTCTTTTTTGTAATTTTAGATAATTCACATAAACTACAATGTTCTATATAACTATTTAGATTTTCTATATTATTTGGTAAATTATCACTACTACTTAACTTTGTATTAAAAGATATCGGTTCACAATACTCTAATCCAAAACTCTTATATAAATTTAAATAATCTACTATCTTTTTTTTAACCATTTAATCCTCGATGAATTATACAAAAGTTACCCTTTTATCAACTTTTGTTCCAATTATTGGAACATAAATTTAATTTTACTTGACTTTTGTTCCATATATTGGTACACTTCTATCTACAAATCAACACAAGGAATCAAATGACAGCACCTAATGTAAAAACCGGACCAAGTTTGAGAAAGCTAGAGAGTGACCTCGAGGTAAATAAAACAACATTGCATAACTGGAAGCAAAATCGTCCTAAATTATATGAGTTTATTATAGATTCGTATGAGCATAAAGCGGCTTTGAAAGAAAATATTATGTTCTTGATTGATCAAAAGAAAAAACTTGAAGATCGAATCACTACTGAACAGAAAAAAGTTTCGTAATAAGTTGTAAAATGATTGTTTATTTGAAAAGAAAAGTTGTAAGAGTTACAACTTTAAAATTTATATAAATAGTTTTATTTTATATAAAACTATTTATATCTATGAGTTATTCTACCTTTATCTAGTGAATAAGGTGTAATTTCTACTTTAACAGTATCTCCTAAGAGTATTTTTATGTAGTGCATTCTCATCTTCCCAGAAATGTGACATAATACTACATGACCATTGTCTAATTCAACTCTGAATGTTGCATTAGGTAAAACTTCAATAACCTTACCATCTACAACAATTACATCATCTTTAGCCATATATAATTCCTTTTAATTTAACTTTTATATCTGTGTAAGTATTTGGGCTTTACCATCTACTATTGCAACTTGATGTTCATAATGACTTGTTCTAAGTCCATCTGCACTTCTTACTGACCATTTATCTTTTGGGTCAATAATTGGTTCTTCATCTTTTTGACATATCATAGGTTCAATACAAAAAACCATCCCATTTTTTATTTTAGGACCTTGTTTTGCATTTGGACTATCAAGATAATTTGGTACTTCTGGATCACAATGTGGTTCTTTCCCAATACCATGACCACAAAATTTTATTAAAGGAACATATCCACGCCCAATAATAAACTCTTCAAGTGCCAAACTTAACTCTTTAAATCTCATACCTTGCTTGATAATATCAATTGCATAGTATAGTGCATCTTTACTACAAGCGATTAAATCTTCATCCTCTTTACTAATTGTACCAATTGGCATAGTAATAGCAGCATCACCATACCAACCATCAATCTCACTACCAATATCTATACCTAAAATATCTCCATCTTTTAAAACTGTATCATCTGGTATTCCATGGATTATAACTTCATTAAGTGAAGTACATATAGCACCTGGGAAACCATATAAACCTTTAAATGCAGCTCTTGCACCTAAATCATTTAAATATTTTTCACCCATTGCATCTACTTCTAACAAGGTCATACCCGATTTTACATTTTCTTGGAGATATTTAAGAGTCTTCGCAACAGCAATTCCTGCTGTGCGAAGTTTTTCTATTTCGTGAGGTTTTCTTAATGGAATTGCCATAGTTTAATTATAAACCAACAGCACTAAGAGTGTTGTATTTATTAGTATATTGTTGAGCTTCTATTTTTCTCATAGTATCAATTGCAACTTGAACAACAATTAAAACAGCTGTTCCTCCAAAGAAAAATGGAACACCCATAGCTTTTACAATAAGCCAAGGAACTGTTGCAACCATACCAAGATAGATAGAACCCCAAAAAGTCAATCTACTTGCTGTTTCATTTAAAAACTCAGCTGTTCCACTTCCTGGACGAATCCCTGGAATAAAACCACCTTGTTTTTTTAAGTTTTCAGATATATCTTTTGCATTAAAAGTAATTGAAGCATAAAAATAAGCAAAAAATACAACAAATAAGAATGTCATTAAATTAAATGTATAACTATTTGGATTTAAATAATCAGAAACCATAATTAAAGTTTCATTTTGAGTCCCTTGCAATATTGTCGCAGGAAACATTAAAATAGCACTTGCAAAAATTACAGGAATTACACCACTTAAATTTACTTTAATTGGTATATAGTTCATAATTTTTTTATTTTGATTTTGCATAATAACTTTTCTACTATAAGAAACAGGTACTCTTCTTTCACCTAATTCAACATAGATAATTGCTCCAACAGTAGCTAAAATAACAACTAATATTGCTATAACAACTAAGAAGCTCATTTGTCCGTTATTTACTAAATCAATAGTACCACCAATTGCACTTGGTATTGCCGAAACAATACCTGCAAAGATAATTAAAGATATACCGTTTCCAATACCTCTTTGTGTTATTTGCTCACCAATCCACATCAACATCATAGTACCAGCAATCATTGAGATTGTAGCAACCGCAACAAATGTATCCATATCAATCATAATAGCACTTTGTCCAGCTGTTCCAGTTAAAGAATTCAGTCCCATAGATACACCAATAGCTTGAACAAAAGTAATACCTATAGTTGCATATCTAATGATTTGCATATATTTTTGCATACCATCTCTCTCTTTTTTCATTTTTCCAAGAGCTGGGAATGTTGCAGCAAGTAGTTCCATAATAATTGAAGCTGTAATATATGGCATGATACCAAGTGAAATTATACTTAATCTTTCAACAGCGTTACCACTGAACATATTAACGAGACCAAGTGCATTGTTTGAGTTTGTGTCGAAGAATTCTTTTACAACAGTTAAATCAACACCAGGTACTGGAACATATGCCAGTACCCTGTATATTAAAATAAAACCTAATGTAATTAAAATTTTATTTAATAAATCTTTATTCATAAGTTTTATTTACCAGTTGTTGTTACATTTTCATCTTTTATCTTAGATGCAATATCTTTAACAGTTGAACCAATAAGTTTAACTTTTGTTACATCTTTCGATAATTTATAAACAGACTTAATTGTTTCAATTGTAATCTCATCAAGATTTGCAACTTTTTTTACTTTATCAACATTGATAGAGTAAGGTTTGCTAACTCTTGAGTAAAATCCAATTTTAGGTGCTCTTTTTTGAAGTGGCATTTGCCCACCTTCAAAGTGTCTTTTAATCTTGTAACCAGATCTAGACTTTTGACCTTTTTGTCCTCTTGTAGAAGTCTTACCCATTCCTGAACCTTGACCTCTACCTACTCTTTTTCTATTTTTTGTACTACCATCAGCTGGTTGTAAATCATGTAAAATTGACATATTCTATCCTTTTATCTTAGCTAGTGCTTCAACTGTAGCTTGTACAAGGTTATTAGGATTATTTGAACCTAATGACTTTGCGATAATATCAGTAATACCTGCAAGCTCTAGAACTGGTCTAGCAGCACCACCAGCGATAAGTCCTGTACCCTCACTAGCTGGTTTTAAAAGTATTTTACTTGAATTATACTTATATTCAATATCATGGTTAATAGTTGTACCGTTTAGGCTTACTTTAACTAATGATTTAAATGCATCATCAAGTGCTTTTTTAATAGCATCTGGAACCTCTTTAGCTTTACCTACACCAAAACCAACAGTTCCATTTTTATCACCAACAACAACTAAAGCAGTAAATCTAAATCTTCTACCACCTTTAGCAACTTTTGTAACTCTACCAATCTTAACGATAGCTTCTTCGAAATCATCTCTATTAATTGCCATCATTGCCCCTTATAATTTAATACCGTTATCTCTTAGTGCATCAGCGAAAGCTTTTACTACACCATGATAAAGGTATCCATTTTTATCAAAAACTACTGTTTCAATATTTTTTGATTTTAAAGTTTCAGCTAATGCAGCTGCTACTTTTACAACACTTTCTCTACTCACTGTTAATTTTAGTGCTCTACTATCAGCTGACGCTAATGTAGTACAAGCGATATCATCTATTGCTTGTGCATAAAAATATTTATTAGATTTAAAAATAGTTAATCTAGGTTTAGTAGCTTCTCCACTAATTTTTCCTCTAACTCTTTTTTTTCTTCTTAATCTTAAGGCATCTCTTCTTAATAAATCTTTTGCTCTACTCATATTTTTATACCCCTACTTCTTAGCTGTTTTACCGGCTTTTCTCACGATATGCTCGTCAGAATACTTCACACCTTTACCTTTGTACGGCTCTGGCGGTCTAAAACCTCTAATTTTTGCAGCAACTTGTCCAACTTCTTGTTTGCTACTACCTTTAATATTGATAACATTTTTTTCAACTGCAATATCAATATCACTTGGAATCTCAAAGTTAATTGGATGAGAAAAACCTAATTGTAATTCTAATACATTCCCTTTACAGCTGCTCTATAACCAACACCATTGATCTCTAAAGATTTTGAAAAACCTTCAGTTAAACCAATTACAGCATTATTTGTTAAAGCTCTGTATGTTCCCCAATATGCTCTATCTTGAGACTCTTCACCAATTAATGAAAAATTAATATTATTATCAGCTACTTCAACACCAACTCTACCATGTGTTTCAACATCGATAGATTTGTTACCTTTTTTAACTGTAATAAGTGTTTCATTAACTGAAACTTCTATACCATTTGGTATCTCTATAGCTCTTTTACCAATTCTTGACATAACTACTCCTTACCAAACCGAACAAAGTACTTCACCACCAACATTTTGTTTATAAGCTTCATCGTTGCTTATAACACCTTTGTTAGTACTTACTATAATTGTTCCGTATCCATTTTTAAAACTTTTAAGCTCAGAAGCGTTTTTATAAACTCTTCTTCCTGATTTTGAAAGTCTTTTTAGTTCGTTGATAACACTTTTATCGCTATCATCATACTTTAATGTAACTGATATAGTTTTTTTCTGTGGATCTGTATCAACTACTTTGTAATCTTCGATATACTCTTTTTCTTTTAAAACATTACAAACAGCTTCTACAGTATTAGAATGCACAAGAGTAGTTACTTCTAACTTTCTCATGCTTGCATTTCTGATTCTTGTTAAAGCGTCTGCGATTAAATCATTCATCATGGGCTTTTTTCCTTAATTTTTTTAGCTTACCAGCTAGATTTTCTAATACCAGGTATTAAACCTTCATTAGCCATTTTTCTTAAACATATTCTACAAAGTCCAAAGTCTCTATAAACAGATTTTGGTCTACCACAAGCAGAACATCTAGTGTATGCTCTACTTGAAAACTTTGGTGCTCTTTGTTGCTTTGCAATCATTGACTTCTTTGCCATTACGCTCTCCCTTTAGTAAATGGTACACCCATTAATTCTAACAATCTGTATGATTGCTCATCACTACTTGTTGTTGTTGTAATAGATATATTCATACCATGTGTTTGGATAATATTATCAAACTCAACTTCTGGGAACATTAATTGCTCATCTAAACCAAAGTTAAAGTTACCAGCTCCATCAAATCCATTTCTATCAAGACCTCTAAAATCTTTTACTCGTGGAAGTGCAATTGTTACTAATTTGTCTAAGAACTCATACATTCTATCACTTCTTAAAGTAACTTTAATACCTACTGGCATATCTTCTCTTACTTTAAATCCAGCAACAGATTTTTTAGATTTAACTACAACAGCTTTTTGACCAGCGATTAAAGAGATTGTATCTGTAATGTTTTGGATAAGTTTACTATCTTTCATAGCAAAACCTGTACCAACAGAGATAGTAACTTTTTCAACACCTGCAGTTAACATTTTATTTTGAGGAAATTCAGTTTCTAAAACTGGTTTAACTTCACTTTTGTATTTTTCAAATAATCTTGCTGCCATCTTATTCACCTTCTACTTTTGCTACATTAGAGATATCTATTGGCATCTCTTTGTTAACAAATCCACCATCTTTATTTTCTTCAGATGGTTTTACTGTTTTTTTAGCAATTTTACAATCTTTAACTATAACTTTACCGTCTTTTGGGAAACAAGCTAAAACTTCTCCAGTTTTACCTTTGTCATCACCAGCAATAATTTTTACAGTATCACCTTTTTTAATCTTCATTGCCATTATAATACCTCCGGAGCTAGTGAAACAATTTTCATAAACCCAGCATATCTAACTTCTCTAGCTACTGGTCCAAAGATTCTTGTTCCTATTGGTTCTCTTTTATCGTTAAGTATAACTGCTGCATTGTCATCAAATCTAATTAAAGATCCATTTTCTCTTTGAACCTCTTTATGAGTTCTAACGATAACAGCCTTAACAACAGCACCTCTTTTAACTTTACCTATTGGTAATGCTTTTTTAACTGATGCAACAATAACATCTCCAACAGTTGCGTATCTTCTATGGCTTCCACCTAGAACTTTGATACACATGATCTCTTTAGCACCAGTATTGTCAGCAACATTTAATCTACTAAAACTTTGAATCATACGTTAGCTCCTGTTGATGTAATAGTTTTTAATCTATACGATTTTGTCTTAGATAATGGTCTACACTCAATTGCTATAACAGTATCACCAACATTTAATTCATTTCTTTCATCATGAACTAAATATTTTTTAAATCTTTTTACAGTCTTGTGATATTTTGGGTGTAAAACACTTCTTGTAACTAGTACAGAAGCTGTTTTATCTCCAGATCTTTTTACCACAACACCTTGGATTTCTCTTTTATGTGTACTCATAATTTTAATCCTTCAGTTTATTTAACTGCTGTAATAGCAGTTTGAATTTTAGCTATATCTTTTTTCACAGCTCTTAATTCACTTGTATTTGTTAATTGCATAGTTTTTAACTTAAGTTTAAGTTCAAAAAGCAGCACCTTTTTCTCTTTTAATAAATCATTTAACTCTTGTAAAGTTTTTCCGTTAATATCAGAATAATTCATTTTCACCCTCTCTTGTTACTATCTTAGTTTTAAAAGGAAGTTTACTTTGAGCTAATGCTAAGGCTTCTCTTGCAACATCTTCAGGAACACCTGCAATTTCAAAACAAATTTTACCTGGTTTAATATTCATCACATATTTTTCAATAGGACCTTTACCTTTACCCATTCTTACTTCTAATGGTCTTTTAGTTAAAGGTTTGTGTGGGAATACCATAATCCAAACTTTACCTTGTCTATTCATTCTTCTTGTCATAGAGATTCTCGATGCTTCGATTTGTCTTGCATCAATTCTTGAATGCTCTAAAGCTTTAAGTCCAAATTCTCCGTACGCAAGAGTGTTAGCTCTATGAGATGTACCTCTATTTCGACCCTTCATCACTTTTCTATATTTTGTTCTTTTAGGCATTAACATAATTATTTACCTCTTCGTTTAGTTGGTCTTTTTGATTTATTGTTATCATCATCTGTTTTTTCAACTGGAATCCCTTTTGCAAGAACTTCACCTTTGAATATCCAAACTTTAATACCAATACAACCATAAGTTGTATGACCTTCAGCAAAACCATAATCGATTCTAGCTCTTAGTGTATGTAAAGGAACTCTACCTTCTAAATACCACTCAGTTCTAGCCATCTCAGCTCCACCAAGTCTTCCTGAAACAGATACTTTAATACCTTTTGCTCCAGCTTTAATTGCATTTTGCATAACTCTTTTCATAGCTCTTCTAAATGCAACCCTTCTTTCAAGTTGTTGTCCAATGTTTTCAGCAGCTAATTGAGCCGAAAGAAAAGGTTTTCTTTCCTCTTTAATATTAACAGCAACATCTTTACCAACTAATGCATTTAAGTTATTTTTTAACTTCTCTACATCTGCACCTTTTTTACCGATGATAATACCAGGTCTTGCAGCAACAACAGTAACTCTAACTTTTTTAGTAGTTCTTTCTATAATTGTTTGTGCAACTCCAGCATAATAAAGTTCTTTCTTAACGAACTTTCTTATTTTATTATCTTCTGCAACATTTTCAGGCATTTTAGCTTTGTTTGGAAACCATCTGCTTTCCCAGTTTCTATTGATACCTAGTCTTAGTCCAATAGGATTAACTTTTTGACCCATTACTTGTCTCCTTCTATAGCATTTACTTCAACATATATATGAGCCATTGGCTTATGTTTTGGAGAAGCACTACCTCTAGCTCTTGGTGTAAATCTCTTTAACACTGGACCTCTATCAACTCTACAACTTGTTACAATTGCTTCTTCTGGCTCTAGACCTGAGTTTGCAACTGCAGAAGCAATAACTTTAGAAATAATCCCAGCAGCTTTGTTTGGTGTAAACTCTAAAGATGCAATTGCAACTTCAGCATTCATACCTTGAACTTCTCTAGCAACTAATCTTGCTTTTATAGGAGATAGTCTAATAAATTTTAATGTAGCTTTACCCATACTCTATTAACCTACCTTTCTTTGTACTGAACCTTTGTGACCTTTAAAAGTTCTAGTTGGTGCGAATTCACCTAATTTATATCCAATATGATTTTCTGTAATCATAACTGGTACAAAGTTTCTACCATTATGTACATTAAATGTAAGTCCAATCATATCTGGTAAAACCATACTTCTTCTTGACCAAGTTTTTATTGGTTTTTTGTCACCTGCTGCAACCGCTTTAGCTACTTTTTTCGCTAAATGAGCATCAACAAATGGACCTTTTTTTATACTTCTTGCCATTACTTAACCCTTACTTCTTTCTTTTTGAAATGATTAGTTTATCACTAGCTTTTTTCTTTCTAGTTTTATAACCTTTAGTTGGCATACCCCATGGAGTAACTGGATGTCTTCCTGAGTTAGTTTTACCTTCACCTCCACCATGTGGGTGATCGATTGGGTTCATTGCACTACCTCTAGTTTGAGGTCTTTTACCTAAATGTCTTTGACGACCAGCTTTACCAATAACCATATTTGAGAAATCTTCATTACCAACTATACCAACTGTAGCCATACAAACAGAAAGAATTTTTCTCATCTCTCCACTTGGAAGTCTTAAAATAGTATATTTATCTTCTCTACCCATAACTTGTGCATATCCACCAGCAGATCTTGCAATTTGTCCACCTTTACCTGGTTTAAGTTCAATATTATGAACCATTGTACCAACAGGCATACTTCCTAGTTTCATTGCATTACCTGGTAAAATATCAAGTCCAGATTCAGCAGCACTAATAGTAGCACCAACTTTTAATCCTGAAGGTTGAATGATATATCTTTTTTCACCATCTGCATAGTTAACTAAACAAATTCTACAGTTTCTGTATGGATCGTACTCAACAGTAGCGATTGTTCCAGGAACATTTAATTTATTTCTTTTAAAATCAATAATTCTGTATAATTTTTTTGCACCAGCTTCTCTATGTCTAGATGTGATTCTACCATTACTATTTCTACCAGCAGTTGCTTTAACGTTTACAAGTAAACTTCTAACAGTTGCTTTTGAAGTAATATCAGAAGTATCCATAACAGACATAAATCTTCTTGCAGGTGTAATTGGTCTAAATTTTTTAATTGCCATTTTCTACTCCCTCTACTATGCTGAAAGGTTCGCTATTTCAGCGCCCTCTGGTAATGTAACATAGAATTTTTTGAAATCTGGTCTTGAACCAACTCTTCCTCTAAATCTTTTAACTTTACCGTCTTGTCTTAAAGAGTTAACTTTTGTAGGTGTTACTCCAAAATACTCTTTGAATACTTCTTTTAAACTATTTTTAGTCATTCTAGTGCTTGTTTGTACAACAATTACACCATTTTCTTGCAACTCAATAGTTTTTTCTGTATAAACAATTGATTTGATATCTGTAATATCTGCCATTTTTATACCTCTTATACTAAGCTATCAATTACTGCTTTTTCAATTAAAATTGAATGGTAAGCAGCCACTAAATAAGCATTAAGTTCTGATTTTTCAATCACATAACAATTTTTGATGTTTCTAAAAGCTAAATAAGTTTTATCATCAAAGTTTTCAACAACAACTAATAAATCTCTTTGGTTTAACTTATTAATGATAGCTTGTGCATCTTTAGTTTTACCAGATTCTACTTTAACTGAATCAACTACAAAGATTGCATTTCTCTCTGCTTGTGCATTGATAGCATATCTTAAAGCTAAAACTTTTTGTTTTTTGTTTATCTTTTGGTTGTAATTTCTATTTGATGGTCCAAAAACTTGTCCACCACCTACAAATAAAGGTGATCTTTTAGAACCATATCTAGCTCCACCAGAACCTTTTTGTGCTTTTGGTTTTTTACCACCACCTTGCACTTCACTTCTGTTTTTAACTCTTGCAGTGTTAGCTCTAATACCACTTAAGTAAGATTTAACATATAAGTGTAAGTTGTGAGCATTTATACCTTCAAACTTTTCACCTAATGCTAATTCACTAGAGTTTTCAAATTTATCATTTAATACTACTAATTTACCCATTATGCTATCCTTACCTTACCTAAAGTTCCGTTTGCACCAGCAACGCTCCCTTTAAGAACTAATATACCTGTAGTTGCATCAAAAGAAACCACATCATTTTTATGTGTAACATTTGTGTTACCATAGTGTCCTGGCATTTTCTTACCTTTCATAACTCTACCTGGCCATTCAGCATTACCAATAGAACCAGTTCTTTTACCCATTCTATGACCATGCGATGCTCTACCACCAGCAAAATTATGTCTTTTTACAACACCAGTAAAACCTCTACCTTTTGTTGCGAATGTAGATTTTACAACTACACCTTCAACTAAAGCAGCAGTATCAATCTCACCAGCTTCTGTATTTGCTACATTTAAAGTTGCAAATCTATTAAACTCTTTACTTAAGTTATATTTTTTTTGCTGACCTTCGATAGCTTTGTTAAATTTTTTACCATCACTGTAAGCAACAATAGCTACACCATCATTTACTTCACATACTTTTGCATCAACTACTTTTACAAGTGTAACAGGAGTTGCTGGAACAGTAACAGTTCGGCTCATACCGATTTTTTCTACAATAAATTCCATTTTTTCCTCCTACTCTTGACCCATAGATCTAACTTCAACATCAACTTCAGGAGCAAGATCTAATTTCATTAAACTATCAACTGTATCTGGTGTTGCAGAAACTATGTCGATCATTCTTGAATGAACTCTAATCTCAAATTGCTCTCTAGCATCTTTGTTAACATGTGGTGATTTTAGAACAGTATATTTTCTAATCTTTGTTGGCATTGGTATTGGACCAATCAACTCAGCACCTGTTCTTTTAACAGCTTCTATAATTGAAGCAACTGAACGATCAAGAACTCTATGATCGTAAGCTTTTAACTTTAATCTTATTTTTTCCATTTTTTTTCCTTTAAAGAACTCATTAGAACCAACCTAAAACTATCTGTTTTATGTCACTCTAACCAATGTATGGACGCGGATTATAGCTTTTTTGTTATTAAATGTCAAGGAATAAGGTAGTTTAATAGCTTTTTTTATGAATTTATTTCCTTTATAAAAGGAAAAGTATATTGAATATTATCTCTTTATTGAATATTTAGAATAATTTAATCTTATTTTTTAAAAATTAAAAAACAATATCTAAATTAAGTTGGAGTTTTTAGATTGTAAAACTCTTTACTTATATTCTATAATATAAATAAAGAGTTATTGATAAGATTATTTGTTAAAACTAGAAGATATGATACTTAAAAACTCATCTTTTGTTTTTTTCTCTTTTTTAAATATTCCTCGAAGAGCAGAAGTTACTGTGGTAGAACAAATCTTTTGAACTCCCCTCATCTCCATACACATATGTCTTGCATCTATTACTACTGCAACCCCTTTTGGTTTTATAGCTTCATTTATAGCATCTGCTATTTGCTCTGTAAGTTGCTCTTGAATTTGAAGCCGTCTAGCGAATACATCTACTACTCTAGGAATTTTTGATAAGCCTATCACTTTCCCATCTGGGATATATGCCACATGAGCTTTTCCTATAATAGGGAGCATATGATGTTCACAATGAGAATATAGTTCTATATCTTTTACAACTACCATCTCATCATTTGTACTTGTAAAAAGTGCTTTTTGGATTATCTCTTTGGGATCCTCTTTATAACCACTTGTCATAAACTCCCATGCTTTTGTAACACGCTTTGGTGTATCAATCAATCCTTCTCGTGAAGGGTCTTCTCCAATATGTTCTAATATTTGTTTAACAGCATTTTCCAATCTATTTTCCTCTATTTTTTAAACTCTGTTTTTTCTATCCAGCCACTACCTATAACTTTATCATTGTCATAGAAAACAGCTGTTTGTCCTGTAGCAACTCCATAAACTGGTTCTTCTAGCTTTATGGAAGCTTTATCATCTTCAATAATTAAATCGCATTTTACAGTTGTACTTCTAAATCTTAGTTTAACATCACAAGATATTTTTTTATCTTCTATATACATATTTAGATTATTTGCAATAACATAATTTATAGCTAAATCTTCTTTTTTACCAACAGTTATTGTATTTGATTCTTTATCCAATGAAGTTACAAAATGGGGATCATGGGCACCATGTACATAAAATCCTCTTCTCTTACCAACAGTATAGTGCATATAACCTTTATGATTTCCTACTACATTTCCTTGGATATCTAAAGTTTTTCCAGGGATATCAATATTGGTGTATTTTTTTATGATATCGGTATATACTGTATCTACAAAACAGATCTCTTGTGACTCTTTTTGTGTCGCAATTGATTCTAGTTGTGGTATTTTG
The DNA here is from genome assembly GCA_021107755.1 of Arcobacteraceae bacterium. Lineage (GTDB taxonomy): Bacteria > Campylobacterota > Campylobacteria > Campylobacterales > Arcobacteraceae > JAIOSF01. The sequence continues at coordinate 18,944 of JAIOSF010000007.1, forward strand.
GATGCTTCACTTTTAATATATTCTTTTGTATATTTATTCATAGGAAAAATTAATTTCGGTAAAACATCTTTTGAAACTTGTCCTAAAAAATAACTTTGATCTTTAGATAAATCTTCTGCTTTATAAATAAACTCACCATCAGTTTTAGCATAATGTCCTGTTGCTAAATAATCAGCCCCTAATCTCATAGCTTCATTATAAAGTTCACCAAACTTTATCTGAGAATTACATTTTACACATGGATTTGGAGTAATACCATCTATATAACTTTGAACAAAATAATCGTAAATCTCTTGTTTAAATTGATCACTTAAATCCAGTACATGATATTTTATATTTAAAAAATTAGCCACTTGTTCAATATTTTTGAGATTTTTTTCATGATAACCTTCTACAGTTTCATGAAGTTTCATATAAATACCTTCTACTTCATACCCCTCTTTTTGAAGTAAGTAAGCAGTCATACTACTATCAACTCCACCACTAAGTCCAACTATAACTTTTTTCTTATTTTCCATATTATTACTTATTTATTAATTTTTCTGATTATAACAAATTCTATTTATAATGCTATTAAAAAAAATTAATATTAACTTCTCCTATGGTATAATTTAATTGATTATATAAAAGGGAGTATTTTAATGTTTAATTTTGGAAAGACCGAAGAGGAAGCAGGACGATTAGTTGCGATGGATGAAAACTATGCAATCATATCATTTGAACCAAATGGTACAATAATACATGCAAATGACAATTTTTTAAGTGTTTTAGGATATAGACTTGATGAAGTTAGTGGTAAACATCATAGAATATTTTGTAAAAGTGAATATACAAGCTCAACAGCATACACTAAGTTTTGGGATGATTTAGCTAAGGGTATAGCGCAAGTAGATGAGTTTGAAAGAATTAGAAAAGATGGTAGTTCTGTTTGGATTCAAGCTTCCTATAGTCCTGTAAAAAATAGTAGTGGGAAAGTAACTCGTGTTGTTAAATTTGCTCAAGATATTACTGAAGCTAAAATAGTAACAAGTGCTGTACAAAAAGCTATTAATATAGCAAAAACAGGTATTATGAAACAAACTATAACTCAATCAACTAAAAATGAAGGGATAGAAGATCTTAAAAATGGTGTTAATGAATTGTTTAACATTGTATCCTCTAAAGTTGATGGAGACTTAAATAAAATATCAAACGCTTTATCATCTTTTCAAAAATTGAACTTTACACATAGAATTACAGGAGATTTAGGAGAAACATCTAAAGGTTTAAATAACTTAGCTGATATTATCAATCAAATGCTAATAGAAAACAAATCAAACGGACTAACCCTAGATAACAGTTCTAATATACTCCTTAAAAATGTAGATATCTTAAACCAAAACTCAAATGAAGCAGCAGCAGCCTTAGAAGAAACAGCAGCAGCTTTAG
>JAIOSF010000021.1 GCA_021107755.1 Arcobacteraceae bacterium
AGAATTCTGATATCTTTTTTTATCCTCTTTTGCAAATCTATAAGTGGTACCCTCAGCAGGTGTTGCTTCTAGATTATAAAGATTTCCCGTTTTTTCTTGGTAGTGAACCATTCTTTCTCTCATATGATTTAAAATCTCAATTGCGAACTCTTCACCTTCTGAACTACTTATATCGTAACTATCACTGGTAAAGTTTCTTATCATCTCATTGATACCATTTACCCCTATAGTTGAAAAGTGATTATTAAAACCAGGTAGATATCTTTTTGTATAAGGGTATAAGCCTCTCTCAAACATATCTTGGATAAAAACTCTTTTTTTCTCTAAGGTTGATGAAGCATAATCCATAAGCTGGTTAAGTCTTAGAAATAAAGCCTCTTTATCCCCTTTGTGCAAAAATCCAAGTCTTGCCATATTGATAGTAACAACACCAATACTTCCTGTCATCTCAGCCGAACCAAAAAGACCACCACCTCTTTTTAAGAGTTCTCGTAAATCAAGTTGCAATCTACAACACATACTTCTAACATGACCTGGTTTATAGGCTTCTTCATTTAAGATTCGTTGATTGTTTTCATCTCTTTTATACTGGCTACCAATAAAGTTTTGGAAATAAGATGAGCCAATTTTTGCTGTATTTTCAAATAGCACATCAGTATTTTCTCCATACCAATCAAAATCTTCAGTTATATTCACTGTAGGGATTGGGAAAGTAAAAGGTTGACCATCTTTATCCCCTTGGGTCATTATCTCATAATAGGCACGATTGATAAGGTTCATCTCTTTTTGAAATTTACAATATGTCATATCTTCAAAATTATTACAACCTCTTTTTATAACCTCTTTTAGTAACTCTTCATCTTGAATACCTCTTAGCAGATGCGTTTGTTTTCTGGTTGGAATTTGCTCTTTTAAATCTTCTGGTACTGTCCAGTCTATAGTGATATTTGTAAAAGGAGATTGTCCCCATCTTGCGGGGACATTTAAATTGTAGATAAAACTTCTAATAGCTTTTTTTATCTCTTTATATTCAAGTTTATCTTTAAAAACATAAGGTGCAAGATAAGTATCAAAAGAGGAAAAAGCTTGTGCTCCTGCCCATTCACTTTGTAAAATTCCAAGAAAATTTGCCATTTGTCCTAAAGCTTCTCTAAAATGTTTTGGGGCATCACTTTCAACTCTTCCTCTTACTCCATTAAAGCCTTCATCAAGTAAAGCTCTTAAACTCCAACCAGCACAATAACCAGTGAGACAATCTAAATCGTGAATATGATAGTCCCCATTTCTATGTGCATATCCTTCCTCTTTGCTGTAAATTTTATCTAACCAATAGTTTGCGATCACTTTTCCTGCTGAGTTATTGACTAAACCTGCATTTGAATATCCTGTATTTGAATTAGCTTTAATTCTCCAATCATTTCCATTGATATATTCTTCTATTGTTTGTGTTGAGTTTATATAAGTTGTATCTTCATCTAAAAAGTTATCTCTTTGCATCTTATGGAGATGTCTGTAGAGAATAAAAGATCTCATAACATCAAAATATCTACTTTTGTAAAGTTCTTGCTCAATTAGGTCTTGTATATCTTCAACAGCTACAATTCTTTTATTTTTTAATTTTTCTAATACATTAAAAAATATTGTATTATGATAAGTTGTATGTTCACTTTTAAAAGCTTTTTTAATTGCATCTTCAATTTTATAAGATGCAAACTCTTCAAAACTTCCATCTCTTTTTAAAATATTTTCAACCATTTTTTCCCTTTATCTTGTTTAGCACTTTAGTTTCAATATTTGTAGTTTATAGGAATGATTGTTAAATAAATATGATGAAAATTGTCACGGAAAAGTCATAAATAGTTTTTAGTTAAATTATATAATACTTTTTATATCTTTATGATAGAATATCACTTTAAAATATAATAAAGGGTATTTATCATGAAGATTATAGCAAGTAACTTTAAGACTAATCACACACGAAGTAGTACCAAATCTTTTATAGATACTATCAATCAATTTCTAGAATCTAATCAAATAAAAAATGAAGTATTTGTATTTCCTACCGCAACATCTTTTGATAACTTTAATACAGTAAGTAACCTAAAAATAGGTGCTCAAAATGCATACTACACTAAAAATGGTTCATTTACAGGTGAGATTGGGACAGAACAACTTGATGAATTTGATATAAAAACAATTTTAATTGGACATAGTGAAAGAAGACATATCTTAAAAGAGTCACAAAAAGATTTAACACTAAAATATAACTATTATAAATCTTTAGGATATACAATTATCTATTGTGTTGGGGAGCCTTTAGAGGTAAGAGAAAAAGGTCTTACTGAAACTTTAGGATATATCTGGGAACAGTTTGAAGGTATAGATTTAAGTTATGACAAACTAATTGTTGCTTATGAACCAGTTTGGGCTATAGGGACAGGTGTTGTAGCAACTGCCCAAGAGATAGCACAAGTGCATAAAAAAATTAAAAAGAAAATTTCACATCCACTTTTATATGGAGGAAGTGTTAAACCTGAGAATTTAGAAGAGATATTAAAAATAGACAATGTTGATGGTACTTTGATTGGGACAACATCTTGGGATGTAGAACAATTTAAACAGATGATTGAAATTACAAGTAAAAATTAAAACAGGAGAAAAAGAGATATGATGATGAATGGTAAAAAAGGTGTTATATTAGGTGTTGCAAACAATAAATCTATAGCATATGGTATAGCAAAACAGTGTGCAGCACAAGGTGCACAAATAGCATTTACATATTTAAATGATTCATTGAAAAAAAGAGTTGTTCCAATAGCAGAAGAGTTTGGAAGTGGTGACTTAGTGTATCCTTGTGATGTAAGTAATCCAGATGAAATAAAAGCATTAAAAGAATCTTTAGAGAAAGATATGGGACAAATTGACTTTATCGTACACTCTATAGCATTTGCTCCAAAAGAGGGATTAAGTGGTAGATTTTATGATATCACAAAAAATGCTTTTGATATAGCAATGGATGTATCAGTATATTCACTTATAGAAGTTACAAGAGAATTAAAACCTATTATGAGTGATAATTGTTCAATTCTTACATTATCTTATTATGGTGGAGTAAAATATATTCCAAATTATAATCTTATGGGTGTAGCAAAAGCAGCACTAGAGATGACTACAAAATATCTTGCAGAAGATCTTGGACGAGATGGGATAAGAGTAAATGCAATTAGTGCAGGGCCTATTAAAACTTTAGCAGCTGCTGGAATTAGTGACTTTAGATTTATGTTGAAATGGAATGAAGCACATAGTCCATTAAAGAAAAATGTAACAATTGATGAGGTTGGAAATAGTGGTATGTATCTACTTTCTGATCTTAGTTCAGCAGTTACTGGTGAGATTCATTATGTGGATTGTGGATTTAATATCATGGGTATGCCTGCTGTTGAATTCAACGAAGAGGGGAAACCTACAATCGCCTGGAATGGAACAGACAAATAATTCTTTGTCTTTTTGACTAACTCGGCGTTGTCAAGAAAATTTCTCATAGTCACTTACTCAAGTAAGCTCCTACGATAAATTTTCTTTCCGCCTTGATTTAGCCTAAAAATACAAATTTTATTTGTCTGTTCTCAAAAATGTAAGTAGCAGTATAATTTATGAAAGTTTTACTCCTAATCTTTTTCACCTTTTTATCTTTATTTGCTAAAGTAGATATTTCTCTATCTCATACAAATATAAAACACGGTACATCGTTTGCTGTGATACTTCAAAGTGATAAAAACTTATCACAAGCTCCAAATGTGATTTTTAAAGACAAAACTTACCAGATGTTTACTATCAATGGAAGTATCCAAAACTATGAGGTTTTTCTTCCTGTTGATTATCATAATCCAAAACAAAAAGAGAATGTACAGGTAAGATACTTAGAAGATGAGCAGTTGGTAAAGAAAAATATATCTATAAATATCATTGATGGAAAATATCGACAAAATGAGATTATAAAAGTTGCCAAAGGGAAAGTAACTTTATCTGATAAAAACAAAGAAAAAACAGCACAAGAGTATAATAAAGTTTTTAAAAATGTTTATTCAGTGGTTACCTTATATGATTTAACAAACAACTCAACTTTTCAACTTCCTATGGATAGTAAAATTACAAGTGCTTTTGGAAATGCTAGAGTTTATAATGGTGTTGCAAAAAGCTATCATACTGGAACTGATTTTAGAGCAAGTGTAGGGGATGAGGTAAAAGCTTCAAATGACGGGAAAGTGGTTCTTACTATGGATAGATTTTATCTAGGTCATGTTATCTACATAGACCATGGAAGAGGAGCTTATACCTACTACTCTCACTTGAGTAAGATATTAGTCAAAGAGGGTGATATAGTTAAAAAAGGGCAACTGATAGCCAAAAGTGGAAAAACAGGAAGAATAACAGGTCCTCATCTACACTATGCAGTACGACTTTACAATACTACAGTTGATCCTTTACAATATACATCGTTGTATAATGAGATAGTGAAAAAATATCATTAGTCTAAGTTAAAAATGTATACTTTAATATTATAATAAAACTCAAAGAAAGGAAATGAAAATGGAAAATGAAAAAAACTTACAAGAAAGTATAATAAATGAAGATTTTCACATATATCTAAACTCTTTAAAAGAGATATATAATCAAAGTACATTGAAAGAAAAACACAAATTAAATGAACATATTAAACATATTTTACAAACACATGGTAATGCTGATACAAAAACAATAGAAAAAGATTTAAAGTAAAATGGATGAAAAAAACTGGAATATTGATATTCTTTTGTGGGAAGATGGGTGCAGGAAAATCAACTAAATCTAAAGAATTTGCTTTTGATAATAATGCAGTATTATTATCAGAAGATGAATGGCTATCAATTTTATATCCACAACAAATTTTATCTTTGTATAAAACAAATAAATAAAAGACGAGAGGAACAACCTGAGCGTTCTTCACTTGATACAGAAGAAATGTTTTATCATGTAACTAAATATTTTGAAATTCCCTTAGATAGTGAAGAATTGAATGTTAAAGTAGTTAATGAAAAGAGATAATACAATTTAAGTCCAAAATTAGCCTATTGTACTATCATCAAAAAACTCACAAATATCAATATCTAAAATCTTTGCAATCTTTTGAAGTTGCACAATATTAAAATGTCTTTTATTTGTATATAGTTCAGCAGAACTAACAAGACTTGGAGATTTATTTCCCATCTCTAATGAGAGAGCTAATTGACTTAAATTAGCTTTTTTTCGCAGTTTTGCAACATTGGCACCAATTAATTTATGCAATTCATCAGCAGTTAAATCATTAATTTTTTTATTCATATTCACCCTACAATAGTAATGTGTAAGTATAGTTATGTAATAATTCATAATCAAACTACAATTGTAGTGTATAAAAGTAATTATGAAAAATAAAATAAAAAATCTAAAGCAAAGAATTAAAGACAATTATCAAGAACTATATGATGAATATAGTGATAATTGTAAGCTAATAAAACCAACATTAGAGATGATAGATTTATTATTATCAGTTAATGCTTCTGATGAAATAATCAAAGAGTATTTAGACAAAGTAAGTAATGCTATAAAAATAGTAGAAGAGAAACTGGAAAGAGTTGAAAAAAAGAAAAAACACCACTAATCTCCCATTAAGTCATTAATTACAAATATTTAGCTATTATATATCTTAAATTTTAAAAAATAAGAGAAGATAATGGGAATAAATTTTAAAGAACTTGCCGAAAAATATCAAACACCGTATTATGTGTATGATTTTGACTATATTACAAAACAGTATCAAGAATTAAAAGGTGCTTTTAAAGCTAGAAAATCTTTGATATCGTATGCGGTAAAAGCAAATTCAAATTTAAGTGTTGTAAAACATCTTGGAGATCAAGGTAGTGGTGCAGATTGTGTGAGTATTGGTGAAGTTAAACGAGCATTAAAAGCTGGGATTCCAAAATATAAGATTATATTTTCTGGTGTTGGGAAGATTGATGATGAGATTAGAGAAGCTTTACAACTTGATATTTTGATGATAAATGTTGAGAGTGAAGCAGAACTAAAAAGAGTTGATATCATAGCCAAAGAACTTAAGGTAGAAGCTAGAATATCTATACGAGTAAATCCAAATGTAGATCCAAAAACCCATCCATATATTTCAACTGGACTCCATGAGAATAAATTTGGTGTAGATATTAATACTGCAAAAAGAATGTATATCTTTGCTAAACAAAGTGAAAACTTAGACCCTCTAGGTATCCACTGTCACATAGGGAGTCAGCTTACAGAGTTAGCACCTATCAAAGAAGCTGTAAATATCGTTGCAGATTTAGTTAGAAATATAAAATCTGCACTAAAAATTGAGTTAAAGTTTTTTGATGTTGGTGGTGGACTTGGTATTGTCTATGATGATGAGAAGCTTATAGATACTTACGAATATGCTCAAACTGTATTAGATGCTCTTTTTGGACTGGATATCACGGTAGTGTGTGAACCAGGAAGATTTATCGTTGGAAATAGCGGTGTATTTGTTACGAAAGTTTTATATGAAAAAGTAAATGGTAGCAAAAGATTTGTTATCGTTGATGGGGCTATGAATGACTTGATTCGTCCAAGTTTATATGATGCATACCATAAGATTGAAGTGTTAGATAAAAATGAAAACAAAAGTGACTGTAATGTGGTAGGCCCAGTTTGTGAAAGTGGTGACTTCTTTGCAAAAAACATAGAGCTACCACAAACAGAGCATAATGACTTGATGGTTATATATAGTGCTGGGGCTTATGGATTTACAATGGCAAGTAACTACAATACAAGAGGAAAAGTTGCAGAAATAGCGCTTGAAAATGGGAAAGATAGATTGATTAGAAGAAGAGAGACTTTTGAAGATTTAATCGCTTTAGAAGAGGAATATCTTAAATAGATATTGGAATTTAAGGAAATTATATGAATGAAGCAATAGAATTACAGAAGTTACGAGATACTTTAGATAGTATTGATGATGAGCTTTTAAAACTTTTAAATAAAAGAATGGAAACTATCCATCAAGTGGGTAAAGTCAAAGCTGTAAGTGGTGGAGCGATATATAGACCAGAGCGAGAAAAATCAATAATAGATAGACTTCATAAACAATCTTTAGAAGCAAATGGTAGTTTAAATAGAGCGGCTATTGAGGCATTGTTTTTAGAAATTTTTGCAATAAGTCGAAATCTTGAACTACCTGAAAATATAGCTTTTTTAGGACCTGAGGGAAGTTTTACACATCAAGCAGCAGAGAGTAGATTTGGTGCTATGAGTGCTTATTTACCAATTAGCTCTATCTCTGGAGTATTTAGAGAAGTTGCTGCTAAAAAAGCAAAATTTGGTGTAGTTCCTATCGAAAATAGTAGTAATGGAATTGTAAGTGATACTGTAACTTGTTTGAGTGAGTATGATTTAAAAATCATTGCTGAAGTTATGGTTGATATACATCATTGCTTAGCTACAACTTGTGATAATGTAAAGCAGATAAAAAAAATCTATTCAAAAGATATTGCTTTTGAACAGTGTCACAAATTTTTACAAGATTTAGGACTTGATGAGTGTGAGCTGATTCCTGTTGAAAGTACTGCAAAAGCTGCAAGATTAGCTATGATAGAGGAAAATTGTGCAGCTATTTGTTCACATGTGGGAGCAAAAATCTATAATCTTCCAGTTCTGTTTGAAAATATAGAAGATAAAGGGAACAATCGTACAAGATTTATTATCGTTTCAGATTTTGAAAATGGGGCAAGTGGAGATGATAAAACTTCAATACTTGTTCAACTTCCAAACGAACATGGTTCACTAGTAAGATTTTTAAATGATTTTGATACAGCAGATATAAATCTTACAAAAATTAAGTCACATATTGTTGAGGGAATTTCAACATTTTTTATAGATTTTGATGGACATAAAGATGATGAGAAAATTCAAAAAATATTTCAAAAACATGAGAAAAGTATAAAGTTTTTGGGAAGCTATGTAAAGGAAGCAGATGACATTTAATAAAGTATTAGATAATGTAAATATCTATGAAGCAGGAAAACCAATTGAGTTGGTGGTTAGAGAGTATGGTATAGGTGAAAATGATATTATAAAATTAGCATCAAATGAAAATCCTTATGGTACATGTCAAACAGTGGTTGATGCGATTGCAAGAAAAGCTTGTAGTTCTTATGTATATCCAGATGATAGTATGTATGAATTAAAAGAAGCACTTGCATCAAAATTTGGTGTTGCTGATAAAAATGTAATAATTGGTGCTGGTAGTGATCAAGTTATTGAGTTTTGTGTACATGGGAAATGTGATGCAAACTCTAAAGTACTTATGGCAAAAACAACATTTGCTATGTATGAGATATATTCAAAACAAACAGGTGCAACTATTTTAAAAACACCATCAGATGAGCATAACTTAGATGAGTTTAGAGAGATTTATAAAAAAGAGGGTGCTGATATAATTTTTCTTTGTGTTCCAAATAATCCGCTAGGGGAATGTTTAGATGCAGCTGAAGTTTATAAGTTTTTGGATGAGGTTGATAAAGATACTCTTGTAATACTTGATGGTGCTTATCAAGAGTATGCAAAATATAAAGATGGTGCGAAAGAGATAGTACCAAGTGAAGTGATAGCAAAATATCCAAATGTTATCTATCTTGGAACATTTTCAAAAGCATATGCACTAGGTGGGATGAGAGTTGGATATGGTATAGCTTCACAAGAGATAATTACAACTCTACACAAGTTAAGACCACCATTTAATATCACAACTTTATCTCTTGAAGGGGCAATTGAAGCTTTAAAACATGAAAAATATGTAGAAATGTGTATATCAAAAAACTTTGACGAGATGAAAAGATATGAAGAATATGCTACAAACAAAGGATTTAAATATATCCCTTCATATACAAACTTTATAACAATGTATCTTGATGGGTATGTTTCAAAAGAGATTGCACAAAAATTACTTGAAAAAGGTGTTATTGTACGAGATATGACAGGATATGCTTTTAATGCAATTAGAATAACAATTGGAACAAATGAGCAAAATACAAAAGTATTTAAAGTTCTTGATACTATTTTAGAAAAATAAAAAGGGTTAAAGATGGGTTCATACTTTAAACTAAAAGAGAATAATACCACAGTAAAAACAGAGTTTCTTGCAGGATTTACAACATTTTTAACAATGATGTACATAGTTCCTGTAAATGGATTTATCCTAAGTGATGCAGGACTTCCTATGGGAGCAGTTATAACAGCAACAGCTCTTATAACAATACTTGCAACTGTATTTAATGGTTTATGGTCAAACACACCAATTGCTATGAGTGTTGGTATGGGACTAAATGCCTACTTCTCTTATGGCTTAGTTTTAGGTATGGGAATCGCTTGGCAAACTGCTTTAGGAATCGTTTTTTTAAGTGGTGTCATTTTTGTAATCCTCTCTTTTACTCAGTTTAGAGTATGGCTTATGACCTCTATTCCTGTTGATTTAAGAAGGGCGATTAGTGCTGGTATTGGTGCTTTTATTGCTTTTATTGGATTAAAACAGATGGGAATAATTGTTGAAAATAAAGCAACTTTAGTAGCACTTGGAGATTTAAGTAGTGCACCAATTATACTTGGATTATTTGGTTTATTTATCACTTTAGCATTGTATACATATAGAGTAAAAGGTGCTTTTATCGTAGGTATTCTTATTACTTCAATTGTTGGTTGGATATTTGGAATAGGTGAGTTGCCAAAAGGGATAGTTGGTATGCCAGATTCTATCACTCCTATATTTATGCAACTTGATATTGTAAGTGCTTTATCTTTAGCACTATTACCCGTAATTATCACTTTTTTAGTAACTGATATGTTTGATACACTTGGAACTTTAACAGGGGTTGGAACGCGTGCAAACCTTTTCCAAACAACTGAAAAAAATGATAAAGCCCTAGAAAAAACACTTGAAGCAGATGCAATAGCAACGGTGGGTGGAAGTTTATTAGGTGTTTCAACAACAACATCATTTATAGAAAGTGCAAGTGGAGTTGAAGAGGGTGGAAGGACAGGATTAACTTCTGTTTTTACTGGATTGTTTTTTATCCTTACACTATTTATGCTTCCATTGTTTAAATCAATACCTCCAAATGCTATCTATCCAGTTTTAGTGGTAGTGGGTGTTTTAATGTTTACAGAACTTGGAAATATAAATTTTAAGCAGAATGATTTAGCAATAGTGAGTGCTTCATTTTTAATTGTTATTTTAATGCCATTGACTTATTCAATAACAAATGGTTTTGCAGCAGGGTTTGTTGTATATACAGCATTAAAACTCTTAAAAGGTGAGTTTAAAGATATAAACCTAGGGCTTATAACGATTACGCTTATATCACTATTAGTTTTTATATTACATTAGAGGAAGAAAATTGAAAAAAGTTTATTATGGATATGATGAGTGTTTAGAAGATTGTAAAGTTTTAATTCCTCAATTAAAAGAGTACAATCCCGATGCATTAGTAGCAATAGCAAGAGGTGGTTTACTTTTAGGGCATCTTCTAAGTGAAGCACTTGATACACGAGAGATATATAGTTTAAATTCAATCCATTATGATGGAATAAAAAAGTTAGATACTTTTGAGATATTTAATATCCCTGATTTAACAAGAAAACATAAAATTGTTTTAATTGATGATATTGTAGATAGTGGAGAGAGTATTGTTGAGATTCTTAAAATATTAGAAGAAAAATATCCCCATTGTGAATTTAAAGTGGCTACTGTATTTTATAAAACAACAGCTTTAATGCAACCAGATTTTAGTGTAAAAGAAGCTAAACATTGGATAGAATTTTTTTGGGAAGTTGATTTATTAGAAAAGAGATAATATGGATATAAAAAATAAAAATATAAAAGAGTTAGAGCAAGTAGCACAAGATATAAGAGATAGAATTATAGATGTAGTCTCTAGAAATGGGGGACATTTTAGTTCAACATTAGGTGCTGTTGAGTTAACTATAGGGATGCATAAAGTATTTGATTGTGAGTTTGATCCTTTTATATTTGATGTATCACATCAGTGTTACCCACATAAGCTTATCACTTCTAGATGGGAAGAGTTTGAAACTTTACGACAATTTAATGGAATAAGTGGATTTACAAAACCAAAAGAATCAAAAGCAGACTATTTTGTAGCAGGTCATAGTTCAACTTCAATTTCACTAGCAGTTGGTGCAGCAAAAGCAGCACAGCTTGAACAAAATGGAAAAGTGCCTGTTGTGATGATAGGTGATGGAAGTATGAGTGCTGGTATGGTATATGAAGCACTTAATGAGCTTGGGGATATAAAATTACCAGTTGTAATTATCCTTAATGACAATGAGATGAGTATCGCAAAACCAATTGGTGCAATATCAAAACATTTAAGTAAAGTTCTTGCAGGTAAAGGGTATCAAAAATTCAAAGATAGAGTTGATAAGTTTATAAAAAACAATATGCCAGAGGGTGCTACATATATAGCAAAAAGAATGGAGGAGAGTTTAAAACTTATAACTCCTGGAATCATCTTTGAAGAGATGGGAATAGATTATATAGGACCTATTGATGGGCATGACATAGCTGAAGTTATAGATACATTAGAGTTAGCTAAAAATTTTGGGAAACCAGTAATTGTTCATGCAAGAACAGTAAAAGGAAAAGGGTATAAAGTAGCTGAAGGACAGCATGAACATTGGCATGGTGTTGGTCCTTTTGATGTAGAAACAGGAGAATTTCAAAAAAAAGTTGATGTAAAAAGTGCAACTGCAGTATTTAGTGATGCATTATATAAGCTTGCAGTTGAAGATGAAAAAGTTGTTGGTGTAACAGCTGCCATGCCAAGTGGTACAGGTATGGATAAACTTATGAGTGCATTTCCAAATCGTTTTTGGGATGTGGCAATAGCAGAACAACACGCAGTAACCTCTATGGCTGCTATGGCCAAGGATGGCTTTAAACCATTTGTTACAATCTATTCTACATTTTTACAAAGAGGATTTGATCAAATAATTCATGATGTATGTTTGATGAATCTTCCTGTTACTTTTGCAATAGATAGAGCTGGAATAGTAGGAGCTGATGGTGAAACGCATCAAGGGCAATTTGATATAAGTTTTTTAAGATTTTTACCAAATATGACACTATGTGCACCTAGAGATTCTAAAACTTTAGAGTATAGCTTAGAGTTTGCAAAAGACTATATAAGTCCCTGTGCCATAAGATATCCACGAGGTGCTTTTGCTGAGTTGGAATATACACCTACTAAATTTGAGTTAGGAAAAGGTGAAGTTCTTAAACAAACTTCTAGCCAAATAGTTTTTATAGGATATGGTGCAGGAGTTAGTCGAGCAATAGCAACTGAAAAACTACATAAAGATGATATCACAATAGTTGACTTACGATTTGTAAAACCACTAGATGAAGAGCTTTTAAAAGAGTTAGCAAAAACTACAAAAAAATGGTATATTTTTAGTGATTCACAAAGACAAGGTGGAGTTGGAAGTGCACTACTAGAATTTATAAGCCAAAATGATTTGGATATAAAAGTAAAATCATTTGAATATGATGATATCTATATTCAACATGGAGATACAAAACTTCTTGAAGAAGATTTAGGAATACTACCAGAACAGCTTATAACAAAGATTCAAATAGACCCATCAATATAAAGGGAGATTTATGCAGAATAATACACTTAAGTACTTTTTTGAAGTGGTATCTCTTAACTTGTATGCATAACAAAAATAATATTTACATCATCTCTATATTTATATCATTAATTATATTTCAAATAGTATATTATATAAATAGCGAAAAAAACTATAAAAATGTATATGAAGAGATGCTAGCTAATGAAGCAGGGATATATTTTGAGAATATAATGCTAAAAAAAGCACAAAAACTTGATCCAAATCGTACGATTGCAAATACTCCTATGAATGTAAAGTTTGAACTTTTAGCAGAAGAGTTTGAGTTAATTGAGAAAATGAAAAGCCGAAGTAAAAATAAATATTATTATCTGGATGATGAGGAAAAATATTTTTATTATTATGAGTTACTAAATATCAAACAAAGTTGCATTGAGTGTCATAATAAATATCAAGTTGGGGATGTTGCAGGGGTAGCAAAAATATCAATTCCAACAGATACATACTTGACAATTTATAAAGATATGCACAACTCAAAATATATTTATGTGTTATTGAATATATTTTTTCTTATTTTGATTGCTTTATTAATTTTATTTTTTAGAAGAAGAGCAAAAGCAAAACATCTTGAGCTTTTAAGAAGTCAGAGAAATTTAGAGAAAGCTGAAAAAATGGCAGGACTTGGTCATTGGAGAATTGATAATAGAACTTTTGAAATAAGTTTTTCAAAAAATATGCTTAAAGTTATTGGTTTAGATGAATCACAAAAAATTGATTTGAAGTTTATTATAAATAATGTTGTTTATTTTGAAGATAAATTAAAGCTGCTAAGAACTTTTAAAAATTCTCTTAAAACAACCAATGATATACAAATCGAATTTAGAATAATACACCAGCTTGATCAAAAAAAGAGGTATGTAAATTGTCATATTACTCACATAAAAGATAGTAGTAAAGGAAATTCGATTGTTTCCATTGGAACTGTATTGGATATAACAAGGTTTACCTCTTTAAGAGATAAGCTTTCAATATTAGAACAAGCTGTTGAACAAGCACCAATCTCAATCGTAATAACAGATGAAAAAGCAAATATCGAATATGTTAATCCAACCTTTACAAATGTGACTGGATATACACTTTTAGAGGTTATGGGGAAAAGCCCTAGAATATTAAAATCAGAATATACAAATCAAGCAGAATATGAACATCTTTGGGAAACAATAACTTTAGGAAAAAACTGGAGTGGAACATTTAAAAATATTAAAAAGAATGGAAATGAGTTTTGGGAAATGGCACTTATCTCCCCTGTTTTTTCACTTAATACAGATAAAATAATCAAATATATAGCAATAAAAGAGGAGATAACAAGTAAGCTGTATATGCAACAAAAGTTAAAGCATCAAGAAGAACTTATGATTTTCCAATCAAGACATGCAGCAATGGGTGAGATGATAAGTATGATAGCACATCAATGGAGACAGCCTACTACAGTTATATCATTGTGTGCTAATAATATTTTAACCGATGTAGTTTTAGATGAGCTTGACTTAGATTCTCTTTTACGAAACTCACAAGATATTATTGAACAGACAAAATATCTTTCTCAAACAATAGATGATTTTAGAAACTTTTTTAAACCAAATAAAGAAAAGTCTGAAGTAACTATCAAGGATGTGATAGAAGAGGTAAAAAATATGATGCAAGCAACTTTATCTAATTGTGATATAGAACTGAGGGAAGATTATAGTTTTAATAAGAAGATAAAAACATATAAAAAAGAGTTAGTTCAAGTTTTAATAAATTTTATTAAAAATGCAAAAGAGATGTTTGAAGAGAAAAAAAGTGGTAGTAAAATAATATTTATCAATGAATATATTAAGAATAATAATGTTATCTTACAAATATGTGATAATGCAGGTGGAATTGAGCAAGAGAATATTCATAGGATATTTGAGCCTTATTTTACTACAAAAGATGAAAAAAATGGTACTGGACTTGGACTTTATATTTCAAAAGTGATAATTGAAAAACATTTAAATGGTACTATAAAAGCTTTCAATAAAGATCAAGGTGCATGCTTTGAGATTACTTTAAATTTTGAAAAGGGATAGTTTGGAAAATATTATTTCATTAAAAAAGCTTGGATGCGATTATAATTTATTGGTTGTTGAAGATAGTAAACATGTCAATACAAAACTTGTAGAATACCTTAGTAAATTTTTTCTTGAGATAGATAGTGCAGAAGATGGTCAAGATGGGCTAACAAAATTTAATAACAAAAGATATGATATTGTTATAACTGATATAAATATGCCTAAAATGGATGGCACAAGTTTTATACAAAAGCTTATAGAAATTGACTCAAATGTGCAAATTATTGTTGCCTCTGCTTTTGGAAATGATGAAAATCTCCGTACACTTAATAAATTTGGTATTGTAGAATTTATGCAAAAGCCTATAGATAACTTAAAACTTGTGGATGCACTTCTTGTTTGTATTGAAAATATTCAAACTATAATAAATAACTCAAATATAACATATACTCTTGATGATCCAGTGTATGAAATACTTTTAGAATTAAAAGATACTGAAAAAACAGTTGAACTTATAAATTCCTATCAAGGATTAACTATAATCCAAGAGGGATATATAAAAGATATAAATAGTAAAACAATTACTATTGAGACAACAAATACTCAATATCATTTGATAAAAGGGGAAAAAAGAACTATAATTGTTATTGATAATATAGCAATAAGAGCAAATCTACAATATGTTGATAAAGAAAACCGACAGTTGGTTTTAAAAAAATTTGAAACTCTTGATAGAACACCAAAAGATAGAAAAGTTTCACGAGTTATACCAGCTAAGGACTTTACCCTTTCAAGATATTATAAATGTGAAACTTTTAGTTATGATGTGCTTTCGTTATCAATTAATTCAATTTCAGTAAAAACTTCAGCACTTGATAAAAGTTTCAGTGATAATTCCCATGCAGATTTGATTTTAGGTTTTCAAGTTGGGTATTCTAAACACAATAACACTTCCCATAGAGAAAATTTATTAAAACCTGTAAAAATACGATCTAAATCTTTAATATATAAAATAGATAAACTTGTAGATGGTAGTACAAAAATCGTATTTGTTCTTGACTTAACGGCAGAGGGGAAAAAATTACTTGAACAGTATATTATTCAAAGAGAGATTGATATTTTAAATAAACTACAAGAGATAGCTTAATACAAAATAGTTTTATACAATATAATCTATCACAATTAATATAAAAAATACAATACCTAAGTAACCATTTATAGTAAAAAAGGCTTTATCAATTTTAGTAAAATCTTTATGAACAATAATATGTTCAGTAGTTAACATTGCAATACTTACTAGAACTGCAAAATATCCAAAAATCCCCAAGTTAGCTTCCTCAACAAATGAAAGCCAAAAAATCACAGTAAGTATATGCATGATTTTTGAAAAAAGCATAGTATTTTTTGCACCAAATTGAGAAGGTATTGAGTGAAGACCTAATTTTTTATCAACCTCAATATCTTGTAAAGAGTAAAGTAAATCAAAACCAGCAACCCAAAACAATACACCAATAGAGAGATAAATAGACCACAAAGGTATAGTTTCACTCACTGCTACAACACCAGCAATAGGTGCGAGTCCTAAAGAAACACCAAGAATAATATGTGCTAAAAATGAGAATCTTTTAAAATAGGAGTAGCTTCCAATAATAAGTAAAATAGGTACAGATAAGTAAAGTGCCAAATCATTTACAAAAAAAGCAACAATGATAAACCCAAAACCATTAAGAAGTGTAAAAGCTAATACTTGATTTGGTGCGATTCTTCCATCTACACTAGGTCGATTTATTGTTCTTGGATTGAGTGCATCTATATCTCTATCCATATATCTATTAAATCCCATAGCAAAATTTCTAGCTGTTAGTGCTGCTAATACACCTAATAATAGTAGTTCAAAACCAAACCAACCTGAAGCTGCAACAACCATTGCTATAAATATAAAAGGTAATGAAAAGATAGAATGTTTAAACATTACCAGTTCATTGAAGTCATTAATTTTTTTAAGTATTTTTTCCATAAGGGGGATTTTACTATAATGTTAATTATAGTTACCCAAAGGATAGTCTTGTATAAAGAAGTAGCAATCATAGCACCAACAGCATCAGGGAAAACAGCTCTTTCTATAAAGTTAGCTCATAAGACAAATTCTGTGATACTTTCACTTGATAGTTTATCCGTGTATAAAGAGATAGACATAGCTTCTGCAAAACCAATTGTTGATGAGAGAGATGGTATTGTACACTTTGGTATTGATAGAGTATATCCAAATGAAAAGTTTGATGTGGTTGAGTTTATAGATGAGTACAATAAAGCAAAAAAATATGCACAACAAGAGGGGAAAAACCTTATTATTGTTGGTGGTACAAGTTTCTATTTGAAGTCTTTATGTGAAGGGCTTTCAAAAGTTCCTACAATCTCAGATAAAACAAAAAATATCGTTAAAAATGAACTTTCTAACATAACAAAAAGTTATGAGTACTTACTAAGTATTGATAAGAACTATATGAGTAAAATTGATAAAAATGATAAGTATAGAATAGAAAAAGCATTGGAAATTTATTATGAGACAGGTTTATCTCCTAGTGAATTTTTTCAACAAAACAAGCCAGAACCTACTATAAAAGATTTACAAATTTTTCAAATAGATACGGAAGTTGAGCTTTTAAGAAAAAGGATAACTCAAAGAACAAAATCGATGATAGAAAAAGGAATTATAGATGAGGTGATATATTTAGAAAAAAAATATACAAGAGCACCAAATTGTATGAAATCTATAGGAATTATCGAGGTATTAGAATATCTAGATGGGAAAATAGATAAAACAAAACTTGAAGAGCTTATCTCTATACATACAGCACAACTAGCTAAAAGGCAAAGAACTTTTAACAAATCACAATTCACAAATATCACAAAAGATAACCTAGAAAATTTAGAAAACCTTATCCTAAAAGCATTTTAGTTATAAATTAGACTGTTCCATTTAGTTACAGTGAACTAGCTGTTTTATCACATCAATAGGGATATTGTAAGTTTATATTTAATTATAATTGGCTATTATTTGTTCTATTACTGTCAGCTATTTAAAATGAAAGCTATGACACACAAGGGGAAAAAATGGAACATATGGATTTTGCACATCCTTATTTCGGTGCATTTATAATGTTTATAATAACATTTACTGCATTTTTTGCGACAACAATGTTGTCAAGATTTATTGGTGGAAAACTTGCAAGAAAAGATACTGAAAAGTTAAAGTGTACACTGTATGAGTGTGGACCTGAGGTTACAAAACAGCCAAACACTATCTCTGTACAGTTTTATTTAATGGCTTTATTATTTATACTTTTTGATGTGGAGATTATATTTATGTTTCCATGGGCTGTTGATTTTGTAGTATTAGGTTGGTTCGGATTTATTGAGATGATTCTGTTTCTTCTTTTACTAACAATTGGATTTATCTACGCATGGAAAAAAGGAGCGCTTGAATGGCACAGCATAAAGTAAATTATTTAAAAGATGGTGGAGCACCAATTAAATTAACTACAGTGGATAAGATAGTTAATTTTGGACGAAGTAATTCACTTTGGCCTATGACTTATGGTCTTGCTTGTTGTGCTATTGAGATGATGGCTTCTGGTGGATCTAGATTTGACTTCGATAGATTTGGTACTATTTTTAGAGCGAGTCCACGACAATCAGATGTTCTTGTAGTTGCTGGAACATTAACAAAAAAACATGCTGAGTTTATGAGAAGATTATACGATCAAATGCCTGATCCTAAATGGGTTATCTCTATGGGAAGTTGTGCAAATACAGGTGGTATGTTTAATACTTATGCAACAGTACAAGGTGTTGATAGAGTAATACCTGTTGATATCTATTTACCAGGTTGTGCCCCTAGACCTGAAACATTACAGTTCGCATTAATGATGTTACAACAAAAAATCAGAAGAGAGCCAGCTGGTATGGCTCAAAGAGCAAAAAGGTTAATATAATATGAGAGCATATACACCAAAAGATGATGTACAAAAAAAATCTTATTATAATGATAGATTTTATATCACACCTACATTAAAAAAAGATTCGGTTTATAGTGATGGAGTTTTTAGTTCAGATATCTCTAGTTTAAAAAATATTGTTGAGGTATTGGATTGTTATATTCAAGCTGATCATTTAGTTATTGTTATTAATCCTGAAGATAACAAAAAAGCGATTATCCACTTAAAAGAGATTAGAGCTTATGATTTTATGATGGAGTTAACAGCCGTTGACTATATGGCTACTTGTGGAGGTTTTGAAGTAGTATATGAGATGTTATCTACAACAAAACACAAAAGAATCAGAGTAAAAGCTTTTATAAAACAAGGTGATGCTATTGAATCAGTTGAGTCTATTTTTAGAATGGCAAACTGGTCTGAAAGAGAGATGTATGATATGTATGGTATTTATGTAAATAACCATTCATTTCTTAAAAGAATTCTTATGCCTTATGACTGGGTTGGACATCCATTATTAAAAACATATCCACTACAAGGTGATGAAGCAGCTAGCTGGTATGAAGTTGATAAAATATTTGGAAAAGAAGCTAGAGAGATAGTTGGACCAGAGCTTAGAGATGCAGCTTGTGTTGATAGATATGATACAGAGCGTTTTGCAAGACTTGGACATGAGGTACCAAAAGGTGTTGAGATAAGTGAGGGTAATGAGCCTGATACACCTATTAGATATCAAGAAGAGGGTGGAGTGAAACTATTTGGTGCAACACTTGTAACTCCATTTGATAAAAAAGAAAAAATACAACTGAAAGAGAGAAAGTAGATGCAAGTTTCAAATAGATTAAAACCTTTTTTTGAAAATATAACTTTCGAAAGAGAAGATAATACAATGGTTGTGAACTTCGGTCCACAACACCCTTCTGCTCATGGTCAACTTAGACTTATGTTAGAGCTTCAAGGGGAAGAGGTAGTAAAAGCTCATCCAGATGTTGGATATCTTCATAGAGGTATTGAAAAAATGGGTGAGAATATGATATATAATGAGTTCTTACCAACAACGGATAGAATGGATTATATCGCTTCAACTTCAAATAACTATGGGTATGCTTTAGCAATTGAAAAACTAATTGGTATAGAAGCACCAAGGCGAGCAGAAGTAATAAGAACAATGCTTCTTGAGCTTAATAGAATCATCTCACATCTTTTTTGGCTTGCTACTCATGCTCTTGATGTTGGTGCTATGTCTATTTTTCTTTATGCCTTTAGAGAAAGAGAATTTGCAATGGATTTAATGGAAGACTACTGTGGTGCTAGACTTACACATAGTGCTGTTAGAATTGGTGGAGTTCCTTTAGATTTACCAAAAGGTTGGATTGCAAGTTTAGAAAAATATATAGAAACTTTAACTTCTCAAATTCCAATTTATGAGGGATTATTAACAGAAAATAGAATCTGGAAAATGCGACTTGAGGATGTAGGTATTATCCCTGTAGAGATGGCAAAATCTTGGGCTTGTTCTGGTATTACACTAAGAGGAAGTGGAGTTAAATGGGATTTACGAAAAGAGATGCCTTATGGATTATATCCTGAGTTAGATTTTGATATACCAATTTCTGATAAATGTGATTCTTATGGAAGATATAAGTGTTATATGGCAGAGATGTATGAGTCTATGAAAATATTAAAACAACTTATCCCTATGTATGAGGAGTCTGATACTCAACTTATGGCTCATAGTCCACAGTATATTTCATCTTCTAAAGAGGAGATGATGACTCAAAACTACTCATTGATGCAACATTTTGTTCTTGTAACACAAGGTATGAGACCACCTGTTGGTGAAGTTTATGTAGCAACTGAATCACCAAAAGGTGAGTTAGGTTTTTATGTGGTTTCAGATGGTAGCCCATATCCATATAAATTAAAATGTAGAGCACCAAGTTTCTGGCATACAGGTATTTTACAAGATCTATTACCTGGACATCAACTAGCCGATGTGGTTACTATTATTGGTAACTTGAATATTGTATTTGGGGAGATTGACAGATAATGAAACGATATGACCTAAGAGAACACAAAGAAAACTTTATCCCTAGAATGGTAGAGTTGATGAAAAACGAAATAAATGATGGTGAAAATGGAATATTTTTATTTGAAATAGGTGATTTTTCAACAGTACAGCAAAGTGCCGATTGTGTAAAAGAGAACAATTGGACACTTATGAACTCATTAAAATTTAATGAAGTAGACTGGACAGTTGTAATCAAAAAAGAGAAACCACCAGTAGTAGAAACTACAGAGGTTGAGGAGTAGAATTTCTACTCTTTAAAGGATGTAAATTTTGAGTAAAGTATATTTTTCTAATTGGCAAGGGGAAGTAGTAGATAATAGAGGTCTTGATGTTGAAAACTGGACTGAAGTATCTGTAAAACTCCCTGTTAATTATGATAGCGGAACCGAAACAAAAGCTTTTGTTGGTTGGGATGGTTTTGCAATATTTCAAAGTGATGTTGATGTTGTAAAGTTAGCATTAAACTATGCAAGACAATACCAAGAATATAGTGAAGCCTGTGGTAGGTGTACCCCTGGACGATGGGGTGGACAAATACTTTTTGATATGATTGATAAAATTGCCAGAGGTGAGGGTGAGTTTAGTGACTTATCACATATCAAAGAGGTAAGTTCAACTATGACCACAACTTCAAAATGTGAAATAGGAAAAACAGTACCTGTACCTATTTTAGGGATGATTGAGAATTTTGAAGAGCAGTTTGTAGAACTTATTAAAGAAAAGAAAAAATCACCTTGGTATGAACAAGATACAGAAAAGTATATAGCAAATGTAACGGCACCTTGTACAGATATGTGTCCAAGTCATGTTGATATTCCTGGATATATTGAGGGTGTTAGAGAGTTAGATTTTGAAAACTCACTTAAAGCAACTAGACAAACAATGCCATTAGCACATACTTGTGGAAGAGTTTGTCCACATCCTTGTGAAGACGCATGTAGAAGAGGAAATCTAGATGAACCAATCTCTATAATGGAATTAAAAAGAGTTGGTGCAGATTATGAAACAGATCACAATCAAGATTGGTTTCATCCTATTAAGCCTAAAAAGCCTAGAAATGATGGGAAAAAAGTAGCTATTATAGGTGCTGGACCTGCTGGATTAACTACTGCATATTATCTAGGACTTGAAGGGATTGCAGTAACAATTTTTGAAGAGTTACCAGTTCTTGGTGGTGAGGTTGCAGTTGGGGTACCTGAATATAGGATGCCAATCGATAAATATAATAAAGATATTCAATTAGTTGCAGATTTACCAACTGTTGAGATTATCACAAACCATAGAGTAACAGCAGATCGCCTTAAAGAGATAGATGAAGAGTTTGATGCTACTATGTTAGGATTTGGAGCAAGACTTTCAAAAGCAATAAGATGTGAAAATGAAAGAGAAGAGATGGAAGGATATTGGGGTGCAATATCTATGCTCGATAAAGTAAATCTATGGCATAAATATAAAATTGGAAGTCCTGCACAAGAGGATTTAAAAGATAAAATTGTAGTGTGTGTTGGTGGTGGATTTACCTCAATGGATGTTGTACGATGTAGTATCCGAGAGGGTGCAAAAAAAGTTATTATGCTTTATAGACGAGATGAAAAAACAATTATAAGAAATACAACACTCGAAGAATACACAGAAGCAGTTGAAGAGGGTGTAGAATTTATATTTCATAGTGCTATTGAGAAACTTATAGACAAAGATAATAAACTAACTAGTATGATAGTAAATAAATATGAATTAGTACCAGATCCAGATGGTGGAAGACCTCAGTTAGTAAAAATAGAGGGTGCAGATATGGAGATTGAGTGTGACTATGTTATCCCTGCAGTTTCTCAAGCTTGTGATCTTCAAATATTACCTAAAGAGTGGGAATTAGAGATGACCTCATGGGGAACTCTACAAACTAATGGGAAAGATTATATGACAAGTCGTGAAGGTCTTTTTGCAGCTGGAGATTGTGAATATGGTCCAATGACTATTGTAAATGCAGTAGGACAAGCAAAAAGGGCAGCTTCAGTTATAAGTAGATATATCTATGATGGGAAAGTGTCACTTCTTGATGAAGAGATTATGGAAGACCATATGAATAGATTAAAAGTTTATAACAAAAATGAGAAAATCAAAGGTTGGATGCCAGGTCTTCCTCGAGAAGTAAGCGAAAAACTAGAAACAGAAATTAGAAAAGATAACAATAAAGAAGTAAATCTAGGATTTACAGCAGTTGAAGCTCAAGCTGAAGCTGAGCGATGTATGCGATGTTATTATTTAGGGATGGTGTCAGTATGAGTGAAAGAATACAGCATAGAGGAAAACTGATAACTGTTACTATTGATGGAGTGAGCTGTAAAGGTTCTTTTGGTCAAACAATATTAGAAATAGCAAGAGCAAATGATATCTATATCCCAACAATGTGTTATCTTACAAAAGTATCTCCAATAACTGCATGTAGAATGTGTGTGGTTGATGTAGAGGGTGTTGATGGAACTGTTTTATCTTGTCAAGAAAAAGCAGTTGATGGTGCAGTGGTTACTACGAATAATGAAGAGCTTTATAGACATAGACAAAATATTATGAAAATGTATGATGTAAATCATCCATTACAATGTGGAGTTTGTGATAAAAGTGGAGAGTGTGATCTACAAAATAAAACCTTAGAGTTTAGTGTAGATTCACAAGAGTTTGCAGTAAAAGAGCCAGCTAGAAAGAAAAAGAAATGGGGTATCTTGGGATATGACCCAAGTCTTTGTATCATGTGTGAAAAGTGTGTACATACTTGTAATGAAGTTATAGGAAGTGCAGCACTGTATGTCAAACCAGGTGGATACAAATCAATCATCGATATGAAATTTTCAAGATGTGAGCAGTGTGGAGATTGTATCTCTGTTTGTCCTGTTGGAGCTTTAGTATCAAATGAATTTAAATATACAGCAAATGCATGGGAGTCAAAAAAGATTCCAGCAACTTGTGCACACTGTAGTAGTGGATGTGCATTGTATTATAATGTAAAAAACTCAGAAATTGCAGATCCATATAATAAAAAAATTACAAGAGCAACAAACGATTTTGATTTTAATTACTTATGTGGTGCTGGAAGATTTGGATTTGAGTTTGAAAATAAAGGGAGTGGAAAAAATCCACAAGAGTTACAAAAAGCTGTTGATGCTATTAAAAATAGTGATGCTATTAGATTTAATTCATTTATTACAAACGAAGAGGCAAAAATACTTCAAATTTTAAAAGAAAATACAGGTATCAAACTTATTAATGAAGATGCTTTTAACTACAAAAACTTTTTAGAAAATTATAAAAAAGCAAGTGGTAACTCACTTTATACAGCTGATTCAAAAGATATAGAAGCTAGTGATGCTATTATTATGATAGGCTCTAGAATTAGTAGAGATAATCCAGGAATTAAGTATGCTACTAACATTGCAACAAAGAAGCAAAGAGCAGAGTTTGTATATATGCATCCTATTGATGATATTGCTTTACAAAATAAATATACACAGTTTATTAAATATGAAGCTGGAAGTGAAGAGGGTGTGATAGCACTACTCGCTTCTTATCTTATTTCAAATGTACCAGATTCATTGAAAAAATATTTTGATGATTTAGATATTGGATACTTAAGTGGTGAAACAAGTGTAGGGGAAGAGGAGTTAGAATTTCTAGTTACAAAATTAGCAAGAAGAAAAAATAAGACATTAATAATAGGTCAAGATCTCTATGGACACGAGAATGGTTCAAATATTGCAAAGCTTGTTGGATTAGTTGATAAATATACAGATTTTAATGTAATGATGATCCCATCTTCTACAAATACACTGGGTGTTAGTTTGATATGTGATTTAGATGATATGGTTAGTGAAGACTCTAAAGTAGTTGGTTATAACGAAGTTGGAAATTTTGTAATAAGTAGTAATGGTGATGGTGATTTCCAAGTTCCTGCTTTAAACCAACAAGAGGGAACATTTGTTGATTTAAATAAAAAAGTTGTTAACACAAATGTTGCATTAACTTTTGATGGATATTGTTTCAATGATATTGCAAATGAATTACTAGGACGAAAAGTAAAAAATAGTATTGATTATACTTCACAATTACCAATTGAAAAGGGATTTGAAACTATTAGTTTTGATGAGCTTAAAAATGGATTTAATAAATATGGTGAGGACTTAAGAGGTTATTATTTAGACAACAACAATTGTGACGGGCAAGAATTTGTTTTAGATGATATTACAGATATCAATACATATAATGGAACAGTAATTTACAGATGTGAGCCACTTCATCAATTTAATAAAAGTACAGCAAAATCTCTACAGCTACAGTCAAATGATAGTTTAAGAGGAAGTGCATCTTTTGCAACAGCTGCAAAGATAAAAGATGGAGATACAGTAAATATAGTATATAATAATATTATTACAACTAAAAAGTTCAAAATTGATACAACTATAAAAGGTACAATAGCACTTTATCCTACATATAATGATGGACTAAATGATGACTTAATACCGCAGGGGTATAGATTTAAGCAAGTACAAATTCAAAAGGTAGAAGCGTAATGGATAATATGATAAGTGTAACTATTGATGGCAAGCAATGTCAAGCAAAAGAGGGTGAATTTATATTAAATGTAGCAAGAGCAAATGGTATATTTGTTCCTGCAATTTGTTATCAAACAAAATGTTCACCAACATTGGCTTGTAGACTATGTTTAGTAGAAGCAGATGGAAAACAAGTATATGCTTGTAATGCAAAAGCTAAAGATGGTATGCAAATTACAGTAAATACTCCAAATATAGAGAAAGAAAGACGAGCTATAATGGAAGTTTATGATGTAAATCATCCATTACAGTGTGGTGTTTGTGATCAAAGTGGAGAGTGTGAACTACAAAACTACTCTTTATACATGAAAGTAGATGCTCAAAACTATGCGGTACAAGATGTAGATAGACCAGCATCAAATTGGGGAGTTATGAAATATGACCCAGGGTTATGTATAGTTTGTGAAAAGTGTGTAACTGTATGTAAAGATATGATAGGATCAAATGCCCTTAGCACTGTAAAAAGAGGTGCTGAAGCTCTTGATAAATCATATAAAGAAAATATGCCAAAAGATGCATATGCTATGTGGAATAAACTTAATAAAAACCTTATTGGATTTGAAGAGGAAAAATGTATTGATTGTGGAGAGTGTATTGCTGTATGTCCAGTTGGAGCACTTGTAAGTTCAGACTTCCAATACAAATCAAATGCTTGGGAGCTTACAAAAATACCTGCATCAAATCCTTATTCATCTGATTGTGCATTAATGTACTATGATGTAAAACATGAGTCAGTTGAAAACAATACCGAGAAAAGAATTTATAGAGTTACAAATGATGCACACTATACATCTTTAAGTGGAGCTGCTAGATTTGGTTTTGATTTTGTAAATAAAGCTAGTAGAGATGAAAAAGCTTTCAAAGATGCAGTTGAAGCATTAAAAAATGCAGACTCAATTATATTTAACTCTTTTATCACAAATGAAGAGGCTACGATACTACAAAATATTAAAACTGAAACAGGTGCAAAACTTATCAATATAGATGCGTTAAAATATCAAAACTTTTTAGAAAATTACTCAAGTATAACTGGAAAAAGTTTTTATAATGCAACACTAGAAGATATACATAATAGTAACTTTTTAATATCTGTTGGATCATTTTTAAAATCAGATGCCCCTGCAGTTAAATATGCTTTTAATAATGCACTTACTATGAATAAAGGTGCAGGACTATATTTCCATCCAATGGGAGATACTCACATAAAAGGATTTAGTAAAAATATAGAAACAATAGCTTCAAATGTATTTAGTGAAGAGGCAATTTTATACTTTATCCTTGATAAGTTTGGAAAAGATTTACCAGCGTCAATTACAGAGTATTTATCATCACAAAATGAAACTAGAACAAAAACAGTTGTAGAGACTATCAAAGAAAAAGTTGTAGAAACTGTAACAGATGAAGAAACTGGTGAGTCTAAAGAGGTAACTAAAATGGTACCTAAAAAAGTTTCAACAGAGGTAGAGTATGTATATACTAAATTACTAGAAGTAATAGGTGCAGATGAATCACTTTTAGAAAAACTAGAGTCAATGTTAGACAAAAAAGATACTTATAGCTTGATTATTGGTGAAGATTGTATCACACATCCAAATAGTCAAAATATTGCAAAATTGGCTGCAATGGTAGAAAAATATACTGACTTTAAAGTATTGGTTGTACCTACACAAACAAATACATTAGGGGTAAGCTTATTATGTGACCTTGATGTTATAGCAAGTGGAAAAACTGTGGGATATAATATGAAAGCAGATTTTCAATTAAGTGCTTTAGGTGATGGTGATATAGATATGCCAGTACTTTCGCAACAAGAGGGAACATTTGTAAATATGAATAAAACAGTAGTTCCTACAAATGCTGCTGTATCTTATGATGGGTATGCACTAAGTGATTTAGCAAATGAAATTTTAGATATAAAAGTAAAAAATACTATAGATTATACAGCTACACTATTTAACAAAGTACCATTTGACTGTTTAGAAAATCATTATACAAATGATAGAGTTGAACATAGAGGATATAAGTTAGAAGCACAAGCTGTTACATTGGATGAAGAAAATCTAAAAACAGAGTTTAAAACAATAAATTGTGAAGAAAATGAGTATATAGTTTACAGTGGTAATCCAATTAATCAATTTAATGAGTTTACAGCTGTATCAAATCAACTAAAAAATGATATAGTTGCTTTATATTTATCAGAAAGTTTAAAAGATAAACTACAATTAGAAGATAATAATAAAGTTGAAGTTGAGTCAAATGGAATTACGATTACTTTAGAAGTGAGAGTGGATAGTGATTTAGAGGGAGATATCTCTTATATTCCAACATTTGATAAAAACATAGATACAAAAAATCTATTTGATAACTGTAGATACAGTAAAGCAAATTTAAGAAGGGTGTAAAAGATGGATAATGATATTATAATGACGGTAGTCAAAGTATTAGTTATTTTGCTTGTATTTTCTGCATTGGCAGGATTTACAACTTATATTGAGAGAAAAGTTTTAGCATTTATGCAACGAAGACCAGGACCACTTCATGTTGGACCTTTTGGTTTATTACAAATTTTAGCAGATGGTGCAAAGCTTTTTACAAAAGAAGATTTTATACCTCAAAATGCTAATAGATTGATATTTATGATTGCACCAGTTATAACTGCAGCAACTGCTTTTATTGCAATGACAGCAGTTCCTTTTGTACCAGGGGTGATTGTATCTGATATTAATGTTGGTGTATTATTTGTACTTGGTGTTATGGCAACTGGATTATATGGACCATTACTTGGTGGTATGGCACAAGCAAACAAATGGGGACTTCTTGGAGGAGCTAGAACTGCAATTCAACTTTTATCTTATGAGGTTGTTACAGGTTTATCTATATTGGCACCTTTAATGTTAGTTGGGAGTTTATCTTTAATTGATATTAATAACTATCAAGCAGGTGGAGTGTCAAACTGGCTAATCTGGACACAACCGTTAGCATTTTTTCTATTTTTAATTGCAGGATATGCTGAAACAAATAGAACACCATTTGACCTTTTAGAACATGAAGCTGAGGTAATTGCAGGATATGCTACAGAGTATTCTGGTATGAGATGGGGTATGTTCTTTATTGGTGAGTATGCAAATCTATTTACAATATCATTTTTAGTATCACTAATCTTCTTAGGTGGATTTAATGATTTATGGTTTATTCCAGGTGCTATTGCAATTTTATTAAAAGTTATGTTCTTAATATTCTTATTTTTATGGACAAGAGCATCTTGGCCACATGTAAGACCTGATCAACTTATGTGGTTATGTTGGAAAATATTGATGCCTTTAGGTTTATTAAATATTTTAGTTACTGCAATAGTAATATTATAAAGAGGTAGTTATGAGTTTTAAAGAATTAAAAGATAGAAACATAGGGAGCCAAAACTATGTGATGATGGATATTGAAGAGTATCCAACATCAGGATGGGATAAATTCAAGCAAATCGTGGATAGAGGATTTAGTGTAGAGTTATTTAAAGGGTTAGGGATAACTTTTAAAATAATGAAAGAGGTTTTGTTTAATGGACAGTCTCATAATACACAATATCCTATTGAAAAACTACCAATTAGTCCAAGATATAGAGCAGTACATAAGCTTTTAGGTCTTCTTGAAAGTGGAAATAATAGATGTATTGGTTGTGGACTTTGTGAAAAAATTTGTATCGCTAAATGTATACGAATGGATACAAAGATTGATGAAAATTCAAGAAAAGAGGTTATGGAATATACTATTAATCTTGGTCGTTGTATTTTTTGTGGTTATTGTGCTGAAGTTTGTCCTGAGTTAGCTATCGTACATGGTGATAGATATGAAAATGCGAGTGAACAAAGAGAGCATTTTGTCTTAAAAGATGATCTACTTACACCATTTGCAGAACTTCAAAATCAACTTGAATATCAAGGATTTGGTGCAATATCTCCAGATGCTGATAAAAAAATTAAAAAAACGCCATTGGCTTATTAAAGGATGATGATATGTTTGAAGTAGTAGCTTTTTATCTGTTTGCTTTTTTAACAATAGCAATGTTTACTGTGACAGTGATAACGAAAAATGCACTGTATGCATTAAGTTCACTAGCAGCTGGTATGATATTTATATCGGCATTTTTCTTCCTTTTAGGGGCTGAATTTTTAGGTGCTGTACAAATTGTAGTCTATACAGGAGCTGTTATGGCTTTATACGCATTTGGTATGATGTTTTTTGACTCAATTAATGATGTAAAAGAATCTGTAGCAAATCCAAGATTAACATTTATAATGACAGGAATAATCGCTTTATTAGTAGTTGCAATATTTGTAGCACCAATAGTTGGAGCAAATATCACTGCACAATATCCTGTAGGGATGGCGGCTAACTTATATGGTACAATTGATGGAAATGCTCAAGATGTTGGGGTAGTTTTATTTACTAAGTATCTAGTACCTTTTGAGGTAGCTGCAGTTATGTTACTTGTAGCTATGATTGGTGGAATTATACTTGCTGGTAAAAAAATGGATATCTCAATTACACAACTAAGTGAACAAGAGATTGATAATCATAAAACTGATACAGAGATAGCAAAGGATATTAAATGAGCGATATGGGAATAACATTAAATGATTATTTAATCCTAAGTACCATTATATTTATGATAGGTATGTATGGAGCATTAAGAAGAAAAAATTTACTTATGCTATTTTTCTCAACAGAGATTATGTTAAATGCAGTAAATATAGGTATGGCAGCAATCTCTAAGTTTCATGGAGATTTAACAGGTCAAATGTTTGCATTCTTTATTATTGCAATTGCAGCAAGTGAAGTAGCAATAGGACTAGGATTATTAGTATTGTGGTATAAACGAAACAATAATATTAACTTAGATTCATTACAAAGTATGAAGGGATAGAGGTATGGAAAGTTATTTATATATTGCACTATTTGCTCCACTAGTTGGGTCATTATTTGCAACACTATTTTCTAATAGTCCAAAGAAACTTTTTGTAGGTGTTATTACATCTGCATTATTAATAGTTTCATTAATCGCATCAATAACATTATTGATGGATGTGTATCTAACAGAAACTATCGTGCATGTAAGAATGTTAGATTGGATTGTTATAGGTAATGTCGATATTCCATTTGGATTTGTAGTTGATCAGGTGAGTGTTGTGATGATGGTAGTTGTTACAATAGTTTCAGCAATGGTACATATTCACTCTATTGGATATATGGATCACGATAAAAGTTTTAATAGATTTTTTGCTTGGTTATCAGCATTTGTATTTTCTATGATGATACTTGTTATGTCTGATAACTTTGCTGGATTATTTATTGGTTGGGAAGGTGTTGGTCTTTGTTCTTGGGGATTAATTGGATTTTGGTATCATAAAGAGGATATCAAAAGAAGTAAAAATATTGAAGAATCGCCATATTCAACACTTTCACCATATTCTTCAAAGTCACCATCATGGGCTGCAAATGAAGCTTTTATTATGAATAGAGTTGCCGATTTAGGGATGCTGATTGGTATGTTCTTAATTTTTTGGAATATTGGTTCTTTACAATATAATGAAGTGTTTTCTAAAATTGGTACATTAGACCATGGATTAATAGTAGCTATTGCAGCATTCCTATTTATAGGTGCTATGGGTAAATCAGCACAGTTTCCATTTAATACTTGGCTTGCAAATGCAATGGAGGGTCCAACTCCTGTTTCAGCACTAATTCATGCTGCTACAATGGTAACAGCTGGGGTTTATTTAGTAATTAGAGCAAACGAAATTTTTACAGTTGTACCAGAAGTTGGATACTTTATAGCAAGTCTTGGTGCATTTGTAGCACTAGGAGCTGCATCTATGGCACTTGTTGCTACAAATATGAAAAAGATTATCGCTTTTTCTACATTATCTCAACTTGGATATATGTTTGTTGCAGCTGGACTTGGTGCTTATTGGGTAGCATTATTCCACCTTGCAACTCATGCGTTCTTTAAATCTGTATTATTCTTAGGTGCAGGAAATGTTATGCATGCTACAAATGATGAGATAAATATTAAGAAAATGGGTGGGCTTGCTAAACATATGCCTCAAACAGCACTTATTATGACAATAGCATCTGTAGCACTTGCTGGTATCTTCCCACTTGCTGGATTCTTCTCTAAAGATTTAATTCTTGAGGTTGCTTATGGAAGTCATGCATATATTTTATGGACAGTGTTATGGATAACAGCAGGGTTAACTGCATTTTATTCATTTAGACTTGTTATGTATGTATTTCATGGAAAAGAAAACTATGACCACAATAAAGTACATCCACATGAAACATATCCATTTGTAATAGCTGCTATGACACCATTAGCAATTCTTGCAATTTGTGCTGGTTGGTTTGAACATCAATTTGTAGAGATGGTTACAAAAGTATTACCACCACTTGATATCCATGTTAGTTCACTTACTTTTTACTCATTAATTGCTGTAACAACAGCTATTGCTTTAGGTGGAATTATATTTGCAGTTGTAAAATTCAAAAAAGATGGTACATATTATAGTGAACAGATGAAAGATAGACTATGTTATAAAATATTAGCAAATCAATACTATTTACCGCATTTTTGGGAAGCGGCAGTAACGAAACCATATGCAAAACTTTCAGAATTTAGTTGGAAAGAGCTTGATTTAAAAATTATCGATGCTATAGTAGATGGTATTGCAAAAGGTATCTATGGTGGTGGAGAAGCTGGTACTTCTATGCAATCAGGTAACTTATCAAAAGCTTTAAAATGGATGGGAATAGGTATATTTATTCTTGTTATATTAGTTGTTGCTTTTGGCAATTTGAAGTAAGGAAGGAAGGTAAATGGAACACATTTTATCAATTTTAATATTTTTCCCAGCTTTTGCAGCTGTTATGGGGTTTATGGTACATAAAGATGCAATAAGAACATATGGGATTACAGTTACAGCAATTGAGTTTCTACTTTCTTGCTTTTTATGGGCTAGTTTTGACTCAAATAATGCAGGGATGCAGTTTAGTGAGTTTATACCAGTTATTTCACAGTATGGTATAGCATATAATTTAGGTGTAGATGGTATCTCATTATTTTTAATTATAATGACAACATTTATGACTATGATATCAATCATTGGATTAACTGAAAAAAGAGATTTAAAAAATCTTATTTTAACAGTACTATTTTTAGAGATGACAATGGTTGGTGTATTTGTTGCTCTTGATGCAATAATCTTCTATGTATTTTGGGAGTTATCACTTGTACCTATGTTATATATTGTTGGTGCATGGGGTGGAAAACTTAGAATATATGCATCAATAAAATTCTTTTTATATACATTTACTGGTTCATTAGTGATGCTTGTTGGTATGTTATATTTAGGATATGTATATTTTCAAACAACAGGAAACTGGAGTTTTAGTCTTTTAGATTGGAATATGATGATGCTTCCGATTGATATGCAGATGTGGTTATTTGTAGCATTCTTCTTAGGGTTTGCAATCAAAGTACCAATGGTACCATTTCATACATGGCTCCCTTATGCACATGGTCAAGCACCAACAATTGGTTCTGTAATTCTTGCTGCTGTTTTACTTAAAATGGGTACATACGGATTTATTAGATTCTCACTTCCATTATTTCCTGATGCGAGTGTAGCAATGATGATACCTATGGCTATATTAGCTATTATAGCTATAGTGTATACAGCTATGGTAGCATATGCTCAAGAAGATATAAAACAAGTAATCGCTTACTCTTCTGTATCTCATATGGGTGTAATTATTCTTGGTATATTTGCACTCAATGTTGAGGGTATTGGTGGGTCATTATTTTTAATGATATCTCATGGTATTGTTTCAGGGGCTCTGTTTATGTTGGTTGGTGTTATTTATGATAGAAGAGGCACTAAGATGATGAGTGAATTTGGAGGTCTAGCAAGAGTAATGCCAATGTATGCTACAGTATTTGGTATTATGCTTATGGCATCAGTTGGTTTACCACTTACAATTGGATTTGTTGGTGAATTCTTAAGTTTACTTGGATTTTTTGCTGTATCACCAGTACTTACAGCTATTGCAGGTACTACAATTATTTTAGGTGCAGTATATATGTTAGTACTTTACAAAAAAACATTTTTTGGACCAATAACAAATCCAATCAATGAAAAGCTACAAGATATAAAAGGACGAGAGGTTGCAGCATTTGTACCTTTAGTTATGTTAGTTGTATATTTAGGTGTATATCCAAAACCTATATTAGATCCAGTTGATAAATCAGTTAAACAATTAGTACAAGTTATGTATCTAAAATCTGTTACACCTGAAGCAAAAGCTAAAATTGCAACAGTAAATACAATAGGGGAGACAAAATAATGATTCAGCCAATTACAGTAGATATTGAAGCATTAAACCTACCATCATTAGTTCCAATGCTTGTTGCAATTATTGGTGCATTAGTGATATTATGTATAGATTTAGTTACTAAAAATTTACATAAATCATTATATGTTATGTTAACTATTTTGATTATACTTATAGATTTAGGTACATTAATTGGTTATAGTGGAGCTACAAGAGGATTTTTTGATGTTATGTTAATGGATGGTATCTCAATACTGTCTCAAATTATTATATTAGTTGCGTCTGGTTTATTTATTATACTTGCATTATCACAACAAAGATTTCATGAATACAGATACCCAGAGTACTTTGCACTGTTTTTATTTATGATAGCAGGTTTCCAGTTTATGGTTGCTTCAGATAACTTAATATTGATTTTTGTTGGACTAGAGACAGCTTCTATGTCACTGTATACTTTAATTGCGATGCACAATAGAGATAAGTCAACAGAAGCTGCTATTAAGTATTTTACAATGGGTGCATTAGCAGCTGGTTTCTTTGCATTTGGTTCTATGATATTTTATGGTTTAACAGGAAGTGTTGAACTTGGTCAAATATCAGCATCACTTGTTGCTTCTAATTTTGCAAACTATCCTATAATATTATTAGGTGTTGTGTTTATTATTGGGGGACTTGGATTTAAACTATCACTTGTACCATTTCATACATGGGCACCAGATGTATATGAGGGTTCAAGTTCTGCAATGGCAGGATATATGTCAATTGTTCCTAAAATTGCCGCATTTGTAGTAGCATTAAGATTTTTTGAAATATTTGTAAGTGCTGATAATGCTTGGGTAGAGATGGTATTATATATAATTGTAGTAACTACAATGACATTACCAAATATGGTAGCATTAGTACAAACAGATGTAAAAAGAATGTTAGCATACTCTTCAGTATCTCATGCAGGTTTTGTTATGGGTGCCATTTTAGTTGGTACTACACAAGCTACAGAAGGTTTGTTTTTATACTGGATATTATTTACATTTACTAACCTTGGAGCATTTGCAATGTTATGGGTAAATAGAACTAAAAATGATCATGGTTTTCAAAGTGATCATCCATTTGAAAAGTTCTCGGGACTTATTAAAATTGCTCCAATTCCAGCAACTATAATGGGATTATTCTTATTAAGTTTAGCAGGAATTCCTCCATTTAGTTTATTTTGGGGTAAAATGTATTTAATAGGTGCAACAGTTAACGGTGGATATATTTTACTAGCATTAATAATGGCATTAAACTCGGCAATAGCTGCATACTATTACTTAAAACTAATAGTTTATATGTTCTTAAAAGAGCCAAGAGAAGATGATAGAATTGAATTTATGGGGAATGCAAATAAACCTTTAAAAACAGTTATTGGGGTTTCTGCAATTATTACAGTAACTTCTATAATATATATAGATCCACTTTTAGATATGATTTCAACATATGTACAAATGAGTGGTTTCTAAAAAATCCTAATAGAGTTAGTAAATTACTAGCTCTATTTAAACTAATCTTAATACAAATTTAATTACAATTCCTCTCTTCATTTAAGACAAGCATTGAGAATATAGATATATTTTGACTGCTTCTCTTAGACCTTTACAACTGCTTTTAAGGGCAACTCCCCAGGGTAGGAATACAGCAAGGAACTTTTAACTGTAGTGTGTTTAGGTATCTGGGAGGAGTACTTCACTCCAATTAACATAATAAATCATTTTTAATTCATTAAATAAAATATATAATTAGTAACTTTGCAATTTATTAATTTATCAAAATATAGGTATAATTAGTTTAAATAAATAGGGGAAATAAGATGATTACAGAATTTTTAATAAAAGTTGCTATTGCATTAGCGATATTTTTTATAGGGAAGAAAGTAGCTAGATGGATAACTGATTTTAGTTTACAAAGTTTAAATAAAACAGGACAAATAGATAAAACGCTTGAAACATTTTTATCAAGTGTAATATATGGAATATTACTTGTTGTAGTGATATTATCAGCATTGGGGCAACTAGGGGTTCAAACTACCTCATTTATAGCTATTTTAGGTGCAGTTGGTTTAGCGGTTGGTTTAGCATTTCAAAGTACCTTATCAAATATTAGTGCTGGTGTTATGATTATTATATTTAAGCCTATAAAAGTTGGAGAATTTGTTGAAGCTGGTGGTGCATCTGGTGTTGTTGAAGAGATAAATATTTTTAATACAATGATGAAGACAGGTGATAATAAAATCATCATTGTTGCAAACTCAAGAGTTATTGGTGGGAATATTACCAATTACTCAAGAAAAGAGACAAGACGGGTTGATACAGTATTTGGTATTGGATATGATGATGATTTAAAATTAGCAAAAGAGACATTGATTGAGATATTAAATAATGATGAAAGAATTTTAAAAGAGCCTGAACCATTTGTTGCTGTTTCAGAACTGGCAGATAGTAGTGTAAATTTTGTTACAAGAGCTTGGGTAAAAAGTGAAGATTATTGGGCAGTGAAATTTGATACAATTGAAAAAGTAAAATTAACATTTGATGAAAAAAACATCTCTATACCATATCCACAAATGGATATTCACATGAATAAAAGCGAAAATGATGGAAAATAGTTTCCCTAAAAATTTTAAAAAAGGTATTTCTACTTTTCAAATAATTATATTATTAATTGTTGGATATTATGTTTGGGGCTATGTTGAGGATAATTACCTTTATAAAGACACCCCAAAGTATTTAGTAGAGTTTAAAGATGCAATAAAAGATTTTTCAGAACAAAAAGATACAGTAAAAAAAACATATAAAGATGCGATTGAAGCAAAAGATGAAGCAAAAAAAGTAAAATATGTTTTTAAAAATGAATCAACTAAAGATTTTATTAGAAAATGGGAAACTACTCAAAGTGAAGTAGTTACATTAAAAGAGAAATTTGAAGTGTATAAAGAGGAAACTGAAAACTTTGTAGATAAACTTGATGAAAATTTAGATCAAATTAAAGATGATGAAGCTCTAAAAGATAGAATGAGAGAGTTTAGTAAGAAAAAAGCGAAACTAATGGCAAAAAATATTATCAAAATAGAACAAAATATTGAAAAATTAGACAGATCAATAACAAAAGGAAATAACCTTATTGTCGCACTTAAAACTGTAAGTTCATTTAATGTTTTATCCGATGATGCAAAAGAGTTTGATTCTATATTAAATGATTCTAGTGATGTCTTTGTATCAATTGACTCTTTGGTTGATGAAGGTATTAAAGTTCTTGATGACGAGCTTAAATAGATTCTCTAAGGAGTATTTTATAAATATTCCATATAATTGCTTTTTTATAAAGGGATAAGATAATGAATTTATTAATACCAGTAGATGATAGTGATATTGAAGAAGCGCAAATAGTTTCAATTGATGATGTACAGTACTGGTTACTTTTAGAACTTACCGAAGGTAAAGTGTTAAAATCAGAGTTTTATCAATCAAGAGAAGAGATGAGTGATTGGGTTGATGTTATTATTGTAAATAGTCAAAAAGAGTATGTATGGCCTTTTATGGAAGAGGGGATAGCTGTTTTAGTTGCTCCACTACAAAAGTCTATAGATGATATAGTAGAAGCGTATTTATTTAAAGAGCTTCATGATATAAATTAAAAAAGGAAAAAAAATGTTTGGATTTAGTAAAGAGTTAAAAGAGTATGATTTATCACAAGAGGAATTAGATAAATTACAATATGCAAAATTTACAACCTCAAAAGGTATAATATGGGTAAAGTTAGCACCAGAAAATACACCTAATACAGTAGCAAATTTTGCACACTTAGCGAATGATGGTTTTTATGATGGATTAAATTTTCATAGAGTAATTGCTGGATTCATGGCACAGGGGGGTTGTCCACAAAAAACTGGTACAGGAGGTCCTGATTGGGCTATAGAGTGTGAAACACAATCAGAAGGTCAAGTACATAAAAAAGGGAGCCTTTCAATGGCTCATGCTGGACCAAATACAGGTGGAAGCCAGTTTTTTATCTGTTTTGTACCATGTCCACATCTTGATAGAGGTCATACTGTTTTTGGTGGAATTGAAGCAAATGATACAGAAAGTTTTGAAGTTCTTGATTCTATAACACAAGGTGATGATATAGAAAAAATTGAGATATTTGAAACGAAAGAGTAATGTTAAAAGTTAAGGTTTGATAACCTTGACTTTTTTTACATATATTTTTCTAAAACTTTAGGTATTTTGATACTACCGTCTTCTTGTTGATAATTTTCCATTATTGCAACTAATGTTCTTCCTACTGCTAAACTTGAACCATTTAAAGTATGACAAAGAGTGTTTTTCTTCCCATCTTTGTATCTTATTTTTGCTCGTCTTGCTTGAAACTCTCTAGTATTTGATATAGAACTTATCTCTCTATAAGTATTTTGACCAGGTAACCACACTTCAAGGTCAATAGTTGTAGCAGCACTAAAACCTAAATCACCAGTACATAATTGAACTTTTTGATGTGCTAACCCTAAAGAGCTCAGAAGATCACTCGCACATTGAACCATTTTCCCAAATATCTCTTGTGATTGTTCTGGTGTTGTTATTGCTACCATCTCAACTTTGTCAAATTGATGTTGTCTAATCATACCTCTTGTATCTCTTCCTGCACTTCCTGCTTCTTTTCTAAAACAAGGTGTGTAAGAGGTAAGAAGAAGTGGTAATTCTGTAGAATCAATAATCTCATCATTATAAAGATTTGTTAGTTGTACTTCAGATGTTGGGATAAGATATAAGTCTTCCCCTTCTATTTTAAACAGATCTTCTTCAAACTTTGGAAGCTGACCGGTTCCCTCTAACATATTTGTATTAGCCATAAAAGGAACATACCACTCTTCAAAACCCCGCTCACGGTTAAAATCAAGGAAATAGTTGATTAAAGCTCTTTCAAGTCTAGCACCAATTCCTTTAAGTGCAGCAAATCTACTTTTTGCTAGTTTAACACCTCGTGTAAAATCAATCATACCATTGTTTTCACCAAGTTCCCAATGCTCTTTAGGTTCAAAACTAAATGATGGTTTCTCCCCTATAATTTCTAAAATAACATTTTCACTTTCATCAACACCCTCAGGTACAGAATCATCTGGCATATTTGGAATACCCATAATGATAGAATCAATTGCTAACTCATCAACTCTTACTTCTTCTTCTATTTTTTGTTTTGTGTCTTTTAGCTTATCAATTTCCTCTTTTAGTGGAGCAATATCTTTTCCCTCTTTTTTATAGGTACCAAATTGACTTGAAAGTTGTTTTTGTTCAGCTTGTAAAGACTCCATAGTTTGTCTTTTAGATTTTGTATCTATAGTTTTATTTTTTAAATCTTCTAATATCTCTTTTGAAACACCTTTTTTTTCTAAAGCATTTGCAACTTTTTCAAACTCTTTCTCTAATAATTTTTTATCTATCATTTTCTAATCTTCCTTTATTTTTACAATCTTCATTAATAATTTGTGAAATTTCTTCTTTTTTTATAAAATCTGCTCCCATACTTACAATAAACTGGCTAGCCTGTGCTACAGTTAATGAGGTAGCTTTTATTTTCGCTTTATCTACAATTACTGTATAACCACTAGTTGGATTTGGGCTCGTTGGTACAAAAAGAACATAGATGTTTTCATGTTTACTTAATACATAAGATGGTACCCATAAATCTTCTTTTGGATACTCTACTAGTACAACTTCCCTTTTCATATCTTTACTATTAGGTTTAAATAGTTCTGTTATTTTTTTTAAAATAGAATAAATCGTGCCAAGTGCAGGAACTTTTTCTAATAATCTATCAATAGTAGATATTAGGAAAGACTTTCCAGCTTTTTCTATAGACGCACCTATAAATACAAGTAGTGAGATGATAATAATAAATAGTGCAAAAGTATAAAGTCCACTATTTGTATAAGATGAAACAAAATCAAAGAGTTGTATTGTTAGTGATTTCACCCAAAATACAAGTTGAATAACCACAAATAATGGTATCAACGCTAACGCACCTACAAAAAGGTACCTAAAAAATTGCTTCATCTAATTCTCCATAAATTTTTGCTATTATATCAAAAATTTACTAAGGATTAATTTTTGCGAATATTAAGTGGAATACAACCAAGTGGTACAATACATATAGGTAATTATTTTGGTATGATTAAAAAGATGATAGAGTCTCAAAATGATGGGGAATTATTTGCTTTTATTGCTTCATATCATGCATTAACTTCAGTTTCAAATAAAGAAGTATTACAGAAAAATATATTTGAAGCAGCTGTTAATTTTTTAAGTTTAGGGATGGACCCTGAAAAATCGACATTTTGGGTACAAAGTGATGTCCCTGAAGTATTAGAATTATATTGGATATTATCAAATCATACCCCTATGGGATTATTAGAGCGAGCTCATAGTTATAAAGATAAGACTGCTAGAGGGATAGCTTCAAACCATGGACTACTTTCATATCCAGTTTTAATGGCTGCAGATATATTATTATTTGATTCAAATATTGTTCCAGTTGGGAAAGACCAAATTCAACATGTAGAGATAACAAGAGATATAGCCAATACTTTTAATAATGCATATGGTGAGATATTAGTTATGCCAGAAGCAAAAGTAGATGAGATAGTTGCAACAGTTCCTGGAACTGATGGCGCTAAGATGTCCAAAAGCTATGGAAATACTATTGATATGTTTGGTAGTGGCAAAACAACTAAAAAACAAGTTATGAAGATAGTAACAGACTCGAAAGAGTTACACGAAGTAAAAGAATACGCAACTTGTAATGTATATAAGCTATGTGAACTTTTTATGAACGAAGAGGAACTAGAACATATGCAAAAAAGATATACAACACCAGGAGAGGGATATGGTCACTTTAAATTAGCACTTTTGGATAAAATAAATGAACATTTTGCACCTTATATAGATAAAAGAGAACATCTTTTAAATAATCCAAAAGAGGTAAAAGAGATATTAGCTCATGGGGCTTCAAAAGCTAGAATTGTAGCACAAGAGAAACTAAGAGTTATTAGAGATGCTGTTGGTTTAAATTACTAATAGAAGGATAGAAATGGATAGTAGCTACAAAAATATTCTTATCTCAATAGTTATTGCACTATTGGGCTATTTTGGTGCTGGTTATATCTTTGATGAGATACAAGCTAGACTGATTGGTGTAGTGATATTTTTGGTAGCTATGTGGACAAATGAAGCATTACCTTTGGGTGTAGTTTCCCTTTTCCCTATTATCCTTTTCCCAGCTTTTGATATTCTTACTACCAATGCTACAACTGCAAACTATTCTAAATCGATAATATTTTTATTTCTAGGTGGATTTCTATTAGCAATAGCCGTTGAAAAAATAGGATTACATAAAGTAATCGCACATAAACTTTTAAATATATTCCCACCGAGCGTAAGGGGAATTATCTTTGCATTAGCTGTAACATCAGCTTTTTTAAGTTCCTTATTATCTAATACAACTACAGCATTATTACTTATGCCAATAGCATTATTTTTAACAGATACAATAAAATTAAAAATTAGATTTGTATTAGCAGTTGCATATGGGGCAAGTATAGGAGGAATTATAACACCAATAGGAACTCCCCCAAATTTAATCTTGATGGGATTTTTACAAGAGAACCAATTAGAAACTTTGACATTTATAACTTGGATGTTTAAAACACTTCCATTAGCTATGATTATGCTTATTATTGTCCCTTATATATTATCTTTAGGTGCAACACATTTAACCATTGAAAAAGAACTTACAAATAAAACTCTTGATTTTGAGCAAAAAAGATTATTAAAAATACTTGCTTTTCTTGTAGTGATTTTATTTATAAATTCTTTTTTTAAATTTAGTGAAGCCGGAATTCTTCTGAGTTTTGGTCTTTCAAT
The DNA here is from genome assembly GCA_021107755.1 of Arcobacteraceae bacterium. Lineage (GTDB taxonomy): Bacteria > Campylobacterota > Campylobacteria > Campylobacterales > Arcobacteraceae > JAIOSF01. The sequence goes on from JAIOSF010000021.1 coordinate 41,824, forward strand.
GATGTTGCCAAAAATCGGATTTTTAGAGTGGAATGATAGTAGAAAAATACCATTTGATATTATGTTTTTATTTGGGGCTGGTTTTAGTATTGCAGCTGCATTTAGTGGAACAGGACTAGCTCAAACAATTTCAGAACTTCTTTTAGGATTAACACAGTTAAATCCAATTATACTCATATTGATTGTTGCATCTATGGTTACATTTACTACAGAAGTTACTAGTAATACAGCACTTATCTCAATAGCTTTGCCAATTATATATTCACTTGGACTAGCTTCAAATATCGATACAACACTTATACTAATGGTGGCAACTATTTGTGCAAGTTATGCGTTTATGCTTCCAATAGCGACACCACCAAATGCTATAGCTATGAGTAGTAAAGTATTGACAATAAAAGATATGGCTACTTATGGAATCTTATTTAATATATTAGCGATACTATCAACAGTATTTGTAGCTATGGTTTTGTGGTAATATTTAGATGAGTGAAGAGAAAGTTTAAACTAAGAACTCTCTTATTTTTTTATGCTCATCTATTTGAGTTTTCATCTCTTCTCTATGTTGTTTTAGAAAAGAGATGTTTTTATAGAAAAGTTCAGATAAGTTTTCTAAATCTTTTAATTCAAGATTAAAATCTTCAATATGATTATCTACAAGATAGTCCTCTACCCATTTTTGTAGAGAACTAGCTCTGAGTTCAGCATCAAGAGAATCAATGTATTGTAAGCTCTTAAGAGCTTTTATAGACCAGTTTCTTCTTTCCACGCTTCTATTAATCCCGTTACAACTTTTTTAACTTGTGCTATAGCAGTTAAGTTATTATCAACTCCTGCACTAAATAAAGTTTCTATTTGATAAAGGTATAAACCATCAAGATAATACGCAACATCTCCACCATCAAAATCAAGAATATTTCTCAGTTCATCAAAAATAGCAATTGAGCGATTAATATAATCAAATTTATCTTCTACATTATTTTCATCTATTGCTTTTTCAACGAATGCAAGATATTTCAATAAGCCTTCGTAAAGCTTCAGTATCAACATATACGGATCTTCTGTTGTTGCCGCCTGTTGGTTATATACATCTAGTCCCATTAAAATCTCCAAATATTTATATATTTGAAGATTATATGATATTAATACTTAAACTATATTAAGTGTATAACAATTAGTTCCCGGAAGCAGATTGCTCAATCATCATTTTTAAACCACCAAATGATGCTTCCATTTGCGAAATGATGGATCCATAAGCCGCGAATTGTGCAGCCATCGTATCGTACTTAGTATCTAAATTTTTAACAGCTTGCTCTTTATCTTCTTCTAGTTTTGTTTTTCTACTGTCCATGTTTGTTGAATATGTGTCAAATAGTCCATTATAAGAGTTTAAGTCATCTAAACTTTCCTTTAGCATAGTACCAAAACCTTTATCTTCCGCAACACCTATAAACAAATCTTTTACACTATCAGGATCATCAGTAAGAGCTTTTCCTAAAACAGTTGTATCAATTTCAAGTAAACCTGTCTTATCAAAAGAAAAACCAATATTTAGTAGACTACTATCATTTAGCCCATACTCTTGAAACATCATATTTTTTATATCATTTACTATTGACTTTAAAGATGATTTATCTTGTACACTTGATTCTTCGGAATAAATTTCTTCTGTAATTAGTGCTAAAAGTTCATTATATTTTGTAGCCATTTCTTGAACAGCAGGGACTATTGAACTATCATCATTTGTGATACTTAATGTTGATGTACCAACTTCAGTTGCTGTTATTTTTAGATTTCCATCTACTTGAACACTATTTGATGATACATCATATGGTACACCATCAACGGTAGCTTTCATATTTTGAGCTACTAATGCATGATTATCCGGTACTCCATCTAAATCTGTATCAGTTGCATCATCAAATCCTAATGTTGTTGCTGCTAATCCTCCAATTGTAAGAGCATTAGCAGTACCTGGTTCTGAACTTTTAAGTACTAGTCTATATGCATCATCTCCAGTTTGCTCAACTGAAGCAGATGCATATGATGAATATAAGTTTATCTGCTCAGCGAGTTCTTGTAAGGTTAGTCCATCTGTATTAAAATCTTCACCATTAATTGTTAGTGTCTCAGCTACCATTACAGTTTGTGATGCAGCTAAAGTTTGAGCATTAGATTGCCATACATCTTTTTGAGCAAGTTGTGATATATTAACTTGGTATGTACCCTCTTTTAAAGCTCCTACATCAGCAGCATCAAAAACTGCAGAACTTCCTGTTGTTGTTGCTGAGATTTGTTCAAAAGCATTATTACCATTCACAAATAAATCAAAAGGTTTTACCGCTGTAATTAGCTCATTTACTTTTGTATTAATTTCAGCAATTTTTTCTTTTTCTGTATTCCATAATTCTAAACTTTTTTCTAATGGTTCTACTCTACTTTTTGCTTCTGCATCATAAAGTTTTTGGATTAAATCTCCATTTAATGATGCAGCACTTCCTGTTGCAAATGAACCTAAACTTGAATAGTCTGACATAATATCCTCCTTATAATAGATTTACTCTATCTTTTTATCCCTAACAATGTTTGTAGCATCTCATCTACTACTGTTATAACTTTTGCATTTGCTTCATAAGCTGATTGAAATTTTATAAGATTAACCATCTCTTCATCTTTGTCAACTTTAGTAATTGCATCATATGTTGATTGTAAAGATTCTCTTACTGCCATAATAGAATCTTCGTTAAAAATTACTGTTTCTCTATCATCTGCTACAATAACTCTTAGTGTTTGAAAATAACTTGAAAAAGATTGTGTATCAAGTCCAGTACCATTAAAGTCAATATCCTCTTTCCATTGTAAATCTGCTAAATAATCTAATTTCTCTTGTGTCATTATATTGAGTGACTCTTCATTAAATGTAAGCGTTTTTACATTAGCACCAGAAAATAAATTTATGCTTACACCTTTGTCTGCATCTGCATTTAATTTTACATCATTAGAACCATATACATAAGTACCATCAGTATTTTCTATATATGATTCTGTATAGTTTGATAATGCATTAGCAAAGTTGTCAAGTATCTCTTTGTATTTATTAAAAAGATTATTTCCTGAATCTGTTTTTATATTTTCTAGCATTGCATTTAATGAACCACCACTTACATTAATTTCTTTATCGTATATCTCTATATGAATATCATCAGTAGCTTCTATACTTACATTTTCATTATTAGTTATAATTGCCCGTGCGTTTGAATCAACACCATTTCCATCATTGATTAACACTTCTCCAACAAATGCACCCTCTTCACCATCAATATTTGCTTCTATTACTAAATATCTATCTAGATAAGTTGTAGCTGTTGATGCTGGGGGAGTAGCCGTCGCTACAGGAGCTTGGTATTTTGAATGTAAGGGGTTATCCGTAAGTATTTTGTTACCCTTTGCATCAAGTTCATAGTTTCCATTATAGGCAGTTATTTTTCCACCTATATCTTTATGTTGGTTGATTTGATATACTAATGCTTGAATTATATTATCTGCAGTCACAATACTGTTTCCAAGACCATCTATATCCACAGGTGTAACTCCATCTGCTTCAAAAATCTCTTCCCCTATGGTTACAGTAACTGAATGTGTCGCATCAAGAGTGTAAGTGATACTATCCCTTACTCCTTTTGTTGTCTCTAAACTACCTGTAAAAACTATACCGTTACTTTGGGTATTTCCAATAGCGGGCACATCGCCTTCAAAATCAGCATAAGTGATAACTACTTGATCTCCTACACCTAGCGTGATATCTTGAATCTCTCGATCTGGATGAGATGCATTCCATGTATCAATGATATTCGTTTTATCAGCAATTATATTAGTTATAGTTGTTGCTGCATCATCTCCTGCTAATGAACCCGCAATTGTAGTACCTAAAAAAACAACTGGTTCAGTTGCTGTACCAGATAAGTCCATTGTTTGCTCTTCTGCTACAAAACTATTAAATGATGAAAAACTATCTTTTATAGTACTTGTATAATCTTTAGTTACAGGATCAACATATGTAGTTCCATCAGAATTTTTAAGTGCATACACATCTTTTTGAGGTATATAGTTCTCTATAAGATTCAATTCATGTACATTTGTATCAAATCTTACAGCAGTAGCACCACCAATTTTAATTTGATAGCTATCTTCTCTAGAAATTTCCACATCTATATATTGTGCAAGTTCTAATTCTAGGGCATCTCTTTTATCTAATAAATCATTAGGAGTAGCACCTGTACTATCTTGTATCTTTTTACTAATAGTTCCTATACTCTTTAATAGACTATTAACTTTATCAACCACTTCTCTAGTTTCTAATAGTGTATTCTCTTTTTTAACTTCAATTGATTCATAAATTGTTTTAAGATCTAAAATAAGACTGTTAGCATTGTTAATAACATCATTTTTATAGATTTCATTTTGTGGACCAGTTCTGAGATTTTCAATTGAAGAAAAGTATCTATTTAAATCTGCAGAAAGACCAGAATCATCAGTCTCAGAAAATATTGACTCTATATCTCCTAACATAGAGTTTAATGCTTTTGTATCAGAAAGCTTTGCTTCTTCCCGTATAATATTTTGATACATATAAACATTTGTTGATCGAGATATATTATCAATTGAAATACCCCGACCAGTAATTCTAGAGTCAGCATGTTCAATTTCTGAAACATTTACTGCTCTTTTTTTATAGCCTGGGGTGTTTTCATTTGCAATATTATTCATTACACCTTCAACTTGTGTTTGTGAAGTTTTAAGTCCAGTTTGTGCTACATTTAATATGTTTAACATTTTATACCCCTATTTGATTATAACATCTTAATACAACAATTCTTAAAATTAGTTTAAAAAGGTGATATAGTTTCTACGATTTGAGTACCCCATGGTTTCTCCATAGCGTCTTGTTCATCACCATTTTTATAATACACCACTTTTAGATTTGCTAATTTATTAGAGCTAACAGTATTGTTAGCCTCAAGATCATAAGGACTCAGAACACCACTTAGTTTTAGTGTCTGTTTTTGTCCGTTTACAATAACTTCTTTGGTACCTTGAATGAGAAAGTTTCCATTTTGGAATAGTTGTGTAACTATAGCTGATATATTATAACTAAACTCATCATTTACCTCACTTGATGCTTCTGCTTTGAAAGTACCTGAACGGCTTGGTAGGGTGTACCCCATTCCTAAAACTTTATTAAGTACATTAGCTGAATTTTTAATTAAACTACCAACTATAGGCATACTTGTTCCAGGTACATTATTTAAAGAACCACCTTCTTGTGTTGTTCCATCATCATTTAATTTTGTCTCTTTAATACTTTCAGTTTTAGCTGAAGTTGGACCTTCATTAATGGTAATATAAACTATATCACCAATTTGTAGGTTTTTTCTATCTGAAAAAAGTGAAGCACCTTGATTAGAAAAAAGTGAACCCTTGGCTTGAGGCCTTGGAGGGTCTATCTTTTTTGGAACCTGATATTTTGGTTTTTCATCAATTTTTACACTATTATTAATTGATTGTGTACTATTACTACAACCTGTAAGAAGAATAGTTATTAATAGTATTGACAATAATTTAAGATTCATACTTATTCTCCACTATAGTTCTAATATCAAGAGCTATTTTTATATCTGTATCAGTACTTTTTAACATTGCATTTACCCCATATCGTATCATTACAGGCTCCATATTAGTTCCAAAATCACAAACGATAAGGAGTTTATCTTTTACTATTTGTATCGATTGAATATTTTTTTGATTAATAAGTTTTGTTATTAAAACAGCTTCTTTATAGAGAAGGTTTTCTAGTTTTACAGTTTTAGAATTAAGCTTTTTTTCAATCTCTTTTTTAGTTGTTAGTTCAGTAGTGAGTTTCATATTTTCCTCTTGAAACTTACTACTCATATGTTGATAATAGAGCCAAAACATAGTGAATAAAGATAGTACAGCTATAGTTTTAACTAGAACTCTTTTATTGTTTTGATTTTGAACTATTATTAACATTAATTACCTTTTTATTTAATTACGAATGATGTGAAAAATATATCTACAACAGGATTTCTCTTTCTGTCATCATCACCTTCTGGAATTGCATCGTTAAGAATGTTATTAATCTCATCAATCATCTCCTCTTTTAACATTGCTTTTCCACCTACAGTTAAAAGCTCTTCACTACTTCTCGCACTAACTTGTCTAATTACAGAATCAATAATTTCAGCTTTTGTATCTTCTAATATAGCTTCAATTGCAGGTTCAGTAGTTTTCATAGTAAAAGAAAGCTTCATAAGTTTTGCTCTACCTTTTGCATCAGTAATATTTAAAACTAAACTATCAATTTGTGCTTTAAATGTTTCACCAATATCCTCTTTTTTTGTAGTTTGTACTTGCTCAGTATTTGCTACTGGAGTATTTGTTTTTTCACCTAGCATACCTTTTGAATATAAGAAATATCCAATTCCCCCTACAGCAGCAAGTAAAACAACTATAAGTATTATTAAAATCATCATCATTGGATTTCCACCACTTTTTTTCTCTGCAACAACTTCTTCTTCAGTCATATTAATTCTCCTCTTTATTTGTTTGTTCTTTTATTATTCTCATTTTTTTCATTATTAGAGTTGAAGTTTGAGTATCTAGTTTTTTAAGTATCTTCATAACTCTTTTATCACTCATCCGTATCATTATATCAAATACTTCATCAATTTTACCGTTATTTATCATCTCATTAAAAATATTTATAACAACACCTAGTTTCATTTTATCATACATAGACATTGCTTTTGATGTTATTACTCTATTTATCTCATCTAATATTTTTTGGTTTTCACTTTTGAGTTTTTGAATATTTGCTTCAGATGCTTTAATACTCTTTTGTATATTTTCTAACTCTACTTTATTCTTTTGATACTCTAATTCTTTTTTCTCATAAAACTCATTAAGTTCATCTTTGATTGCAATGAGTTCTTGTTTCTCTTTATAAAGATCCCCTTGTTGTACATTGATTGCATAAAGTTGATTTATAAGAAGAAGTAAAAAAAGTATTTTTTTATGAAGCATTTGTACCCTTTTTCTTTTGTATATGTTTTACTTGCATATATTCTGCTGAAGTTAACTCTTCTTGCTTTATAATTTGTTTTAATTTTTCTTTTTTCTGTTCTTGCAATATATAATTAAATTGTTCACTCTCTTTATTTAAATCAATTATTATATTGTTGTAGTGTTCAACTTGTTGTAAATAATGAAGTTTTTTTCTACCTAATTGAATCATATGTTCTTTCATTGTGTCTTTATGGATTTGCAAAACTCGAAAATCTGAGATAGCACCCATAACATTAACACTTGCAGAGTTTAAATCATGATTTGTTTGAGACAACTCTTTATTAATATAATCTATTTTTGAAACAAGTTGCTGTTTTAATAATACTTGTTGATTTATCTGTTGTTGTTTTAACTTATAAATTTTTTCTATCATTGTGTTTTTCCAAATGTGATTATAATATCCCAAAGCTCATAAGTATATTGTTCTATATGATCCCCAACCCATGGAAGACTTACAACTATAAACACAGATACAATAATCATTTTAGGAACAAAAGCAAGTGAAGCATCACTAATTTGTGTAACGGCTTGAAAGATACTAATAATTAAACCAATAATCATACTAACAATTAGTGAAGGTAGTCCAAGAAGTAAAATGATTTTTACAGTGCTTTGAGATATTGCTATTAAATCCATACTACTCTTTTATTTTAATTGTAATCTCAATAGTTTTGTTGTTTAACAATTCACTTAAAAGCTTAGATAAACTTGCACTACTCATATCTTGTTCTATAGATACTGAACTTTCCAAAGGTTCACTTGGAATTGGTTCATTTTCAATAGAATCTTCTTCCTCTAAGCTATTTACTTCTGATATGTTTTCTGTCTCTTGATTATTATCTTCTTCCGAAGACTCATCATTAATCGTATCCTCAAAATGATCTTCAATAGTAATTCCATCTAGGTCAAAATCTTCACTTAAAGTATCATTAGGTTCTTTCCCTAAAGCATCTAGTACATCAGATTCAATGAGTGCATCTAATTGTGATAGTTCATTATCCATTTTATAATTCCTTATTCTCTAGTTAAGAGATTTACTAATAGCCTCTAGAGTATCATCCTCTAACATATCCTCTATAGAAGTGATTTCATGTGCTTTAGGTTTTGAATTTTCTATAAATTCTAACCTTTTTTCTATATGAATCATAAGGTCTTTATAGGTTCTAATGCTAACATCCCCCATACCATAATGGTCTAAATATTTTTGTGTTATCCCATCTTTTGGTATTAAGAATTTAAAGAGTTTAGTCGTTACACTGTCTTCTATAATTTTATTTTGATCGATTATAAATATTTGAGTAGGATCTTCTTCAATAAGCTCTTCAAGATCATAAAGGTACTCAACATCAATAACTTCACCATCTCCAATTTTAAACCGTATATTCCCATGGTCTAAAATTTTATGAATTTCCATTTTAAAAGATAGTTCACCGTAAATATATATATTCAAAATAAACCTTATTAAATTATTTTCAATTATTATATCTAGAATTTATTAAAGTTTAGATAAAATGTTTTCAATTACAAAAATAGTATAGGGTGTTTAATTTTGAAAAATATTTTATTAGTTTTTTTTATATCGTTAACTATTTATGGTCAAACGATTAAAGATATATCAAACATTGTTGGGATAAGAGATAATCAGCTAGTTGGTTATGGTTTGGTAGTTGGGGCAAGAGCTGGTGGAGATGGTGATATCTCAAAACAAACATTACAAAATCTTTTGCGAAATGCCAATATAAAAATTGATGCTCCTGATGCTGGAGATACGGGTGCAGTTATTGTAACAGCTACTCTTCCCCCTTTTGCTAGACAAGGGGATAAGCTGAAAGTTGAAGTCTCTTCTTTAGATGGTGCAAATTTGGATGGTGCAAAACTTTTAGTAACTCAGCTTAAAGGAATCGACGGAAAAATCTATGCCTTAGCCCAAGGGACAATTATTGGGGTTACTGATGAAAACACTAGGGGTAGAAGAGGTTCTGAGTCTAAAACTGGATATATCTATGATGGTGGTATTGTAGAAAATGAAGTTCTTTATAATTTAAGGGATGAAAAATCCATTACTCTTAGCTTGTTAGAACAAAATGCTAAAATAGCAGCACGAATTGAAGAAAAAATCAATGCTAAGTTTGGTAAAAATATCGCAATGGCTTACGATACAAGAACAATTGATGTTGTAAAACCAGAAGGTATTTCAATAGTTCGATTTATTGCTCAGATAGAGAGTATAGAAATAGATAGTATGATGAAGAAAAAAGTGATTATTGATCCAGTAAAAGAGATAATAGTTGCTGGCTCTGATATAACTGTGAGTCCAGTTACTGTCTCCAGAGAAAATTTTACATTAAGAATTAAAAGATCGAATCTCAGTGATAAAGAGTGGGCAGATCCTGCTGTAAATATGGGAACTGATATAGGGGATGAAGCAAAGATTCAAAAAATTGATGGAGTACAAGAGGTTGACATAGACAATGCACTTATAAATTCAAAAAATCAACCTACTGTTTCAGATTTGATGAAAGCAATGAAAACTATGAAATTAGACATAACTGAGATTATTGAAACTATTAAAATGATAGATGACCTTGGTGCAATTAATGCAGATGTAGAGATGGTGAAATGATATGGCAGAGTTTTTAAGTCAAGATGAAATTGATGCGCTATTAGACATAGCCGATGAAGATGGTGGTTTAGAAGAGATACCTGAAGATTCAGTTCCAACTTCTAAAGATAAAAGCTATGCTATTTATGACTTTAAAAAACCAAATAGGATATCAGCAGATCAGATGAAAGCTTTTAATGCGTTGCATGACAAAATGTTAAGAGCAACAATTACTGATCTTTCTGCGATGTTAAGAAAAATTGTTGATGTAAAACTCTATAGTATTGAACAGATGACTTATGGGGAGTTTATTTTATCAATTCCTCAAATAACAAGTTTAAATACTCTGTCAATAAGACCTTTAGAGGGTAGAATTGTTATGGAGTGTAACCCTGCAATTAGTCATAAAATTATTGCACATTTACTTGGAAATGGTGATAGTACATTAACTGACTCTACAGAGAAAGAGTTAACGGAGATAGAACTAGAAGTATTTAATCATTTTTATCAACTTATTACAAAACATCTGAAAAAAGCTTGGGAAGATGTAGCAACAATCAATTTTAAAACAGAAAGTATGGATACAAATGCAAATGCTATTCAAATTATTTCAGATCATGAGATTGTTTTATTGGTTGTTTTTGAGATAACAATTGATGATGAGTCTGGGTTTTTATCAATTTGTTATCCTATTTCTTACATAGAGTCTTTATTAAATGTAATCGTTGAAAAAATATTTGCTGAAGCAAAAAATAGAAAAGTAAGTAAGCAAAAAGATATTAATGCACTTATGTCTGGTTCAAAAATGAAAATTGATGCTATGTTAGCAGAAACAGAACTTTCTATAAAAGACTTATTAAATTTAAAAGAGAATGATGTAATTGTATTTAGTAAAAATGCAAGTAGTTCATCTTCAAAAATTTATATTAATAATAAAGAGAAATGGTCAGCAGTTTCTGGTTCATCAAATAATAGAAAAGCAATACAAATACAATCAAATATAGATCATGAAAAAATGGAAACATTGCGTTCATTAAAAGGTTTACATGAAGAGCGTGTAGAGAAAACAAGACAGGCAAATGAAGCCATTGCAAGACTGATTGCTACACGGGATGAATTTTAGAGGTTTAATAGAGATATAGTTTATTAGTTTTTTATAAAAATTTTAGTATAATCGCCTATAAATAATGAATAATTTAAAGGACAGATATGCTTTTAACTCCTGGCCCAACCGCCGTACCTGAGTTTGTTCGAACTGCAATGTCAGGTGAAACACTTCACCATAGAACACCAGAGTTTGAAAATATATTTAAAAATACAAGAGAACTGCTTTTAGAGATGTTAGATATGCCAGAAGTTGTGATGTTAGCTTCTTCAGGAACAGGAGCTATGGAAGCTTGTGTTACAAACCTTACTCATAAAAAAGCTCTTACAATAAATAGTGGGAAATTTGGTGAGAGATTTGGAAAAATAGCTCAAGCACATAATATCCCTTTTGTTGAATTAAAATACGAATGGAATACTCCAACTTCTGTAGAAGATGTTGTAAAAGTAATTTCAGGTGATAGTGATATTGATGCTGTATTTATACAAATATGTGAAAGTGCTGGGGGATTAAGACATCCAGTCGAAGCACTAGCAGAAGCAGTAAAAAAGATTAATAAAGATATTATGGTAGTTGCTGATGGGATTACTGCTGTTGGTGTTGAAAAAATAGATACAGCCAATATTGATGCGCTTATTACTGGAAGCCAAAAAGCCCTTATGTTACCACCTGGACTTGCTATGATTGGTTTTAGTACTGTAGCAGTTAAGAAGATAGAGGCAAAAAGTTATGGATATTATTTTAATCTTGCAACAGAGATAAAAAAGCAAAGAGAAAATACAACAGCATGGACTGCTGCAACAACTCTTATAATAGGGCTAGGGGCTATTTTAGAAAAATTGAAAGAAGATGGTTTTGATAAATTATATGAAAAAACTTCTTTAAGAGCTAAGGCTACAAGAGAGGCTTTATTAGCAATTGGACTAGAAGTTTATCCAGCAACTCCAGCAGATGCAATGACAACGATATATTCAGAAAAGTCAAATGAGATAAGAAAAATACTTAAAGAAGAATTTGATTTAAATATTGCAGGTGGACAAGATCACTTAAAAGGGAAAATATTTAGAATTAATCATATGGGACTTGTTGCAGACTATGAAGCTGTATGGGCCGTGAATACTATTGAGAAAGCATTAGATAAATTAGGAATAAGAGATTTTGATGGTACGGCTAATAAAATATTTATGGAGATTAACTCTTAAATTATGATTTTTGAACATGAAATACCAACTGGAAGTAGATTATATTTTGGCAAAAGAGCTAAAGATAAAAGAGAATTAGAAAATAAAGCGAGTGTTTTTTTACAAGATGCTGGCTTTGAAGAGATTCTTACACCGAACTTTTCATATACTGGACATCAAAGTATTGATGAAGATAAAGATCTTATCACTTTAAGTGATGAAGAGAATAACTCTTTAGCATTAAGAGCAGATAGTACACTTGATGTTGTAAGAATTATATCTAAAAGGCTAGGAAGAACAACAGAGCATAAGAAATGGTTCTATATTCAACCTGTATTTACATATCCTGCAAGTGAAACTTACCAAATTGGTGCAGAGTGGATAGGGTATGATACAATAAGTGACATAGTAAATTTAAATTGTTCGTTATTGCAAGAGTTATCATTAGAACCTATTGTACAAATAGCTAATATTAATATACCACTTATTATATCAAAAGAGTACAATGTAGATATAGAGATTTTTAAAAACGGTGAAATTGGTGCATTGTTTGATTTAGAGATATCTTGGTTGTCTCAATTAATAAGTATTGAGACAGCAGAGCAACTAGAGAAGATTATGGATATTATTCCAGATGTTCTTAAAAAAGAGTGTCAAAAACTTATAGATATAACAAAAAACATATCATATAAAAAAGTAAAAATATCTCCAATATATTATAGTGCTATGAAATACTATGACAATATATACTATCGAGTTATTGAAGGAAATCTAACACTTGCTAAAGGTGGAGGATATAAAAGTGATGGTATTAAATCTTTAGGATTTGCACTATACACAGACAATCTATTAAAAGTTATGGAAGGATAAAATTTTGAGTAAAGCAGATGTAATCGTTGGAATCCAGTGGGGTGATGAGGGTAAAGGGAAAATTGTAGATAAACTTGCCCAAGAGTATGATATGGTATGTAGAAGTCAAGGTGGACATAATGCTGGACATACTATTTGGGTTGATGGTGTAAAGTATGCTTTACACCTTGTACCTTCTGGAATATTAAATCCAAAAGCTATCAATGTAATAGGTAATGGGGTTGTATTAAATCCTGAGTCAATTATAAAAGAGATGGAACAGTTTTCTCAACTTGAAGGGAGATTATTTATCTCTGATTGTGCGCATTTAAATCTTCCATATCATAGTTTAATTGATCAAGCAAGGGAAAAGTTAAAAGGTGTTAATGCAATAGGAACTACAGGAAAAGGGATAGGACCTGCATATTCAGATAAGATAAATAGGATAGGACAAAGAGCATCAGCACTTTTAAACCCTACACAGCTTTGTGAAGATATAATGAATTACTTTGATGAGAATAAAGTGATATTTGATGCAATAGATGTACAAACACCAAATAAAGCTCAATTACTAGAAGAGTTAACTGGGTATAGTGAAAAACTATCAAAGTTTATTACAAATACTACAAATATGGTTTGGAGAGCATTAGAAGAAAATAAAAGAGTATTATTAGAAGGTGCTCAAGGGACAATGCTAGATATTGATCATGGAACATACCCTTTCGTAACTTCTTCAAATACAGTAAGCGCAGGTGCTTGTACTGGACTTGGATTAAACCCAAAAGACATAGGTATCGTTACGGGTATTGTAAAAGCATATTGTACAAGAGTTGGTAATGGACCATTCCCTACTGAAGATTTTGGGAAAGATGGTGATACTATGGCTGATGTTGGGAAAGAGTTTGGAACAACAACAGGTAGAAAAAGAAGATGTGGATGGTTTGATGCAGTTGCGGTAAAACATGCAAGTAGATTAAATGGTTGTGATCAATTATCTTTAATGAAGCTTGATGTACTAGATGGTTTTGAAACTATTAAGATATGTACAGCATATGAAGTAGATGGAGAAATTATAGATTATGTTCCATCAAATATGGATAATGTAAAACCAATATATGAAGATATAGCTGGTTGGGATAGTGTAGTTGGTTGTAGAGAATTTGATAAATTACCAACAACAGCAAAAGAGTATATCCAAAGAATAGAACAATTGACAAAAACTAAAGTAGGTATCATCTCAACTAGTCCTGAGAGAGAAGATACCATAATAAGATAGGAAAAAATATGAAATTAAAAAAACAACATACTCCTTACATATCAAGAAAAATAACAAAAGATATAGTAAATGCAGATTTTATAGAAGTTAGAAAAGAAAAAAACAGTATAACGCAAGAGTGTGAGAGAATTTTAAATGAAGATATACAAAAAGAGATAGATCTTGATGAGGCGGTAAATGAACTTCTTGAAAATCAAGAAGATGAGATAGAGTTTTACAAAGCAGATTATAGACAGCTTTTTTGGATGACAAAAAAAAGAATGGCAAATGAATTTGGAGTAAATCTAAATTTTGAGGATAGATTTTCAAATATTGCACATAGTATTATGGATTATTTATATGAAGAAGATTTTATCCATTTTACTGTAAATGACAATCAAGTGAAAAATCTGATTGCAAATTCAATAAACGAATTTATAAAAGGGTATGATGAAGCAGATACTGCTGCATACGAAAAAATTAAAAGTTATAAGAGAAAACTTATACCAGGGACTGAAGATTATGATATAGTATTTAATAGATTATATGAAGAAGAGTTAATGAAAAAAGGTTTGATATAAAAAGGGATAGTATGGAAAACATTTATATATATTTTGAAAATGGCACATTTTTAAGCGGAAAATCTTTTGGTGCTGCAGGGACTGCTGTAGGAGAGATAGTATTTAATACTTCTATGACAGGATATCAAGAGATCATTACAGATCCTAGTTATGCGGGACAATTTGTAACTTTTACAGCTCCAGAGATTGGAAATGTAGGGGTAAATGAGAATGATAATGAAAGTAAAAAAGCACATTGTAAAGGTGTATTTGTAAGAAGTTATAATGAATTTCATTCAAATTTTAGAGCAGAAAAAAGTTTAGCAGAGTTATTAAAAGAGAATAATACATTAGGTATTTGTGAAATTGATACAAGATATATAACTAAAATGTTACGAGATGAAGGTGCTATGATGATGATAGCATCAACAGAAGTTTCATCAAAAGAGGAACTAAAATCAAAACTTGAACAAAGTCCAAGAATTGAAGATATAAATTATATAGAGCAGGTAAGTACACAAGAATCATATATTCATAAATATGGTGCATGGAATATGGATACAATGTCATATAATAAAGCAATGATGAGTGATAAAAAAGTAGTAGTTATAGATTTTGGTGTAAAGCGAAATATTTTAAACGAACTAGTAGAATCAGGACTAGAAGTTGAAGTTGTACCAAGTGATTTTAATGCAGATGATTTAATTCAAAGATTTGAGAATAAAGAGATAGGTGGAGTTTTTTTAAGTAATGGACCAGGTGATCCACTTACTTTAACAAAAGAAAAAGCTCAGGTGCAAAAACTAATAGATAAAGATATCCCAATGTTTGCTATATGTTTAGGACATCAAATGTTAAGTATAGCACATGGACATGACACATATAAGTTACCATTTGGACAACATGGTGGTAACCACCCAGTTCAAAATAGTACTAGTGTAGTTGAGATAACTGCCCAAAATCATAACTATAATGTACCAACAAGTATAAAAGAGATTGCAGATGTAACACATATAAATCTTTTTGATAATACAATTGAGGGTGTAAAGTATAAAAATAAACCAATATTTTCAGTACAACATCACCCCGAAGCAAGTCCTGGCCCACATGAAAGTAAATATGTATTTAAAGAGTTTGCATCACTCGTTAAATAGTTTTATAAAAGGGCAACTGGTAAGTTGCCCTTTTTTTATAGAGATATAGGAGAAAAATATGAATAAAGAAACAGTGACATTTATAGGTAATGGAAATATGGCATTATCAATAGCACTTGGATTAAAAGAGATATTTAATATTGAGGTAGTAGGAAGAAGTAGAGAGAGCATAGAAAAGTTTGAAAAGAAGTTAGGTGTACAAGTAAAAAAACATCTTCTTGATGATTTTGATATAACAAATAAGGTAATAATACTTTGTGTGAAACCTGCAAATATTCAAGAGGTTGCAATACAATTAAGTGGAGTTGCAAGTGAGCTATACTCAGTATTAGCAGGTACAACATTAGAGATGCTAAAAGAAAATATTAAATCTTATGCAACTGTAAGAGTTATGCCAAATTTAGCTGCGAGTGTAGGTGGGTCAATGACAACTTTGACGGGTGATGAAAAGTTAAAAGAGAAATCATGTAAACTATTTGAATCAATAGGGGAAACATTGTGGTTACATTCTGAAAAAGAGTTAGATATAGCAACCGGTGTAGCAGGAAGTGGTCCCGCGTATTTAGCACTTGTACATGAGGCTTTATGTGATGGTGCAGTGAAACAAGGTATGAAAAGAACAGATGCTATTAAAGTAGCAAATGGTTTATTTAAAGGATTTGGAGACTTAGTAGCTATAACACCAGCAACACATATAAAAGATGGTGTAATGAGCCCTGGGGGAACAACAGCAGCTGCATATGCAAGTTTAGAAAAAGGTAATGTTCGGTTTAGTTTTATAGATGCAGTTGAATCAGCTTTTAAAGTTACTCAAAAAAAATAGAGGAAAATTATGGAAGAGTTTTTAATAAAATCAAAAGAAGCCACAAAAACAATTGCAAATCTAAGTGGTAAAGTAAAAAATGAGATACTTACTAAAATGTCAGTTGCACTTTTAGAAAATAGTGAGTATATAATTAGTGAAAATAAAAAAGATATGGAAGATGGGTTAAAGAATAATCTTACTTCAGCTCTAATGGATAGACTTCTTTTAAATGAAGATAGAGTACAAGGGATGGCTACAGCAATTAAAGAGATAGCAGCTTTAAAAAATCCAGTAGGAAGAACACATGAGGGTTGGATAGTTGATAATGGTATGAATATACAAAAGGTATCGGTACCTATTGGAGTAATTGGAATTATTTATGAAAGTCGACCAAATGTAACGAGTGATACAGCAGCTTTATGTTTTAAAAGTGGAAATATTTGTATCTTAAAAGGTGGGAAAGAAGCTGAAAATTCAAATAAAGCAATTGCTAAAATACTTCAAGAGGTATTAGAAAAAAACAATCTCCCTAAAGAGGCAATTTCTCTTTTACCAGATAGTAGTAGAGAGGGTGTTGCAAATTTAATTAAACAAGATAAATATGTAGATTTGATTATCCCAAGAGGTGGAGAAGCTTTAATAAAATTTGTAAGTTCAAATGCTAGTGTGCCAGTTGTAAAACATGATAAAGGGCTATGTCATACATATATAGATAAAGATGCAAATATACAAAAAGCAATAAAAGTCTCTTTAAATGCAAAATGTAGAAGAGTTGGAATTTGTGGTGCAATGGAAACAATGCTTGTTCATGAAGAGATTGCAAATGAAATCTTACCACTATTACAAAAAGAGTTTAAAGTTTTTGAAACAGAATTAAGAGGTTGTGAAAATACACAAAAAATTATTGATGTAAATATTGCGAAAGAGGAAGATTTTAATCGTGAGTATCTAGATAATATTTTATCTATAAAAATTGTATCGAGTGTAGAAGATGTATGTTCTCATATCTCAAAATATGGTTCTGGACATAGTGACGCAATTATTACAGAAAATCATACTACAGCAGAAATATTCTTAAATAGTGTAGATAGTGCCTGTGTATATCTTAATGCTAGTACACAGTTTACAGATGGTGGAGAGTTTGGATTTGGTGCAGAGGTTGGAATTAGTACAAATAAACTTCATGCTAGAGGTCCAATGGGGATAAATGAACTAACAACTTATAAATATAAAATTTATGGAGATGGGCAAATACGATAGTAAAAAATAAATATTAATCTATTTATGAAAATTTTAAAGATAGTTTTATTTTTTCTATGATAAAGTTATCGAAATAAAATTAGGAGAATTAATATGGCAGTAATTATTACAGATACATGTATATCTTGTGATGCTTGTTTAGATGAGTGTCCAACTGAATCAATTGTTGATAACGATGAAAACCCAACAGGAGAGGATATCTATTATGTAAATCCTGAAACTTGTACTGAGTGTGCAGGAGATCATGATCAACCAGCATGTGCTGAAGCATGTCCTACTGAAGGATGTATCGTATGGGGAGAAAATCCTACAACAGAAGGTGCAGTTGCAGGACAACCTTGTATAGAAGACTAATCTAAATCTAGATTGATTTTAGAAAAAAAGGCAAGAGATTCAATTCTCTTGCCTTTTTTCATTTTTTTAGCTATAATCCGCAACTTTAATTAATATACAGGAGAATATAATGGAACAAACATTATCAATCATCAAACCAGATGCAGTTGCAAAGAATGTTGTAGGTAAAATCTTAGATAGATTTGAAACAGCAGGTTTAAGAATAGCAGCAACAAAAAAAATTCAATTAAGTCGTGCAGAAGCAGAAGCTTTTTATGCAGTACACGCACAAAGACCTTTCTTTGGTGAATTAGTTGAATTTATGATTTCAGGACCAGTTGTAGTATCTGTTCTTGAAGGTGAAAATGCTATGACAAAAAATAGAGATCTTATGGGTGCAACAAATCCAAAAGAGGCAGAAGCTGGAACAATCAGAGCTGATTTTGCTGAGTCTATTGATGCAAATGCAGTACATGGTTCAGATTCTTTAGAAAATGCGAGCATCGAGATAAACTTCTTTTTTGCTCAAAAAGATATTTGTTAATATTAATTAATGAAAATAGAGTTTCGAAAGATACCATTAAATTCAAGTGAATTTGAAATAGATTCAAATTCAGTGAAGTTTTTAGGAACTTTCTGTAAAATATCATCAAAACTTGCTAAAATTGAGGGAGATATCAAAGGGACATTAGATGTTGATTGCTGTAAATGTGGTCAATCATTTAATATATCTTTAGATGAAACAATAAAATTTTTAGTTAGTGATGGTGTATACTCTAGTGAAGATGAAGAGAATGTAGTAATAGAAGTTGAAAATCATACATTGGATTTTAATGAAGTACTACAAAGTGAATTAGAGTCACTAAAATCAGAGTATTATATTTGTGATACTTGTAAAAAAAATAACGACTACGTCGAAATAGAATATTAAGGATAAAAAATGGCAGTACCAAAAAGACGAGTGAGTCACTCAAGAAGTGCAAAAAGAAGAACACACTACAAAATTACTTTAAAAAGACCAGTAAAAGATACAGATGGGACATGGAAAATGCCTCACAATGTAAACCCAACTACAGGTGAATATAAAAACTAATGCTTAAAATAGCAATAGATGCAATGGGTGGGGACATAGGTCCAGCACCCATTATAGATGGCTTAATTTTAGCACTGAAAAAAGATAGACATTTTAATGCTATTTTAGTAGGTAAAAAAGAAGAGCTTCTACCTTTAATTCCTCAAAAATTTGATAATCGTATAACAATACATGATACTCATGATGTTATAAGTATGCATGATCATGCTACAGATGCTCTTAAAAGAAAAGAGAGTAGTGCTTATGTTGCTATTGATTTAGTAAAACAAGGGCTTGCTGATGCATATGTAAGTGCAGGACATAGTGGTGCTTCTATGAGTTTAGCAACACTTAAAATAGGAAGAATTAAAGGTGTAAGCAGACCGGCTATTGCTACATTAATGCCTACAGTTAGTGGTACAACTCTTGTATTAGATGTAGGTGCAAATGTAGATTGTGATGCTAAAAACCTTTTAGAGTTTGGTATTATGGGAAGAATATATGCTGAGGATGTTCTTGGAGTAGATAATCCTTTAGTTGGACTATTAAGTAATGGTGAAGAAGAATCAAAAGGGAATGAAGTAACAAAGAGTGCATTTAAACTTTTAGAAAAAACACCAAATTTTGTTGGAAATGTTGAAGGTAACGATATTTTTAACGGCAATGTTGATGTTGTAATTTGTGATGGTTTTGTTGGAAATATTCTTCTTAAAACAGCTGAAGGTGTAGCAGATACTATTGGTAAAATTATTAAAGACAATTTAAGACGCTCATTAGTATCTATTACGGGGGCTGTTCTAATGAGAAAAGTTTTTAAGAAATTAAAACTTAAAGTTGATTATGCAGAATATGGTGGGGCTCCTTTAATTGGGGTAAAAGCACCTGTTATTATAGCTCATGGAAAATCAAATTCAAAAGCAATTCAAAATGCAATATTTCAGGCTATATCTGCAGCTGACTCGAATCTAAATATTCATATTGAAGAAAAACTAAGTCATATTAAGGATCACTAGTGATATACGCTTCGTTTAAATCAATTGGTGCTTATATACCTACAGAAGTTCGTTCAAATCAATGGTTTATTGATAGAATGGATACAAATGATGAGTGGATTACAAAGCGAACAGGTATAAAAGAGCGAAGAATTGCTTCAAGTGAAGAAGAGACAAGTGATCTTGGTGCAAAGGCAGCAAAAATAGCTATGAATCGAGCTGGAATTTCAAGTGCAGATATTGATTTAATTATTTGTGCGACAATCAGTCCAGATTATATGTGTATGCCTTCAACGGCTTGTTTAATAGCCGAGAAACTAGATAGACGAGATGTAATGGCACTTGATATAAGTGCTGCTTGTACAGGATTTATCTATGCATTAAGTGTTGCAAAAGCATTTATAGAATCAGGAATGAAAAAAAATGTCTTGATAATTGGTGCAGAAAAGCTTAGTAATATTGTTGATTATACAGATAGAACAACTTGTATGTTATTTGGTGATGGTGCAGGAGCAGCAATTATAAGTGCAACCCAAAATAAAGATGAAGCAATAGTAGATATTCAGTGTAGTGCGGATGGAAGCCAAAAAGATCTACTTTTAACACCAAGTGTTCAAAGTAGCGAAGCCTCTTTTATGCAAATGAAGGGGAATGAAACTTTTAAAATAGCAGTACGAACATTGACTTCAGATGTACAAAAAATTATGGAAAAGAATAGTTATAAAAATGAAGATATAGATCTTTTTATACCACACCAAGCAAATTATAGAATTATAAAAGCTGTTGGTGATGCATTAAAATTTGAAGATAAACAAAAAGTATTAACAGTTGAAAAATATGGAAATACTTCTTCTGCTTCAATCCCTATGGCTATTAATGAGTGTTTCGAAGATGGTCGACTTGTAAAAGGGAAAACAATGCTTCTTGATGCCTTTGGTGGTGGGTTAACTTGGGGTTCAGCAATTATTAAATTTAATGGTTAAGCTTTAGTTAAATAAACTATTGTTACAATGATACAAATAGCCAAACTTACTGTGAAGTAAGGACGGAAAGCTACGGATCTTGATTTAAAGATGGCCGAGTTGCAACTTACAATACAACTCTCAATTTTTTAATCAAATCAATTTTAAATTTATAGGACAAGAAATGACAAAGAATCACAAAAGTGCTAGAATAAATTTTAAAATGATTTTGATTGTAACATTAATCCTAGCAGGTTTTATTTTATATTGGTATAAAACTAAAGATTCTTTAGATGAAACTTATAAAATTAAAGCTGCAGGCGGTGATTTTGGATATAAGCAAACTTTTATCAATCGAACTGGGAAAGATGTTGAAGAGAAAAAAATTAATCTATCTGATGATTACTGGACGGGTGGAAAGTTTGGCTTTTAATTTATAATTAGGAGTATATTATGAATAAAAAAATAACATCAATCGTTGCAATTATAGCAGCATTAAGTGTAATAGTAATAACAAATATAGACAGTATGTCAAAGACAAGTGATGAAAAATATGTGATTAAAAAATGGGAATCAACATATATAAACTCAACAGGTCAAAAAGTAAAAGATAATAAAATACATTTATCAAATAGTTACTGGGAAGGTGGAAAGTTTAGTTTTTAACTATAGTTAAAAATAAACTCCTCTTTTTTGTAATCAATAGTTACTTCCCCACCGTCTTTTAAAGAACCAAATAGTATCTCATCAGTAAGTGGTGTCTTGATATGTTCTGTTATAACTCTTTGTAGCGGTCTTGCACCCATGAGTTTGTCATAACCTTTATTTGCTAAAGCTTTTTTTGCACTGTTTGTAATATTTATAGTAATATTTTTATCAGCTAAATTAGCTTCTAAATCTTTGATAAATTTTGTTACTATTTTTAACAAAACAGGTTGTGTAAGTTGTTCAAATTTAACAACTGCATCAAGTCTGTTTCTAAATTCTGGAGCAAAGAATTTTTTTACAGCTTTATCTTCATTGAGGTTGTCATCTTTTGCAAACCCCATAATACTGGCTTGTGTAGCTCCAAGATTTGATGTCATGATTAAGATAACATTTTGAAAGTTTGCAATAGCACCATTATTGTCTGTTAAAGTAGCATTATCCATTACTTGTAGTAATAAAGACATTAAGTCAGGATGAGCCTTTTCTATCTCATCTAGAAGTAAAACAGTATGAGGATGCTTTTTGATTGATTCTGTTAATAATCCACCTTTTTCATATCCAACATATCCAGCAGGTGCTCCTATGAGTCGACTGACCGTATGTGCTTCCCCATATTCAGACATATCAAATCTTTCAAAATGTATCCCCATAACATTTGCTAACTCTTTTGCCACTTCTGTTTTACCAACACCTGTACTTCCTGTAAAAAGAAAGCTCCCTACAGGCTTATCATCAATTCCCATACCTGAACGATTAATTTTGATTGATTTTACAATAGTTTGGATGGCACTATCTTGACCAAAAACTCTTTTTTGTAGGTTTTTTTGTAGATTTTTAAGTAAACTAAGATCTGATTTAGTTGCAGTTTTAGGTGGAATTTGTGCAATATTTGCTATTGTATTTTCTACATCTTTATCTGTGATTTTTACAACCTTCCCTTTTTTTGTAAGTTTTACAGTTGCTGCAACTTCATCAATTACATCTATAGCACTATCGGGTAAGAATCTATCATTAATAAATTTCTTACTTAACTCTACAGCTAATTTTAAACTCTCCCCAGTATATTTAACATTGTGAAACTCTTCATATTTGGATTTCAATCCTTCTAAAATAAGAACACAATCATCAATAGATGGCTCTTTTACTTCAACTTTTGCAAATCGTCTACTAAATGCTTTATCTTTTCCAAAATCATTTCTATACTCTTCATAAGTAGTAGCTCCAATTACTCGGAGTTTTCCACTACTTAACATTGGTTTTAATATATTTGAAGCATCCATAGCACTATTTCCAACACTACCAGCTCCAACTACAGTATGAATTTCATCAATAAATAATATAGCATTTTTCTTTTTACTTACCTCTTGTAAAACAGCTTTGAGTTTCTTCTCAAAATCGCCTCTATACTTAGTTCCAGCTATCATAGAACCCATATCAAGTGAGTAGATTTTTGCATCACTTAAAAACTCTGGTACATTACCATTAACAATCTCTAAAGCTAATCCTTCTGCAATTGCAGTTTTACCAACACCTGTTTCACCAAGGAGTATTGGATTGTTTTTCTTTCTTCTTGCCAATATCTCAATAACTCTTTTGATCTCTTTATCTCTTCCAATTACAGGATCTATTTGTCCTGTAAGCGCAAGAGCAACAAGCTCTACACTATTTTGTTGTAATGGAGTTTCTTGAGTTTTCTTTTTGTAGTCTTTGACTTTATTAAATTCAAGTTGATTTTCCTCTTCCTCATCATCCTCCTCTTGTGCAGATTCTCCATGACTTATCTCTTCAAGGATATCTATTCGCTCTAGCCCATACTCTCTTAAAAGAAAAGTACAATAAGCTTTTTCATCTTTTAAGATATATACAAACATATCTTCAACAGTTGATTCCCCTTTTCCTGAAAGTTGTGAGTGTGAAACCATCTGTTCTATAGTTGTTGTTAGAGTTACAGTTTCTATTGGATCTTCATTTTTTAACTCTATTGGATACTGTGGAGTATTTTCTAAAATATAACTTTTGAGTCTATTTTCAATATCTTCTACATCAATACTCAGTTGATTTAATATATCAAAAATTGATTTTTCTTTTAAAAGGTGTACAAAGATATGCTCTATTGTAATATATTCATGTCTGTTTGCTCTGGCATAGTTTACAGCACTAGCAAAGACTTTTTGCAGGTTTTTACTTATTAACATTTTATTCTTCCTTTGCAATTGCTTTTAATGGAAAGCTTGCTTTTCTTGCCATTGTTTTTACTTGGGCCACTTTAGTGTATGCTATCTCTTTAGTATAAATTCCACATAAACCTTTTCCATTATTATGTACATTTAACATTATAGTTTCAGCTTCACTAAGTGATTTTCGGAATACCTTTGTAAGTACCTCAATAACAAACTCCATGGTTGAAAAGTCGTCATTGAGTAATAATACTTTATATTTTTTAGGTTCTTCCAAATCTAATTCATCATCTAACTTATATTCATAACTTGCCAATTTCTTACCCTTTATTTATTGTACACTGTGTAGCACTTTGCACTAGGTGTTCCGCTACTAGTTCATTTTCATTAATAAAACTATCTATTTTTAAATCTTTAAAATCATCTATTTGTGCTTTATGAGACACTTTTAATACAATTGTTATAGTTGGATCAATACTATTAATAGTCTCACAAATAAGTCTTATTTTTTCATCATTATCAATTGCTATTATAACAGCAGTTGCATTTTTAACAAATAAAGAATTTAACATAGTTTTAGAAGCAGCATTACCAAAAAATACTATATCTCCTTTATCATGTCCCTCTTTTACATGTTGTCTATCATGCTCAATTGCCACATAAGCTAGATTTGATGAGCGTAAATTTTTCACTATTTTTTGTCCCAAGAGAGAATAACCACATACTATGATATGATTTTGAATATCTGCACTAATCATTGGTTCCTCTAACACTTCTGTTCGTTGAGAATAAAAAAGATTTGTAAAAGCTCTTACATGTCGAAGCGCTAGTGAAGTAAAAATTAATGATATAATAACAACAGAGATCATGATTTGGTTAAGTTCATTCTCAATTAAGTTACTTGTACTAGCTAGTGCTAAAACAGCAAATGAAAACTCTCCCACTTGTGCTAAGGCAAGAGCAGTTTTCATAGCTCTTTTTGTAAATGTAAACATTCTTACAATTAAAAATATAATAATAACTTTTAAAGTGAGTATGGCAATTGATAATCCAATAATAAGAAAAAAGTTTTCAAAAATAGTTGGAAGATTTACTTGCATACCTACAGAGATAAAAAAGATACCTAATAAAATATCTCGAAAAGGTACAAGGTCTGCCTCTATTTGATATTTGTATTTTGTTTCAGCAATCAACATACCAGCTAAAAAAGCTCCCAGAGAGTGAGAAAAGCCAAAACTATGAGCAAGCCAAGCTGAGGATAATACTAGTAATAAAATAGCAATAATGAAAAGTTCTTCTGTATGACTATCTACAACATATGCTAAAAACTTCTCTAGTACATAAAATCCTAATACAAATAAAATAACCCCAACAATCACAGCTGAAATAAGTGTATTTAAAACCATATCACCTAAAGATTTATCAGCATCTGCTAAAATAGTAATCATAAGTAAAATAGGGATAACTGCTAAATCTTGGAATATTAAAATTCCAACACTATTTCGTCCATATGGTCTATGGATGTCACCATTTTCATTTAGAACTTTAAGAACAATGGCTGTTGAAGACAATGCTAAAGCTGACCCTATAACTAAAGATGTTTTTAAATCAAGTGAAAATAGTTTATTTGCTATAAAAGTAAATATGATAGTGGTTACTACAACTTGTAGTGTACCAAATACAAATACCTCTTTTTTCATCTGTTTGAGATGATTTACTGAAAACTCTAATCCTATTGTAAACATCAAAAAAACAATACCATATTCAGCTACATGGTTCACATAGCTATTGTTTATATTGATAAAATCAGTAAAGGAAACGATTACAATACCTGTAAAAATATAACCAACAATAGGTGAAATATTTATTTTTTTTAATATTAAATTTAAAACTAATGATAAAAATAGTGTAAACACTATAACTGTTAATATATCCATTCTACCTCTTTGAAATTACCATATACTTTATAATATTTGAATTTAACATAATTTTTTGTATAATGAACTTAAATAATGAGTCTAAAGGTATATAATATGAAATATGGTGAGCAAGAGATAGTTGAATTTGATATAAATAAAAAAGAAAACTATTGGCCAAATCAACATAAAAAAAACTACCTAATTGATATTGAGCTTCCTGAATTTATGGCAAAATGTCCACGAAGTGGTTATCCAGATTTTGCAGAGTTAAGACTACAGTATGTACCAAATAAAAAAGTTATAGAACTAAAAGCTTTGAAAATTTATATTAATACATTTATGTATAGAGAGATCTCTCATGAAAATGGTGCAAATGAGATTTATGATACTCTTTATAAAAATCTAAAACCAAAAAAAATGAAACTTGTGGCAGATTTTAAACCAAGAGGTAATGTTCATACAGTTATCACTATAGATAGTGAAAATAATAAGTAGGAAAAGAGAACTTTGAAACAATTAGTATCAAGTGGTGAAGCAGCAAACATTCTAGGTTTATCTTTACAAGGGATACATTATCGTATAAAAAAAGGGCAATTAGAGTCTGTAAAACAAGATGGAAAAATCTATGTATATATAGATAGTTCCAGTATAAAAAATCAACAGCAAAATACTAAACATACAACTAACAATCAAAATAACAATACATCTCCTAATGAACAAGCTATACATATGGGTGAGTTAGCTTTAAAGTCAAAAGATGAGCAGATAACTATTTTAAAAAAAACAATTAAATTTATGAGAAGACAGTACACTTCTGAAATCCAAAGACTTGATAAAAACCAACAAAAAATACTTGATGTATTTCAAAGTGAAGTTGATCTTCTAAAAAGTGCTTTTAATGAGATGAAAACATTGTATCAAGTAGAACATAAAGAGCATCAAGAACAATCAAAAGAGGTATCCCATCAAGTTGGATTACCATTTATGAATCTTAAAGAGTTTTTTGTTCTTATGAGAAACTATAATAAAACAGATAATCAAATAAAAGCTCTCATTTTAAATAGAGTAAAAAATGGGGATAAAAGATTTATCTATAAAAAAGAGACTAAAGAGGTGATAATATTTAAAAATGATTTCTTAGATTTAATCTAAAAAAGCATTTTCTACTGATACTGTACAATTGGGCAAAATATCAGGTTTTGTGATTTGTATGTGAAGTTTAGATATATTATATTTTTTATAAAGTTTTTTTTCTAAAAAAATAATAGCATCTTCAATAAGTTTAAACTGTTTTTTCTTCATAATCTTTTTAGCAGTTTTAGCTATACAAGAGTAATCTATAAATTCATCATTTGTTTTATGAAAAACATATTCAAAATTTATATCTATAATAACCCTTTGCGTTTCTTTTCTTTCTATTGGAAGTATCCCAATGATAGCTTTAAATGAAAGCTCTTTTATAGAGACTTTCATATTATATGGCTGATTAGGCAACTTTGGCTTCCTCACCTTTTATAAGTCTTACAATATTTGGAATATGTTTATAAAGTATGATAAAAGCTATTATATACATTGGTGCATTTGAATCAACTCCAAGACCATTTTGAAGAAAAATAGCAGAGATAACAACAGCGATAAGACCAAGAAGTGAAGATAGTGATGAGATTTTTAATACTTTTGCACAAAATCCCCAAACAACAGCACCAATAATTGTAGGAATAGGGATGAGAACTAAAAATACACCAAGTCCAGTAGCAACACCTTTTCCACCCTCAAAACTT
Organism: Arcobacteraceae bacterium; assembly: GCA_021107755.1. Taxonomy (GTDB): domain Bacteria; phylum Campylobacterota; class Campylobacteria; order Campylobacterales; family Arcobacteraceae; genus JAIOSF01. The sequence continues at coordinate 69,682 of JAIOSF010000021.1, forward strand.
AAATAGATACTATAACAATGTCCAAGTACACTTAAAACTGCAATTGCCCAAAGTGTTTCAACAGGCATCCCCATCATCATAGCAATAATAATGACTACTAACCCTTTAAGTGCATCTAAAATAACCGTAGCGATACCAAGTTTTTTTGCTAAAGCTGGATTAGTTTGTTTTACAACTCTTAAGACATTGGTTGCACCTATACTTTTGCTACCATGCTCTTTTACATTTACACCTGCAAATTTTTTTGCTAATAATAAACCAAATGGGATAGAACCTACAAGATATGCAACAATATAAAATATAACATTTGGATTTGAGAGAAAGTCCATACATTTCCTTTTAAAAATAATCGTATTTTATCTAAATCTGCTTTGATATTAAATTAACATCCGATTAACTTTAACTTGATATTATTATCTTATAACTATTAAAAGGGAAGATTATGTTAAAAAAATCATTGATAATTGTTTTTATTGGGTTTATCTCTCTATACGGAACTGTATTTAGTAAAAAAGCAACGGTTACACCAAAGTTGTTACAGCAAGAAAATGGTAACCAATGGTGTCCAGTTTCAGGGGAGAAAATTGAGGATTTTTATAAAACATCATATACAGCAAAACTCCAAATGAATGAGAATAATAGGCAATACTGTAGTATACGATGTTTAGTTATGGATATGGATGAGTATGGTATAGATTTAAATAGTGTTCAAGTTTTAGATGTGATTTCTCAAAAATATATTCAAGCACAAGATGCCTATTTTGTTGTAGGAAGTGAAGTAGATGGTTCATTGTCCCAAAAAAGTAAACTTGCATTTAAATCAAAAAAAGATGCTCTAGAGTTTATTAAAAAATATAAAGGGACGATTAAAAGTTTTAAAGAGACTTTAAAGTTAGCAAGAAACTCTTTGAAAAAAGACAATGAGATACTAAAAAAAATCAAAAAGAAAAAAACATATCCACGGGGGAAAAGAATATTTGAAAAAGTGTGTCAAAAAGATCTAATAGATCCGACAAGTTATATAGAGATAAATGAACTTAAACAAGATATAGTAGATAAAAAATTATGTAAACCATTAAAAGAGAAAGATTTACAAGCAGTAGCTTTATATATTTGGGAAGTAAAAAGATTTGGGGATTTAGATACGATAGAGGATAAAGTTCAAGTCAAAGAAGATGAAAAATGCCCAGTATGTGGTATGTATACCTATAAATACCCAAGATGGGCCGCCCAAATTTTTTATGAAAAGCAAGATGATAAAAAACATTGGTCATTTGATGGGGTAAAAGATATGATGAAGTTTTATTTTGATTCACAAAAATGGGGTAATTATGAGATAGCAAAGAGGGAAAATATCACCAAAATTTTAGTAACCGATTACTATTCACAAAAAGGGATAGATGGTACAAAAGCATATTATGTAATACGAAGTGACATTTATGGTCCAATGGGGCATGAACTAATCCCTTTTGAATCTTTAAGTGATGCCAAAACATTTAAAAAAGACCACTATGGAAAAAAAATAATTCAATTTTCACAAATAGTTGAGGATGTGGTGTATCAGTTAGATTTTAACGAATAGTTAACACATTTAAGATACAATAAAAAAATTTAAAAAAAGGGTAAAAAATGAAAAAAGTATTAACTGCAATATTTGCTTTAATGTTAACAATAAGTTTTGCAAATGCAATGAATGGAAAATGTGGTGGGGAAAACAAGTGTGGAGGTGCTAAAAAATGTGGTGCTGCATCTAAAGGTATGGGTCAAGGTAAAGCTATGGCAAACTATAGAGCAGTAGCTCCAGAAAAAGCAGAAATAATACAAGATGGAAAGAATAAAATGTATTGTCCTGTTTGTGGTATGACATTACCAATGTTTTATAAAACAAATCATGCAGCAACTGATGCAAAAGGTCACACACACCAATATTGTTCAATAGTATGTGAAGTTGAAGATGCTGTAAAAAATGGAAAAAAACTTGACAATCATAAAGTTGTAGATAATACTACATTAAAGTTTATCGATGCAAAAGCAGCATATTTTGTAGTAGGTAGCAATAAGCCAGGGACAATGAGTGTAGTGAGTAAATATGCATTTGGAACAGAAGCAGCAGCAGAAAAATTTGCAGCACAAAATGGTGGAAAAGTATTACCATTTGATGCGGTATATGAAATGGTTGAGAAATCTTTAGAAAAAGATATGAAAGCTACTAAGATGAGACAATCAAAAGCAGCAACAAAAGGGGAAATGATATACAACAAAATGTGTAAAAAAACTGATAAAAGGTTTACATCAGTTGCTGATGCAAAATCATTTTTAACTACAAGTGGTATTTGTGGAAAAATTGCTGGTAAAAAACATCAAGCAGTTGCACTTTTCTTATCTAACAAAAAATAGAACTATAAATACAAAGTCAAAAAGACTTTGTATTTACAAAACTTAACGAATCATCTTTCACTTTTATAATTATTCCAACAAAACCTTATAATTCAGTAGTCACTAAATGAAAATTGGTTATATTATTACATTAAAATAAACAAATTTTAGGATAAAAAATAGATATGAATATAAAAGAAGAGATAATTAAGCTTAAAAAAGAGCTTGATGTAACTATTGTTGCACATTTTTATCAAAAAGATGAAGTATTTGAAATGGGTGATATTGTAGGTGATAGTTTAGAATTAGCTAAAAAATCTATGGAGGCACCTACGGAAAACATTATCTTTTGTGGCGTAGGATTTATGGGGCAAAGTGTGAAAGTATTAGCACCTCAAAAAAGAGTACTTATGCCTAAAATCGCATGCTGTGCTATGGCGAAGATGATTGATGTAGATTATTACAATATGAATTTAAAAATATTAAATGATGCAGGAATAGCAAATGATGATATTTTACCAATAACATATATTAACTCTAGTGCTGAAGTAAAAGCTGAAGTTGGAAAAATGGGTGGATATGTTTGTACAAGTTCAAATGCCTATAAAATTATCAACAAAGGATTAGAAAGTGGCAAAAAAATATTCTTTGTTCCAGATAGATGTTTAGGGCAAAACTTTGCAAAACAGATTGGATTAAAATCAGCAGTTGTAGGAATTGATGATATTGAAGATGTAAAAAATGCGGATATCATTTGTTTTAATGGTTTTTGTTCAGTTCATCAACTTTTTACCCCTGAAGATGTAGATTTTTATAGAGAAAAATATCCAGATATTTTAGTAGCTGTTCATCCAGAATGTGATCCATCAGTTGTTGAAAAAGCTGACTTTGTAGGGAGTACTTCTCAACTTATAAAATATATAACTGAAGAGATTCCTATTGATCAAAAAGTTGTGGTAGGAACTGAGTTTAATATGGTTAATCGTTTAAGAGAAAAAAATACTTTCGTATTAAGTTCTACAAAACCAGAGTGTCCAACTATGAATGAAACAACTTTGGAAGATTTACATAATACATTACTCTCAATAAAAAATAAAACTTATGAAAATGAGATAACAATCAGTGAAGATGTAGCTAAATATGCAAAAATAGCATTAAATAGAATGTTTGAGGTTTAAAATTAATGGCAATCAATATAAGAAAATTTGTTAAAAATGCAATAACAGAAGATAATGGTAGAGGGGATTTGTTTTTTGATATTGCTCCAAAAGGGAGATTTACAGCAAGAGTTATTGCCAAAGATGATGGGATAATTGCTGGAGTTAAGTATGCTAAAGTATTGGCTAGAACTGAAAAGTTTGATTGTAAATTTTTACTTCGGGATGGTGATGAGGTAAAAAAAGGGGATGTTATCGCAGAGCTTGAAGGGAAGGCTTCTGTATTATTAAGTAGTGAGAGAACATTTTTGAATCTTTTACAACACGCTTCTGGAATCGCAACAAATGCAAATAGATATGCGAAACTTTTAGAGGGAAGTAATGTTGTATTACTAGATACAAGAAAAACAAGACCACAGTTACGAGACTTTGAAAAATATGCTTCTCGAGTTGGAGGGGCTATTAATCATAGGCTAGGACTTGATGATTGTTTGATGTTAAAAGATACCCATTTAAAAACTATCCCTGATTTAAAAGAGTTTGTAAAAATAGCTCGTAAAAGAATCTCTTGGGTTACTAAAATAGAGATTGAATGTGAAACTTTTGAACAAGTACAAGAAGCTATGGAAGCGGGTGCAGATATTATTATGTGTGATAATATGACACCAGAACAGATTAAACAAGTGGTTGATTTTAGAGATGAAAAACATCCACATATTTTACTTGAAGCAAGTGGAAATATAACAGAAAAAACTATTACTAACTATCTTCATAGTGGTATTGATGCTATTAGTAGTGGTAGTATCATCCATCAAGCTACTTGGTTAGATTTTTCAATGAAGTTTGACTAGATTAAAAAAGGTTCCTTTTGAAAATCAGTGTTAAAATTATTACAGTATCTATACTTATGATATTGCTCTTTGTTGGGTGTGGAAAAAAGCAAAATGATGATATAAAAATTGGTTTTATTGCCGGTTTAAGTGGTAAATACTCCTCTTTGGGGATAAGTATAAGAGATGGTTTTTTACTAGCATTTGATGAGATAAACTATAAAATAGATGGTAAACAAGTCACTGTAATACAAAAAGATGATAAACAAGATATAGAAAAAGCAAAAAAAGCTATAAAATATTTTATCAATAATAATATAAAACTTGTTGTTGGAAATGCTACAAGTTCTATGACAAAAGTTTCTATTGCAGAGGTAAATAAGCATAAAGATATGTTACTTATCTCTGCAACAGCTAGTGGCTATGAATTTACACATAAAGATGACAATTTCTTGCGTGTACAAGTTGAAAACTCCCAAAAAAGATATGGTACACTTTTAAAATATATTAAAAATAAAGGGTATAAAAATATTTTTTTAATTTATGATTCTAGGAATATAGCTTATGTAGAGGGATATAAAGATATTTTGCAAGATATGATTATAGAAAATGAAGGGGAAGAGTTTGTTGGAAGTGTTGATTTAAATAGTAAATACAATCTTATAAAAGAGCAGTTGCAATTACATAAAAGCGATCTGATTTTGATTGTTGGAAACTCAATTGATACAGCTAATATCATACAATATATTCGTCATAATAATATTACAACAGATATTTTAGGTTCAGGTTGGGCAAAAACAATGGATTTTATCACTAATGGAGGAAAAGCTGTAGAGGGTGTCTCTTTTTCAACTCCATATGATGATAATTCAAAAGATATAAAGTTTGTTGAATTTGTAAATAAGTTTGAAAAAAAATATAATAAAAAACCATCAGTATTTGCAGCACAAGGATATGAATTGGGGCAAATACTTATAGAAAACCTACAAGAATCATCAGATATAACTACACTTAAAAAAAGAATTTTAGATAGAGGTAAATATAAGGGACTTCAAGGTGATATTATATTTGATAAGTACGGTGATATTAAAAGAGACTATTTTATGATGAAAGTGATTGAAAGATCATTTAAAAAGATAGATTAATGTTTAAAATCAATAGTTTAAAAACAAATATTGTAATTTTTCTTATACTATTTACATCCATACCTTTAATTATAGCATCTTCTCTTATTTTATATACCACTTATGAATCAAAAAAAGAAGCACTATTTAGTAAACATTTACAAGTATTAAAACAAGTTGAAGAGGATATTAATAGCAATATTATGAATATTGAACAACTTGGAGAATTTGTTAGAAAAAATTTTATCAAAAGAAAAAATAAAATACTTGAAGGGCTTATAGGGACACAAAAAACTATAAAAGAGATTTATATTTTAGACAGTGAAGGTTTAGTAAAAGATTTTCAAACGAGAGTAAAATCTAATCTTTTTATTGGATATGATTTTTCAAATACAAAATATTATATGGAGATAAATAATGGTAAGTTGAAATATTGGTCAGATGTATATCTATCAAATACAACAAATACACCAGTGATATCTTATAGTGTAAAAATAGATGATGATAATATTATTGTTTTTGTTCTTGATCTTGCCATGCTAAACACATTTGCACAGAAGTTTCAGAGTGGAGATGGTTCAACTATGGTTAGAATTATGGATAACAATGGTGTTTTTTTAGCAAATCCCGATAAGCCAGAGTTTGTATTTCAGCAAAAAAATATCTTAAATCTTGGATTGTATAAAAATTTTATTTCAAAGGGATATAAATACCGACAAATAACATTTCAAAATGCAGCTAAAAATTCTTTGAACAATATTGGAGTATATGGCGTAACAAAAAAACTTCAATGGTATGTAGTAGTAAAAGAGAGATATGAGTATATATTTCAAACATATTTTAATATTATGTATTTTCTTGGCTTATTTATTGTTGTGGTGATAGTTTTATCTATGATTGTTGCAGTACGACTTGCTAAGTCAATTTTAAAACCTTTAGATGAGGTAAGTTTACAGATGGAAAATATTGCTCAAGAGAAGGATATCGAAGGTATTGATAAAAATAATTATAAAGAGTTAAAAAAACTTATTAATAGTTTTATGATAATGAAAAATAAAATTCATAAAAGGGAAAATGATCTTCATCAGTTAAATCAGAGTTTAGAGGATAAGGTTAAAGAGAAAACAAAAGAGCTTCAGATACTTAATGAGGATTTAGAAAAAAAAGTGGACGAGGAGATAGCTAAGAATATGGAAAAAGAACTCCATATATTAGAATCTTCAAAAATGATACAAATGGGTGAGATGATAGGAAATATTGCTCATCAGTGGAGACAGCCGTTAAGTGTTATTAGTACAGCAGCTAGCGGTATGAAACTTCAAAAAGAGTATGGAATGTTAGAAGATGAAAAGTTTAATTACTATTGTAACTCTATTGTTGAAAATAGTGAATATTTATCAGAAACTATTGATATCTTCAGAAACTTTATAAGAGAAAAAAAAGAAAGAGCAACAATAATAATACAAAATAGAATCGATATCTCTTTAAAAATTGTAATATCTACTTTAGAAGCAAATCATATAAAGCTCATTAATAATATTGACTATAGTAACCCTATTAAACTAGAAGTGGTTGTTGGGGAACTTTCTCAAGTGATTATTAATATTATAAATAATGCAAAAGATATACTATTAGAAAGAAAAGTTGAAGATGCTTGGATAAAAGTAGGGCTGGAGCAAGACAGTAGTTTTGTGACCATCTGTATAGAAGATAATGGAGGAGGTGTTCCTTCTGAGATTATCTCAAAAATATTTGACCCATATTTCACTACAAAACATAAAAGCCAAGGTACAGGCTTAGGACTACATATGAGTTATAAAATAGTAACAGAAAGCTTAGGTGGAGAGTTAAAAGTATCAAATAGTACCAATGGAGCTCTTTTTAAAGTTACAATTCCAATCAATACTAAATTGTCTTAAAAAATAAGAAAGTAAACTAAACTGGTACAAAGACCTGCAAAAACTCCCGCAATCATATCATCACCCATTACACCCCAACCACCTTTTATATTTTGATCAATTTTACCAATAATAGAAGGCTTCCATATATCAAATATTCTAAAAAAGATAAATGCGATTATCCCCATAATCCAATTATCAGAAGTTACTCCTGCAACTCCCATAGTGATCCACATACCAGCTAATTCATCTATAACAATCTCTTTGCCATCATGGGTAGCTGTTTGCTCTTCATAGATATTAATTTGTTTGACAGCAATAACTGAAATAAGTAGCGAGAGTAAAAAAAGTGTAGTGATACTAATAAATTGTAATAAACCCATCCCTAATAATAAGGCTACAAAACTACCAACAGTTCCAGGTGCTTTTGGGCTAAGTCCACTATATCCTAAAGTTAAGAAAAATTTATTAAACACTATTTATCACCTTTATCTTTCTCTATACCAAATTTTTTTCTTTTTTCCCAAAGAGATTTTCTACTAATTCCAAGTCTACGACTAAGTTCTGTATCTGGATACTTGTCTTGAAAACTGGTAACCATAAGTTTTACATAATCGTTAATTGTAAGTATTGAATCAACTGTTGAGAGTTTATTTGCTATTTTTAATTCTATCTTAGGATAAGGTATATCTCCTAAATCTTCTAAAGATGAGAGTATAACATCAAAATTTTCTATTGTTTTTAGGATTAAATCTTTTGAACTTTTTTTAACATAGTGGAAATCGTAAATATAGAGTAACTCATCTTTAAAATCGTTTGGTTCAATTTTAGTATTGTTCTCTAATGAGATAAATTTAATAGTTTTATCTAGTCTTTGTGCAACTTCTAAAACTATTTTATCTGCAACCCTTTGGTCATTTGTCTCAATTGCAAATGGAAGAGTTTGTGGAATAGCCACATCATGTTCAATATTATAAAAAGCAAAGTCGATATAGTTTGTAAGATTTTTTTTCATCTGTTTTAATTTTTTAAATTCATCATAGTGATAAATCTTTCGCACTAGCTCATCCATAATAAAAGGTTTTACAATGTAATCCATTGCACCATCTTTTAAAGGTTTGGTTACAGTTGTATCATTAATATAGGAAACAAGTAAAATAATAATACTCTCTTTAAATTTTGAAATAATTTTATGTACATCATTTGTACTAATATTTGTTGAAAGTAAAATTACATCATATTGTTCATCAAATTTTATCTCTTTAATATTTGATACATGGGTACAATAGTTTCCCTCTTCATGAAGTCTAATAGCAACTTTTTGTGCTAAATAAACCTCTTCATCTAGTATAAGTATATTCATTTTCTTTTCCAATCATAAAATTTTAAATTTGCATTACTTAAAACAGCAACACCTTCTGCTCTCCCTATAAATCCCATTTTTTCACCTCGCGTTGCTTTGATATTGATTCTTTGCTTTGTAATACCAATTATTGAGGAGAGTTGAGTTTTTATGGCATCTTTATAGGGATTTATTTTTGGTTTTTCTGCCAATATAGTAAGGTCTATATTAACAATTTCATATCCAACATTATAAACAAATGAGACAATATATTTAAGTAATTCTTTTGAGTCTGCACCTTTATATTGCGGATCATTATCAGGAAAAAATTCTCCAATATCACCTGCCCCAATTGCACCAAGAAGAGCATCAATAATGCTATGGATTACAACATCTCCATCACTATGAGCTTTAAAACCAACTTGTGATTCTATTGAAACACCACCCAAAACCATTGGTTTGTTTTCTTCAAATTGATGTATATCAATACCACTTCCTATAAAAAAATCTTTTGATGGTTCAGATAAACAATCTATTTGGTGTAACTCTTTCCCAAAAGTTAATTTTATAGATTCTTTTGAACCTTTTATGTAGTGAATTGATTGATTTATATTTTTAATAGCACTACTTTCATCTGTAAATTCAACTGAAGTATTTAGTGCTTCTTTTAAGATAGTAGTATTTGAAAGTTGAGGAGTTTGTATGAGCTTTACATCTTCTCTATTGATAGTCTCATTTTTATAAATTACAGTATCTGATACATCTAAAACAGGAACGATACAAGAGGCAATATCTTTTGAGTTTATAAGCTCTTGAATAACATTTTTAGGGATACAACATCTAGCAACATCCGTAATCATCACATAAGGGGATGTTACTTTTTGCAAAGCATTTTTAATAGATTGTTGTCGAGTGCTACCACCTGCAACAAAATCAAATTTATCGCTAAAGGATTTCATATAATTTAGCTCATTCTGATGTGAAACTACAATGATTTTATCAAAATTATGGAAGCTATCTATCCTTTTTGTTACATATAGCCACAGTGGTTCATCTTCTATTCGCAACCATTGTTTTTTTGCTTGAAGCTCAAATCTAGATGAATTACCTGCACATAGTACTATTAAAGTTGTCTCTTTCAAAATTACCTCTTATTTATAAAATGTGTAAAAAAGTTACGAATTGTACATAAAACTCACTTAATAAGTTATTAGCACACTTTAAGATAAAATACAAAACTAAATTTCCAAAAAGGTTTCAATTGCCATTTGTACTAAAAGAGTTTCCAGCAGTACCTGGAAAAAAAATTCAGCAGTTTTTGATAGATGATGTTGGTTTAACAATTTCTAGTTCCCAAAAACTATTAGCAAAGTGTAGAGTGTTTGATCAAAATGATAAAGTATTACAAAATGGTGAAAAACTTAAATGTGATTTTATAAAGATTGCTATGTTTGAGGGACAAACTAGAGGATTAAATCCTATTTTCAATACAAAAGAGTTTGCTATATTTGATAAACCATCAGGAGTGATAGTTCATCCAACTTCAAGAAATACAGAATACTCTCTACTTGATGAGATACGATTTCATTTTGGTGATACTGCAAACTTAGCTCATAGGATAGATCAAGAAACATCAGGGTTGGTACTTGTTACAAAAAATAAGTATAGTGATATGGTTTTAAAAGATATGTTTGAAAATAAATTGTATGAAAAAAAATATTTAGCAATTGTTGAGGGAAAAATAGATAAAAATATCACTATAGACGAGGGTATAAAAAAAGCAACAAATAGTAAAATTGGTGTAAAAATGGTAACTGCATCTGATGGGAAAGAATCCGTTACTCATATAACCCCATTGCAATATAATAAAGTTAAAAATCAAACTTTAGTTGAAGCTACACCAATAACAGGAAGACAACACCAAATAAGAGTACATCTTCATTCTATTGGACATAAAATAGTAGGAGATCCAATTTATGGAGTCGATGAAGATATTGCAGATAAGTATCTTTTAAAAAAGCTAACATTAGAAGAGAGACTTTTACACATAAAGGATGAACGATTAAGGTTGCAGGCAAATTTTTTAAAATTTCAGTTTGAAAATAATACCTATGCAATTTATTCAAAGCTTAAGTTTAAAGTAGTAAAATAATAGCATGAAGAATGAAATGTTAAATCTGATTGAATTAGCTATACAAGATAAAGATAAGTTAAAGTCTTTAGAGAAAATTTATACATTATATGACCAGTTACAATACAGTGAAAATATACAAGAGATGGCATCAAGCTTGTGTGATTGGTTATGCGAAAAATATGAAGTACAAAATATGAAGTTTTCTCTATTTGATTTGGAAACGAATTTATCAACTGACATCATTAAAAGAGGTGCCGAGTTTTTTTTGGATGGAGAATTCTCTTTTTATTTTATAATTAATACCCATACAGATATGAATGCAATTGTAGCTTTTAGTGCAACAGATCAAGAACATTTTGATATGATAAATGGTGACTATCCTTTTATAGAAGCTGCTTTTTTCCAAATATCACCAATATTGCAAAATGGAATTATGCAAAAGCATCATGTTGAAGCTTCCTCTATAGATAGTGTTACTAATGTGCATAGTAGAAAATATCTTATAAAGCATATAAATAAAATAATATCATTATCAAAAAAAGATGAGAAAGATATTGCATTTTTAATGATAGGCATTGATAGGTTTAAAGCAGTTATTGAAGAATTTGATTACGATATTGGAGATAAAGTATTAATAGAACTAGCAAAAGTTATCCATGGCAATATAAAAGATTTTGACATTGTTTCTCGTCTTACGGGGGATGAGTTTTTACTAGCAATAGTGAATCCTAGTTCTATAGCAAATGTAGAAAAAACAGCACAAAAAATTATTAATGATTTTGCAAAAGTTGAAGTTATAGTAAATCCAGAAACAGGACAAATACTACAAAAAACAATTTGTATTGGGATCTCATTATTTCCATATGATTCCAATGATATCAATCAAGTTTTAAAAAATGCAGATAATTTTTTAAATGAGGCAAAAAACAAGGGTAGATCTCAATATGCTTTTTATAAAAAAGAGGAAGAAAGTAGCATCGATTTATTTTAATTTTAGCTTAAATCGTGTATAATTCGCAACTTTTATAAAGGGCGACAAAGACGCGACCCTTTTGTTAGAACAAAAAAAGGAAAAAAAATGAAAAAAGAAATTCACCCAGATTTCAAAGTATGTCAAGTAAGTTGTGCTTGTGGTAATGCTTTTGAAACAAAATCAAATGTTGAAACTTTAAGAATTGATGTTTGTGCTGCTTGTCACCCATTTTTCACAGGTGAGCAAAAAATTGTTGATGCTGCTGGTAGAGTTGAAAAATTCAAAGCTAGATACGCAATGAAATAATGTTGACATTTGTTCCAACTCCTATAGGTAACTTAGGAGATATATCTTTTAGAACAATTGAAGTTTTAAAAGATGGGGAACTTATCTTGTGTGAAGACACAAGGGTAACAAAAAAACTATTCTCTTTACTCTCTACAAGATATAATGTAACTTTTCCCGATTTTCAATTTATTAGTCTCCATTCTCATAACGAAAAAGAATTTTTAACAGTACAGAATAGTGAACTTTTAAAAATAAAAAACTGTATATATTTAAGTGATGCAGGGATGCCTTGTGTAAGTGATCCTGGTAGTTTTCTTGTGGATTTTTGTTTAAATAATGAAATAGAGTATGATGTGCTTCCTGGTGCTAATGCTATTTTGACAGCATACGCAAGTAGTGGTTTTTCTAACACAACATTTACATTTTTTGGATTTTTACCCCATAAAGGGAGCAATCGTAGTGATTTTTTAGATAAAGTGATGAACAGTGATACTTTAGCTATTTTGTATGAGTCACCACATAGATTATTGAAACTTTTAGAAGAGATTGCTCATGTGGATAAAGATAGAGTGATTTTTTTAACAAAAGAGCTAACTAAGAAATATCAAAAAAGATATAAAGATAGTAGTCAGAATATTTTTAACCAATTTAAAAATGAGACAATTAAAGGTGAATGGGTAGTTATAATAGAGCCGAAAATTCAAGAAAATAAAGGGATTATAACTTATAGTGATATAGATGAACTTTCCCTTGCTCCTAAACAAAAGGCGAAGTTATTATCTAAATTAACAGGGGAAAGTGTAAAAGATATCTATAACAAATTGATATCTTAAAAAAATTATGCAGTTTGTTCAAAAAGAGTATAATGTAACAGTTGAGATTAAAAAGTCAAAATTTATTACATATCTTTTCCCTTATGAAAAATTTAACGATGTTATGGAAAAACTTAAAAATGAACATCCCAAAGCAAGACATTTTGTTTATGCTTATAGATATCTCAATGAATTTGAACAAATTGTTGAAAATAGTAGTGATGATGGAGAACCAAAAGGGACAAGTGGCAAGCCATCTTTAGCTGTAATGGCAGGAATGGATATTATCAATAGTGGTGTTATTATTGTACGTTATTTTGGTGGCATTAAGTTGGGAACTGGAGGACTGATTCGTGCTTACGGTGATGCCGTTAATGAGGTGCTTAATAGTGCAACTTTAGTAGAGTATAAAAAGCTTATTGAAAAAAAACTAATTTTTGAGTATAGTTACCTATCAAAAGTTGAGTATTTATTAGAGAAGTATGATATTATCATAGTAAAAAAAGTATTTGAAATAGATGTGGTATTCTTTATTCAAGCTTCTAAAGAACAGCTTGAAAAATTAAAACTAGAGTTGGATAGAAAATGTATAATAGAGGAAACTAAATTTGAAAAAAAATGAAACTCCCCCATATCTTTTAATTTTAATATTTATTGGTATTACGAATATAATTTTTAGTACATATTTTATCTCTATTTTTTTAGCTGGAGTTGTGTTTAAAATTTTTTTAGAATCTTTAAAAAAACAGTATTATTATATTCTTGCTTTTTCTGTGATCACCTTTCTTGTAATTGAGGTTATTCAGGGATTTAAACCATTTTCTCTAACACTTATTGCACTTTTCTTATTTTATTTTATAATTCCTAGAATTAAGCATACTTTTTCATCATCAATAATGTCAGAGTTTATCTATATTTTTTTATTTTATCTTGTTTTACTTGTTGTAACTATTTTTTATACTCCATTTAGTATAAATATGTTGTATGTAGTTATATATAATTTTTTGATTGATATTATTATAGTAGGATTTATTATATGAGACTAAAGTTTATAATAGGATTTATTTTTATTATTGTAGCACTTTTATTAGGAAGAGTATATTACCTTAGTATTCAATCAAACGAATATTATGAAAGTTTATCTAAGAAAAATTACATAAAAAGATTTTATACTACATCTTCTAGGGGTTCTATTTTAGATAGAAATGGAAAATATTTAGCTATTAATAAAGTGGGTTTTAGTATCAATGTAAAACCACATTTACGAAGTAGTGAGAAATTTAAAGATGTAGAAGAGGTAGCAAGGCTAATAGTAAAATATTTTCCAGATTTTAAATATGAAAAACTTCTCCATAAGTATAAACAACTAGATTCTCCATATAGACATAATCTTATAAAACTTGTTGACTATGTTCCTTATGATGACTTTTTTAAACACTATACTATTTTTAACTCAAATGAAAATGTTGAAATCGAGCTAGCAACTCTTCGAAAATATCTTTATAAAGATGTAGCAGCACATGTTTTAGGGTATATGGGAAAAACAACTGTAGAAGATATAAAAAATGATGAAAATAGTAAGTATTTCGAACAAACTGGGAGAAGTGGTATTGAAAAATATTATGATAAAGTTTTACGAGGAGAGTTAGGATATCAAGATGTTCAAGTAAATTCTTTGTATAAAAAACTAAAAGTTTTAGATGAAGTGAAATCAACTAAAAGGGATATACAATTAACTATAGATATTGAATTACAAAAATATATACATGAGTTGTTTGGGAAGCAAGCAGGTGCAGTTGTAGTTATGGATATTAATAATGGAGAACTTTTAGCTGCTGGTAGTTTCCCTGAATTTGATAATAATCTTTTTGTAAATGGTATTAGTCACGAAGATTGGAAGAAAATTAGAGAAGATTTTAATCATCCTTTTACTAATAAGTTAATTAATGGTTTATATCCTCCTGGTTCTGTTATGAAAATGGGGATAGCAATATCATTTTTAGAAAATGATGTATCCCCAAATTTTAGTGTTTACTGTAATGGAGAGATGCAATTAGGTTCAAGAAAATTTAGATGCTGGAATGATAAGGGGCACTTAAGAACAGGTTTTGTAAAAGCTATTAGAGAAAGTTGTGATGATTTCTTTTATAAAGGGAGTTTAAAAGTAGGTATAAATAATATACATAAGACATTGGATAGATTTGGTATTGGTAAAAAAACAGGTGTGGATTTACCAGTAGAGTTTATAGGTATAAACCCAGATAAAAGATGGAAAAAAGAAACACAAAAGTTACCATGGTATATGGGGGAAACATTAGTTGCTTCTATTGGACAAGGTTTTATTAATGTTACGCCAATGCAAATAGCAAGGTATACGGGTGCAATGGCAACTAATAAGTTACAAAAACCCCATCTTTTAAAAGATGATAGTTTAATAGAGTCAATTGATACAAATATCTCTCAAAGAGATCTTCGGATAGTTCAAAGAGGGATGTATGAAGTTGCTAATAAACCTTTGGGAACAGCAGTACACTATATTAAGTCTAAAACTACAGTTGCTGCAAAAACAGGTACAGCACAAGTTGTTGGTATTCCTCAATCAGAGAAAAAAAGAATGAAAGAACATGAGTTAGAGTATTTTCAAAGATCTCAAGCATGGCTTACAACTTATGCTCCATATAAAAATCCACAATATGTGGTTACTATACTAGTAGAGCATGGTGGTCATGGGGGAAGTGCCGCTGGACCTATGGCAGGTAAAATTTTTAATAAACTTATTGAATTAGGGTATATAGATGAGTGATTTTACAAAAGAGTTTCAAAAAGCTTATAAGTTAATAAATGAGAGTCATTATATTTTAATAGTTACACATATTAATCCTGATGCAGATACTTTATCGTCAGCGTTAGCTTTGAGTAATTATATGTATAGAAATAATATCAATCATAAAGTATACAATAGTAGTAAGTATCTACCTAGAAATTTAGATTTTCTACCACGATTTGATAAAATTACCGATACAGTACCTAAAAGTTATGATCTTATTATTTATGTAGATTGTGGTGATAAAAGAAGAGTTGGTTTTGAGTTTAATTATACTTGTAAAGTTATTAATATAGATCATCACCAATCCAATGATAATTATGGAGATATAAATATTGTTGATTCCGATAAAGGAAGTACCGCTGAACTATTATTTGGTTTTTTCAAGAATAATGAGATAAAAATAACAAAAGAGATAGCCACTTGTTTATATATTGGTATTTATGATGATAGTATTGCTTTTACTACCCCTAGAACTAATAGTAAAACTTTTGAAGTGATTAATACTCTAGTTACAACTAATATAGAAATACCAAAAATATTAGAATCTTATTTAATGAGGGAGACGCTTGCAAAATATAGACTACTTCCTAAAATTTTACAAACATTAGAGTTATATTTTGAAGGTGATATCGCAATTATATATCAAAAACAAGAGTGGCTAGATATTACAGGAGCTACTTTTAATGAGTGTGATGAAGTAGTTAATGAGATATTAAAAATAGCGATAGTAAAAATAGCTATTTATTTACGCGAAGATAACAATAATATAAGAATATCTTTACGAGGGAAAGATGATATTAAAATAGATTTATCCAAAGTTGCAAATACACTCAATGGTGGTGGTCACAAAAATGCAGCAGGAGCTACACTCTCAGGTGTGAGTATCCAACAAGCTACTACGAGATTATTAGATACTTTCAAAAATTACATTTAGTATTAAATTCTTCTTGAGTTATATTTGCTATAACTGTTTCAATATTTGTATTTGATTCTCTTATAAGGGTGTTTAATTTTATTTGTAACTCTTCATTTTCAAAAGGACCTATAAAAATTTGTGTTTTTCCATTATCGTTATTACATATTGAGATTCTAGCTTGCGTAGAATTTGTTTGTAATACTAATTCTTTAAATAATTTATATTTTAAACTATTTGCTAAAACAAATTTTAATTTACTGTTATGTTCTATCATAGGACTATTTTTAACTTCAACAGATTGTACTTTATTCTCCTCTATAAGAGTAGGGGTGCTTACCTTTTCAGCAGGAGGTGTTTGTTGTTCTATTTTTTCTTGTGGTAGATTAGTTACAGGGATAGTTTCTTTTCCTTCTATTGCTAGAGGTTCTTCTTTATTCTGTTTTGCAAACTCTATAAGTAATTGTTCTTTTTTAAGTTGTATTATTCTTTGTTTTTCCTCTTGCGCCTGTGTCTCTAGTTCCTCTTGTGTAAGAATTTGATATTTTGTTAGTAGTTCAAGTTTATTGTTGAGTCTTTGAATGTTAATATCACTCATTCTAAAATCAACTTTTTTTACAGCTTCATATTGAACTATATCTACATTGTTTTTTATTTCTTCTGTACTATTTGTATCTTTTGGTTTTTCTATAGGCGCTGAATCAAAAATACCTAGCATATACATAACAATAGCAACTATTATAGTAGTTGCTATAAGGGCAGAAACTGTTATAATAATCATTTTAAATTTCTTATTTTTTATATTTTCATCAGGTTCCTCTGTAGAGGTTTCTTCTATAGGAGCTTCTGTTTTTGCATCTACCGTTTCTTTCTCTTCCTCTATCTCTTCTTCGGTCTCTTCTTGAATCTCTTCTTCTGGATAAAAAGTAGGTTCAGTTTGTGTAAGTTCTGTTATGAATTCGTTAAAGTTTTCTTCAAATTTTGTAAATAGTACAGACTCTACACCATCAATATCTATTAAGAATCTATATGTATTTTCAATTGACTCTATACTATTACCGTCTAGTATTTCTTTATGTTTAATATTAAACTTTGATTTTCCAAGATCTTCAAATTGAATAGAATTAATTTCAGTTACTAATCCTCCACAGGTATTTGATATGAATTCTGCCATAGCATCAGCTGTATCATCATCTATTTTAGTTAATACATCAGCATCAGGTGCTGCCATCATTATATTAAATATTCTTGATGCACTTTGTGCAGGGATATAGTATGATAGAATTGAGGTTAATTTATCAAAAACAAACTCTACATCTATTCTTAATAGTTCACTATTTTCAAAGTCTCTTAGGTCTGTTTTTGTACACTCTACAAGTTTAGTATCTTTTGCTAAGAGTGCACCAAGTGTAATAGATAGATTTTCTGGTATTAGTTTTGATAAATCTGAAGCCATTATTTATTTTCCATTTTATTTTTTAGTCTATTTTGTTTCTGTTGTTCTAATATCTTTTCTTTGTTTTTTCGATAATATTCTTTTCTATATTCTCTTAGTTTTTCTTTTTGTTTATCTCTATACTCTTTGTCATACTCTAACCTTGTTTCTTTATTTTGATTATAGTATTTCTGCTTTTTATTTTTATACTCATCAATTTTATTTTTAATAATCTCTTCTCTTGACTGTACATGCAGTTTTTGCTTTTTTGCAATCTCTTTTAGTTTGTCTGCAAAGTTTCCACCAAAAAGTTCAACCTCATAATCAATAGATTGAACTTTTTTTGCTACAGTTGCCTGTTTTTTTTGCATTTTAGATTTAAGGTAATAGGCTCTTTTTTTTCTTTTATGTTCTAAAAGCTTCTCTTCTCTAATCTTCTTTAATTCTTTTAAATCCATTAATTTAGTAACCTAAGTTCTTAGATTATCTTTTTAACTGGTTTACTGTTTGAAGCATAGTGTCTGTGGTTGTAATTGCTTTTGAGTTTGCTTCATATCCTCTTTGTGCTGTAATTAAGTTTACCATCTCTGTTACAAGCTGTACATTTGAACCCTCAAGCATCCCTTGTCTAATTGTTCCCATACCATTTAGCCCAGGTGTTTCATCTATAGGATCTCCTGAAGTGTCAGTTGCTAAATACAAGCTATCACCTTGAGGAGCTAATCCTGCTGGGTTTATAAAGTTTACTAAAGTAATTTGTCCAAGAACTTGTTGCTCTCCAGTTGCTGGATCAATTGCTGATACAGTGCCATCTTGTGCTACAGAAACATTTATGAGGTCATCAGGTATTACAATTTCAGGTTCAGTTAGGTAGCCTAAACCATTTACTAAACTTCCTTCATTATTTAATTTAAAAGAACCATTTCTTGTATAAGCAGTTTCCCCATTAGGTGTAGTTATTTGAAAGAAACCATTTCCTTGAATAGCCATATCATAAGTATTTCCAGTTTGTAGTAAACTACCTTGGATAAAGTTTTTCTGAATACCTGCAACTCTAACTCCTAGACCTGTATCAATTCCAGTTGGATTATTTGTATCGGCACTTGTTGCACCAGCAGTATAATTTAGTGACTGATACATGAGATCTTGAAACTCTGTTCTATCCTGCTTAAATGCCGTTGTATTAACATTTGCAATGTTGTTTGAGATAACATCAATATCTTGTTGTTGTGCAACCATTCCAGCAGCTGCTGTGTGAAGTCCTCTAATCATGACATATCCTTATAGTTTTAAGTTGATATATTTTACTAAAATTATTATTAAATATATATAAAGTTTAATTTAAGATATAATTTAAAGAAAATTTAGTACAATGTGATGAGATATTTAATATGAAAAAGGGATGATATGCGTATATTAATTGTAGACGATAGTTCAACTATGAGAAGAATAATTGGAAATGTTGTTCAACAACTAGGTGTTTCAAAAGAAGATTTTGATGAAGCCGAAGATGGTGTTGTGGCATGGAAACTTTTTCAAGAAAAAAACAATTATGATGTTGTTCTTACAGATTGGAATATGCCTAATATGAATGGACTAGATTTAGTGAAGCATATACGAACAGCTGACAAAAAAGTACCTATAGTTATGATTACAACTGAAGGTGGTAAAGGTGAGGTTATTACTGCTTTAAAAGCAGGGGTTAATAATTATATAGTAAAGCCGTTTAGTGCAGATATATTAAAAGAAAAGCTAGACGGACTAGTTAAGGGATAACCTATGAGTATGAGTCAAGAAGAGATTGAGGCACTAATGAGCGGTGCTGAATCTACGGAAGCAGATGAAACCGAAGAAGTATCAGTTGATGCGCAGCCAGATGAAACTACTCAAGATGTTCAAGAAGAGCAACAAGAAGATGTTCAAGGTGATGATGTAACGGCTGAGACAGAAGAAAGTACAACTAATACCTCAGAAAGTGAAGATGATATTGATAATATAGATGATATGTTAGCTGGAATAGATGGTATAGTTGATGATGGCAGTGATATAGAGGAAGGACTTGATACTAACTTAGAGCAAAAAGAGACAAAAAAAGATCAATCAATGGAAGAGTTAATTGATTCCAATCAATATCCTATGCCTGTAAAACACGAAAATAAAGTTGTAAATCAACTTAATGAAGTTGCCGATGATAGTGAAGAAAAAGCTTCTCAAATTTTTGATGTATTAAGTTTTATTCTTGATGAAAATAATGAAATTCAAAACTATAATAAAAATATGGGTGAATTTATTGATACGCAAGTATTATTATTAGATGCTTTAGCTAAAAAATTTCCTAATATAGATGTATTTAGTCAGAATTTAGAAACAGCGAAAACTCTTGTAGAAGATTCAAAAAGTTTATCATCTAAAATTGATGGGGAAAATAATAAAGTTTTTGAAGCGATGGAATTGATGCAATACCATGATATTAATCGTCAAAAAATAGAAAGAGTTATGGCAGTAATTAGAAAGTTGAATAGTTACCTAAATGGTATTTTTGAAGATGATAATGAGAAACCAGAGGTACAAATAGCAAAACATATTTCAGGTGATTCTAATGATATAGTTGGAGCTGATGATATTGATTCATTAATAGCTGAATTTTCAGAAGAAGGATAAATTATGACCCAAGGACTACACCCACTAGCAGCAAATATGGTTAATCAACTTAATAGAGTTGATGTAATATCAAATAATTTAGCAAATGCAAATACAAAAGGCTTTAAAGAGGACAATTTAGTGGAAGGTTCTTTTAACCACTATCTAGATAAAGCACAGAAAAAAGGTGAAGATACTTTAAAGTTAAGTGAAGTGATGAATACAATTCCTAAAATAGATGGTGAGTATATGAATCAAGAGATGGGGTCAATAACACAAACTGGAAATCAGCTAGATTTTGCTTTAAACCAAGAAGAGATGTTTTTTAAAGTTCAAAAAACAGATGGTGATATAGAGTTGACTAGAGATGGAAGCTTTAAAGTATTAGAGGGTAGACTTGTAACACAAAATGGATACAATGTATTAGATGATAATAATCAACCAATACAAGTTGGAGATGATAATGAGTTTGCTCTAAATATCTCTATAGTTTCATCAAAGTTTTCAAATCTTGATAAAACTGGTAATAATAACTATAAAGTTAATGATTTCACACAAGTTAATATTGTTCCAAATAATAATCAAAATCTTCTTCAAGGGGCAGTTGAGCAAAGTAATGTTAGTACAATTAAAACAATGGTATCGCTTATAGAAGCTCAAAGAAAATTTGAACAAGATCAAAAAGCAATCAATGGAATAGATGAACTCAATTCAAAAGTTATTGAAGCTATTGGGAATAATAGGTAATATTGTAGATGCAACCGAGTAATGTAACTGATTTATTATTTCAACAATTAAACTTCCGAGGTGAAAGACAAAAAGTAATATCATCAAATATTGCTAATATTGATACACCAGATTATAAAACAAAAGATTTAAAGTTTAAAAATGAATTAGACAAGTCTAACCACGAAGAACAATTAAGATTAGCAAGAACACATAATAACCATTTACCTTTAATGGATAGTTCAAATAAGAATAGTATGGAGCTTTATGAAGTACAAGGGCTAGAAGAACAAAATGATGGAAATAATGTAAATTTAGATACACAGATGAGTAATATGTCAAAAAATTCAATTATGTTTAATGCTCTTCAAAATTCTATTAAAAAAGATTCAATGTGGTTTAAAACAGTTATTGACTCTTCAAGTAAAAACTAATAGGATATAGGTAATATATGGATCAAATCATTAAATTTATTAATAATCTAAACTCAGGTCAAAGAGCAGTAATTATAGGTGGTTTTTCTATTCTATTTTTGTTTTTAATGGGATTATTAATATATTCAAATATAAAATCAAAAGATGAAGAGTTAAACTATACAATAGCAACAAATCTTACAAAAAATCAAGTTATGCTAGCAAGTAATGAACTTGATGGTGCTTCAATACCATACTTAGTTGTAGGAAGTGGAAATAATTTAACATTAAAAACTAACAAAAATAATATTAATGTGGCGAAAATAAAACTTGTTACGAGTGATGCTGCAACAGCAAAACATACAGGTTGGGAGATATTTGATAAAAGTTCACTAGGAACAACAAATTTTGAAAATAAAGTAAAATATCTAAGAGCATTAGAGGGTGAGTTAGGGAGATCTTTGGAGTCGATTTCTGGTATTTTATCTGCATCTGTTAAGATTGGAATTCCAAAAGAATCAGTTTTTACTCAAAGAAAAGTTCCTCCAACTGCATCAGCAGTTTTAAATCTTCGTGAAGGTACGGCACTTTCACAAAGACAAATTGAGGGTATAAAAAACTTTGTGGCATCTGCAATTCCTAAGTTACTACCTGAGAATATTAAGCTAATTAATCAAAATGGTTCATTGTTAGAAAATAGTGAAGAGGATATTGAAAGTTTAAAATATATTCAACATGAAAAGTATAAAACAAAACTTGAAAATGATTATGAAAATAAAATAAAAGATCTTTTATCTAATATACTTGGAGGCAATAGAATGTCTGCAAAAGTATCAATAGAACTTGATTTTACAAAGCAGGAAATAAGTCAAGAGATATATGATCCTGAGGGTACTATTAGAAGTCAACAGACAACAGAGGTAGCAAAACAATCTGATGCACAAGAACCGCAACCAGGTGGAGTACCAGGTGTTCAAAGTAATATTGAAAACCCTGATGAGCAAAATGGATTAAAAACAACAAAATCTTCTTCAGAAGAGGCGAAAAATGTTACAAACTATGAAATTTCTAAAAAAGTAATAAATCAAAAAAACAATGCATATGCAAGTATTGCTAATATTACAGCAGCTGTAACTTTTGATTCTAAAATTTTAGAAAAAATAGAAAATAAAGAAGAATTTCTTGCTGGTTTAAATGATATTGTACAAGAAGCAATAGGTTATAAAGAGCAAAGAGGAGACAGGGTAACTGTAAAAGCTTTTAAATATATAGAAGTGGATGAAAATACAAATCAAACACAAGTAGAAGAAGCACCTATGGGTGTTACGGGAGTTGTGAATATATTTAAAGAATATGAACAATATATTCAATATCTTGTAGCAATGATTTTATTATTCATTTTTTATAAAAAGTTTATAGCAAATAATGAAATTTCACTCGCTGCAGGAACAGGAACAACTGCTAGTGTAAATAATGAAGAAGATTTTCAATTTGCAGAATTTGATAGTAATGATGCAAGAAATAAGTTAAAAGCAAAAGTTAAAAGTCAAATTTTAAATAACTTAGATGGATTAGATGCTGAGGAAGCTGCTAAGTATGAAGTGCTCATTGAGCAAATAGACAAAGCAGTTTCAGATAACCCTCAAGATATAGCACAAATGATAAAAATGCTACTTCAAGAGGGTGATGGTAAATTTAAGGCGAAAGGGTAATATAGATGTCAACAACTAATGCAAACTATGAATTATTGACAGGTATGCCTATGATTGAAAAAATAGCACACTTCTGTGTACTTATTGGAGAAGAGGCTACAGTTAAAATTTTCCAAAGTTTACCAAAAGAGATTGTAGAAGATTTGTCTGTACAAATATCACAAATTAGATCTATTGATAAAGCTGTATCATTAGCAATATTAGAAGAGTTTCATCTATTTATTAAATCAAGCTCTTATATTAGTAGTGGTGGATTTGATTATGCTAAAGATATTTTATATAAATCGTTAGGAAAAGCAGAAGCAGATAAAGTTCTAGCAAAATTAGCAAGAATGCAAGAAGCTAAGCAATCATTTGCATATTTAGATAATATAGACCCAAAACAATTAGCTGACTTTATTAAAGATGAATCACCACAAACTATAGCTGTTGTATTAGCACATATGGAGCCAGAAGACTCATCTGTGGTTTTATCAAAACTTGATGATAATTTAAGAGTAAAAGTTTCTATGCAAATGGCTACTATTAAGGATGTATCTCCTACAATTGTACGCTCTATGTCAAATGTATTGGAGAAGAAACTAGAGTCTCTATTGGCTTCTATTGTAACAGTCGGTGGTGTAAAAACAGTTGCTGATATGTTAAATAAAATGGGACCGAAAGCAAATGAAATATTAGCAAATATTAATGGATTAGATGCTCAATTAGCAGCAAAAATTAAAGAGAAAATGTTTGTATTTGAAGACTTGTTAGCCCTAGAAACTAATGATATTATGAAAGTTTTAGGAAATATTGAAACTGAAGATTTAACAATAGCATTAAAAAATGCAACGGAAGATGAGATGGGAACAATAAAATCAGCAATGTCACAAAGAGCAAGAGATAGATTTGATGAAGAATTTGACCTTTTAGGCAAAGTAAAAATCAAAGATATTGAAGAGGCACAAAGAAAAATTCTTGATGTTGCAATGCGGCTACTAGAAAGTGGTGAAATAGAAAGAGCAGATGCGGAGTAATCATGTCAACAAATAATGTAAATACAACTGCAAATATAGTCAAGTCAAGCGAAGAGTCACAACCTTATGAGTTAGGCAACTTTATATCAAGCAACCAATCACAAAATGAACAAATGAAGAATGTTGCGGTATTAAATGATAAAAGTATTAATGGAAATATAGATCCTGTAATTCAGGAATTACAAAAATTACAACATTCTATGATGGCAATACAAGAAAAAGTAACCTTAATTGAAAATGATGGAGTTAAGGGGAGAGATCTTGATAAGCAACTTATTGAAGCACTCAAAGATTTAAAGCATTATTCAACTTTTTTTGAACAAGCTACATTTCAGATGGAAACAAAATTATTAAAAACATCTTTATCTATAGCTAAAAAGATTATTGGAATTGAAGTTGGAGAGTCCTCATCTAACATTGCGAAAGAAACTATATCAGGGATGATGGATAAAGTAAAAACTGCTTCAAAAGTAACAATACATTTAAATCCAAAAGATTATATAGCCTTAAAAGATCAATTAAGTTTTGATTCATTTGTAAATCTCCAAGAAGATTCAAATGTTACAGCAGGTGGTGTTGTGATAGCTAGTGATCTTGGAAATTTTGATGGTAGTGTAGAATCAAAAATTCAAAGTATGCTTGAATCGCTAGATGCAGTCATATAATTTTGATTATTAAAAAAAACTCAAAAAATATACTTAATCTTATTTAATTATTATACAAAATTATATTTTTTATGATATAATATTTGAAAATAACAGAAAAGATGACTAAATGGAAATTACAACAAATGATTATGAAGTTCTAGTTGATACAGAAGCGAAAGTTGATGTGATGTTAGGACATACAGATATTACTGTAAAAGATTTTCTAGATTTTTGCGAGGGGGATGTTATACCTTTGAACAAACTAGCTGGAGAAGGTGGTGATATCTTTGTAAATGAAAGGGTAATTGGTACTGGAGATATTATTGTAATAGATGAAAAACTTGCAATAAGAGTTCAAGATGCTATGAGTCCTGAAAAAGTTGTTAATTTCTTTTTTGATGAAAAATCTGTATAGGAGTATATTATGGCAGTGGATAATGTAGTTACAAATAGTGCAACAGGTGTAGATGGAAATGCTTACACAACACAAGTAAGTAATGATCAATTAACAAGTGAAGATTTTTTAAAGTTAATGCTTGAAGAGATGAAAATGCAAGATCCAACAAAGCCCATGGATAGTGCAGCGTTGATGGATAGTCAGCTAAAAATGTCTACCATTGAATCAAATATGGCTATGTCTGAATCATTGAATGCTTTACAACAGTCATATGCTGCTTCTGCCTTATCAACAGCTGCTAATATGATAGGACATATTATTGAAGATGGTTCAACAAATGATTCTGGAGAAATTAAATCATATGCAGTAGAAACTGTTGAAAATAAAGATGGTGAACTTTATGTTAATGCAAGAGAACTTACAGGTTTTGTTGACGCATTAGTAAATACAGAAACTGAAAAATTAACATTGTATGATGCAGAAGGATACATTTATGAAGATGGTGAAAAATTAGAATCAGAATATAGAATATCTTTAGATCCTGATGGAAGATTTAGATTCAATGAAGATGGATCTTTAAAAATAGTAGATAAAGATAATAATGTGATTACACTTCCAGAGGAAACACCTGAAGAGGAAACAGATAAACAGAAAGCAGATAGAGAGATAATAGAAAGATATAAGTATTATAATTCGTCACCAGTTTATGCTGAAGAGACAACAGTTTTACCATTAAGTGCAATTACACTTGTACATTAAGGATACGCTATGATTACCTCAATGTCAAATGGAGTTACAGCCTTAACAGCATTTCAAGCAGCACTGAATGTACAATCAAATAATGCTGCAAATACAAAAACTATGGCATTTAAATCTGATACTGTATCTTTTTCAGATATGTTTTATAGTAATGATCAAGTTGGATATGGGGTGTCTATGGATACACCTAATAAAAATTTTAAGCAAGGTTCAATTACGCCATCAAATAGTCAATACGATTTTGCACTAGATGGAGAAGGTTTTTTTACAGTTATTGATCCTGCAAATCCTAATAATGCATACTATACAAGAGCAGGTAATTTTAAAAATGATAGGGATAATTTTTTAGCTACTAATGATGGTATGCAAGTTATGGGACTAGCACCTACAGTGAGTGGTGATATCATATCATCAGAATATGAAAAAAATATAGCAACATCAATAGTTGATGATGGTACTAGTACAATTTCTATAAATACATATATAACAGATTATGTAAAAGCTGCAAACCTTACAGGGGCAACAGGTGTAAGTGGTACAAATTATAAAACTGTAGATGCCAATATATCAAATATAGAGGACTTAAGTTATGCCTATAGAAGTGCTTTAAAACTATATGCTACAAATCCTGTAGAGGGGGAAGCTGCAGAAAAATTTAGTGCAAAGGTAGATTTTCCGATTATTGTGACTACAAATGATGAATATACTATAGAATTAGTAGTGGATGGTGTAAAATTCCAACAAAATTTTGAAGATAGCATTGAAAACACTCTAAAACTATTATCGGATAAAATAAATGAATCTGGTGCGGTAACATCATCAGTAACTGTGAATCCTTCTACTGGAGAAATGATTATTGAATCAATGATACCTGGTAAACAGATGAGTGTATCTCAAGCAAAATTAAATAATAATTTAGTAAATATAACTGAACTTACAACAGAAAGTGGCTCTGGACAAATGCTTGTAGATGCAATTTATACAGAGCTAAAAACTTTAGTTGAAAGTGTGGGTGGGAAAGTAGCAACAAATAAAAGTGAAATAGTGAATCCCCTAAGTGGAGAAAGTTTAACTTTTACCCCTATTGTTTTAGACCTTAATGAATTAGGGATGAATAGTACTTTATATGAAAAACTATTAACAGGAGATCCAGAAGCAATAGCAGCATATCCTGGGATAGAAAGTGAAGATGGTAATATCTATTTAAGTGATGGGGAATCAAAGTTTTTAGTTGGAAAGTTAGTCCCTGTAACTTTTACTGATAAAAGTCAACTAAAACCTGAGGGAGATAATCTTTACACAAAATCAAATCAAGATATGGTTCCAATATATATAGAGGGAAATGCTGATGTAGTTGGTGGTTACTTAGAAGAGAGTAATGTGGATTTATCAAAAGAGTTAGTGAATATACTTACTTTTCAAAAAGCTTTTGAAGCAAACTCTAAATCAATTACAACTTCAGATGAGCTATTAAAAACAGCTTTAGCACTTAAAAATAATTAAGTGCTTAAATTGATATTGCTTCTATAGGAGCAGTATCAATTTGAGCATTAAAAATGTTCGTAATACAATAAAAAGGATATATCATGGTTGGAGCACTTTGGACAGGGATCTCAGGACTTGGAGGTTCACAAACAGGGCTAGACAATGAGTCAAATAATATCGCTAATGTTAATACAATTGGGTACAAAGCCTCAAGGGTATCTTTTGCAGATCAAATGTACCAAGATAGAATTGGTAAAGGGGTAACCTCTTTTGATGTTGAAAAAATGTATACTCAAGGAAATCTTAAAAACACAGGGGTGTCTTATGATATGGCACTCTCTGGTGATGGTTTCTTTCAAGTAAAAAATGGTCCAGATACTTACTATACTCGTGCAGGAAATTTTCGTATGGGTGAGGGTGGAACTCTTGAAGATGTTGCTCAAAATAAAGTACAAGGTTGGGCTATCCAACCAATTACTGATGCTGATAGAACAGCAACAGACCCAAATGCTACATTTTTTACAAATGACTTTACTAAATTACTTGGAAATAAAGTAATTCGAGATACAACTAGTGTAGAAACTATTGTAGCAAAAGCAACAGACTATACAACAACAGCAAATACAGATAATAAAACAGTATTTTCAGGTGCAGGATACAAATCTGCATCGACAAAAATATCTGATGTTGAAGCATTAATTACAGAATACAATGCAGCATTATCAGTGTATGCAGAAGCAGATCCTAAACCAACAGCATCTACTTCATCAGCACAAAAAAGCTTATTAAACTTTCCATTAACAGGTGCAGAGTTAGCTGAGGGTGATGAAATATATGCTTATATTGATGGTAGAAAATATTCAGTAAGTTTTGATACTGATAATGCAACAACTATGAAAAATTTTGCCGATTTACTTTCTGATGCAGGTGGGTTTACTTCATATATTACAGGAGATACAACATCGCCTTTTGATATTGACACACAAACAGCACCAGAGTTAGGGTATGTTGTTGTGGAAGGTTTAATACCTGGGAAACAATTTAGAGTTACTGAGTTTGGTTGGACAGATGCTAGTAATAGTAATCAAGCATCAAAAGGGGATGTAGTTACAGTAACACCTTCTGTTCTTGGAACTGGGATGGGACATATAAACTCAATCCGAGATGCGATGGCTGAGGCAGTGAGTGGAAAACAGATGGATGTTTATACTGAGAGTGAGATAGCCTTTGATGAAACAACAGCAGCTAACAATGTATATACATATCAAATGGAAATTTATGATAATGATTTAGGACAAACAGTTACTGTTCCTGCTGCTCCCCTTGCCTTACCTGGTCCGTATGATGCTTCAACACCTGCTTTAAAAGATGCTTCAGTAAGTGCACTAGCAACAGCAATTAATGCAGATCCAGAGTTATCACTTTATGTAGAAGCGTATAATTTTAATGGTTCTTTGGTAATCAAAACAAAAGATAGTAATTATGATGTAGAATTTACAGGTGAGTTAAAAACTAGTGTTGCAGTTCAAGAGGTACAAACAGTAACATTAAGTGGAACTGCAAGTGCTACAGGTCCAATATCATTTTTAGGAGATAATTCAACAGGTGCAACTATAGGAGATGATGAAGCAACAATAGCAGCTGCCATTGCAGCAAATTCAGGTCCAATTATTGCAACATGGAATGCAGCTAATCCAACACGAGAAATCGCATCTATAACTCAAGTAGGGGCAACAGGAGTTTTACAAATTACATATGTTGGGACAGAAGGAAATGTATCTTCACTATTAACATCTCAAGATAATGGAGTTACATTTGGTGAATCAGCTGAGACACAACCAGGTAGAGCCGTTGGGGTATTAGCAAAAAATGCTAATATTAGTACAAGAGAGGGTGCAGGAGCTGAATTTTTACAAATAAATACAAATATCAATCAAACTGCATCAAAAAGTGAACTACAACTTAGACTTGATACTTTAGGACTTACAGATAGTGCATTTGGAGATTTTGAAGTTGATGATACAGGACTTGTAACTATGACACAAGATGGTGCAAGATTTGCTATAGGTCAAGTTGCAATTGCAAGGTTTACAGATAATCGAGGTCTTGATCCAGTTGGAGATAACTTACTTATGGAAACTACTAGAAGTGGATCGGCATTATTCAATATAAATAATGATAAAATGGCGGAGATAAAAGGTGGAACTTTAGAGCTTTCAACAGCAGATTTAAGTGAATCATTGGTAAACCTTATGGTATTCCAAAGAGCTTTTGAAGCAAATGCGAAGTCTATTACAACAGCAGATACTATTTTAAGTACATTAATTCAGTTAAAAAGATAGTTTATGGAAGAATTTTTACTTATATCTGTTTTAGGTGTATTAACAGTATATTTTTACAGTAGTATGAGTGTATATAAGTCTCTTTACAAAAAAATAACAGAAGAGAAAGATATGCAAATAGAAAAAGTAAAAAATCTAGAAAAGTTAAAAGAGAAATATGAGCAACAAGTGAAATTTTCTCTTGAGACTATAGGTGACTCTCAAGATAGTTTAAAATCTACAAGAGAGGACTACCAGCAGTTGAAATTGGAAAATACTGAGTTAGAGCATAGAAATAAACTTCTTCAAGAGAGAATAAATGAACTCTATGCTTCAGTAGGAAATATAAATTAATATATGAAAAAATTAAATAATATAATTTTATATACTTTTTTTATATCATTATTTTTCTCAAACTTACACGGTGTTGATGGGAAGACTACAGAATCACAACCACAAATACTATTTGAACACGAAAATTTAAAAGAAGCACAAAATAGAAGAGAGTTGTTAATAAAATTTAATACAGCTGTTTTATATCTTGAGCAAGAAGAGTATGTACATGCTATTAAGCTTTTTAAACAATCATCACAAATACTCAAAATTCCCTCTTATTTGAATATAGGTATTGCTTATTATAAATTAGGTTCAATTAATAATGCTTATTTATATTTAAGAAAAATTTATGATTTTAAAGAGCTACAGTTTAAAGACAAGTATTCTTATTTTAGTGCAGCTTATTATCTATATAAAATAACAGAAGATAAAAAATATATAAATGAGATAACAAGTATTAGTTTAAAAGCAAAATATTTAACAGATCATGAAAAACTCTTGGTAGTAGATACATTAATACTTCAAAAAAAATATAAATATGCATTTGATATGGCAAAAGAGATATCAACAATTTCCAATTTAAAGTTGGCATTATTGAAAATTAAATTGCGTGACTATACAAATGCAAAAATATATTTGGAACAAGCATATAATAATGCAAAAGGTGATAAGTCAAAAAATGAAGTTTTATGGATTAAGCTTTTTAATGCATTAAAAGCAAATGATATTGCAAATATTTCAGATACAATTTTTAAAATCGAAGAGAGAAAAAGAATATTTAATGTAAATCAAGACTTAAAACTTGAATTATTTTTTAATAAAAATAAATTTACACCTAAAGAATACTTTGATCAGATTGTAAATTTGTCACATGATAGAAAATTGGATTTTGTTTACTATTTTGCACCATTTATATTTGAAGATTATGATAGTATGGGAATAAATGAAGCAAGAGGTTTTATAATAAAAAATGAAAATAGTATATCTGAATTAAACATGATGATACAATATAATGCAGATTTTTTAGAAGTTATTAAATTAGATCCAATTCAAAGAACATATAAACTACAAAAAATGATAGATGAAAAGTATGATACAAAAGCTTACGAGTATTATAATTTAGCTTTAACATATGCTCAAATATATGATTATAATAATGCATATAAATATTTTAAAAAAGCATATAGTTTAGATCATGGAAATAAGCTGTATTCTATTATGACATTTATTACTTCTAAAAAGTTAAGTTTAAATGAAGATAAAGTATTTTGGGAAATATTAGTAAGAAATATACAATCAAATAAAGGAAGTTTTAATTATTTTGCAAAATATATTTATAAAATATTTGAAAATCCAGAACAAGTATTAGATGAAAAAACATTAAGCTTTAAACAAAAAAAATCAATATTTTTTCGAGCATTATATTTTATAGATAATATAGAGAAAAATGGAATTATGAAAACAGAACCGCTACTTGTAGAGTTTTCAAAAGATCCGTTAGTATATCTTTTAAGTTTAATAGCAAAAGATAAAGAGGAAAATGAGTATATTTATATTTCAAGAATTCAAGATGAATTACCTAAAGTTTATAATAATACATTTTTAAAAGGAAGTTTAGTTATTACAGACTTTTATTTAGATACTTTAAAAGCATTAGGACTTTTTGATTATACAGATTATGATATACCAAATCACAATGAACCAAGCTATTTAAGAACAAAAGCTATAGTGAATCTTTATCAAAATAATCCTATAAAAAGTATAGAGATAATTGAAAGTTTACAAAAAATATATAATTTGCAAAGTGTTGATAGTTATTATATATTAGCCGCATCACAATTAGCTGCAAACAAAGATCAATTTGCATATGCAACTTTAAGTGAAATAGAGTTAGTTTATAATGATAAAGATGCTAGGTTTTTAAGTGGAATAAGACTTTTACAAGATTTGAAATTAGGTTCAGCACCACAACACTTTGTATATAAACTAAAAGGGAAAATGGTAGATTTTAAACTAAAAAATCTTGATGATTTCTTAGAATCTTTATAAAAACAATACAAAAAGTATAATTATAATAATTTTTATGATATAATAATTGCATATTAAATCTAAGGAGGACGGTATGCAGTTAGGAAGACTTGAAGTGATGGATCAGGCACAGGTTGATTATGTATCTAAAATCTCTAAAATTCAAGAAACAGATCAAAAAACGAAAATTGACCCAGATGAGAAGTATAAAAATGCTTCTACTAAAACTGAAGTAGCTGATAATGAAGTTATATTAGATAATGTGAAGTTTGGTTATAACTCAGCAACTAACGACTTTTTTGTTAGAATTCAAAAAGGTGATATGGAGTGGAAATATCCAACAGAAGACATGATGAAATTAAAGCAAGCTTTAATGGAAGCATATAGAAATAATCAAGAATTGTAATTAGGGTTTTTAATTGGCATCAGATATATCAAATATAATAAAAAGTGAAATTGCAACAACTCTTGAAAGTTTACTTTCACTAACTAGTCATGTTGAAAGTGTATCACTTTTAAGTGAAGATGAATTAAAAGGTAGCCAATGTATAAAAGTTAATACTACTTTTGAATTTGGTTCAAAAAGTTCACAATGGAATTTTTTTATACCTAGTGCTACAGCAACACAGTTTGAATACTTAATGCTAGGTGGCGTGACAGATTTAAAAGAAGCTATAGATGATGAGATTACAGATGCTGTTAAAGAGATAATATCAACAATATCAGGAAGTGTTGTAACAAGTGTGAATGCACAAGGATTTGATGATATTAGTGGTGTGAAATTTACATTAGGTGATAGTTCTGTAGTGAGTTGTGATGATATAGATAACAGACAGCAAAGCTATAAATTTGTTTTTAAATTAAATGAAGATAGTTTTGAACTAATTATTGAATTTGATTCAAATATTATTGGTTTTTTATCTTCAATATCTGGTAAAGAAAAAGAGGGTGATTCTCAAAATAGTAGTGGTGCTGTTACTTCTAAAGAAGTGACTGGTGCAGGTTCAATTTTAAATTCACTATTAGGTGAAGAATCAGTTGATAATTTACGATTGTTGTTTGATATCAAAATGAAACTCAGTGTTCGATTAGGAACAAAAGTATGTCTTTTAAGAGATGTAATTAGTTGGGATATTGGAGAAATAATTGAATTAAGCCAAATGACAAATGAACCTTTAGATATACTAGTAAATGGTGTTATTATAGGAAAAGGTGAAGCTGTTATTGTTGATGGAAAATTTGGTGTAAAGATAAAATCAATAGGTGTAAAGAAGATTAATTAAATGAGTAAAAATGGATAAAACGACCGCAGGTGGATTGGCAGGAGTATGGGGACTAGTAGCTTTAGCTATTATCCTTGGTGGTGCTGGATTTGGAGCTTATGTTGATATTCCATCAGTTATTATTGTTTTTGGTGGTACAGTTTCAGTTACCGTTGCTCAATATGAGAGTAATGATTTAGGTAGATTTGGTAAAGCTGTTGGTGTGGCTATGAACGAAGTTAAAGTTGAACCAATAAGTGAATTAATAGAAAAAATCATTATATATGCTACAGATATTAAGAAAAATGGAGTTATGTCAGTTGAGACAAAGATTCAAGAGGAGTCAAACGCATTTTTTAAAGAAGCTTTTAACCTTTTAGTTGATAATACTAAGCCAGATGTTTTAGAAAATCTTTTAGAGATTAAGTTAGAGCATATGGAGAATAGACATAATACAATGATTGCTATGTTTAGTAGCATAGGTGGAACAGCTGGTTCTATGGGTATGACAGGGACACTTGTAGGACTAGTTGCTATGCTTGCAAACCTTTCAGATCCATCAGCTGTTGGTCCTGCTATGGCTGTTGCTCTTTTAACAACAATGTATGGGGCTCTAATTGGTACAGGTTTTGCTGGAGTAATGGAGAATAAACTTACTCAGAAGCATAAAAAAGAGTTGATAAGTTGTCAGATCATTATTCAAGGTGCCCATATGATAGCTTCTGAAGAATCTATAGGGAATGTCAAAATGAAACTAGGGGCAATTATGCCTGATAGTAGTGAGTCTTAAAAAAGAGTATAAATGGCTAAACAAAACTGTCCAGATTGTCCTAAATGTTTACCAGGTTGGTTAGTACAATTTGGTGACTTGATGTCACTATTATTATGTTTTTTTATTTTACTTTTATCAATGGCAACAATGGATAAAAAAAAAGTTGAAGAATATTTTGAAATCATGAGGCGAAGTATGGGATTTTTACAAGGTTCCACTGATACTGCCGAAGCAGAAATTGAATCTTTGTCAGCTTTTCATGCCGATAAAAGTGACTCTGGAAGTGGTGATGATAATGGACAAAATTCAGAAGCTGCGGATATATCACAAAAAGTTGAAGAGGTAACTCAAGAATTTAATGATACAAGTGATGATCCAAATAAAAAAGTGGAGATGACAATGAAAGGGAATAATGAGTTTACACTTGATATCCCATCTTCATTAATGTTTACTGAGGGTGAATATACTTTAGAAAATCCAAATGCAAAAAGATTTATTAATAAACTAACAAAAGTTTTAAAAACAATGACGCAACAGTTTGATATTGAGGTTGCTGGACATACAGGATCTAACTACTTACGCAGTGATGGGATTCCAAGAGACTCTTGGGATTTATCAGCTTTAAGAGCAATATCTGTAGTAAAAGAGTTAATCAAAAATCAAATGGATCCAGCAACACTTAAAGTAAGTGCATTTGGTTCATATAGACCAAAGAGTGATGATGCTTTTGAAAATAGACGAGTAGAATTAAGATTTGTTTCGACAAGTCAAAACAATAGTCGTATGGCACAAGAGGAAAACTTCTTTGATAGGATAGAGGAATAAAGGGGATAACTATGGAAATCAATAATCAATTTTTAGATATAAACAGTATTAAGCCAAAATCTTATGACAATTTACAAAATAAAAATCTCAAAGATGATAAAGCATTACGAGATGTTTGTAATAATTTTGAAGCTTTTTTTATGAATCAAATACTTAATACATCTTTAAAGTCTAGCAATATAGCAGGTGAGGGAACGGGTTCCGAAATTATTAAAGGGATGTATACAGATGCATTATCTCAAAAATCTTCAGGAAGTCTAGGAATTAGTGATATGTTATATAAATTTTTAAGCGAGAAAAAATCATGATAGAAACTACAGTTGAACAATTAAAAATGATTGTAAGTGAAATGCACAATTCAATTATGTTAGATATAGAAGATGTAAAAAAAGCAAGACATGAGAGTTTAGTTCAACGAAATAATGTAAAGTTAGACCTTATGGACAAGTTAACAGAATTAAAACAAGTGCTTAATGAAGAGTTATCAAGCGAATATCAAAAAGGTGTAGATATAACTGTTTATAAAAGTTCTATTGATGAACTAGAAGCACAATTAGGTGAACTTTATAGAGCTAATGGTAAACTAGCCTCAATTGTTCTCCCTGTAAAAGAGATGTATAAAGAGATTATAGATGAGTTAACAACTCAAAATGGTGGAGCATTAGTAGAGGTGATGGCATAGTGTTTCGAAATATTTTATATAAATTATTATTGTTTTGTATTCCATTTGTACTCTTTGGAAATGAGATAAGTATTGTACCAATTGCAAATAAAAATATAAATTATAAGTCAAAAATTTATTCGCACGATGTACGACTTATACAAGAAAATCAAAAATTTAAGTGTAAAAAGTATTTAAATGTGATAGATTTAAAGAAAAATAAATATTATGCACTTCATTATATTGCAAAAGATAGAGCTATATGTGCTGAAGATGTTTTTATACCTAAGTCTAATACAATTAGGTTTAAGTTTGGAAATCTTGAGATAGAAAGAGAAGGTACTATAGTAAAAGAAACTGATGAATATATAAAAATTAAGAGTTTAGACGGTACAATAGATAAGATATATAAAGATGGAAGAAATTAAATGAAAATGCTCTCGTTTTTAGGTGAATCACCTACAAAAGCTTTACAGAATGCTCAAAAAGAGTGTGGACCTGATGCTGTAGTGATATCTACTAAAAAAATCTCATCTGATGGTAAAAATAGTGTAAATATGTATGAAATCACAGTTGCTCTAGAAGAGGAGTATGATAGTAGTAAAAAAATATCAAAACAAAAAGTAGTAAATACACATTCAAAAGAAAATCCTAAAAATATGGATGCTCAGTTTTATGATTTTAGAGCAGAAATTGAGAATATGCAAGAGTCTTTATCTCGTGTTCAGAAAACTCTTTGGGAACCTAAAAGCCAATTATATGATTTAGTTATTCCACCAGAATTTATAGATATATATACATTATTTGAAGATAATGAATTTGATCCTGAAATGACTTATAGTATATTAAAGAAAACTATAGAGCAATTACCAATTGCAATGAAGTCTAATCCAGAAAAAATTAAAAATTTCTTTAAATTGATTTTGCGAAGAGTAATTGCTATTAAACATGAAGTTCCATTAAGAGTTCATCAAAGAAAAGTGATGATGTTTGTAGGACCAACAGGTGTAGGAAAAACAACAACAATATCAAAGCTTGCTGCAAGATATGCTTATAAGTTAGGGATTAATTATAAAGTTGGAATTATCACTTTGGATTCATTTCGAGTTGGAGCTGTTGAACAGTTACGAGCTTATACAAATATAATGAGGTTACCACTAGAGGTAGTGAAAAAACCTGAAGAGTTAAGTGAGGCAATTATGAGACTAAAAGATTGCCATTATATTTTGATTGATACAGCAGGTGGAAGTCAGTATGATATGGATAAAATTGAACTTATCAATCAATATCAACAAAATGCTACAGAAACTCCAATAGAAAAAATGTTAGTGATGCCAGCAAATGTTAAAACAACAGACCTTTATGAGATTTATAATAGTTATTCAACTTTACATATACATAATTTAATTTTTACAAAGTTAGATGAAACTATAAGTTATGGTAATTTAATATCTTTTGCACATAAAACAAAAAAATCTATTTGTTATTTATCTGTAGGACAAAATGTACCAGATGATCTCCATGAAGCGAGTAGTGAGTATTTGATTGATTGTTTTATGAATAAAAAACACAACGCTTAAAGGTATATATTTTGTTTGACAAAATATCGCAACAAGCAAATAAGCTTGTATCAATTACAAAAAAGCATAATAGAAATTCTAAAACAAAAGTTGTAGTAATAACATCAGGTAAAGGGGGTGTTGGAAAATCAACACTCACTTCAAATATAGCTTATTTGTTATCAAGGCAAGGTAAAAATGTTGCAGTACTTGATGCTGATATAGGATTAGCAAATCAACAAGTATTATTTGATATAAAACCACAAAAAACTTTCTTTGATTATTTAGAAGGTATATGTGAACTAGAAGAGATATTTTTAGAAACAGGGTACAATGGAGTAACATTAATTGCTGGCAAAAGTGGTTATCAGTATGGAAAAATAAATAATAGTATGATATTTTCTAGAGTAGTAGATGATATACTAGATTTAAATAGATATGATATTTTACTAATTGATACGGGTGCAGGGATTAATGAACATGTACAAGAATTTTTAAATTTAACAGATGATATTTTAGCGATAACCACAACAGATCCTAGTGCTTTAACGGATGTTTATGCACTTTTAAAGATGATAAGTTTAAAAAAAGAGAAGCTAATGTTATGTTTTAATTATACTTCAAAATATGAAATTGGGGAAACAATAACCAAATCCATAACAAATTTGGCGCTAAAAAATAAACTTAATAGAAAATTTATGGTACAATATATGGGAAATGTAAGTGAGATGAAGAGTATTGCAATTACCGGTAGATTAAGAAAACTGTTTACCAAAGAGTTAAAGCAAGAAATAGCATCTCAAGAGTTGCGTATGGTAGTGGACAATTTAATAAAGCAAATAGGGTAAAGTAATTATGAAGACGGAAGAATTTTCAAAACATTTATTACAAAGTCGAATATTTGATACATATGTTGGTGCTGTTTTTTTTGGTACAGTTATATTTTTTGTTTTAAACTCATCTTTTTATACACCTTTAGAGATGATGATAGCAATTGTATTTATAACAATATTATTTAAAGGACTAGCTAATATTATGATATCCATGACTATCTCTTTATTTAATTTATCAAATGAACAAGACAGAGTTGAGTTTGAAAAGTCATCAAATAGCTTGGAGTCACTGGTAAATGATTTAGCTATCCAAGAAGCCGCAACACAAAGTAATAAAACTATAAAAAATGGTTAAAGGATAAAGTATGAAATTAACAGAAGTAACAAATTCATTCAGTGGTATAAATAAAAATTCTTTATTAAATTCAGTTATAAGTGGTGGAGATAACCCTCAAAATCAACAGTCAAATAGTGAATCTTTTGCGCAAATTTTAAAACAGTCTGTTAATGAAGTAAATAATTCGCAAGTACAAGCATACAATGCT
This sequence comes from Arcobacteraceae bacterium, assembly GCA_021107755.1. Classification (GTDB taxonomy): domain Bacteria; phylum Campylobacterota; class Campylobacteria; order Campylobacterales; family Arcobacteraceae; genus JAIOSF01. The sequence goes on from JAIOSF010000021.1 coordinate 108,728, forward strand.
ATGGAAGATATAGCAACAGGTAAAGTACAAAATTTACAAGAAGCAGTACAAAAAATAGAAGAAGCTGAGCTTAGCTTAAAACTTGGGTTAGAAGTTAAAAATAAAGCACTAAGTGCATATAAGCAAGTAATGGCAATGCAAATATAATTTAGTTAGATTCTAAAGGAGTTTCAAATGGGTTTTTTTGATGGATATAATGTAGCAACATCAGGTATGAGTGCTCAAAGAGAGAGAATTAATATTGTAAGTTCAAATATTGCAAACTCTCAAACTACACATTCTAAAGATGGTGGACCTTACAAAAAACAAAATGTTGTTTTTGAAGAGGTACTACTTGAAACAAATAATAAACTAAATAAAAATAATAAAGTACATGAAGATGAAAATCAATTGTCTTTAAAAGGGGTTGGAGTTAGAGAAATTATAGAGGCAAAAAGTGAACCTATAATGAAATATGAACCCACACATCCAGATGCAAATAAAGATGGCTATGTGGCTTATCCAAATATAAACCCTGTGATTGAAATGGTTGATTTAATAGAAGCTATGAGATCTTACGAAGCAAATGTTTCAGCATTTAAAACACAAAAAGATTTAGATACTAAAACGCTTGATATAATTAAAACATAGGATATAGTCATGTCTGTAGATATTTTATCAAATCTTAGTAAAGAGGTAGTATCAAAAAAAGGTGTAGTTACAGATTCAAAAGTGGAAACTCCTGCAAAAAAAGAGGGAAGTTCTTTATTTGATTCTTTAATGAAAGATATTCAAAAAGATAAACAAACTACACCTACAGAAAATAAAAAAACTACTGAAAAATCAGAAAGTAAAGAAAGTAAATCTGATCAAACTAAAACTAAAGAGGGAAACCTAGAAGCATCAAAAAAAGTTACTGATGGATTAGTTGACTTAGTTGTTGATAAAGCAAAAGACAAATCCAAAAAAGAGATATCCTCTACAAAAAATGTAGAAACTACAGAGAAAGCAACAGAATCAAAAAACAATGAAGATATTAAATCAAAAGTAGATGCAAATGCAAAAATAATTAAAGAAGCAGTTGAAGATATAAAAAGTGAGATATCAAAGGTTGAAAATACTCAAGAAAATGGAGTATTCACTGGGAATACAAAAAATACTAATGAGGGAAGTATAAAAGAAAATTCTAAAGGTATTCTCAATCAAAATCAATATTTAGCAAATGACAAAGTTAGTAAAGATGATTCTTCAATAGATGGAAAAACAACTTTATTGGCAAATGGATTTTTAAATAGTCAACAAAAGAATAAACAAACTGTTTCTTTAACACAAGTTTCAAATGCAAGAGAGAATATAGAAAAGAATAAAACTGTAAAATCTGTAAAAGATAGTGCTAATATGTTAGATTTAAATATTGAAAAAGTTGATGTTGAGCATAGTGACAAAAGTGGAAAAGTAGAGAAAATAGATATATTAAGTAAGCAAGACAAAGAGTCTCAACTACAAATGATTCAAAATAGAGGATTAAGTAGATTTCTCATGGAGAAAGATACTATGATAAATAATGAGCAACTTATTAAAAATGCAGAGTTAGAAAAAGTATCTTCTATAGATTCACAAGTACAAAAAGAGAAAAATGTTATGCTAAATGTTCCTCAAACAGTAGTGGAAACAATACAAAGTAAAATTATTGGTGCACAACAAAAAGTTGGAAGTTTTATGAGTGAAGTTGCACGAAATATGTATCTTAATTATAAACCACCATTTACGGCATTTCGAATGAACTTAAATCCTGCAAATTTAGGAAGCATAGCAGTTGTAATGAGAGCTAGCAAAACTGATAATAGCATAAGTGTAAGTATGAATATGAATAATAATTCTACAATGGAAGTTTTCGCAGAAAACAAAACTGCTTTACAAACAGCACTGCAAAAACAACTTGGAGAGAATTCTAATGTTACTTTAAATTTTGATATGCAAGATAGTAGTACAGGTGAACAATTTGGACAATCTAGCCAAAATAACAATTCTAATGGACACAATAACACAAGTAACACTTCTGAAGAACCTACAAATACAATTATTGAGGAAGAAAATACAGAAGAATTAGACTATATGTAGGAGAGGAGAAGCTTGCAACAGTTAATCGCATTATTAGATCAACAAACTGTTTTAGCTTTTTTACTTTTATTGGGTAGAATTCTCGCTTTCATGGCATTTATGCCTATTGTAGGTCACAAAACAGTTAATCCTACAATTAGAATTGCTATCTCTTTTTATTTAACAGTTTTCTTATTTCCTTTAATTGATTATGACAAAAGTTTAATTAATCAAGATACTTTTTTATTAGCGTTAATAAGTGAAGTAACATTAGGTCTTGTTGCTTCATTTTTAGTTCAAATAATTTTTTCTGCTGTACAAATTATAGGAGATTTGATAGGATATGCGACAGCATTATCAATGGCAAATATGTTTGATCCAGCTACTGGTACACAACAAGGTATTATCAGTAGATTTTTATATATGGTGATTTTAGTTATATATTTAGAATCAGGAATGTATGAGATTACCATATATATGTTAGCAACCAGTTTTGGGCATATATCCTTGGGGACATTTGATCTTTTTAGTTATGATGGTATTTTATATGCATCTGCTGAGATAAATAGGATGTTCGCATTTGCATTTTCATTTGCATTTCCACTATTTTTTATTGGTTTTATACTAGATGTGTATTATGGATATGGTACTAAGTCTATGCCTGCATTTTCACCATTTGTTGTAACTTTTCAGATAAAGTTTGCATTAATTATGGTTTTTATGATGTTTGGTATGGAGATATTTGTAGATAGTTTTACAGCTTATTTTACAAATAAATTTGAGGGATAATATATTATGGCTGATGAGCAAGAAAAAACAGAAGAACCCACCTCCAAGAAAATAGAAGATGCCAAAAAAGAGGGAAATGTCTCAAAATCTGCTGAAGTACCAGGGGCAGCAATTCTATTTTTTAGTTCTATTTATTTATTATTTTTTGGTGATCCCGTATTTTTAGAGATTCAAAAAATGATGTATTTTATCTATTCTTTTATTGGGCAAGAGATGGATGGAAGAACTTATTTTGCTATATCTTCAACAATAATGACAACGATAATTTATGCATTGTTTCCACTTTTTGTATTAATATTATTATTAGCAGTAATATTTAATGTGATGCAATTTGGATTTATAACAACACCATTAAAAATAGAATTAAATAAAATTGATCCAATTAGTGGATTTAAAAATGTGTTTAGTATGAAAAAAGCAATTGAGGCATTTAAACTAACAGCTAAACTAACAATAATATTTATAGTAATGGTAATTATATTTGCCATCATTTGGGATGCAGTTCTAGCAATGATGGATAAAAGTATTAGAGCAGCATTAGATGCAATGATTGAACTTACAGTCTATTTTTTATTAACAATTCTATTTATTATAATCCTTTTTGCTATAATAGATTTCTTTTTTACACGATATTATTATTTAAAGCAATTAAGAATGTCAAAACAAGAGATAAAAGATGAACATAAGCAAATGGAAGGGGATCCAATTGTAAAAAGTAGGATTAGACAAATTCAGATGAAAATGTCTAGACAAAGAATGATGGCAGATGTTCCCGAGGCAGATGTAGTTATAACAAATCCAACACAATATGCAGTTGCATTAAAATATGATAATGAAAAATCAGATGCACCTGTTGTAATTGCAAAAGGGATTAATTTTTTAGCATTAAAAATAAAAGAGATAGCAAATGAGAGTAAAATTCCAATAGTTGAAGACCCTGCATTGGCTAGAGCTTTATATGAACAAGTAGAGGTTGATGAAAAAATACCAGAAGGCTTTTATAAGGCTATTGCAGAAATTTTTACTTTTGTGTATAATCTAAATAAATAAAGGGTGATTAGTATAATGTTTAATATGAAATTTTTTTTACTATTGTTATTGGCTTCAACACTATATGCCAAGAAGGATTTTTATTATAATTTTATAAATCCAGACTTGACACAAATTTCTCAAGAACAAAAGAGAAAAATCGTAGGTGCTAGTGATAAAATAAAAGAGATTAGAAGATATATTAGAGAGGGACAGCTAGATGTTGCATTAAAAAATATTGTAATGTTTAGAGATACTAATCAAATTGAGATGTTAAATTCACAAGCAGTATTATTGCAAAGTGAAATCTTATATAAAATAAATAGTGTTACAAAAGCAGCTGAAGCAAATGATTTATTAGAAGCTGCTATTAATAATTCAGAAATTTCACAAGATGATTTACTTGAAGCATATAGATTATTAGTATTGATTAAAATAAAATTGAATAAGACAGAAGAGGGTGAGTATTATGCAAAAGCTATTGAAAATAGTTTTGATGATCCTTTGTCTAAGGTATATGGGAAAGTTGCCTTATCCCAAATTCATGTCAAAAGAAGAGATTATAGAAAAGCTATTAAAATATTACGGCAAGAACTTATTAATACAACAAGTTTAGAGGTTGCTACTATTGTTGCAGATGAACTTTATGATGCTTATATACTAAATGACCAAAAAGATGAAGCATATGATTTAGTACAAAAAGTATTGAATAGAAATATAGATTATTATGCAAATGATAGTTATAAAGCATTAAAAAAAGTTGACAAACTAGTGGATGCTGACATGTCTGAGTTTGCTATTGAGATTTTACAAAAACTTATAGAAAATTCTATCCATACTGATAGTATTGATAATTTTAGATTTAAATTAGCTGATGTCTATATGCAAATAGCTGGATTTCAAAAAGAGTATTTACCTAAAGCAAAACAAATTTATGAAGATTTAATTCAAGCAAAAATAAATAATCCTTACAGAAAAAGAGCAAAAATGTATCTTGATGAGATTATCATGAGAGAAGGAAAATTTGAACCTTCCATGATGGCTTCTAAATATAGTGGTTCTGAAACAATGCAATATAAAGCAATGATGCAAGAATTACTCAATGCAATAGAAGATGAAAAGTTTGAACAAATAATTCGAATGAAAAAAATTTATCAAGGTATATTTCCATCAATTGTTAAAAGATTTGGATATGAAAGTATTGAACAAATATATAATATGGTAAATTCTAAAATGATTAAGTATTATCTACAAGCAAATCAGTGTAATCAGCTTAATATTGTTATTAAGGATATAGCTGATGATGTGTTATTATTACTTATTAAAGATGAAAAAACTGTAGATAAACTTTTTTCTTGTATGATAGAAGTTCCAGATGAGAGAACTTATAAAGTAGCTAAAGATGTGTATGGAAAAGCTAAAAATAATAGAATTTATTTTTATTTAGAGAGAGTTGCTCTTATTTTGAAAAAATATGATGATGCGAAAGCTTTTTCTCAAAAACTTGATATGTTTAGTGATGCAGATGTATTGTCAGATGAGTTTTTATATAGATTTTTAATATATGCAAATGAAGATAACTCACAAGCGATGCAAAACTTTTTTGCATATGCTAGAGCAAATCCAGAGTTTATAATTAACAATAAAAACAACCCTTTAATAATTGATTTTTATCACCAATATTATCTTTATTTACTTAAAGAAAAAGAGGAAAATGAAGCAGTAGCTATTTTAAAAGATTTATATAAAAAACAAAATGAGATGAAGGCTAGAGTATACTCACCATTTGTTGAGATTGAGTTAGCAAAGTATGCAAAGCTAGATGATAATTATGATGAAGCTTTAGAGTATTTACAATATGGACTTAATATAAAAAGACTCAAAGATGGAAAAAGCTTAGATAGAAAAATCAAAGATGAGGATTTAGTTCATATATATTATGAAATTGCAAAGATTTATGAGCATCAGGGTAAAAAAAATAGGTATAAAGATGCAATAAAAAAATGTCAAAGAATAAAAAATGTTGATAGTTTTTATAAAAAAATGTGTGATAAGCTATAATGAGTACTATAAATAATTTAGATGATATATTAGAGCATATAAACTCCAAAAATCTTTTTATACCTTTTGGGAGAATTGTCAATATTAATAGTTCTAGTATAGTAGCAATTGGTTTAGAAGTAGCAATTGGTGATATTGTTAAAATAGAATCTGTAAAACATCTCTATACAGTATTAGGGATGGTGGCATCTATTGATGCAGATCATTTTACTATCGTACCTTTTTCTTTTATTGATGGATTTAAAATTGATGATAAAGTTTATTTACAAAAAGAGGGATTGAATGTAAAGTGTGGCTATGGTTTACTAGGTCGTGTTATTAATGCATTGGGTGAACCAATTGATGATGGTGGTAAAATAACAAATATTGAGGGTAGCTCACCAATTAATAAAGCTACAATATCTCCACTAGATAGAGGTATTATAGATCAAAGATTTTCAACAGGTGTAAAAGCAATAGATTCAATGCTTACTTGTGGAAAAGGGCAAAAAGTAGGTATATTTGCAGGTTCTGGGGTCGGTAAATCTACTTTAATGGGTATGATTGTAAAAGGTTGTGAAGCTCAGATAAAAGTTATTGCACTTGTGGGGGAAAGGGGTCGTGAGATCCCAGAATTTATCCATTATAACCTTGGAAATAATCTTGAAAATACAGTTATAATAACAGCAACTAGTGATGAATCCTCCTTAATGAGAAAATATGCAGCCTTTACGGCTATGGCAATTGCAGAGTTTTTTAGAGATAAAGGGCATGATGTATTGCTGATGATGGATAGTGTTACAAGGTTTGCTATGGCACAAAGAGAGATTGGACTTAGTACGGGAGAACCTCCAACACAAAGAGGGTATCCACCTTCAGTTTTTGCACTTCTTCCTCAGCTAATGGAGCGAGCTGGATCTAATAAATTAGGGACTATTACAGCTTTTTTTACGGTACTTGTAGATGGTGATGATTTAAGTGATCCAATTGCAGATCAAAGTAGATCAATCCTTGATGGACACATTGTTTTAACAAGAAAATTAACTGAACAAGGATTCTATCCACCTATTGATTTACTACAAAGTGCCTCAAGGGTAATTGATAAAGTTATATCAGTTGAACAATATAAACGTTTTTTAAAGTTAAAAAGGGTATTATCATTAATAAACGAAAATGAGGTACTTTTAAGAATTGGTGCTTACAAAAAAGGTATGGATAAAGAACTTGATGATGCCCTCCTTAGAAAAGAGAAAATTAAAAAGTTTTTAACCCAAGGTATAGATGAGCTGTATTCTTACGAGTCTACTGTTAAAGGACTAATGGAGGTCACAAATGATTGATACAAGTAGAAGTATGCTATTTCATATAGGAAACTTAAATAGTGAGAGTCAAAGAATAAGTTACCAAATGGGAACAGGAAAGAATCAAGAGTTAGGTAGTGAAGATGCAATGCTTCATGCAAGGCTGATAAATATAGAAGATAAACTAAGAGTTACTGAGTCTTTAAAATTACAAATTACAAAAAGTAATGTTATGAATGAAGTTGCTGATTCAAGTATGTCGGAGCTTAAAGTTATTTTAGGGGGAGACAATAATACGAGTGGTATATCAGAAGACTTGTTGAAAGGATTGAACTCTGGAATGCAAAGAAGCGATAAGTTAGCACTTGCTACAAATCTTCGAGGTATGAGAGAGAATATGATTGATATGGTAAATGTTCGTGTTGATAATGAATATGTATTTGCAGGTTCAAATACAACAGAGCAAACTATGACAAAAGATGTTGATTTTAAATTAAATGGACAGATAAATTTTGATGGAGATGGTTTTTTACGAAAAATCGCGGTTCAGCCAGGAAGTTATAGAGATAGAGGGGTAACAGCTTATGATGTTGCTTTTTACACTGCAAGTAGTGCAAATGCAGGAGAGGTATTTACATTTAGTGAGGGTGAAAGAATAATAGATGAAAATGGTAACGAGTGGAAGCTCAATACAGCAGGTACACAACTTCAACAATATGACCATAATGGTATCATATTTCATCCTCCTGTTGAATTACCTATTACAGCTACAACTCCTGCAGATGAAACAGCTGCAATAGCTGGTACAGGACAATCTGTTAGAGCAACATACTCTATAAATGTACCTGCATCATCACCAGGGAGAGTTTTTGAAGCTAAACATAATTATTTTGATGATTTGAATGTAATTATAAATGCTTTAGAGGGTCACAGTACTTTACTGGATGGACAAAAAGGTGCAGTTATTTCTGATGAAGATGTAAGACAAACACTTAGTAATGGATTGGAGTTAACATCTAAACAATTTGATGCTACAAATATAGGTCATGGTGAACTAGGTGGACGAAATAAAGTTTTTGAGGTAGCTTTTGAAAAGTTAACAATGCAAGAGACACATTATAATATTTTGCTTCAAGAAACAGGTGGAGCAGATACGGCAAAACTTGCTATGGAATCAAAATCTTTAGAGATGACATATCAAGCATTGTATTCAACAATATCAAAAATGAATTCGATGTCTTTAGTTAATTTTATAAGTTAGAAGAATAAAAATAAATGGGTATAAGAGAGTTATTATTTAAGAAAGAGTATGTTCTTATTGCATTTATTTTTGCAATGTTAGCAATCATCATCGTCCCTTTACCAAAGGGGATGTTGGACTTTTTTTTAATACTCTCTTTAACATCAGCAATATTAATATTATTAATTTCACTTTTCATACAAAAACCAACTGATTTATCAACATTTCCTACACTTTTATTAATTTTAGTACTATTTCGACTTTCCCTAAATATAGCCACAACCAGGTCTATTCTTAGTGAAGGACACAATGGTCCAGAGGCTGTTAGTTCAATAATTTCTGCATTTGGTGAATTTGTTGTTGGTGGAAATATGGTAATAGGGGTTATAATATTTATAATCCTTGTACTTATTAATTTTATGGTTGTTACAAAAGGTGCTGGAAGGGTTGCTGAGGTTCAAGCAAGATTCTCTTTAGATTCATTACCTGGTAAACAAATGGCAATTGATGCGGATTTAAATGCTGGATTTATTGATGATGTACAAGCAAAAAAAAGAAGAGAAGAACTGGCTAGTGAAGTGAGTTTTTATGGAACTATGGATGGTTCTGCAAAGTTTGTAAAAGGTGATGCTGTTGCTGGTATTATTATCACTATAGTTAATCTTGTTGGTGGATTGATGATTGGTATTTTCCAACATGATTTAACTGCAGCTGAAAGTTCAGAAATTTATACAATTTTAACAATTGGTGATGGTCTTGTTGCTCAAATACCAGCACTAATTATCTCTACAGCAACAGCAATTATAATTACTCGTTCAAATACAGATGAAGAGAAATTTGCAAGTGGTACTATCTCTCAACTTGTAAATGATAGTAAAACTTTAGTTATAACTGGTGTTGCATTAATGTTATTTGCATTAGTTCCTGGTTTCCCAAGTGGTATATTGTTTGTAATGGGAGTTTTACTAAGCGGAATAGGGTATATAGTTTATATGATTGATGCAGATCAAGATAATGCTTTTACCCGTTTTGTAAAAGCTGGAGATGGTACATCAAAGATTTCACAACAAGAAAAAGAGAAGCAAGAACAGGCTAAAAAGAAACAAGCTCCTGCTATGACTGAAGAACAAACAATTGATAAAACTATGAAGCTTGAAGTCCTAGAATTAAAATTAGGAGCTCAGTTATTAAAACTTGTTCAAGGGGATAGTGAACTTCTAGATAAGATTAAAGGGATAAGAAATAAAATAGCAGCAGAACTAGGTTTTGTAATACCACAAATTAGAATTAGTGATGATACCTCTTTACCTATGAATGGGTACTCTTTTAACTTAAAAAGAATACCAATTGCTACAGGAAATGTTGAGTTAAATCAACTTTTAGCAATGGGTGGAATTGCAGGGGCACAAGTAAAAGGGAAAAGAGTAAAAGAACCAGTATTTGGTCTTGAAGCTACCTGGATTAGTCCTGATGATAAAGATGAAGCTTTAAATAGAGGCTTTACTATTGTTGATGCTCCAACAATTATCTCAACACATCTTTCAGAATTAATTAAAAAGCACGCAGAAGATATAATTACACGACAAGATTTAGTGGATATTATTGACAGATTAAAAGCCGATTATCCTATTATTGTAGAAGAAGCAATGAAAGTTACGACATATGGATCACTTTTAAAAGTATGTAAAGATTTACTACATGAAAATATTCCATTAGTTGATATGATTACTATACTTGAAGCAGTATCTGATATAGCGGAACTTACAAAATCTCCAGATATACTACTTGAGCATGTTCGATCAAAGCTATTTAGACTTATTACAAATAAATACACAGCAGCAGATGGTTCAATGCATATAATTACAATTAAATCTGATTTAGAGCAAGATTTTATAGGTAAACTACAAGAGCAGCATGGAGTGAGCCAACTACTATTAAGTATTGGAGAGATAAATAATTTAGTGACAAAAACAAGAGATTTAATAGGTAAAATCGAAGCAAAAGGTATTGCACCTGTTTCAATGATTGTTGATCCTAGTTTAAGAAGAAGAATATCTGAAATATTTGAAAAATTTGGGTTATCAATTGCAGTACTAAGTCATGCTGAACTAGACTCAAAAGCAGATTTTACTATTGAGGGGACTTTAGAGTTTTAAGTATCCTTTAGGTAAAATACTAAAATTTTAAACTTAAAGGATAATCAATGAATCAAGATTTAATCGGTTCTTTACTACCACTAGTCGTATTATTTGCGATATTTTACTTTCTAATCATTAGACCACAACAAAAACAACAAAAAGAACACAAAGCAATGTTAGAAGCACTTGCAAAAGGTGATAAAGTTGTAACAAATGGTGGACTTATTGTTGAGATTACAAAAGTTGAAGAAACTTTCTTAACTGCAAAAAGTGTAGATGGTAGCCAATTAAGAGTTGCAAAAAACTTTATTTCAAGTAAATGGGAAGATTAATAAACTAACAACCAAAAGGATATAATTCTTGCATTTTTTAAACTACAGACTAGTAATCTTTTTACTAGTAACAGTATTTGGTATAGTGTTTTCTATACCATCTTTTCTCCAAACAGACGAAGGGAAAAAAATCTCTTTAGGTCTTGACTTACAAGGTGGACTTCACATGCTTTTAGGTGTTCAAACACAAAAAGCAGTTGAGGGAAAAATCAAATCAGTAGCAGCTACAGTAAAATACTTTTCTGATAAAGAAGCTATTTTAATAGAAGACTTAAGAATTGAACCTGAATATTTAAGTTTTATGCTTTTAGATAGTGATGAAGTTGCTAAGTTAGATGAGATGTTAGCAGAGATTAAAGGTTTGGATATCAATAAGGGTGCAGATCTTTTTTATACTATTGCTTTAACTCCTGTAGAGATTGATATTGTAAAAGATATGGCAGTTGGTCAGGCTGTTGAGACTATACGAAATAGACTTGACCAGTTTGGTTTAGCAGAACCTTCAGTTACAAGACAAGGTCAAACAGATATTGTTGTTGAACTTCCTGGGATTAAAACACCGCAAGAGGAACAACATGCAAGGGAACTTATCGCAAAACCAGCAAATTTAGAGCTGATGGAAGTTGATGAAGCTAAATCAGACCAAGTATATGATTTAACAAAAGAGCAAGCTCAGGAGATGGGAAATTTGATTCTTGAAGAGACAGGAAATCCTCAAGTAAAATATCTTGTAAAACAGATTCCTATTCTAACAGGAAGTGAAGTTGTTGATGCGAAAGTTGCTTTTGATCAACAAACAAATCAGCCAATAATTAACTTTACATTAAGTACTTTTGGTGCAAAAGTGTTTGGTGATTTTACAGCAAAAAGTGTTGGTAAAAGATTAGCTGTAGTTTTGGATGGAAAAGTATTTTCAGCACCTTCAATTCGTGAAAGAATTGGTGGAGGAAGTGGACAAATTAGTGGAAACTTTACAGTTAATGAAGCTGGAAATGTGGCAATTGCTTTAAGAAGTGGAGCACTCCCAGCACCTGTTATTATGCTTGAAAAAAGAAGTGTTGGACCTAGCTTAGGGGCAGATAGTATTCAAGCTTCAATGATTGCACTTATGAGTGGATTTATTTTAGTTATTATCTTTATGATTGTTTATTATGGTATGGCTGGTATTATTGCAAATGTAGCACTTATTACAAATATATTTATTATTATTGCAGTTATGGCTATGTTTGGAGCGACATTGACCCTTCCTGGTATGGCAGGTATTGTTCTGACCGTTGGTATGGCAGTTGATGCGAATGTTATTATCAGTGAAAGAATTCGTGAACTTTTAAAAGAGGGTAAATCTATCCATAAAGCGATTGAAGATGGATACAAGAATGCCATGAGTGCTATTTTAGATGCAAATATAACAACACTTTTAGTTGCAGTTATATTATATGCTTATGGTACTGGTCCAGTTAAAGGATTTGCAATTACTATTAGTATTGGTATCTTAGCTTCGATGATTACAGCAATTTTAGGAACTCATGGGATATATGAAGCTCTTATGCCTAAAATCATGAGAGATAAAAATTTAAGAAAATGGTTTGGGGTGAAATAATGGAAATTTTTAAATCAGATAAAATTTATGATTTTATGGGAAGAAGATTGCCATTTTTGGGATTTTCGGCTATTTTAGTTATTGCATCTTTTGTTTTACTTTTTACAAAAGGATTAAATTTAGGGATTGACTTCTCTGGTGGTACACTTATTCAAGTACAATACACAAAAGCAGCACCTATAAATGATATTAGAGAACTTTTATCGAAAAATGGCGCTTTTGATAAAGCTGTTGTAACAAAATTTGGTAATGACCAAGAGATTATCATTAAAATAGCAACATCAAGTACAAGTCTTGGAAAAGATATAGGTGATGAGGTAAGAGAGATTTTAGTACCAACAGGAACTTATGATATAAGAAGAGTTGATATGGTTGGCCCTAAAGTAGGTGATGCCTTACAAGAAAAAGGTATTATGGCTCTTAGTTTAGCTTTAGTAATGATTTTGATATATGTATCTTTTAGATTTGAGTGGCGATTTGCTATTGCTTCTATATTAGCTTTGGTACACGATATCTCTATTGCATTAGGTGCTATTGTATTATTTAGTGTGGATGTAAATCTTGATATATTAGCGGCTATTCTTACAATCTTAGGATACTCACTAAATGACACTATTATTGTATTTGATAGAATTAGAGAGGGTGTAAAAACATCAAAAGAGAATCATCTTGATATTGTTGTAAATGAATCTGTTTCAAAAACATTAAGTAGAACAACACTGACATCATTAACAACATTTTTTGTTGTATTAACTTTATATCTTTTTGGTGGAGAGATTATCAATGGATTTAGTTTTACACTTCTTGTAGGTATTGTTGTAGGTACATATAGTTCGATTTTCATTGCTGCTTCATTTTTAGTACAGTTGAACTTTTCTATAGAAAACTATAGAAATGCAGAAGCCGAAAAAGAGAAAAGACAAAAAGAGAAAGATAGAATACGAGCACAATTTGAACAAGGTATGGTATAGATAATTATGGGTAAATTATTTGGTACAGATGGAGTACGAGGACAAGCGGGAACTTTTTTAGATGCAATCACTGCACTAAAACTAGCACAAGCAGTAGGAATATATTTTAAAAAACACTCTCGTACAAAAAAAATTCTTCTAGGAAAAGATACTAGAAAAAGTGGTTATATGATTGAAAATGCACTGGTAAGTGGTCTTACTTCTGTTGGTTATGATGTGATACAAATAGGTCCCATGCCAACACCAGCGATTGCATATTTAACTGAAACTATGAGATGTGATGCTGGTATTATGTTAAGTGCAAGTCATAACTCTTTTGAAGATAATGGTGTAAAATTTTTTGATTGTCATGGAGATAAACTCTCTGTGACAATTGAACAAGAGATTGAAGATATCTTTTTTAATGATGAATTATTAAAAAATTCACAATGTACTCATGGTGATATTGGTCGTGCAAAAAGAATCAATGATGTGATTGGGCGATATATAGTTTCTATAAAAAGTTCATTTCCTACAACATTAAGTCTAAGTGGCATGAGGATTGTTTTAGATTGTGCAAATGGTGCAGGATATAAAGTGGGACCAACTATTTTAGAAGAGTTAGATGCGGATGTATTTACTGTAAATGATGAGCCTAATGGATATAATATTAATGAAGGATGTGGTGCATTACATCCAAATGAATTAGGAAAACTTGTAGTACAGTATAGAGCAGATGTAGGTATTGCTCTTGATGGTGACGCGGATAGATTAGTTATTGTTGATGAAAATGGTCAAGTGATAGATGGAGATAAACTTATAGGTGCATTAGCTGTTTATCTTAAAAATACTCAAAAGCTAAAAAATGGTTGTGTAGCAACAGTTATGAGTAATAAAGCTTTAGAAGATTATTTAAATAAAAATGAGATAGAGCTTCATAGATCAAATGTTGGTGATAAATATGTTTTAGAAGTGATGAAAAAAAATGATATTAACTTTGGTGGTGAACAAAGTGGGCATATCATATTTTCAGATGTTGCAAAAACAGGTGATGGGCTAGCTTCTGCTTTACAAGTATTAGCACTACTAATTACTACAAAACAAAAAGCTAGTGTTGCACTAAATCCATTTGAACTTTATCCACAAGTATTAAAAAATATTATTGTTGAAGAAAAAAAACCTCTTGATCAGATTGTTGGACTTGAAGAGTTATTACAATCTTTTAGAGAAAAAGGCTTAAGAGATCTTATTCGATACTCTGGGACTGAAAATAAGATACGACTTTTACTTGAGGGCAAAGATAGTAAAGTTGTAAATAGCTGTATGGAAGAGTTGCAAACATTTATTAAAAGTAAGCTATGTTAAAAAAACTCTCTATATCGATAATACTTTTTTTAGTATTATTTTCTATAGATCAGTATATTAAACATCTCTTTGTAGATGGTTTTGAACTTAAAGGGGAATGTATCTCCTTGATTCTTGCCTATAACTATGGCGTTGCATTTTCTATGTTTTCTTTTTTGGAAGGAAATTTAAAATATATACAAATAGCTATTATGCTAATTGGTATTGTGTATTTACTATTGCACAAAGATACCTTTGAAAAATATTATGTACCAGCTTCTTTATTATTAGCAGGTGGGGTTAGTAATATTTACGATAGATTTATTCATGGTGGAGTCGTGGATTATGTTTATTGGCATTGTGGCTTTGACTTTGCAATATTTAATTTAGCAGATGTTCTAATTGATATAGCAGTAGTTTTAATACTTATTATCAGTTATTTAGATTCAAAAAAAGAAAAACAAAAAAATAGCTAGTACTTCTACTAGCTCACTTCACAATTCTTACACAATTTTTCCATAAAATTTCTAATATAAACAATTAGGAACTAAGATGAAAACAAATAATTTAGTAAAACTGATTTTAGGTATGACACTTATAGCAACTACATTAAGTGGATATGACAGATATAATTCGTATGGAGAAAAAGAGGGATTTAAAAAATATAAAGTTGTCTCCTCAACTCCAATAACACAAACTGTGACTCAAAGGGTTAAAATAGCAGATGAGATAAGAGATAGAGTTGTAAAAAGAGCAGTACCATGTAATAGAAATATCAATACCAACTCAATAGGACTAGATACTATTATAGGTGCTGGTATTGGTTTAGCTATAGGAAATAGGGTAGGGAAAGGTCATGGTAGAGAAGTCGCTAAAGTGCTTGGAGGACTTGGTGGTGGATATCTAGCAAATCAAATGAGAGTGAATAGTTACAATAGTTGTTATGAAGATAGAGTGGTGCATGATGTTATCCCTAGATATCAGACTATCACAAAAGAGGTGGTAACTGGTTATCAAAACTGTGTAATAGTTGATGGGGAAAAGTTATGTAAAGAGTCAAAAGAACCATTGAAGTTTATAAGGGTAAAAAGAACCTATAGTATTTATTAATACTGTAGGTTTTTATATTTATTTTTGTAACTCTTCTAAAGTTTGTTTTACAACATCAGCGTGTTTTATCTCAACTGGTTCACCATTTACTTTTTTCTTTTGTCTCACTTTTACATTTTCCCAAACAGCAGCAATTTCACCTTGTGGATTGATGATAAAAGTTGAACGAACTACACCCATATATTTTCTACCATAGTTCATCTTCTCTTGCCATACACCGTAAGCCTCACATAGTGTTTTTTCTTCATCAGCAAGAAGTGTGATAGTAAGGTTTTGTTTCTCTATAAAGTTTCTATGTTTTTTAGGACTATCTGGACTAACTCCAAGTATAACCGCATCTAAATCATCAAACTGATCTTCACTTGCTGTAAAATCACACGCCTCATTTGTACACCCTGGAGTATTGTCTTTTGGGTAAAAGTAAAGTACTATCCATTTCCCTTTTAGGTCTCTTAAACATATCTCTACATCATCTTGATTTGGGTTACAAAATTCTGGTGCTTTGGTTCCTATTTCTAACATTTATTATCCTTTTTAATTTAAATTTTTATTTGATTGCTATAAAAGTTGCAAAATTTATCCATTTGAATATACATTCTACATGTTTAAATCCAGCATCTTTTATCATCTTTTGATTTTCATCATAACTGTAAGGTATAAGTACATTTTCTAACGCTTCTCTTTTTTGAGCTATCTCAAATTCACTATATCCTTGCTCTTTTTTAAACTTGTAATATTCATCTATAAATTGTTTATTTAACACTTTATCTTCACAAATAACTTTTTCACTAAAAATAAATACTTGACCATCATTGAGCGCATCATAGATTTTTGAGATTAATTTTTCCCTTTGAAGTGGTCTTATAAATTGTAAAGTATAGTTTGAGATAATCACATCAGCACTTTGAAGTTCGATATTAAATATATCATCTTGTATAAAAGTGATTTTGTGACCATATCCTTTTGCTTTATGTGCCGCACGATCAAGCATAGCACTAGAGGTATCAATACCTATTAAGTTTAATTTTTCAGTTGAGTGATTTGCTATATTTATAAGAGTTGATGCAGTTGAACAACCTAAATCATAGACTCTACTATCTTTTTTTGTATATTTTAATGCAAAAGAGGTAGTAAGATTTAACATCTCATTATAAAAAGGTACAGAACGACTAAGCATATCATCAAAGACTGATGCTACATCTTCATCAAACTCAAATTGCTTGGTTATAGGTTTTTCAAATATTTTATCTTTCATTGGCAGTATTGTATAATAAAAATAGTATTAAAGTATTTAAGGTACGCTTGAAAGATAAAATTTTTAAATATTTTTAGATATAATCGCTTTTATGATAACATTAGAAAATATTCAACAAGCAAAACAAAGACTAGAAACAATAATAAGACCTACTCCATTAGCTTATGCACCAATTTTAAGTGCAAATAGTGGTGCAGATATATATTTAAAAAAAGAGAACTTACAATTAACTGGAAGTTTTAAACTTCGAGGTGCTTTTAATAAAATAGCAAAGCTAAGTAACCAAGAAAGAGCAAAAGGGGTGGTTGCTGCAAGTGCTGGTAACCATGCCCAAGGTGTAGCATATAGTTCTAAACATTTTGGATGTGAAGCAACTATTGTTATGCCAGAAGCAACACCACTTTTAAAAGTTAGTGGTGTAAAATCTCATGGTGCAACGGTAGTACTGTATGGTGCAAACTATGATGAAGCGTATAAATATGCGACAGATTTTGCAACAAAACATGATAAAACTTTTGTTCACCCATTTGCAGATGATGATGTAATTGCAGGGCAAGGTACTATTGGATTAGAACTTTTAGAAGAGTTAGATGATATCGATATGATAATTATTCCAATAGGTGGAGGTGGACTTATCTCTGGAATTGCAAGTGCAGTGAAACAACTTAAACCATCTATTAAAATAGTGGGAGTAGTTGCAAGTGGTGCCAGAGCTATGAAAGAGTCTTTTGAAGCAAAAACTCCTATTGATTCAATATCCGTTAAAACAATTGCAGATGGGATAGCAGTACGAGATGTCACCCCTAAGATGTTAGAAAATGTAACTGAACTAGTTGATGAGATTATCGAAGTTGAAGATACAGAGATAGCATCTGCTATTTTATTTTTACTAGAGCAACATAAGCTTGTAGTTGAAGGAGCAGGGGCAACTGGAACTGCTGCAATTATGCATAACAAAATAGATGTCAAAGGGAAAAAAGTAGTATTACCTTTAAGTGGTGGAAATATAGATGTAACGATGCTAGCACAAATTATCGAAAAAGGTTTAGTAAAATCTTCAAGAAAGATGAACTTAATAGTAACTCTTATAGATAAACCAGGAAGTTTAAAAATGCTTACACAAATCTTTGAAGATTTAAGTGCAAATATTGTTCAAATAGATTATGATAGAAACTCTGTATCACTTGATTTTGGAGATGCAAATGTAACTATTGCTCTTGAAACAAAAGGGGAAGAACACCAACAATCAATTCGTGACAATCTTAAAAGTTCGGGATATAGATTTAACGAGTTATAGTTCTCGGATAATTTGTTTTATGGTATTAGCTAAAGAGTCTAGCTTTGTATCACAAACAAAGTATATCTCTTCCGCATCTAGGTCAAAATAGTGATGAGATATAATATCTCTTATACCTTTTGCACCTTTCCAATCAATTTGAGGATATTTTTTTAATAACTCTTTATTAGTAATTTTATCAATATTTTTAAGACTTTCACCTATAGCAATAAGTTGCATACAGATACTATCTAGTTTTTCCATACCTTGTGGAGTATCTGTAAAATAATCAATATTATCAACGACTTCAAATCTTTTTTGTACTATCTCTATAGCATTTAAAACTTGTTCGAATATCTCTTTTACTAACGATTTATCATACATAGATAGCTTCGTTTTGTATTCTTTTTTTTAGATAAGGGTTCATCTTATCTCTTATTCTTACTAGGTCAATTTTATTTGATAGTAGTTCTTGTAAGTCCTCTTTTATATGAACAAGGGCAAACATATCAGGTGTTTTTGTTTTAAGGCAAATATCTACATCACTAGAAGAAGTTTCTTCTTCCCTTGCAACAGAACCAAATAAACCAAGTTCTAATATACCATATTCTTCAAAATGATTATTTTTATATTCTCTTAATTGCTTCAATATAATATCTCTGTTCATATTTACCCTTTCATAAATTTTGTTTATTATAGCATAAAATTGTATATATAAATACGTTATTCAGCACATAAACTACTTGTTGAATAAGTAAACTTTAATAAACTAATTTTGAAATGATTTTATCATTTCCGCTAGTTCATCGTCATCTAATGGTTTTTTTAAAACTTGTATATGACTTAAATTATTACTTTTTAGTTTTTCTGTAACACCATCCCTTAATCCTGTAATTAAGAATACATTTTTTGAGTTATCAGTAGATAATATATCTTTAATAAAACTAATACCATCTTTTTCACTTCTTAAATCTAGTTGTATATCGACAATTAATAAATCATAATTATCTAAACTTTCAATTTTATCTATATCCTGAGAATATCGGATATTTTCAAATTCTAAAGTATTGTTAAAGTGTTTAAAGTTAACATAATCTAATAAACCTTCGATTTCTTTATATTCATCTTCAACGACTAATATTCGCATGTTATTCCTTTAAATTAATAGCTACTTTCATTTTAAACAATGAGTCTACATAACTAATATTACAAACTATATTAAGGTTTGTTACAATTTCTTTTATATTAGCAAAACCATGACCTTTTTTCAGTAATAATTGTGTTCGGTCATCATTATTAAACAATTGTATATTAGTAACTAATTTTTTCTTATCTTTAGGTGATAATTTAACTAAATTTGATAAGATGATTATAATATTATTATCTTTATAATCAAATAGTATGTGTTCGTTACCACTAGTATATTTTGACATATTTTCAAGTATATCTATAAAGAGTATTTCTAAAAGATACATATCAGAAGTTATTTTTCTATTTAAAAAATTATCTTCAAATTTAAATATGATACTTTCTTCACTAAATTTTTCAGTCCAAATTTGTTTAATTTTCATATATAAAACTTTTATTTTATAATCTCTTAACTCTTTAATACTAAATGGATTTTGATTTTTATCAAGTAAATATTCAGATAAGTTTAAAATTCTTTCAAAAGATTTTTTAGCATCCTTTTCCATTTTTTTTATCATTATATTCAAATTTTCTTTTTTACTATCATCAAAAGAATTATAATCATCTAACATTTTAAAATAAGTTTTTATTGGTGTAAATTGATTGTTTAATGTATGTAATGATTTGTTGGTTGTTGCAACATATTTCATTTCATTAAGTATTTTTTTCTTATTTTTTAATTGAGTATCTTTTATGTGCTCTTCAAATGATATTGTTTGTAAAACTTTTTTAAAAATAGGCATTAGGTAATGATGAATTAAAATTTTCATTAGAAAGTTGGGTTTATCAAATGAATCATCAAAGAATAAAATAAAATAATAGATAGTAGATTTATAATTAATATATACAATAATATTTTTATTATTTGATATATCATTATTAATCGTAAAATTGATATTAAAAATACTATGTGAATCTTTTCGTAATTTCGATATCTTTTGTATATCATTTTGTGAAATACTTAGTTGTTGAAAAAAATTTGAACTATTTTTAATACTAATATTATTATTTGAAATAATAAAACAAGTTATATATTGAATTTTAGATTTTATATAAAAATTATTAAATAAAATATCATTTAAGATATCTATAACTTTATTGTAAATACCAGGTATATTAGATGAACGACTTTTTTCAAAATCTATATCATCAATTTTTTGATAACCATCTAAAATATTTTTAATTAGTAAACTTTTGATATATTCCAATGATATAATAAGAGTGATGATAACCAAACTACCAATAATTTCAAGAAGCTTTAAAGTAGTAAAATCATTTTTTGAAAAATACAAAAAGCTAAAAGAAATTAAAGAAATAAAAAAAAGTTGAGATGTTTTTTTATTTTTTGAAGTATGATTAGGAGAATTAATAAAAGGTAATAAAAAAAGTGTAATCTGTAATAAACTAAACAGGTTTTTATCATATAGAATAAATACAATAAATATATAATCAATAATTAATCTATTAATTGCTTTTTGATTGTTTAAAATTTTATAATACATTAGTAAGTACAGTGAAATTCCTATACTATAAATGTACCAATCAAAATAATTTTTTTCAAGTATCAGAATAGAAATACCTATAGTCACAATAAACAATCTATAAATCATTGAAATGATTTGCTTTGTATAATATTCAAATTTATGGATACTATCAGTCATATTTTCTTACACTCCTTGATATTTCTTTTATAATAAAATTAATAATAATCAAATAAAAAACTATTTTAAGGCTAAGTAATAGTACAAGATCATATATATTTTCAAGAATAATTTTAAAATTACCATTACTAAAATTAAAAAAATAATTCGTTACATTTAATATATGATTTAATAAAAAGTTATCTTTATAATAAATTTCATAAGTTATCTGAAATATATTTATACCTAAATATTCTTTTGGTAAAAAAATAATATTAACAAAAATTAAAAAAATAAAACTGCTAATTAATAAAGTTATTACATTATATGATGAAATTAAAAAAATAGACTTTATGATATCAATAGGATTACAAGATGTCAGTAAAAGAAATATTTCAATTTTTTTTATTTTTGATTCACACCATATTATTTTATCATTTGTATGAGAGTTAATCTTTAATTGTCTAATAATAAAATTATATAATAAAATTTGCTGAGTATATGAAACTAAATTCAACATTTTAACAATAATGTCTTTATCAAAAACATCATAGCCAAAATTATTTTCATCACAACTAATGATATAATATTTTATCCAGTTTTTTAAATCATTATATATTTGTTTTTCATAATTTTCACCAGTATAAATGCTTTTTTTAATTCTAATTATATTATTGATATGATTTGATTTTGCAGATGAAGATAAATCATCTTTCCTGAGGTGCTCTTGTTCTTTATCAATTAAAGTAAATAAATATTCATTTTCCACATAATTGTCTTTATACTAATTTATGGTCATTGTATCTAAAAAAATTAAATTTTTATATTAACTGTGTAGTTTTTAATTTAAAATAGACAAATCAATACTTTTTTCAAAATATTGTATCTTCTCTTATATTCCAAAAGTATTTCCAATAAATTTAATCACTTCCTAACTAAATATTACCTATAATAAATACTATGAAAAAAGATATTTTAACTATTATAATTGGCACTAAATGAAAGAAGAAATTCAAGGGATCCTAGAAGATAAATCGATTCTTTTAACACGGCAGTATTTTAAACTTCAAGAACTATTTGAATCGAAGTATGGAAAAGATACTGTTGTATTGATGGAGGTTGGAACTTTTTTTGAAACTTATGAAGTGAATAATGATGAGGAAAAAATAGGGAAGGCTAAAGAGATAGCAGAGCTTCTTAATATTCAACTTACACGAAAAAACAAATCAATCCTTGAAAACTCTCAAACAAATCCACTGATGGCAGGGGTGCCTGCCGTCTCTTTTGAAAAACACATCAATCGTATAATTCAAGAGCAAAAATACACAATAGCTATTATCAAACAAGTTGGAACACCACCAAATGTTAGAAGAGTATTGGATGCTATAATATCTCCTGGGACAAACTTTGATTTTGCAGTAAGTAGTGATGAGAATAATATCACTTCAATTACAGTTGATATGGTCAGAGGAAATTATCTTATAGGATATAGTGCCATAGATGTAACAACAGGCAAATGTTTTTTCAATGAGATGTTTGGAACTAGTGAAGATCCAAGCTTTGCACTTGATGAAGTGTTTAATTATATGAATATGCACAAAACTAGTGAGGTAGTTATAACCTTTTTGGATAAAAGTATCAATCAAAAAGAGGTGTGTGAATATCTTGAACTCTCACAAAAAACTTTTCATATATCAGCTATGCGACCAAAGATAGCGTATCAAAATGAGCTTTTTAGAAATGTATTTGATATCCAATCATTACTAACTCCAATAGAACACTTGAATATGGAAAGATACGCTCTTGCAAGCGAAAGTTTAGCGATACTTATAGATTTTGTTATAGGACATGATAGTAAGATTATAGAGAAGCTTTCTTATCCTGTAAAACTTGATGTGAGTCGTTATATCTATCTTGGAAACAATGCTTTAGAGCAGTTAAATATCTTAGAGATGCCCCATCAACCAAATCTCTTAAAACTTATAAACAATACAGCAACTGCTATGGGGAAAAGACTTTTAAAAGAGAGACTTACTCATCCTATAAAAGATGAAAAAGAGTTAAATAGACGCTATAAGTTAAGTGCTGATTTGTATGATTATCACGCTCCTATTGAAAATAGTTTGAGTAATATTTATGATATAGAAAGATTAACAAGAAGAATAAAGCTCAATCGTCTGCATCCCTTTGAATTGAATTATTTGTATGATTCTTTAGGAAGTATCAAAGAGATAGTAAAGTTTATGGAAAACTATAACTTTGTAAAAGCACCTTGCAGTAGTGAAGATATTGAGATTTTTATCAAAACTATTGATGAGACTTTTGATTTGTCTTGTAGTGGTAAGTTTATGTTAAAAGATATTGATTCCAATATGATAGCCCGAGGAATTGATAGTAAAATAGATGAGTTAATTAAGCAAAATGAACTTTTAGAAGAGAAGCTTGATATTTTTGTGGAGCATATTTTAAAATTTTTAAAAAGTGATGATAAAAATCTTATCTCTGTAACCCGTTTAGGGAAAGAGGGATTTTTTATTGGGCTTACGAAAAATCGTTACTCTTCAATCAAGAAAGAGCTTTTGGAATCACACTTAATAATTGATGATGAGTTGTATCTCTTTAAAGATTTTTCTATAAAAGTGCAAACTTCTAGTGTCAAAATAACCAATAAACTCACCTCTACAATCTCTGATCAATATGTGCATAACTTACAAAAAATCATTGCCCTAAACAAAGTGATATTTAAAGAAAAAATCGAATATTATGAGAAAAAATTTGCTTCTATGCTTTTGGAGCTGGTTTCATTTATAGCTGAAGTTGATTTAACAGTATCAAATATAAAAACAGCAAAAAAATACAACTTTGTACAACCAAAAATCATCAAACAAGATGAGGTGAAAACAAACTTCTTAGAACTTATAGATTTACGACATCCAATTATCGAATCAACTGAAGAGAATGGGATCTATGTACCAAATGATATAGTGTTGGGTGATTTAACAAAAGTATTAAAAGAGCATCAAGATAACTTAATAGTGAAAAACTCAAAATATGATAATCTATTAGATAACAAAATGCATGGTATTTTACTCTATGGGATAAATAGTAGTGGAAAAAGTTCTTTGATGAAGTCAATTGGAATAGCTGTTATTATGGCTCAAGCTGGATTTTATGTTCCTTGTAAATCTATGAGATTTTGTTTGTTTGATGAGGTTTTTACACGAATATCAGGAAGTGATAATATCGCAAAAGGGTTATCTTCATTTGCTGTTGAGATGTTAGAATTAAAAAATATTTTTAATCGTGCAACACCAAATTCACTTATTCTTGGAGATGAGATAAGTCATAGTACAGAAACTATGAGTGGAGTAAGTATTGTAGCATCTGCTATACTAAAACTTGCCTCTTTAAAATCACAATTTGTATTTGCTACACATTTACACCAACTTCCAGAGATAGAAGAGATAGAGAAGTTAAAAAATATCATCTGTTTACATTTAAGTGTATTATATAATGAAGAGGATGATAAGCTCGTTTTTAATAGAAAGTTATCGTATGGAAGTGGAAGTAGTATGTATGGTTTGGAGTTTGCTAAATCACTCCACATGGATAGAGAGTTTTTAAGTGTTGCAAATAGTATTCGAAAACGACTCACAGATGATTATGATACTCTTGAGAGATTATCTCAAAAGAAAACAAGCACTTACAATAAAGATTTATATGTTACTTCTTGTGCTATATGTGGAGCAAAAGTTGATGATGTGCACCATATACAAGAGCAACAAAAAGCAGATGAAAAAGGGTTTATCGGACATATAAATCAAAATCATAAATTCAACCTCATTCCGCTTTGTAAAAAACATCATAAGTTAGTGCATGAGGGGAAGATAAATATTAATGGTTTTGTAACTACTTCAAAAGGGTTGGAGCTTCATTATTCTAGTGTGGAATAAATAATTTGATTTTTTAGCTTTTTCTAAACTTTATCGCTTTTGATGAATTTGTCCTATATCCAACGGCAAGTATTATATCTAAACTATAAATTTTTACTGGTTTATCAGAATTTGCAAAGTGCATTTTTTGCACATTGCTATTTTCTTCTACTTCATTATCTTGTAAAATTTTATTGATATGCTTTGTGATAGTAGTTCTATCTACATTAAAAAGCAATGAAATTTCATTTTGTCTAAGCCAGATTGTTTCTTCATTTAGAGAAACTTTTAATTCCAATTCTCCATCATTGTAAAGTACAATATTTGATATATTTTCCATAGTATAACCTTTCAAAAATTGTTTTGATAACAATAACATAAATTTTTATTTAGATTTAAAAGTATGTCAAAATGCAATATTTTTTAATTTGTTTGTAACTACTTCTAAAGGTTTAGAACTTCACTATAGTAGTATAGAAGAGTAATGATAAATATAATTAGAAAAAGAAAATAATTAATATTACTTTATGGTTTCTATGATAAAATTTGTATAAGATGAATGGTGGTTAGTAACCATTCACTTTAATACAAGGAGTATACTATGAATACAAGTATAGTAGGAAGACATGTTACCTTAACAGATGAATTAAAATTACATATTGAAAGTACAATAGATACATTTAAAAAATACAATTTAGATATGATCTCTGTAAATGCAATTGTTTCTCAAGAACAAAAACATGGTAAAAATGTAATAACATTTGAATATGTACTAAATATAGCAAATATTGATACAGTTGTTGTTAAACAAAAAGATAAAGATTTACATAGTGCAATTGATATAGCTACAGATAGAGTTTGTAAAATATTAAGAAGACACGCTGATAAAATAAAAGCACATGATGCAACAAAATTAACAAATATAGAGATTGCAGAGCAAGAAGATAATATTGCAAAAGAGCTTGAAAAATTTGATACTGAGATAGTACCAATGAAACTAGCATCATATAAGCCTGTAGAGATAGAGGAAGCTTTAACAGATTTAAAAGGTAGTGATGCACTCTTTAAAGTGTTCTACGATATGGATGATAACTTTAGAGTATTATATAAAATGAAAGATGGAAAGAGCTTCGGTTTATATTAATAGATGAAGTGATTTAAAGAGGAGGGTTAAGCGGAAGCTTAGCCCTTTTTTTATGATTAAAATTTAAAATATTATGTTCCCAAAAAACAATTCAATATAATAATTAAAGAAGAATTTTAGAGTTTAAAGCTTTTTATACTATAATTATTATCAAAACTTATACTAAATAAGTGATAATTATTAGTATAATAAGGAAATTATATGCAAAAAATTTTAGGAAACTTATCTTTAAAAGCAAAATTACAAATTTTGACATTTATACCCCTAGCAGGTTTACTCTATTTTATAGTTACAACAGTTGTACACTCTTACACACAAACTCAAAATATGCAACGATTAGCACCTCTAGTACATGTAACAAACAATATTGCACTAATATTAAATGAACAACAAATAGAGAGGGGATATACTGGTGGATTTATAAGCAGTCATGGGGAAAATTTTGAAAGTGAGTTGATGAATCAAAGAAAAAAAGTAGACAAACTTTATAGTGATACAAAAAACTTCATTATAGCAATGGAGGTAAAAAATGAGATAAAAGAACTACTTGAAAAACAAGTAGCAGCCGTTTATAAAAGATTGGGTGGAGTAAGAGCAGAGATTAGAAAAAATAATGTTCAAAATACTAAGGCTACAAATGCCCTAAATTTTTATACCTCTATGAATAATAGTTTACTTGAAATACTATTACTTTTAACACATTATAGTGATAATGCAAAAACAACAGCACAAATCATTGCATATTATAACATCTTAGCAACAAAAGATGATACAGAACTTATAAGATCTTATGGATTAAATACTATAAATGAACTTGACAATATAACAGATGAAAACGATAATAGTAAAAATATATTATATGGACAAATAAAATTAAAATCTATACTTGCATCAGAGGAGTTAAAGTTAACAGTATTTTTAAAAATTGCTAGTAAAGATACACTTGACTTTTACAACAAGTTAATAAAAACAGTAAAACTTGATGATTATAATGAATTTGTACGCTCTTTAGCAAATGATGGGGACTTAGAGTTGTACCAAGGTGAGGGTGAAAACTTTTTCAAACTAGCTACAAAAAAGGTCGTTATGTTTGAAAAAATTGAGAAACATGTATCTAGCAATATAAAAGAGTATATTGAAATATTAAAAAAAGAGGCTCAAGCTGTATTTATCAGTAATGTAATATTGGGTATTATTATTTTACTTCTTACATTGGTTTTAGGTTTACTAATATACAAAAGAATTGACTCAGATATGAAACTGCTTAAAACAAATCTGTTAGGATTTTTTGATTTTATTTCAAAAAAACAAGATGATATTGATATAAAAGATGTAGAGGGAAGTGATGAATTTGCTATTTTAATTAATACAATCAATAAAGAGGTTTTAAAGACAAAAGAGTTAGCAAGTAAAGATAATATCGTGTTAAAAGAGATTGATGAAACAATAAGTAGAGTTGAAAATGGATTTTTTACATATAATATAAAAGCAGAGGCAGGAAGTGATTCTGTAAAACTTTTAAAAAATAATGTGAATAATATGATAAATACTACAAAAGAGAAGTTAGATACACTCAATCTTATATTAGATTCTTATGGTCAATATAAATATGACTTTAAATTAAATGAGAGTCAGCGAAAAGGGATGGCTGGGGATATTGGTACATTAAGTACTTCATTATTAGCACTTGGGGAAGATATATCAATATTTATGGCTACATTTAGTAATGTAGTTGATAATTTAAATAGTAATACAAATATATTATTAGATACTTCATCTATTCTTTCAAATTCATCAAATCAACAAGCGGCTTCATTGGAAGAAACAGCAGCATCAATAGATGATATTACAACAACTATAAAATCAAATACTTCAAATGTAGCAAGAATGTCAAGTATCTCTGATGAACTTCAAAGTAAAGCAAGCAAAGGGAATGTTCTTGCTAGTGATACATCAAAAGCTATGGAAGAGATAAATGAAAAAATTAATCAAATAAATGAAGCGATTAGTATTATTGATCAAATATCATTTCAAACAAATATTTTAAGTTTAAATGCAGCGGTAGAAGCAGCAACAGCAGGGGAAGCTGGAAAAGGATTTGCAGTAGTTGCTCAAGAGGTGAGAAACTTAGCTTCAAGAAGTGCAGATGCTGCCAATGAGATTAAACAACTTGTTGAAAGTGCTACACAAAAAGCAACAAATGGGAAACAGATATCAGCAAGTATGATTGATGGATATACTGAATTAAATGAAAAAATTACACAAACTAAAACAATTATTGATGATGTGACAGTAGCTTCAAAAGATCAACAAAATAAAATTGAACAAATCAATGCTGCTGTATCTCAAATTGATAAGATGACACAAGAAAATGCATCAAGTGCAAGTAATTTAAATCAAATATCAACAGAAGTGGAGAAGTTATCAAAAGAGATTGAAGCAACTATCTCTCAAGCACAATTTAGTAAAGAGTATAAAAAAATTGTTTGTAATCCAACTCTTGCTCATACTATTTCAACCTATAAACGATACCATATATCTTTCAAAAGTGATAATTTCAAAAAACTTAACGAATTTTCTAGTTTTCATGTAACAGATCATAATAATTGTGATATGGCAAAATGGATAGCACAACAAGAATCACAACAAGAACCATTTACAAAAGTACCATCTTGGGACCAATTGAAAAATACACACGAAAAGTTTCATAAAACAGTTCAAGAATATATTAATGATAATGCATCAAATGTAAGTCAAGATTTATTAGAGAAAAAAGCTTTAGCTATCGAGGAGAATACTTTAGAGGTATTTGAAAAGCTAAATTGTGTTTTAAAAGACAATTGTAGTCAAAATTATTGATAGATTAAGTTTAATAGTATACTATACAAAAAATTTTAATAAAGTAAGATAATGAAAATAGCCATATTAGCTTCACATAATGGAAGTGGATTTGAGGCATTATATGATGCCTCAAAATCTAAGAGATTAGATATAGAGATTGTTGTAATAATTTCAAATAATACAGATGCTAAAATTTTACAGAAAGCAAATTTATATAATATAGATAATTTTATAGTAAATAAAAATCTTTATGATGATGTAGATAGTAAGATAGAACAGTTGTTACAAGAGTATAAATGTGATTATATTTTTTTAAGCGGCTATATGAAAAAGATATCACCATCTTTGGCTAATAATTTTAAAATAATTAATTCCCATCCTGCACTTCTTCCAAAATATGGTGGAGCTGGTATGTATGGAAGATTTGTCCATGAAGCTGTAATAAAAAACAAAGAGAAAATTAGTGGTGTAACAATTCATGAGGTTAATGAAAATTATGATGAGGGAAAAATTATTTTACAAAAAACTCTTTCTCTTCAGAGTGATGAGAGTGTTAATAGCTTAGAGTCTAAAATTAAAAATTTAGAACAAGAAGCTATTGTGGAGGCTTTTGAAAAGTTACTTTAACCCAGTGAGTAAAAATATAGGAAACTCTTTATGTGGCTTTTTAGCAACACTTACTTGAGAAATCTCTAGTTGTCTAAATCCAGCTTTTTTAGCACATTGAACTATAAATTCTTCATCAAATCCAAAATGAAACACACCCGTATCTTCTGAGTGAAAAGTTCCATCTTCTGTGTATAAATCTGATAAAGCAATAGTTCCTCCCTCATCTAGCATATTATGAAATTTTTTTAATAGCTCTACGATATCTTCCACATGGTGTAAAGTCATGGATGAGATAATTCCATCAAATTTTTTATTAATATCACTTTTTGATAGATCAAGTTCTAAAATTTCCAAATCACAATCAACTAAGTCTTTGTTTGCTTCTAACTCTTCATTCATAGATTTTGACATATCTATACCTGTGATTTTCCCCACATAAGGCGCAATTTCTATGGATAAAAGACCTGTACCACTACCAAAATCCATAATATGCATATCTTTTGTATAGTTTACTTTGTCTAAAATACCATTTGCTATAGTTTGTACATTTCGTACTCTTTTACTATCTTTACTATAGGTTTTTGACTTGTTTTCAAAAAAATCTTTTTTTTCCATATTTTTCCTTTTTAAAATGGTGCTTTACCTGTCCAGTTTCGTATCAATTTTATCTCATCTTTAGTTAATTTTGCCTCTTCATGAAAAGAGATATAGCTAGAAAGTGGCATCGCTGCGTATACAGTTCTAAATATCCCTTGAAGCTTTTTATCTTTCTCTTTTTGAGTATAATTTTCCCAAGTTGAAAAGTTTAACCATGCTCTTCCTAAATCAATATGATTTTTTATCATAAAAGAAGCGGGTGCAATTGCAGCATACCAAGGTATGTTTGCATTATTTGAATGGCAATCATAACATGATCGTTTAAAAATAGCCATAATCTCTTGTGGTGCTTGAATTTCTAAAGTTGGGTCAGTTTGTGGATTTTCAATTTTTGCAGGGATAAATTGTAATAATACAAATACTGCAAATATGATGAAAAATATTCTTTTAAGCATGTTTTTTCCTTTTAGTTAAAAAATAAATGGTAAGTTCGATTAAGTTGTTGCTCAATTTGGTCCATTGAGATATGGCGACTTTCTCTTATAAACTCTTTTGAATCAAAAAATACTATCACTGTTGGTATAGTCAACACATTGTATTGTGCAGCAGTTTGTGGGAACTTATCTGCCCCAATAAAAATCTGTTTTATTTTAGGAAACTCTTCACTAAATAGTTTTTTTATTTTTGGTTGAATCACTTTACAAACACCACAATTTTCACCGCTAAAATATACCATGACAGCATCATTTTCTTTTATCTCATTTCGTAATTGCTCAATTTGCATAATTTTCCTTATAAGAGATATTTAGCAAGTGCTAAGAAACTAAAAAATCCCATGATATCTGTTACTGTAGTAAGTATAACAGTACTTCCTATAGCTGGGTCTATCTCTATTTTTTTTAACACCAATGGTATAATAGCACCAAAAAAACCAGCACAAAAAAGTGTAATAATCATAGATAATGCTATAACAAATCCTAGCATAGCACTTTCAAACCAAACAAAAGCAATAGCTCCTAAAATCACAGCAAATAATATCCCATTAAGTAGTGATAAAAATATCTCTTTTTTTACAGCATAATTACTATTGTATTCATCGATATCCCCAAGTGCTAATTGTCTCACCATAACGGCAAGTGTTTGAGTTCCAGCATTTCCACCCATTGAAGCTACGATAGGCATTAAAATAGCTAGTGCAATATACTCTTTGATTGTTTCATCAAAAAAACCAATCACTAAAGATGCCATAATTGCTGTTAAAAGATTTATAAATAACCATGAAGCTCTTTTTCTTCCTGTTTGAAATAGTTCCTCATCTTGTTCATAATCTTCATCAACCCCAGCTAGTTGATACATCTGTTCGGTTGCATTTTGTTCTATAACATCCAAGATATCATCGCTAGTGATTCTCCCTAATAACCTATTTTTATAACCTATTACTGAAACTACAGAAAGGTTGTATTTTTCAAATTGTTTAACCACATCACCAATGTTATCATCACCAACTACAGAAATTGGTTTATAGTTTTTCTCTTTATTTTTTTCTAAAATTTTTTTATATTTTAGTTTAAAGTCATAAGTGACTAAGTCTTCTAACGGGATTGAAGCTAAAAGTGTTGTATCATCATCTACTACAAAAACTTGATGAATATTTTCTATATGATGATTTTTTTTTAAAAACTTTAATCTATCTATTGAATCTTGTATCGTTTCATTAATATGCGCACTAAAAAGTTCAGTTTGCATGTATGCACCAGCTTTTGTTTCATCATATTTTTTAAGCCAGTTAATATCATCTTGATCTTTTTTGTCTAAAGAATCTAAAACATTTTTTGCTTTTTCTTGATCAATCTCTTCAATACCTTGAATAATATCGGTTGCATTATCTGTTTCTAAATTTTCAAGTGCACGAGATATTTGTTGGTGTGAGAGTGAATTGTAGGCTTTTTCCCTAAGTGATTCTGGAAGTTCTAGTAGAACTTCCCCTAGATATTGTTTAGGAATTTTATGTAAGTATTCATAAAAAAGCTCATTGCTGTTTTTTTTTATTTTTTTAAGTCTATAAGCAATATCACTTGGATGAAAATGGTCAATTTGCTTTAAAATGTCATCTAACTCTATTTCAATATTATTATTTGACATTATATAATACCTATAATTTGTATGCTAGTTCAAAATTTTCAAGTTTTAAAGGGATATTTTTTGTTGAAATATCACCATTAAGCTCTTTTTTTAGTGTATTAGCAACTTTCATAAAATTTTTTCTTTTTTCACCAGTAAGTTTTGTTTTAGTTACACTTATCATTTTTAATGGATTAATTGCTCTCCCATTTTTATAAAGGCCAAAGTGTAGGTGAGGTCCTGTACTTCGTCCTGTACTCCCAACTCTTCCAATAAAAGTACCTTGTTTAATCCAAGAACCAACTTTTATATTGCTGTAGCTATTGAGGTGTCCATAGAGTGATTTTAAACCATTACTATGTCGTATCATAACAGTTTTTCCATAACCACCTTTTCTCCCTTTGTGAATCACTCTTCCATCAGCAGTTGCAAATATTTTTCTTCCTGTAGGGGCTGCGAAGTCAACTCCCAAGTGAGCTCTATATCTTTTTAAGATAGGATGCCATCTTTTTTGGGTAAATCTACTTGATATTCTTTTATATCGAAGAGGTATCTTTAATAAAAAGCTAGTAAGACTTTTCCCATCTTCATTATAATATCTTTTATCATCTGGGTTTTGAAAAATATAATGAGTTTTTCTTTTCATTACAACAGAAGCTCCAAGTATTTCAGGAGTACCAAAATATCTCCCCTCTCTAATTTTTTGTTTGAAGACAATAGAAACAATATCATTTTTTTGAAGTCTTTTAAAGTTCACCGATTTTTTAAATGCTAGTATAAACTCATTTGCTAAGGCTTTATTCCCAGTAGTTTCTACTATGTCCTGATACGGGGAAGTGGTTATATTTATATTGATATTTTGTTTAATTTCTTTGTATTGTATAGGGATAATATCTAGCTCATATAGACCAGCTAAATTTTTAAAAATATGTATTTGCATCTCTTCACTAATAGGTATAAGTGCTTGTTCTAATTTATTTTTATCATTATACATCATTTGAAATGGTATACCTGCGTATATCTCACTACAAAGTTCTTTATCTGTTTTTGAAAGGTCAAAATAAACATTTTTTGAAATTTGATGTTTGTCAAAAAAAGTAAGGAGGGTTTCCCCTTTCCACCAAACATCTTCTTGCACATAAGAAGCGAAGCTAATAATAGCTGATAAAACAAATAATAGTATAATCTTCAATAAAAACTCTTTTAATATATAAAATTTAAGAGTTTTATTATACAATTTCATATCTTAAAAATCGGAAAAATCAATAATGAAAAAAATAATAACAATACTTCTTATAACTTTTAGTTTTGCATTTGCAACATCTATAGATATAGTGGAATTGTATAGAATACATGGAATTAATTCAGTTGAAAAAGCTATTGAAGAGCAGTTACAAAATAAAGAGTATTGGGATGAAAATCTTAAATATAAAGATACAAAAAATGGATACTATGAATCTATTCAGTATGTAATGATTTGTGAAAAAGGGAATAAAGATATTACTCTTTATGATACAAAATTGAAGAAAAAACTTTTCTCTTCAAGTGTCTTTGTAGGTAAAATGGATGGTGATAAAAAAGTTGAAGGAGATTTAAAAACACCTATCGGGGCTTATGAACTTACTCAAAGGTTAACTACTGTGGATCCTTTTTATGGACCATTGGCACTTACAACAAACTATCCAAATAATTATGATAAAGTAAATGGAAAAACAGGTCATGGTATCTGGATACATGGACTACCACTCAATGAAGAACGAGATGATTTTACACAAGGATGTATAGCCTTAGATAATTCAAAAATAGAAAAACTAGATAGCTCTATAAATATTGAAAATTCTGTTTTAGTAATTAGTGAAAACAAGCTACAAGAGGTATCAAAAGATGATATTAGTCTTATCTTGGCGAGTATTTTCCAATGGAGAGATGCTTGGAAATATAGTGATGTAGATAAATATCTATCATTTTATGCAAAAGATTTTAAAAGAACTAACGGACAAGATTTAGAAAAATTTTCAATTTTCAAAAAAAGAATTTTTAGTAAAAAACAGGAAAAAACAATTATTTTTTCAGATATAAATATCATACCTTCTCCAAATGATCAATCAAAAAAAATTTTTAGAGTAACAATGAAAGAGTTTTATAAAACAAAAACATATAAGTTTGATGGGAAAAAAGAGTTATATATCCAGATTGAAAATGGTGAGTTTAAAATTTTAACAGAGAGCTAATAAAATACCTTAAACTTTTATACAAGAAAATTACAGTACAATCCCGATAATTAAGAAGAATACAACAGAGGATTTAATATGTTAGATTTAGCTATTATTGGTGGTGGACCAGCTGGTCTTACTGCTGGGCTTTATGCCACAAGAGGTGGTTTAAAAAATGTTACTATGTTTGAAAAAGGGCTACCTGGTGGTCAAATAACTCAAAGTAGTGAGATTGAAAATTATCCAGGACAAGTTGATGTTGTAACTGGTATGGAACTTATGGATAAATGGCCAAGTCAATGTCAAAAATTTGGTATGAAACATGATATGAGTGAAGTAAAAAAAGTTACAAAAGATGGAGAGGTTTTTACATTAACTTTAGGTAATGGTGAAACGCAAGAGGCAAAAACTGTTTTAATAGCAACAGGAAGTGTCCCAAAATCAGCAGGTATTAAAGGTGAAGCAGAGTTCTTTGGAAAAGGTGTAAGTACTTGTGCAACTTGTGATGGGTTTTTTTATAAAAATAAAGATGTAGCTGTTTTAGGTGGTGGAGATACTGCTGTTGAAGAGGCTATATTTTTAGCAAATATTTGTAAAACAGTTTATATTATTCATAGAAGAGATGAGTTTAGAGCAAGTCCTCATGAAGTTGAAAAAATGAAAAAATTTGATAATATTGTACAAGTATTAAATCATACAACTGAAGAAATTATTGGTGATAATATGGGTGTAACAGGTGTTATTGTAAAAGATAAAGATAGTTCTGAAACAAAAACACTTGATGTTCATGGTGTGTTTGTATTTGTAGGAAGAGATGTATTAAATCAAACATTAATCCAAGAAGATGGAAGTTTTTTATGTGATACAAATGAAGCTGGAGAGGTGATAGTTAATTTAAAAATGGAAACTTCAGTTCCAGGTCTTTTTGCAGCTGGTGACATAAGAATTGATGCTCCAAAACAAGTTGTATGTGCAGCTGGAGATGGAGCAGTTGCAGGTATTGGTGCAATTGGATATTTACAATAAATAAAGAGGAAAAGTGATGTTAAAAGTTGGAATTTTAGGAAGTACAGGTAGAGTTGGTTCTTTATTGATAGATGATTTAGAAAATGATGCAAATGCTTGTGTAGGAAGTGTCCATGTATTTGATGAGTTGAAAAAAACTTTACCAAAAGATGCAGTTGTAACAAATGATATGAAGGCTATGTTAGAAGCTTGTGATGTTGCAATAGATTTTTCAGCTCCAAATGCTACGGAGGAACTTTTAAATACTGTTATTCAAACAGGAGGAAATAAACCTTTAGTTATAGCAACAACAGGTTTTAATGAACACCAAAAAAATCTTTTAATAGAAGCAAGTAAAATTACACCAATTTTATATGCAACAAATATGAGTTTAGGGGTTGCTGTTTTAAACAAGCTTGTATCATTAGCTTCTAAAACTTTAGAAGATTTTGATTGTGAAATCGTTGAACAACACCATAGATATAAAGTGGATTCTCCAAGTGGTACAGCATTGACTTTGGCAGAACATGCAGCAGAAGCTAGAGGATTAGACCTTGACAATGTTAGAGTTTCTGGAAGAGATGGTGTTATTGGTGCAAGAACAAAAGATGAGATAGGTGTTATGAGTTTAAGAGGTGGAGATATAGTTGGTCGACATACAGCTGGGTTTTATAACGATGGTGAGTTTATAGAACTGAATCATACAGCAACTGCTAGAAATACTTTTAGCAAAGGGGCTATAAAAGCAGCCAAATGGTTAGTAAATCAAGAAAAAGGGCTATACAGTATCAATGACTGTTTAGGATTATAGGAAAATAATATGTGTGCTATAGTTGGAATATATGGAAATGACAATGCAGCGAGATTAGCTTCAGCTGCATTATTTGCGATGCAACATAGAGGGCATGAAGCATCAGGGATTAGTAGTGGTGGATATGAAGATAAGAAAATCTACACTGTAAAGAAAATGGGATATGTAAGAGATGTATTTCATGAGGGGACGCTTGGAAAGCTTCCTGGAAGTATCGCAATAGGTCACAATAGATATTCAACTGCAGGGAGTGATAGCGTATCAGATGCACAACCAATTCATGCAAAATATAAGTTAGGTGAAATATCTATAGTACACAATGGTAACCTTGTAAATAAAAATGAAGTAAGACAAAATCTTATTGATGAAGGTGCTATATTTCAAACAGATATGGATACTGAAAACCTTATCCATCTTATAGCAAAATCCACAAGAGATAGATTAAGAGATAGAATCACAGATGGTTTAGAGCATGTAAAAGGTGCATATAATTTTATTATACAAAGTAGAAGTAAACTTTTTGTAATTAGAGATAAGCATGGGATTCGACCGTTAAGTTTGGGAAGACTTAAAAGTGGTGGTTGGATAGTTGCGAGTGAAACTTGTGCTTTTGATTTAGTTGATGCAGAGTTTGTAAGAGATGTAAAACCAGGTGAGATGCTGATTTTTAGTGAGGGATACAAAGCTCCTGAATCTATACAACTTTTTACAGGTGCTGAGTTTAGACCTTGTGCTTTTGAGTATATTTATTTTGCACGGCCAGATTCTGTAATAGATGGAAAAAGTGTTTATAGAACAAGAGAAAATATGGGGAAAGAGTTAGCAAAAAATGATTCAAATAGTAAAACTAAAGCAGATATGGTAATCCCAGTACCAGATAGTGGAGTACCAGCAGCACTGGGATATGCTCAACAAAGTGGGATACCTTTTGAACTTGGAATTATAAGAAATCACTATGTTGGAAGAACATTTATTGAACCTACTCAAGAGATGAGAAACTTAAAAGTAAAAATGAAACTTAATCCTATGAAAGCTTTAATTGAAGGAAAATCTTTAATAGTAATTGATGATTCTATTGTAAGAGGTACTACAAGTAAAAGAATTGTACAGATGTTGAAAGAAGCTGGGGCCGCTGAAGTGCATTTTAGAGTTGCAAGTCCAATGATTCAACATCCATGTTTTTATGGTATAGATACACCTACAAAAGAGGAACTTATTAATGCCGTGATGACAAAAGAAGAGGTATGTGAACATATTGGTGCTGATTCTTTAGAATATCTTACAATTGATAATTTAAAAGATTCACTTGGTCGTGATAGAAACTATTCATTAGTAAGTTTTGATGGCGATTATTTCGTAGTTTAAAACTAGGAAATATAAGAAAAGTTTTGAAGCATTTAAATACAATTGGTCGATATTGGCGAAAAAAGTATGGACAAAAAGTTTATAAAATACCTATTAGTATATCTGGATTTACTTGTCCAAATATAGATGGAACAGTAGCAAAAGGGGGTTGTACCTTTTGTGAAAATGAATCTTTTTCTCCAAATTTAGTAGATAAATCAAGATTTAAACTTAATCTTCATTCAAAAGAGAATCCCTATTTAGAGAAACAACTTTTACAACTTCAAATGCAATTTGATGCTACAAAAGAGAGACTAGAAAATAAATATGGTGCAAAAAAATTTATTGTTTATTTTCAATCATTTACAAATACCTATGCTCCCCTAGATACTTTAAAGTCACTTTATGAAAAAGCTTTGAGCTTTGATAATGTGGTAGGTTTAAGTATAGGTACACGAACAGATAGTATCACAGAAGAAACTTTAGATTATCTACAAAGTTTATCAAAAGATAAAGAGATCTGGGTTGAGTACGGAATACAATCAATTTATGATGAAACTCTAGAAAAAATAAATCGTGGACACACTTTTTCAAATATTCAAGAGTGGATACTTAAAACAAAAGATAGAAATTTGTTAGTTTGTGGTCATATGATATTTGGACTTCCTAACGAAACACAAGAGATGATGCTTAAAGGTGTTAAAGAATCACTAAAGCTAGGTATAGATTCTATTAAATTTCATCCTTTGTATGTAACGAAAAATACACTCTTGGCAAATGAGTATAAGCAGGGAGAGTTTACCCCAATAAGTGAAGAACTTTATGTAAATACCCTTGTGAAGTCTATAAAAATGTTACCTGATAATGTATCAATATCAAGGGTAACAGCGGGGATAAGTGATAGTAGTTTACTTGATCCCTCTTGGTGTAATAATAAGCATAAACAAATTTATAAAATAAAACAAGCTTTATTAAAAGAGGGGTTGATATACTAATGGAAAATTCTTTAAGATATGCACGATGTGAAAAACTTTTTGGAGATGATTTTTCTAAACTACAAAGTGCAAAAATACTTATATTAGGTGTTGGTGGAGTTGGTAGTTTTGCACTTGATTGTTTATATAGAACTGGTATTACAAATATTACAATAGTTGATTACGACATTTTTGATGAAACCAATCAAAATAGACAAATAGGAAGTGATGCTGTTGGTAGTGTAAAAGTTGATCATCTAAAAACTTTATATCCAACAGTAGAATCGATAAATGAAAAAATAGATTTAGAGTGGATAGAAAATTTTGATTTTGATAAATATGATTTAATCCTTGATGCAATCGATGATATCAAAGCAAAAGTTGAGTTGATAAAAAGATATCATAAAAAACTTATCTCTACAACAGGAAGTGCAAAAAGAATAGACCCAACGAAAATAGAATATGTAAATATTTTTAAAACTTATAATGATCCTTTTGCTAGAAAAATAAGAGATGAACTAAAAAAAGCGAATTTTAATAAAAATTTTAAAGTAGTATTTAGTAGTGAAAATCCAAATTGTAAAGATTTAGGTAGCTTTGTAGGGGTTACTGGTTCTTTTGGACTTACGATGTGTAGTATTACAATTAAAAAACTATTAAGTGAAATGTAGATAGAATTTAAGAAATTTATAATATTAAATTAAAAAGGAATTTATATGAGCGCAATTAGTAATAGTGTAGAGCA
The DNA here is from genome assembly GCA_021107755.1 of Arcobacteraceae bacterium. Lineage (GTDB taxonomy): Bacteria > Campylobacterota > Campylobacteria > Campylobacterales > Arcobacteraceae > JAIOSF01. The sequence goes on from JAIOSF010000021.1 coordinate 148,375, forward strand.
ATTAACACAAGCTCATCTTCGAAATGTTCAACAGTTAGCTGTATTTCGAACTGGAAATAATGATATATATGCTATCAATATAGCAAAAATTAAAGCTTTTATAATTACAGATGAGGTAGATGTAACAGATACTCCAAAAGAGACAGATGTAATAGAGGGTATTGCTACAATTAGAGGGGAACCTGTTACACTAGTAAATCTTGATAGATGGCTTGGTTATTCAAAGTTAGCGCTCAGTGAATATAAACTAATTATTTTTTGTGAGTTTAATCATAAGCAAGTAGGCTTTTTAGTTAAAGATATGGTGAACATTGTTGAAAAAACAACAGCTGAATTAAAAAACTCAGAAGATCAAAACTCAAAGGTAACATATACAACATATGTAGAAGTTGAAGGAAAAGATAGACTTTGTACTGTATTTAATGCAGAGCAACTATTAAGCGATATTGGATGGACAGATATCAATGCAAGTGATTTAGATAGATATATTACAAAACCTGTAAGTGCGCAAAAGAAGATTCTTGTTGCAGAAGATAGTGCAGTTGCACGAGAAGTACTAAATCAATTTCTAAGAAAAGCAAGAGCAAAATATGATATTTTTCATAACGGAGGAGACCTTCTTGATGCAATCAAGAATATGGATCCTAAGGATATAGGTCTTGTTATTACAGATATTGAAATGCCAGGAACTGATGGATATCAAGTTGCACAAGCTATAAAAGACAATTCAACATTAAATCATGTACCAGTAGTTGTGAACTCTAGTATGACAACAGAAGCTGTAAAAGGGAAAATGGAAAGAATTGGTATAGATGGTTTTGTTGGAAAGACTGATATCCCTGCATTATATGATGTTGTAGTTAAATTTCTTGGACATGCTTAATAAAGTCTTTTTTACTATATAAAACAATTTGAATTTTTGATTTATATATACTTAAGTGACCGGAGGTTATGGTGATTTTTTCACCGTCCTTTGGTCTTTGTAACTCTTTGTAAAAGTAGAGTTTTATTTTTTCCTCTTTAGTTCCTTTTTTAAAATACAAATAACCTTTTTGATATACCCCAGTTAGATTTTTTATAATATTATTTTGATTTTTTATATCAAAAAGATTAATAGTATTAGCATCTATATAATAGTTAGAATAATTCTCTATAGAGTTTAACTTTTGAATATCTGATATTTTTTTAATCTCTTTTAATCCATTATATAAATCAATACTATTTACAACTATATTGTAACCAAAACCCAATTGTAAGTTTGATGGAGGATTAAAAATCATAATAGCTCTATCATTTTTTCTTTTAATGACAGCCATTTTTTTTGATTTATAAATTACAATAATATTATCAAGTGGATAGCTAGTTACTGTTTGTACATTATAGAGGTGTTCTATTGTATTTATTTTTGAAGGTTGATTTTGTAAAATATAATTTTGTTTATTTGTAGAAAAAATTGCATAAATTGGTAGGTGATCAGAATATCCATTATTTTTAAAGTTATTCCATCTTCTAATTTTATTCTTTTCTATTAGATAGTGAGTTTTAAATACATTAAAACTATTTTGAACATAAGAGATACCCTTTTGGTCAAATAATCCTTGAGATAAGATGATATTGTCAGGGGTATTGTATTCCCCTTTGAATATTGTACTAAATTTTTTATCATTTAAATCTAACCATAGGTTATAATGTACCTTTTTATTGAAGTTAAGCATATGGTCTATGTGGATAAAGTTTTCTCTATCTGTAGTGTTTAAAATTTGATTTATACCTGTTATTCCAAAGCTATCATTTAAATTTTTATCATATTTGAAAGTTTGAAATTCATTATAATTAGAATTTAGGTCACCTAAAATAATATAATCTTCATTTTTATCTAAACTATCAATCTCTTTTTTTAATCCCATTGCGTAGATAATTCTTTTGCTTTCTGCTGCTCTTTTTGAACGCCAATGATTGACAAATATTATTAACTTTTTGTCTTCAATTAAAACTGTAGCTTTTAAAATATATCGAGAATATTTGTCATTGGAATCTACATCAATTTTTGTTGAGTTTTTTATGGGATAGATGCTTAAAAGTGCAACACCTACAGAAGAGGTTTCTTTTTTAAGAAAAGTGTGATATTTATATTGGGGAGCTTTTTTTACTAGAGTGTTAAGTGCCTCTTTAGATTCTATCTCTTGTAAAGCTATAATATCTGCATTCAAATCATTGATAACTTGTGCAATATTTTCTATTTTTTTAGAAAAAGAGTTTTTATTCCAAGTCTTTGTATTAGGTTTGTACTCTTTATATTCTGTTCCATCATATTTTAAATCAAAAAGATTTTCAACATTATACGACGCAACTTTAAAATCTTTTGCTTCTAAAAAAAATGAAAATACAAATATAAAAATATATAAGATTTTCATTTTAGGAGGTTAGTATCTAAATGTTGTTTTTAAGATACTTTAAAGCAGCAGTTTTCGCTTCTTCTATCTTTGATGGGTCTTTCCCACCTGCTTGTGCGAAGTCTGGTCTTCCACCACCTCCACCACCAACAATTGGAGCAATAGCTTTTATCCAATCACCAGCTTTTATTGTGGTATCTTTCACCCCTGCAACAAGTAGCACTTTTCCATCTTTTTCTTGAAGCAGTAATGTTGCAACTTTATCATTACCATTTTTCATATCATCAACAAGTTTTTTAATATCACCTTGTGGCACAATATCAACAACAACTTTCACACCATTAATATCTAATTCATTTAAAGGTGTTGCTACATTTTCATGTACCTCTTTAATCTCATTCTTTAGTTGTTTTATTTGCTCTTTGAGTTTTGTGATACCTTGAATTATATCTTTATTTTTAACTTCATTTTCAACTTGAGCTATTTTTTTCAATGCATCTTTTGTATAACTAATTGCTGATAGTCCAACAACAGCTTCAATTCTTCTCACACCTGCACTTACACCACTCTCTTTTACTATATAAAAGCTTCCTATCTCTGCTGTGTTTTGTACATGTGTACCACCACAAAACTCAACACTTACATCACCAAATTCAACAACTCTTACCATATCACCATATTTTTCACCAAACATAGCTATAGCACCTTTGTTTTTAGCTTCTTCAATAGCTAATTCTTCAACACTGCCTTTTAAGCCTCTAGCAATCATAGAGTTTACTAAATCTTCCACTTCTTCAAGTTGTTCATTTGTCATAGCTTTAGGATAAGTAAAGTCAAATCGGAGTCGTTTATCATCATTTAAACTTCCTGCTTGAGATACTGTGTCTCCAAGAACCATTTTTAAAGCACTTTGAAGTAGGTGTGTTGCACTGTGATGTTTTGCAACTTCTCCTCTATTTACAACAACAGCTGATACAATTTCTCCAACTTTTAAAGTTAAATTTTCAACTTTTACTTTAGAGATATTAAGACCATGGAGTTTTTTTGTTTCCTCTATGATGGCAATATGTTGATCATTTTCCAATGCACCTACATCACCCTCTTGCCCACCACTTGTAGCATAGAATGGTGTTTTATCTAAAATTACCCATCCCGTTTGCTTCTCTTCTAATGTATCTATTTGTTTGAAGTTTTCATCTAAAAGAGCAACAATAGTACTAGTTGATCGAATATGATCGTATCCTATAAATTTATTAATACCAATTTTATCTAGAAGTTCTTTGAATTCACCCTCGTTAAGTTCATCACCACTCCCTTTCCATGCTGCTTTCGCTTTTGTTTTTTGTTCATCCATACAAGCTTCAAAAGTATCAATATCTACTTTTAAACCTTTGTCTTTGAGCATATCTTCTGTTAAGTCTAATGGGAAACCATGAGTATCATATAATGTAAATGCAATTTCACCACTAAATACCTCTTTTGTATTTTCTAACTCTGCATTAAAAAGTTCCATTCCGCTAGTAATAGTTTTGAAAAATCTTTCCTCTTCAAGTTCTATTTGCTCTTTTATATAATCTTTTTTCTCATTTAAGTCAGGGTATGCATTACCCATCATATTACAAAGAGTATCTACAAGTTCTCCCATAAAAGCTACTCTAAATCCAAGAAGATATCCATGTCTTACAGCTCGTCTTAAAATTCTTCGTAGAACATATCCTCTTCCAACTTTGTCAAAAAGTATCCCTTGTGAAAGCATAAATACTACAGTTCTTACATGGTCTGCAATAACTCTAAAACTTCCAATGTTTTTTTCGTCACATTTTGTTGTACTCATAGATTTTAATTTATCAATTAATGGAGCAAAAGCACTACTATCAAAGTTATTAAATACACCCTCTTTAATAGCAATAACTCTCTCTAAACCCATACCTGTATCGATAGATGGTTTTGGAAGAGGATTTAATGTTCCATCTGCTGCTCTGTCATATTGCATAAATACAAGATTCCAAATTTCTAAAAATCTATCACCCTCTCCACCCATTTTATCTTCAGGTCCATTGAAGTTCTCTACACCTTGGTCATAAAAAATTTCACTACAAGGACCACATGCACCAGTGTCACCCATAGACCAGAAATTATCTTTATCTCCAAATCTCATGATTCTATCTTCTGAGATATGTTTTTTCCATAGTTCATATGCTTCATCATCATCATCATGAATAGTAACCCAAAGCTTTTCAACTGGTAGTTCAAGATTTTTTGTTATAAATTCCCAAGCGTATGCTATAGCATCTTCTTTAAAATAATCGCCAAAACTAAAATTACCTAACATCTCAAAAAGAGTATGGTGCCGTGCAGTATATCCCACATTTTCTAAGTCATTGTGTTTTCCACCAGCTCTGACACACAATTGGCAACTAGTTGCTCTTGGTATTTTAGGAGTTGGTATGGCACCTGTAAATATATCTTTAAACTGAACCATCCCTGCATTTGTAAACAATAATGTTGCATCATCAGGTACTAGTGGTGCACTTGGTATAATTTCATGCCCTTTTGAAGCAAAAAAATCTAAAAACTCTTTTCTTATATTCATTCTATTTTATCCGTTTTTTTATTTGAACAATTATTTTACCAAAAATATCATTTATAGTTTGTTATAAAAAGTTTATTTAAAGAAAAAGATTGTACAATTTTCCAATAAAACAATACAAAAGGATAATAGATGGGTAAATACATTGAATTAACAAACGACAACTTTGAAGCGTCAACATCAACAGGTGTTGCATTAGTGGATTTCTGGGCACCATGGTGTGGACCTTGTAGAATGATCTCTCCAGTTATTGAAGAACTAGCTGAAGAGTTTGAAGGCAAAGCTGCTATATGTAAAGTAAATACAGATGAGCAACAAGAATTAAGCACAAAATTTGGTGTTAGATCAATCCCTACAATCGTTTTTATGAAAGATGGAGAAATTGTTGATACTATGGTTGGTGCAGCTTCAAAACAAGCATTCACTGATAAATTAAATAGCTTATTATAATAATATAATTTTTCACAAATTAAAGGGATTTTAGAGTCTTAACTCTAAAGTCCCTTTTTTTATAACTATATTTATTAATATAAAGGATAAAAATGTTTACAATGGGTGCTAAATTAGAGGGAGAAAGTTGGGAAACTAGTAGAATGAAAGACCCAAAAAAAATGGGTGAAAAAATAGAAAAAAATCAACATCAACTAGTCTTTACCTTTGAAAAAAGAAAGGGGAAACCTGTAACATTAGTGGGGAGATTCTTTTTGAGTGTAAATGAAAAAAAAGAAGTTTTAAAATTACTGAAAAAAAAGCTTGGATGTGGTGGAACTATCAAAGAGGAATGGATAGAGATACAAGGTGATAAAAAAGAGAAAATCATAGAAGTACTTGAAGCTGATGGTTGGAAATTTAGAAAAAAATAAGGATAAATTTTGCAAAAAGTTTTTGATGAAGTAAACTCTTTAGATAGAAAATGTTACGAAAAATATCTTTTAAGTGAAGATATATTAATGGAGCATGCGGCCATATCTATGATGAGCTATATAGAGAAAAAGTTTGTAAAAAATAGTAAAATTTTAATAGTATGTGGAAGTGGTAATAATGGTGCAGATGGCATTACTCTAGCTCGCCTTTTGTATGGATTATATGATGTATCATTATATTTAGTTAAAAAGCCAAAAACTCAAATTGGAAAACTACAACTCAAACGGGCTGTAAAAGTTGGTGTTCAATATTTAGAAACAAAAGATCTTCTAACTAAAGAGTACGATGTAGTTGTAGATGCATTGTTCGGAAGTGGCTTTGACAAAGAGATGACAAAAGAGTATCGTGAGTTAATAGAACATCTCAATAGTATTAGTGGTTACAAAATTGCATGTGATATTCCAAGTGGTATTAATAAAAAAGGGCAGATAAATCAGATAGCCTTTAAAGCCGATAGAACAATCACAATGGGAGCTTTAAAAAAATCACTTTTTTTAGATGAAGCAAAAGAGTATATTGGAAGAATTACTGTATCTGATTTAGGAGTCTATAAAGAATTATATGAGAATAGTTCAGATATATGTATATTAGATATTGATGATTTACACTTACCATTAAGAGATAATTCCAATACTCATAAAGGGAACTTTGGTCATCTTAGTGTTATTGTTGGTCAGATGCAAGGTGCTGGAATATTGTGTGCTGATGCTGCTTTTAATTTTGGTGTTGGATTAGTAAGCGTGATAAATCATAAAGAATATCAGCTTCCATACCATATTATGCAAAGTCACAAATTACCAAAAAATACAACAGCTATTGCAATTGGCATGGGGCTTGGTAATTATGAACAAAATGAGATTTTAGAGATATTAAACAAAGATATTCCTAAAGTAATTGATGCAGATATGTTTTATGAAAAAGATATAAAAATAGTGTTAAATAAAGAGAATATTGTACTAACTCCACATCCAAAAGAGTTTTGTTCTCTTTTAAAAATTACTGCTATTGATGATATTTCTGTTGAAACTTTACAAAAAAATAGATTTAAATATGTGGAAAAGTTTTGCAATAAGTATCCAAAAGTAGTATTAGTTTTAAAAGGTGCAAACACAATAATAGCTCAAAATAAAAAAGTGTATATAAATCCACATGGAAGCAGTAAACTTAGTTTTGGTGGAAGTGGTGATATTTTAAGTGGATTGGTAGGGTCGCTACTTGCACAAGGGTATAGTTGTATTGATGCTGCTATAAATGGAAGTTTAGCACATACTATATCTGCATTGCAGTATACGGGTAATGATTATTCCATGACACCTGATGATTTAATAAGTGGTATTAAAATATTATGAAGCTTATTATTATCCAAACATCTTTTGATAGTAAAAAAGAGGCTAAAATATTTGCAAAATTCTTATTAAAAGAGAAACTAGCAGGTTGTATACAAATAAGTACAATTAAGTCATTTTATCATTGGAATAATCAAATTTGTGAAGATAAGGAATATTTGCTCTCAATAAAAACTAAAAAAGAAAATTATAAAAAGATTCAAAGGAAAATTAAAGAGAATCATAGCTATGATTTGCCAGAAATTATAGCTATAAAAATCACAAAAAATAGTCGTGAATATAAAAAATTTATAAAGGAAAATACAATATGAATGATCAAATCCTAAAAGTAGGTAAATACGAATTTAATAGTAGATTAATTGTTGGTAGTGGAAAATATAAAGATTTTCAAACAACTCGTGAAGCAACAATAGCAAGTGGAAGTGAGCTTATAACTGTTGCAATACGAAGAGTTAATATCACAAACCCAAATGAGGAAAATTTACTAGATTATTTTAAAGATACAAATATCAAGCTTTTACCAAATAGTGCAGGGTGTTTTACAGCTGATGAAGCTATTACAACATTTAGACTTATGAGAGAAGCTACTGGGATTGATATCATTAAACTTGAAGTTATAGGTGATGCTACAAAAACATTATATCCAGATGTTATAGAAACTATAAAAGCGTGTGAAGTATTAAAAAAAGATGGTTTTACAATTATGGCTTATACAAGTGATGATCCAATAATAGCAAAAAAACTTGAAGATGCAGGGGCAGATGCTATTATGCCATTAGCAGCTCCTATTGGAAGTGGTTTAGGTATCCAAAATCCTTACAATATTGCATTTATAAAAGATGCAGTAAAAGTTCCTGTGATAGTTGACGCAGGGCTTGGGTGTGCAAGTGATGCAGCCGTTGCTATGGAACTTGGCGCTGAGGGGATTTTAGCTAATACAGCTATTGCTCAAGCACAAAACCCAATGCTTATGGCAGAAGCTTTTAAACATGCAGTCATAGCAGGTCGTATGGGTTACAAAGCAGGAAGAATCCCTAAAAAACCATATGCAACAGCTTCCTCTCCAATAGATGGTTTGATCCAGTTTTAAAGGCTTTTTAAGAGAATTTTGAAATTTCTTCAAAATACTCTTGACATTCAAAGAAATTTTTTATATAATTCCACTCCATTTTAAGAAGATATTCTTGAAATTATTCGGAGTGTAGCGCAGCCTGGTTAGCGCACCTGGTTTGGGACCAGGGGGCCGGAGGTTCGAATCCTCTCACTCCGACCATGTTATTTTAAAACTTTTTGATAAATTTATATTTACTTATGGTAGGTATAGCTCAGTCGGTTAGAGCGTCTGGTTGTGGTTCAGAAGGTCGCCGGTTCGATTCCGGTTACTTACCCCATCTTATAAATTTATTAAGCAAATGCTTCCATAGCTCAGCTGGATAGAGCAACGCCCTTCTAAGGCGTAGGTCGCACGTTCGAATCGTGCTGGGAGTACCATTAATTGCTATCAATTAACTACATTTATGCGGATGTGGTGAAATTGGTATACACGCCAGACTTAGGATCTGGTGCCTAACGGTGTGAAGGTTCAAGTCCTTTCATCCGCACCATCGTGTAGTTAAGTGATAGCAATAGAAAAAAGCTCCAAGAAATTGGAGCTTTTTTTATGCTTAAAATACTGTAAAAGAAGTTAACTGTAATAATTGATAGTATAAAAAAAGGGTGGCTAGAAAGAAACTAGTCCACCCTTTTTAATTATTTTTTACAGTACTATTCTGTAAAAGAGTTTTTCCCAATAAATTCTTTTGAATTTACATCAGAAACTATCTCTTCAGCCATAGTATTTGTTTGTACTGCTATATCTTTTGTATGGGTAGCTGTAGAGGCATTTTTTTGAGTTTGTCTATCTAATCCACCTATCGCATCATTTATTTGTTCTATCCCAGTTCTCTGTTCTCCTGCTGAGGCAGAAACATCTTCAATTACACTAATAGTATTTTGAATATTTTCATTTAAAAAATCATAGCCATGAATCATACCATCAGAGATAGATTTCCCTTCAGTTGCTTTTTGCATAGCAGTTTCAACTAAATTTTTAATCTCATGAGCAGCATCTGCACTTCTTGAAGCCAAGTTTCTTACCTCTTGGGCAACTACAGCAAACCCTTTTCCAGCTTCTCCAGCTGTTGCTGCTTCTACTGCTGCATTTAAAGAGAGAATATTTGTTTGAAATGCTATTTGATCTATTACAGAAATAGCATCATTTATTGATGTTACTTGTACATTTATATCATCCATAGCAGTTGTTGTTTTATGTGCTAAATCTTCACCATCTTTAACTGCATTTGTTAATTCAGCAGCATAGTTTAGCATTTTTTGAATATTTGAAGAATTACTTTTCATTGTACTTGTAATCTCTTCTAATGCAGCAGCTGTTTCTTCTAGTGATGCAGCAGATTCATTTGAACTAGAATCAAGTTCACTTACATTTTTAAGTAAAATAGTAGAGTTTTTTTCTAGTTTAAGACCATTTCCTAAACTATCTGATAACATTTTAGAAATAACATCTCCTAAATTATTTACCCCATTACTAAGTTGAGCTAGTTCAGCACTAATATCTCCTTTATCAACTTTTTTAGTATAGTCTTGATGTGCATAACTATCTAAAACACTAAGCACTTTTGAAATATTTGTATCCATAGCGTCAATCATATGATTCATAACATCTTTTAGTTCATTTAACTCATGGTTATTTGATTTTTTTGTTATTCTTTCAGTGAGTTTTCCATTGGTTACACTGTTGGCAATTTGTGTAGTATTCTCAATAAGTTCATGATCAATTTGTTGATTTTTCTGGATATTAGTGATATTTTCATTTACTAAATGTGCCATAGTTCCAATTTCATCTGTACTTCTCTCATCTAGTAAAACAGTTTTATCCGTTTTTTTATTTAAGTAATCAAAAAATTCTAATAATCCCTTTTGAAATGTAACAATTGGTTTTATTAGTTGATATACTGAGATGTAGTAACTTATTAGTATAAAAAGTATTAAACACAGTATTGATATTATAAGTGAAAGTTTCATCTGATTATTTAATTTTGTTTCACTATCTGTCTGAATTTCATCGTAGTATTTTTTAACATTTGCATCCAGTTTTGTTAAACTTTTTTTAATTTTGAAAAAATAAGGTGAAATATCTATTTGTGCTACAGTACCGACTAAATCTAAGTCTTCATCTTCATAAGCAGGAAGTATTTTTTCGATAATGATTTTTTTCATCAATAACCAATCTTGCTTAATCTCTTCTACTAGTTTTTTATTTTCTAAAAAAATATCATCATTTAAGTTTTTGAATTGCTTTTCAATTACAATAAATTTCTTTTTCATAGTGTCATAAGAGCCAACAGGGGCCGCAAAATCACTTCGAACTTCTATCATATTAGAAAAAGTCCATTTGATATTTTCTTCTAATTGTTTTATTTTATTTGCAGGTAGTACAGCTTTTGTAATAAAGTTATCTAATGATACTTTACCTTGGTTTGAACTGACTATGGTCATACTAGCTGAAAATAAAATCCCGATTAGTCCTATAATAACTAATAATAGCATTTTTAATTTGATTGACATGTTTTTCATAATATTCCTAAATCATATATAAAGATAAAGAGTATAAAGTCTTTATCTTTAAATTTTTTGAGTTATTCTACTGGATTGCCAGCTTTTTTCCAAGCAGGAATTCCATCTCTCATCCAATGTACATTTGTATAACCTAATTTTTTTGTAAGTACAACAGCAGCTTTGTATGATTTCCAACATTTTTCACCATTACAATAAGTGATTAATGCAGCTCCTTTATCAGTAGGAAGATTTTCAGTTTGAAATTTATCTGCACTTTGATCCCAAGCAGCTAATTTGTTTTTATTTCCACCTTTTTCATCATAATATGCTCTAATAGCACCTTTAATTCTATTTTGTGAAACTTCCATTGGTTTTCTTGTGTCAAGAAAAGTTGCACCACTATCAAATAGTTTTTTTGCATCTGCAACAGAGATGTATTTAGCACCCATTGTAGCTGCCTCAGCTGGTTCAGGTGTAGTAGGTTTAGCAGCAAAAGCCACTCCAACAAATATTACAAAAAGTAATAAAATAATTTTCTTCATTTTCTCTCCTTTTAATAAGATAAACAATCTTATCAGAGATAATATAAGAGTTTAATAAAACTTATAATTAAAATATTTAAGTAATTTGTAAAGTCATAATATAAGTAAATTCTATAATTTGTTTTAAAATTAGTTTGTAAAATATCTGATTGAGGCAAATCCAGCACAATTTGTATTTTGAATTTGAGTAACTTGTTTTTGTGAGATGATACCACCTAAGGCTATTATTTGAAAGTCTCTATTTTGATATTTCTTTACTATCTTTTGTAGATTTTCACATCCTTTTGGAGTCTCTTTATCCTTTTTATAGAATATTGGTGAGTAGGTGATAGCATCGGCTCCTTTTTGTTTTGCATATTGAACCTCTTTCTCATTATGGCAACTAATTATTGTATAAAGATTTTTTTGTTTAGCATAGGGGATTGTATTAAATTGTTGTGAAGTTAAATGTATACCATCAAGTTGTATATTGAGAGCCTGTTCAATATCATTATTGATGATTATTTTATCTATTTTAAACTCTTTGGCAATGGTTTTAAAAGATTTTATTAGTTCTTGTGTGTTTGGTGTTGTTTTGTCTCTAAAGCATACCATATCAACTTTGTGAGAAGTAAGGGCTTGAATAAATTTTTTTTCAAAAACCTCTACTGTATTGCCATACTCTTTTGGGTCTGTAATAAGATAAGAGATAAAAAAAGGAGGCTTTTTAAAAGCCTCCTTTTCTGATTTTCGTTCTGAGAACACTTGTATCTCTACTAGTGCTCTTCCTCAGCCATCATAACTGAACCAGAGATATAAACATATGTAAGCATCATAAAAATGAAAGCTTGTAATATACCAAATGCAAATAGGAAGAAAAATCCTGGAAGCGGTGCAATCCAAGGTACTAACATTAGAAGTACCATTAAAAACATATCATCTCCTTTGATTGAACCAAAAAGTCTGAATGATAATGAAATTATTCGTGATACATGAGAGATAACTTCAATTGGGAACATCAAAGGAGCAAGTGCAGGAACAGGTCCCATCATATGTCCAAGATATTTCCCAGCACCATTTTCTTTAAATCCTAAATAGTTGTAGTAAAAAAATACCATAATTGCTAAAGATAATGTAAAGTTAATATTACCTGTTACTGATTCAAAACCAGGAATAATACCCATCATATTTGCTACAAAAATAATTAAACCAAGAGTTGCTATAAGTGGCATAAACTTTTTGGCATTTTTCTCACCCATAGAGTCTTTACCCATAGCTACAACACCTTGTAAATATGCCTCTATAACATTTTGTGTACCAGTTGGTACTATTTGAAGTTTACTAACTGCTGCTCTTGCAATTAGCATAACAATAATTGCTGTAAGTATTAAATGAGCCCCTATATGAGGTACTTGAGCATGACCTACAAGTTCACCTAAGAATGTAAATAATCTACCTTCCATCTGTATATTCCTTTGTCTTTATCTGTTGTTGTGATAATTTATTGGTGAATTATATTTAAAACTTTATAAATATTTTATAAAACTACCTTATCAATTTTAAAATCTATTGTTATTATTTTATAAATTATGATTAGTATGTTATAATTTAAGAAAAATAAATTATGGATAAAGAATGATTATAAAAAGTGGTGCAATCTTCATAGCTGATGCACATTATAATAAAATACAAGAGGAACTTATAGATTTTTTACAACAAATCAAAGATAAAAAAGTTGTTTGTACACAACTTTTTTTAATGGGTGATATTTTTGATTTTTTGTGTGATGAAGTTGATTATTTTCAAGAGATTAATTATAAACTTATAAATCTTATTGATGAGATTTCACATCATATTGAAACTATATATTTTGAAGGTAATCATGATTATAGTTTGGAAGATACATTCCCAAAAGCGAGAGTAATCCCTAGAAAAGAGCAGCCAATATATACTTTTTTGAATAATAAAAAAATTGCACTGGCTCATGGGGATATTTATACACCAACTGGATATAACATCTACTGTGCGATTATCCGCAATCCATACTTTTTAAATTTTTTAAATCTTATAGATATCAATAATTGGCTTTCGAAAAAAGTAGAGTATAAATTACAAAAAAAATATCTTTGTAAAAAACAAAAAAACTTTGAACAGTTTGCAAAAAAAAGGGTAGAAAATTATACAGTTGATCTAGTTATTGAGGGACATTATCATCAAAATTTTTTAACTGAACAATATATAAACCTGCCATCATTTGCTTGTGATAAACAATATATACAATATGTTGGTGACGAGTTTAAATTTTTTAAGGTATAATATCTTATGGATAATTATGAATATACACAACTTTTAAAAATATTAAATCAAAAAATACAAAATATTGAATCAATATTAAAACCAAATGAGATAGAAAAAAGACTTGAAGAGATTACAACTTTAGAGCAAGAGCCAGAATTTTGGACCAATCAAGAGAATGCTACAAAAATAGCGCAAGAGAAGAACAGACTTTTAAGTAAATTATCAAAATTTGAAAAAGCAAATAGTGCAATAACAGATGCCAATGAACTTTATGAGATGGCAGTTGAAGAGAAAGATGAAGATACTATAAATACACTTTTTGAAGAATCAAATGTTTTGGAAGATATTGTACAAAAAACAGAGATAGAGGTTATGCTTAGTAATCCAGAAGATGGAAATAATGCAATTGTATCTATCCACCCTGGTGCTGGAGGTACTGAGTCTTGTGATTGGGCTAGTATGTTATATCGTATGTATTTACGATGGGCAGAGAGAAAGGGATTTAAAGTAGAGGTTTTAGATCATCAAGCTGGAGATGAAGCTGGTATAAAAGATGTGAGTTTTATTATCTCTGGAATTAATGCTTACGGGTATTTAAAAACTGAAAATGGTATCCATAGACTTGTGAGGATAAGTCCTTTTGATAGTAATGCAAAAAGACACACTTCATTTGCTTCAGTGATGGTAAGTCCAGAGATTGATGATAATATCGATATTGAGATAGAAGATAAAGATATTAGAGTAGATACTTATAGAGCTAGTGGAGCTGGGGGTCAGCATGTTAATAAAACTGAAAGTGCTATAAGAATTACACATATAGAAACAAATATTGTTGTACAGTGTCAAAATGATAGAAGCCAACATAAAAATAAAGCAAGTGCTATGAAGATGTTAAAATCTCGTCTTTATGAACTAGAATTAGAGAAGCAAGCAGCTGAAAAAAAAGGTATTTCAAAAAGTGAAATAGGGTGGGGACATCAAATTAGAAGTTATGTGATGCAACCATACCAACAAATAAAGGATACAAGAAGTAATATAGGTTATAGTAATGTGGATGCTATACTTGATGGTGATTTAGATAAAATGATAGAAGATGTTCTAATCGCCCAAAGTCAATAAAAGAGATAATATGAAAAAAATATTAAGTGTAGATGCTAACTTATTATATAGTAGAATTTTAAAACAAGATATAGAGGAGTATTTTACCGCACAAGGTGAAACAATAGAGTTTCATACAAGCCAAACTTCTCAACAAACACTTGATATTATTAATACTCATGAGATTGATATTATTTTTTTAGATATCTCTTCAAAAAATTTTGATGGGATAAAACTCCTTAAATATATTAAAGAGCAACCAGTAAGACAATCCAAAATAGTAGGTGTGATGGATCTTTATGATCATACCTATAGATTTCAAGCTTTAAAACAAAAAGTGTACAGATACATCTATAAACCTTATGATAATAAAGAGATCCATGCAGTATTATCGAAGTTCTTTAAAAAGAATTATTATAATAAAGAGATCAATAGAACAGAAAAATTTATTAATGTTGGGGACATTGAGCAACAAGAAAACATTGCAAATGGTGAAGTTGACCAGATGGAGTATGAGCAAGAACTTGTAGAGAGTTATATAGCTGTACACCAAAAAACAAATGCGAAAAGTTTTTTAAAAAGCTATGAAGATTGGGCCTACAGTTTAGATGATTTAGATGATTTAGAGTTGGCTTTAGATAAATTGATGATGAATCTTCTTATGGAAAATGATTTAGAAACAACTATGCCAGATATTATCAATATACTGGAAACTTATAATAAATTTTTATATCTATTTTTAGAGTTTGATGAGTTAAGTAAGGTTGTTTACTCTATTGTTATGCTTTTACGAGAGATTGACTATAATAATATCCCAAGCCAAACAATGGTATCAAAACTATTATTGACAACTATTCAAGACCTTGTTGAATGGAAAGAGAAAGTATTTGTATCAGAAATAGCAGAGGATATTTACTATATTAATGATCCTATTTTAAATAGTTATGTACAACTTCAAGATTTACTGAGTTAAAGGATAGAGTATTTTAGTTTCATTTTTTACTACAATAGAAGATGAAAATATCGCTTATCATGTTGGCGATATAAAAGAAAATGTGAATACTGCCAGAGAAAATCTAGCTAAAAAATATAACTATAATAATACAAATTTATGTTATATGGAACAGATACACTCTAATATAGTACAAGTAGTTCAAGAAAATAAAACTCTTTATAAATGTGATGGATTAGTAACCAATCAAAAAAATAGACCTTTGATGGTTATGGTTGCTGATTGTATTCCTATACTATTTTATGATAAAATCAAAGATGTTATAGCCGTAGCTCATGCAGGTAGAGTTGGAACTTTTGAAAATATTTCAAAAAATACAATAGAGTGTATGTGTAAAACTTTTGATTGTGAGGTAAAAGACATAGCAGTAACACTTGGACCTAGCATACAAAAATGTTGTTATGAAGTATCACAAAAGATGGCTAAGTATACAGAAAATACTTTTGGAAAAGAGTTTGTAAAAAATCGTAATATTGATTTACAAGGAATCAATAAAAAACAGTTAGAAAAAATGGGAATTAGTGAAACTAATATAACAATATCTTCTATTTGTACACAATGTTCAAACAAACCATATTTCTCTTATAGAAAAGATAATAGTTGTGGAAGATTTGCTGGCATTATTATGTTAAGAGGTTAAATACTTTAAGTTTCATTGAAACTATTGTATAATGAAACTAATTGTAATTTATAAAAGATAAAGGGAAATAATTTGATAGAAACAAAATGTGGATTTGTAGCCACTGTAGGAAGACCAAATGCAGGTAAAAGCTCACTTTTAAACTGGCTAGTTGGTGAAAAAATCACAATGGTATCACATAAAGCAAATGCAACACGGAAAAGATCAAATGTGATTGTAATGAATGATGATGACCAGATTGTATTTATAGATACTCCAGGTATCCACGAAACAGAAAAACTTATCAATCAGTTTATGTTAGAGGAAGCTTTAAAAGCTATTGGGGATTGTGACTTGATATTGTATCTAGCACCAGTTACAGATAAAGTTATCCATTATGAAAACTTTTTAGAAAAAAACAAAAAAAATACAAAACATATATTACTTCTTACAAAAACTGACTTTGTATCACAAAGTGAAGTGTTTGAAAAGATGGAAGAGTATAAACAGTTTGAAGATAAGTATGAATCTTTGATGACAGTATCAATTAAGAAAGGGAGAAAACAAAGAGATATACTAGATGAGATAGTAAAACATCTTCCTGTTTCACCACCACTTTTTGATACAGAGATTATGACAACATCACATTTACGAGAAATATATAAAGAGTTTATAAGAGAATCAGTATTTGAAAATATTAGTGATGAGATACCTTATGAGACAGATGTTATCATTGAAAAAGTAGAAGAGAAACCAAAAGTAGATGTGATAAAAGCAACTATCGTAGTGGAAAAATCAACTCAAAAAGGGATGATAATAGGAAAAGATGGAGCTGCTATAAAAAGAATAGGGCTCAATGCTAGAAAAAAGATAGAAAAACTTACTGGAAAAAAAGTTTATCTTGAACTTTTTGTTTCTATTAAAAAAGGTTGGACTAAAAACAAAGACTCTTTAAAAGAGTTGGGCTATAACTTCGACTAAGTTATGGCTACTAAAACTTTTGAGATAATTGATTTTTCAAAAATTCAAAGTTTTAGTGTAAAAGTTACTGAAGAGATAGGTGAAAAATATCTTTTAGATTTTTTACGAACCTCTTTAGAAAATCAAATAGATGTAGGTAAGAATAGTAAATTTTATTACCACTACATCTTCTCTTCCCTCTCTTATGAGATTATATATTTTAATGAGAGTGTAAAACAATCTATTCCAGAACCATTTATATTTATAGAAGAGTGTGGGGTAGATACAAAAGAGCTTTTTATTACTCAAAATTATTTTTGCCTTTTTGATTCTAAAGTACTTATTTTATATAAAGATATACAAAATATTCTTCAAGAAGATGTTCAAACCTATATTGAACAACTATACAAAATAAAAATAGATAATGTCACACTTGTAGATAATGAAAAATATGTACAAGCTAAAAATAAATTTTTGTTACAAACTCAAAAATACTCATTTAACTTTCATCCTTTAAAAAAAGATAACTCTTTTAAAATATTTTTCCTTTATTTTTTCCTCATAAGTATAGCTTTTCTAGTTTTACTGTATGTTACAACAAATACAGAACAACATACAATAACAAAAAGTGAAGATATACCTCTATATGAAAAAGGGTATAAAAAACTTTACTCAATTTATAAGAAGAGTGAGGAAAAATCTATTAATAGTTCTATAGAGTTTTTTGATTACATAGCTAGCTATAATATTTTTATAGAGAAGCTAAATTATAAAAATGGTATATTGAATATTATATTAGAAGATACTAATAGGAAAAAGCTTCTCCAAACAATTTCAAATTATACAAAAACTATCAAGGTACGCTCTATACAATTTGATAAGAGTACCAACAGATATAAAATGGATATTGCAATTGATGTTAAAAAGTAATTTTGAACAACTCCCTTTTAGACAAAAAGTAGAATTATATTTTATTATACCAATTTTCTTTACAATAATTTTTATATTTTTACAGAAACTATTGATTATTAAAGAACCTAATATAGTACAACAACAATTAAGTGTAAAAAGTTTATCAGATAAAATTGTAGTAAAAAACAATAAAGAGATTATGGATTATATTGAAACGCAAATAGCTAAACACGATATTTTCGTACAAGCTATGACAACTTCGAATCATACTATCTCTTTAAATATAAATAGTTCATTTGATCCACTTATAGAATTTTTATATATTTTAGAACAACACTTAATTATAGAAGAGTTCTCTTTAGATAGGGTAGAGCCTAATAGTAAAATGATAAAAAGTAGAGTTGTATTTTTAAGTGAATATTTTGTAAATCCAACTCAAAAAGAAAAAATAGTAAAAAATATAAAAAATCCTTTTTTTCAAGAAACTAAAACTATTGTATTAAAAGAGGAAAATACAATAATAAATAAGTCGCAATCAACTATGCTACAAGTTGATGCTATAGTTACAAATGAAGTTTTAATTCAAGGAGACTGGTATAAAAAAGGGGATATTTTTCAGAAAATAAAGATTGTTCAAATTGAGCCAACGGTTGTAAAAGTTTTACATCAAGAGACAAATACGATAGAAATCATAAGGTTAGATATTGATGAAAAATAGTTTATTTGATTATGATATAGATTATGAGATTTTAGAGGGGTTTGATAATGATATGTTGTATCAGCATGATATTATCCCTTTGTATAAGGAACAGCTATTTGTTATTGTTGCAACATCCAAAGAGGAAAATGATATTGATAAACTGGTAGATATTTTTAACCAACCTATAAAGCTAATCTATGTAGAACATCAGGAGTTGCAGTTTGAATGGAAGAATCTTGAATTAAAGAAAAAATTGTACACCTTTGCCAAAAAAGCTATCAACTATAATATGCAAAGTAATAACTCATATATTTTAGAATTCATCGATGAGGTTTTATTCTTTAGTATTAAAAACAATGTAAGTGATATACATTTTGAGTGTTTTGAAAACAGTGTAGTATTACGATGTAGAATTGATGGTGTTTTAAATCAGTTTTTTAGATTTAATATTGTTTTGTATCAAGTGATAAGTTCCACTATAAAATATTTAGGAAATCTAGACTTAGCTCAAAAAAGGATACCATTAAATTCAAGAGTTACAAGAGTAGTAGAAGGTATAAACTATGATATAAGAATATCTACAATGCCTACAATTCACGGGGAATCAATAGTGTTAAGAATACTAGATAATGGCAATATAGATAAAAATTTACAAGATATAGGTTTTGAACAAGAGACATTAAAAGCTATTGAGAGTATCTTAACTTTAACACAAGGGCTAGTATTAGTAACAGGTCCTACTGGAAGTGGCAAAACAACAACACTCTATTCAATGTTAAATAAAGTAAATACAAAAGAGAAAAAAATCATAACTATAGAAGACCCAGTTGAATATAAATTAGATGGAGTTGTCCAAGTGAATTTAAATCCAGATATGGACTTAGATTATCCAACGGTACTAAAAAATGTGTTGCGACAAGATCCAGATATTTTGCTAATAGGTGAAATAAGAGATGTAGAATCACTTCGCATAGCTATACAAGCTTCACTTACAGGACATTTGGTTATTGCTACACTTCATACGAATAATGCTATAGAAACTATCACAAGACTACTTGATCTTAATGCCCCATCATATTTAATAGCTGCTACTTTAAAAATGGTAATTTCTCAAAGATTACTAAGGTTACTATGTGAAAATTGCAAAGAGGAAGATGTTGATTTTACCTATAAAAGTGTTGGTTGTAAAGAGTGCAATTTTACAGGATATAAAAATAGGCAAGTGGTCTCTGAAGTTTTAAAAATTAATAATGAAATTGCAAGGTTAATTAGTGAATATAAAGATGTCTCTAGGATTGAGGATTATTTAGATACAAAAAATTTCTATTCGTTATCTACAAATGGGAAAAAACTAGTAGATGCAGGGAAAACATCTTATAGTGAATTTTATAGTAAATTGTAAATGAAATATAAAATAACCTATCAAAAAGATGGTAAGATTGAGATACTTAAAAGTGACAATTTAGAAAACCTACCAAACAATATTATAAAAATACAAAAAAGTAGAGTATTGCCAACATTTCAATTAATACAAAACAATAAAAAGAATATACTCAGTATGTTTGAACAGTTAAATATTATGTTAAATGCAAATATAACTTTAAATGAAGCAATAGATTTGTCTTTAAACAATGAGCAAGAGAAAATAACAAAAGAGATACTTCTGAAAATGAAAAGTGCAATAACAAGTGGTCAACCAATAGATAAAGCACTTCAAGAATATAAAGATATTTTGGGTGAGGTAACTATACTGTTTTTAAAACTTGGAATTGAAAATGGAAATGTAAAGCAATCTTTAAACTCATTGACACAACTACTTCAAGAAGATATGAAAATAAAAACAAAATTTAATGATACTTTACGATACCCTAAGTTATTAATAGGATCCCTTATAGTTTCACTATGTATGATTTTTATATATGTTGTACCAAACTTTGAGTATATTTTTACTATGAATCAAAATCAAATTCCACTCTCAACAGAAATTTTAATAGGGGTAAATAATCTTTTTAAGAATCATTTTTATTTGATTGCTATAGGGGTTATAGGTTTAGTTTTTTTATTGTATAGTGTTTATAAAAAATCTCTTTTCTTTTTTCATAAGCTACTTATTTTGAAAGTTCCTATTATAAGTGAGGTTTTAAAGGACTATTATTTTTATAGACTTTTTTTATTAATATCAATAATTGTAAATTCTAAATATCAGTTTCAAGTTGCAATAGAAAATAGCCAAAATCTTATACCAAATCTTTATGTCAAAAAAATGATTCAAACAATTATTAGTGATATTAAAAATGGTACTTCAATCTCTAAAGCTTTTGAAAAAACAAAACTTTTTGACTCTTTAACAATTCAGTTACTCTTTACAGCTGAACACACTGCTTCTTATGAAACAATTTTAGATGATATAACTCTTTATTATAAACAAAAGTTTCAAAACAGTTTAAAATTATTTTCATCTTATATAGAACCAATTATTGTATTTGTTATTGCCTTGGTTGTATTGTGGCTCATGTTAGCTATCATGACACCTATTTGGAACATGAGTTCTTTTTTATCGTAAATTCTGTGCTAAAGTATACCCACTAGCCCAAGCAAAATGTAAATTATATCCTCCACAGTCCCCATCTACATCTAAAACTTCCCCAATAAAATAGAGATTTTTTTGTAGTTTTGATTCCATAGTGTGCAGGTTAATATCATCAAGAATAACTCCACCCGCACACACTTCACAAGTTTCAAAGCCTTTTGTATCTGTGATGTTAAATTCTAGATTTTTTATAGTATGCACTATTTTTAGGATATCTTTTCTATTTAAAAATTTTGCAAACTTTATATTCTCTGGAATCTTTGATTCTATGATGATATAGCGGCTGAGCTTCTTGTTGACAATACCATCAAGCCAAACATAAATATCTCTAGAGGCTAATGTTTTAGCTCTTTGAAGTAGCATATCAACTAGTTTATTTTTAGAAAATGTTGGGAGAATATCTACGGTAACTTTTACACTTTTTTGATGTTGTAGTTTATAGGATATATCTCTGCTTATATCTAAAATAGCAGAACCAGAAAGACCATATTTAGTAAATAATATATCCCCTTGTTTATTTTCTACAACTCCATCTACTTTAACTCCACTAATCATCTCTAGATTTTTATTGTCACTTACAAGCTGTACTAAAGATGCAAAAGGGTCAATAGTAGAATGATGAAATTGTTTCGCAAAATTATAACCACTTTTGTCACCACCAAGTTTTGGCATAGCGGTACTGCCTGTGGCAATTATAAGTTTGTCATATTTTTTACCATTAATAATATAATATTGCTCATCATAGCTAATATCTTCAATTTTACTATTAAGTTCAATTTTTACACCATTATTAAGAGCTTCATACTCAAGACTATCCACAATACTAGAAGAGTTTTGTGACATAGGATATACTCTTCCTATTTCGTTATTGACAAATTCTACTCCAATATTATTAAAAAAGTTTTTACATTTTTTATAGTTGAAGTTTTCTAAAATAGGATTGATTTGTTGAATATCTGAATGGGAATAGAAGTTGTTTAATGAGATATTTTCATTTGTTACATTACATCTACCATTCCCAGTTGCTAAAAGTTTTTTACCAACTTTATTGTTTTTTTCAAAGATAGTTACAGTGTGATTCTTTTTGGTTAAAAAAATAGATGCAAGAAGCCCAGAAGCTCCTGCACCTATGATAGCAATATTATATTTTTTTGTATTTTTGAGATTATTCAATTGTGAAGTTTGTAGTGTGTTCTTTTTGATTATCTATAACTTTAAAAGTCCATACACCTTTTGTTCTACCTTCAATATATCTGTAGTCATAAACTGAACCATGATTTGCAGGAATCAAAATCTCTCTTTCTCTTGTTACTCTATTATCAGGTTCTATCCATTGAACAAGTACATTTTTTTCAACATCAATTCTAGTAAAACTGTATTTACATATTATTGAATTTTCATCTTCAAGTATTAAGCAATCAACATTGTTTTCCTCTGCATAGGCAAATTGAAAAAAACAAAAACTTAAAATAGATAAGAAAAAATATTTAGTTTTCATAGTAGTCCCTTTATTAATAATTCTTATTTTAGCTAGATAGATATAATAGTTATATTAAACCCAAATATTATCAATTAACCTAATATTTCCTATTTTTACAGCTATTAGTATTATACTATTTTTTATTTCTATTGTATTAATCTGTTCAAACTCTCTATTTACTATAGTGATATACTCAATCTTTATCTCTGTATACTGGGATAAAAAATCTTCCATCTCCTTTATAATTAGTGTAGAGTTAGTTTTATTTGCACCCACTGCTTTAGCCGCAAAGTTTAAAGATCTTGAAATATTTAATGCTAATTCTCTTTGATGTTTATCTAGATAAACATTTCTACTACTCATGGCTAAACCATCATTTTCTCTGACTATTTCGCAAGCTACAATATTAATATCTAAATAAAAATTTTTAACCATTTGATTAATTAATGAGAGTTGTTGTGCATCTTTTTTCCCAAAATAAGCATTTGTGGGGTTTACGATATTAAAAAGTTTTAAAACTATTTGTAACATTCCATCAAAGTGTCCAGGTCTTTTTTCACCTTCTAAAATAAAACCTTTTGTTTTAGGTGCTTTAATAAGTATCTCATCTTTTTCATACATCATCTCTTTATTTGGTAAAAAAAGATAATCAACACCACATAGCTCACATAGCTTTGCATCAGCTTGTTCTTTTTTTGGGTATGTATCTAAATCTTCCCCTTGTAAAAATTGAGTAGGATTTATAAATATGGAGACAACAACAATATCATTTTCTTTTTTTGCTTTTGAGATTAAACTTAAATGTCCCTCATGTAAAGCACCCATTGTTGGTACGAAAGCAATTTTTTTATCTTTTGTTATCTGCCTTAGTTCGTTCTTTAAAGTATCAATTCGATTTAGTATTATCATTTTTTGGAGGGTATATTAAGCTTTTATATCTATAATTGTTCTATGAATGGAGTCTGCTGTTGATATTATTTGAGCATTTGCTGTATATGCTATTGGTATCTCTATTTGTTTTACCATCTCTTTAACCATATCAACATCGTTAGATGAATCTTCTTTTTGTACTCCATTTTCTTGTAAGTTTTTTTGATTTTTTTGATTTGTTTGTTCACTATCAAGGTTTAGTTTAGAAAGCTCACTAGCACTCTGTTCCAATCTTTTTTCAAGTTGAATCATTGAGTTTACATTATTATTAATTTGCATTTTCTTCACCTTTAAGTTGAAGTAGTATCTTATTCAAATTTGTTTGTGAAGCTATTGTGTTGTCTGCACCGCTAGCATCTGCAACTCCAGAAGCTGCTTTTTGAATTTGATCAAGCTTAAAAGCAGCTGCTTTAGGATCAGATGGGATAGATGTATCAAATCTTACACTTCCTCCAACAGCATACATTTTTCCATCAGGACCTTGTTGATAGTTATAGGATATAGGTGTTGTTGTATGACCAATACTTGCATGAATTTGCTCATGTGATCTTACTTTTGAATCTGATTGTTTGAATTTTTCTAGAACTCTTGCGAAGTCTTTTTCATCATAATTTGTTGCCTGTGTTGACTGTTCTATATAGTCTTTTTTTGAAACAGATTCGATAGAGTCTTTTTGTTCAAGCTTTTGGAGTTGGGCATACTTAGATGATAATTTTGAGTACAATTGATTGACTGATAAGTTTTCAAAGCTATCTGTAATTATATCCATAAACCAACTCCTTTATTAATTTGTTAAACGATTATATCATAATTTCTTAAAATTAAATTAAAATAAAGAAAGTAGTTTTTGTAATTTGTTTTAAATAGAGAGTCATCCCATCAAAAATGATGGGATTAAATTAGTTTATTTTTTACAATGTTCTGCATAAAAGTGACCAAATTTTATTTTAGTTCCTTGTTTGTCTTTTGCTTTACTATATTTGTTTACTACAGGATTACATTGATCAATCCAGCTATTGATACTATAGATTTTTACCTCTTTGAATCCCATCTTTTTAAATGTTTCTGCTTCGATTGATGCTCTTGAAGCTGTATTACATACTACAATAAGTTTATTTTTTACAAATTTATTATTGTCATCTAGTACAATATTTTCAAAAGCTTTTTCAGGTGCTTGTCTACCAACTCTTGATGTACCTTTGATATGAGCTGCGCTCCACTCTTCCATTGTTCTTACATCAACTACAGCCCAATCATTTGCTGCTATTGCTTTTTTTACATCAGCTGTTGTTGCCATTGTTCCATTTTTTTTAGCTTCAGATTTCAATTGTTTTGTTAAATCTTTATAACCAATAAAATCAGATGCAGTTGCCACACCAGCCAATAATGTTGTTGCTAATAATATATTAGTTAGTTTCATAATATATTCTCCTAAATTTAATTTATATAATTTTTTCTTATACTAAAGATACCTTATTATTATAAGAAATAGTTATATTTGAATTGAATATTAGCAATAAATTCTTAAATAAAGATAATGATTCTTAATCAATAGTAAATTAGTTGCAAATTACAACTGATTTAATCTCTGTAAACTCTTCAATTGCAAAACTCGGTCCCTCTTTTCCTATTCCACTTAGTTTAGTCCCTCCATAAGGTTGTATATCAAATCGAAGTGTTGGAATATCATTTATAATTACACCACCACAATCTGCTTCTTCAATAAATTTTTGTGTTTGTTGTAAATTATTTGTAAAAATACTAAACTGTAATCCATATGGAGAATTGTTCATTTTAGTAATTGCTTCATCATAGTTTTTAACTTTTACAAGACTAACAATAGGGGCAAAAACCTCTTCACAGACTATTTTCATATTATCTGTAACTTCAGTCATCACTGTTGGATAAAAATTAAGATTTTCATTTTTATTTCCTGTTATACAAATAGCACCTTCATCAATAGCACTTTGACACCAACTAATAGCACGATTTAATGATTCCTCATTAATAAGTGGTCCAACAAATGTTGTATCATCATAGGGGCTTCCCACTTTTAGTTTTTCTGTTTGGGTTTTCATAGCTTTTGCAAATTCTTCATAGACAGACTCATTTACATATATTCTTTGTAAACTTATACATACTTGACCACTATTAATAAAAGCACCAAAGGTACAACGAGCAGCAGCTTTTTGAATATCTGCACTACTGTCTATATAAGTTGCTGCATTTCCACCAAGTTCTAGTGCTACTTTTTTAATTCCAGCTGTTTTTGTAATAATGTTACCAACAGTAACACTTCCTGTAAAACTTAGTACTCGTGGAATTTGTGATGCAACTAAAGTACTTCCAACTTCAACATCTCCGTACACTACACTTAGAGCATCTTTTATTGCATATTTTGATTCGATAAATAGTTTCGCAAATTTATACGCAGTAAGTGGTGCTTCCGGAGTTGGCTTAAGTACTACCGCATTACCACTTACAAGAGCAGGAGCTATCTTGTGTGCTACAAGATTAAGGGGAAAATTAAAAGGTGTAATACAAGCGACAACACCAACAGGAACTCTTGTGTAATAAGCTGTTGTTTTTACACCACTTGGCATTGCATCTGTATTAATTGTGTGACCATTTAAGTTAATCATTGCATGACAACTTAATTTGACAGTTTCAATACATCTTTGTACCTCTACTCTTGCAAATGTAATAGGTTTTCCAACTTCATCACATAAGGTTTTTGCTATATCTTCAAGGTTCTCCTCAAGTTTTTTTGCTACATCCTCAAGCCATGAAATTCTTTGAGATAGTTTAGAAGCTTTTGTATCTATACTTGCTTTTTGTACAATAGTAAGAACTTCTAATGTATCCTCTTTTGTACATATAGGATACTGTGAAACCACCTCTTTATTATAAGGATTTATTATACTCTTAAGGAGAGTATTTCTTGAAACTTCATTGCTTCCAAAAAAAATATTTGCTACCATTTTTAACCACCTTTTAACTATATTATTTGATTTTAACATACTTAACTTATTTTTAATTGAGAATCTCTTCCCTCTTTTAAGGGATTTAATAGGTGATATAAATATAAATTATAATTATTATATAAATTTACTGTAATGGCTTTAAATATTTATTAATATCAATTTGGTATACTGTTTTTCACAGTATAAATTGTAAATTATATAAGGAGAGAATAGTGGATAAGATAGACACTAAAAAAAGCTCTGAAGTTACAAGCCTGGAAATAAGTTCAAAGGCTTTGAGCAGAAGAGATTTTTTCAAAAAAACTGGTGCAGTTAGCGCAGTTGCTGCTGCAAGTGTGATTGCACCTACTGTAGCTAAAGCTGAAGATGACCATGCAATTATGCATCATCCAAAGTGGGGACAATCTTGGGGAGACCCAGTTACAAAAAATAGGTATGGTATTCCATCAAAGTATGAGCATAATGTTACCAGAAGAAATACAAAGCTTCTAGCTTCAGGAAATGATAGAGCATCAATTGCAGTTGCTCCAATTCATGAGTCTGATGGAATTATTACACCAAATGGTTTATTTTTCTCAAGATGTCATGGTGGTACAGCACATGTTGATCCAAAAGAATTTAGATTGATGATTAATGGTTTAGTTGAAAAACCAATTGTTTTGACATTAGATCAGTTAAAAAGATATCCAAGAGTTACTAGAACACACTTTATTGAGTGTCCAGCAAATGGTGGACAAGAGTGGAGAAAACCACAATATAACTCATTACAATTTGCAAAAGGATTTATGTCCTGTGCAGAGTGGACTGGTGTATATATTAAAACTATTTTAGAGGATTTAGGTCTTAAACCTGAAGCTAAGTGGATGTTAGCAGAAGGAAGTGATAACTCAGAGATGGGAAGATCTGTTCCGATTGATAAAGTGTTAGATGATGCAATGCTTGTTTGGGGTCAAAATGGTGAAGCACTACGACCAGAACAAGGATATCCAGTAAGATTACTTCTTCCAGGTTGGGAAGGAAACTTATGTGTTAAGTGGCTAAAAAGATTAGAGTTTGGAAAAGAACCTTGGTATGCAAAAGAGGAAACTTCTAAATATACAGCATTAACACCTACAGGAAAAGCTGTACAACACTTCTATGCAAATGAGGTAAATTCAACTGTTGTTATCCCAAGTCCAGAGAAACCATGGACAGATCTTAAAGATGGCGATTGGGTAGAGATTGAAGGTCTTGCATGGTCTGGTATGGGTACTATTAAAAGAGTTGACTTATCATTTGATGGTGGAAACAACTATGTTGAAGCTAATATCAAGGGGCTTGTACTTCCAAAATGTTGGACAAGATGGAGTTATATGCACCAGTATAAAAAAGGGCAAAGACTTCTTCTTACTTCAAGAGCTATGGATGATGCTGGTTTTGTTCAACCTACAGTTGACCAAGAGGTATTTGGATACGGTGTAAAAAAAGAGAATTATGGTAAAGATAAAACTAAAGGTATGGGTGTTGAATCTGTATATCATAGAAATGCTATAGAAACTTGGGAAGTAACAGCAAATGGGGAGGTGAACCATGTTCAAATTAGAACAATATAAAGTATTAACAGCTTCTCTTATAACAGCAGCAACTTTGATGAGTGTTGGACAAGCTAATGAAACAGCAGACAAAAATGGTTTTTGGAATGCTAAAAAAGATATTAGTGGTGGTGTATACTATCCTATTCAAAACGGACAAACTGGACCATATAAGGTTAATACACAAGTGTATAAAGATTCAGATGTTGCTAAAGGTGAAGAGGGATTAAAAGTAAGCTATAACAATGGTAGAGTTCCAACTGCAAATG
Source organism: Arcobacteraceae bacterium (assembly GCA_021107755.1). Lineage (GTDB taxonomy): Bacteria > Campylobacterota > Campylobacteria > Campylobacterales > Arcobacteraceae > JAIOSF01. Next base: position 177,187 of record JAIOSF010000021.1, read on the forward strand.
AATTAAAAGCATGGGATAAAGATATCAATGGTCTAAATGAAGGTTTACCTGAAGGTTCAGGTTATGTTGATGAGGGTGAAGCTTTGTATGAAGCACAATGTATTATGTGTCATGGTGACTTTGGATCAGGTGGTGGTGGTTATCCAGCACTTTCTGCAGGGAAAGCTAGAGATATTAAAAAAACTCTTACAAATAATAGATGGTTAGAGCCTACAGCACAAGGTCCATCAAGAGTTTTTGGTTCATACTGGCCAGTTGCAAGTACAATGTTTTGGTACATAAAAGATGCAATGCCACATACTAAATCTAAAACTTTAACTAATGATGAAACATATGCATTAACTGCTTATATGTTATATATAAATGGGATGAAAGTTAACGGTGAGATAGTTACTCCATCGTTTAAATTAGATAAAGAAAAATTCTTAAAAATTGAGATGCCAAATAGAAATGGTTTTATACCTGATATTGATGGACCTGATGGACTTGAAAATGTAAGAGAGTTTTTTGCAAATCCTGAAAATTTTGGTGCTTATAAACTTAACAAAGGTGAAGAACCTTGTATGAAAGATTGTCAACAAACTGATAATATCGTTAGAGTTGATGGAGGTATTACCGACTTCGAGCCACCTATGTCAGTTGCAAGAGATCTTCCTGTAGAAACACAAGATGCAGCACATAAAGTAAGTTTTGATGTAAAAGGTGCATATGCGGCTAATTGTACTATGTGTCATGGAACAGGGGTTGCACCAGCTGCTGGTGATAAAGCTGGATGGGCACCTTTTATGGAAAAAGGTCTTGAAGCTTTACATAAAAATGGTTTAGAGGGTACAAATATGGGTATGCCTGCAAAAGGTGGTTCATCACTTAGTGATGATGAATTTAAACAAGTTGTTGACTATATGCTCAAATTTTAGAAAGGAAAAATATGAATAGGAGAAATTTTTTAAGTTTTGCAGGGGGTACAATAGCACTCTCAGTGATTCCAATGAATATTAATGCTGATGATTATAGAAAATTAAAGCCAGATGTATGGACAGCTCATACTATAGATGATGCAACTAAAGCTTTGTATGGTATGAAAACACCTATACAAAGTGATCAAATCAAAATAAAAGTACCAAAAATAAATTCAAGTGGTGCTTCTGTACCTATAAAGTTTGAAACAACACTTGATGCAAAAACTATAGCTTTATTTCAAGATGCAAACCCAGAAAGTGCCGTTGCTGTTTTTGATGTTAATAAATATGATTTAAAAAAATATGATGTAAAGATCAAAATGGAAAAAGATGGTGTTATAATGGTTCTAGTTGAAGGAACTGATGGTAAAGTTTATATGAATAAGGTTGCAACAAAAGTTGCAGCTGGTGGGTGTGAAGGATAAATAATGGCAAATAAAATAACAGCAATAAAAGTTAAAGTGAACAATGGTGTAGCAACTGCTAAAATGGCTTTCTCTCACCCTATGTTGACTTATAATCAAGCTAAGTCAAAAACAGGTAAAGCAGATGATGCTAACTTTATTACACATATCACTGGAAAAATAGGAAGCGAAACAGTACTAGATATCTCAACGAGTCAATTCTTTTCAAAAAATCCTATTTTTAAGTTTCAATTTAAATGTGATACATTTAAACTAGGTACTGCATTAACAGGAAGACAAAGAGATACCATAGAGCAAGAGTTAAAAAAGAAACTAGGTAGACAACCTACATATGTTGAGCGTAATGAAGCTATAAACAGTTTGTATCCAAATAAAGGTGATTTTCTCACAATAGTTGCTACAGATAGAAAAGGTAACACTTATAAAGAATCAGTGGAACTAGTATCTAGAAAAAAGAAAAAATAAAAAGGAGTAAACAATGAAAAATATAATTCTTTCAACATTAGCTTTCGTATTGGCATTGTTCTTTAGTGGGTGTACTGGTGAAGTTTCTACTCCTAAAGCACAAGAGCAAGTACGAGAAGATATTAGAATATTTACTGCAAATAACAGTGATGGGAAGATAACAGCTAAAAGTATAGAAAAAGCTTTTAAAGCAAATGGTTTTACAATTGTTGGTAACAATGATATGAATAAAGCATTTGAAAAAAGATTTGAAGGTGGAGGAAAAGACTTTAAGGTATATAGATTAATGTTTGTACATAATCCAAAAGTTAGTGCAAAGATTATCAATGAGTACCCAGAGTTTGGACTTATAGCTCCATTGAGTACTTCTGTGTATTCAAAAGATGGAACAACAATAAGTATTTCGTCACTTTCATTAACAGGTATGTCTAGAGTATCAGGAGTTCCTGAAACAAACAAAGATATGATACAACTTCATAATAGTATGACTAAAGCTTTAAAAGAAGCTTTACCAAATGGGAAGTTTGAGCCATTAAATTATAAGATTACAAGACCAGAAGGTTCACTTGTAACAAGATTTGCTTTTGTTTTAAAAAATGAAGGTAAAATAGAAGATGCAAAAGAGAGTTATCAAGAAACTATGGAAGGTGAAATCGAATCAGCAGGTTTTATAGTTGCAGGATTTTATCCAATTAATGAAGATCTTGTAGATAGTGGTATTAATGATTATGATTTTTACGATTCATATTCTATTTGTAAGTTAGAAGTTATATATCCAGTACATAAAGTTCACCCTGAAGTTGGGGCATTTGCACCGTGTACTATGTATATGTATAAGAAGAAAAATGAGAAATTTACTCGAATGGGATATCCATCAGTTTATAACTGGGTACTTTCTACAAACATAGATGATGAACCATCTCTTCAGCCTCTAATTGATGCACAAGATTTGCTTGAAACAAAAATAGATTCAACTATTGAATAATTAATTTTCAAACATATATCTGTACATCGCAATAGCCCAGTCATGCTGGGCTTTTGCATTTGTAAGTCCCTCTTCACCTTTCCAAACTTCACTTGTTTTTGGAGTAGCGAATCCAAATCTTTTCTTTTCTTTATTATATGCGTACATAGAGTTTACAAATATTGCTCTTTCTGGAGACATTGTAACCGCTGAAAAACATAATGTAGTTGGAGATTGCCAAGGAGTATTTACGATACCATTTATTTTATTTGCTATTAGCTTAGCTACAAAAAGTCCCTCTGTACTAGCAGTATTCCCTGATTTTGAAAATCCCATAGGTCTAGCATCACCTGAAATATATATATCATTATGCCCTATAACTTCATATGTAAGTCCATTTATATTTCCCTCTAGTTTGTTAAAAACAGTATCTTTAGCGATACCTACAGTTTCAAGTATCTTTGCCCCTTTGACATGAGGATAAAAAGAGGCATCATCAAAACTAAACTCTTTAAATTCTGTTTCAACTATTTTCTCATCTAAATCAATATTTTCTATTGTAGAATTTGGATGGTATTCTAAATAATCTGAATAGAGTTCATCAAATGCGGTGTGAAAACCATGCTCTTTTATTGTGATATCATTATTTTCATCAAGTAATAATACTTTAGCATCCAATTTCTTTGATTTGAAGAAATCTGCAACTAAACAAGCTCTTTCATAAGGTGCAGGGAGACATCTGTAGTTACCTGCAGGAACGGTCATGATAAAATTACCACCTTTAAAGTCATGAATCTTCTTTTTTAAAGTGAGATGCTCACTTCCAGGTTTAAATCCAGCAGGATATTCCTGTCGTAATCTCTTTTCTAATTCAGGATTGTCTGTTATAAAAGAATAATCATAATCAATTCCTGGAGCGAAAACAATATAGTCGTAATGAAGATTACCATTAGTTGTAAATAATATTTTTTTACTCTTATCCATACCAGTTGCAGTTGCTTGAAAAAAAGTATAATTATTATTTCTTGCAGCTTGGAGATAATCATGGGTTAGAAATTCTAAATCTACTCTATCAACGAGCCATAAGTTGCTCATAGGACATGAGACAAATTGATCCTTTTGCTCCACTAAGATAACATCAGTAGTGGGTGAAAATGCTTTTAAATTTTTTGCAATTGAAAGTCCAGACCATCCACCACCAACCACAATAACCTTAATGTTTTTTCTATCTAAATTCTTAGTTATAGGTTGTTCGAATTGCATAGAAGCATAACCTGGAAGTGTAGCAGATGCCGCTAAAACTGTTGTATATTTTAATGCGTCTCTTCGTGAAATAGCCATCTTTATTATCCCCTTAAGTAGTTTTTATATATAATCTTTTAACAATATCATCATATAACTTATTATGAACTTATAATATTTACTTATTAAATAACTAATATCTCATAAATTCATAATAAGTTAAAAAAGATGGAAATTTAAGCTTATAAAGAGAAATAAAATTTTGAAAAAGACTAATATTACATTTAATCAAATTGAACCTGTAGAGAATTTATCGTCTGTACTTAAAGACACATTCGATATAAATCTTGATGTAAGTGGTGGTTGGGGATATGACAATAAAAGTGCAGTAGAAGTAAATAGTCTTGATATACCTATTGATCAATTTTTACATATGTTTGCTACAGTGAGAGCAACTATAGAGATGAATTTAATGCAAGAGGAAGAGAATAGACATAGTGGTATTAATGTTGCTTTTTTAGAGGGGGAGCAATTTGAAATAGAAAATACGATTTATGATCATATTACTTTTGAAATAACAGCTATGAATGAAAAAAAATATGCTGAATTTATCCAAGAGTATAAAGATAATTATGGAAAAAATGAAGCTTTTGATATGGATAAGCATTTTAAAAAAAGAGCTGAAAATACTATAACTTTAAAGAGTGATTATTGGTTTTGTGGTTTAGAAAAATACTATTATGATAATCAAACACAAGAGTCTATAGTTTAAATTTAAATTTTTTGTGATTTAGTGTGGAAATATTCTTTAACTTATTTTTAATTAAGTTTTGGATACAATTGCGTTCATTTTAGAATAAGGGTTAATATGACATCGACATTATTAATAGTACAATTTATTTTAGCAGTTTTACTTACAATTGCAATTTTACTTCAAAAAAGCTCAAGTATGGGACTTGGAGCATATAGTGGAAGTAATGAATCAATGTTTGGAGCAAAAGGTCCTGCTAACTTTTTAACAAAACTTACATTTATATTAGGGATTATTCTTGTATTAAATACACTTTATTTAGGGTATCTTTACAATCAAGAAAACTCAAAAAGTGTTGTAGATGCAGTAGAAGTTAATACACTTGTACCAGCATCTCCAGCATCAACACCTCTACCACAAAGTGCCCCAGCTGCACCAACAAAATAGTCGAAATAGTAGAAAATGAGATATTTATTTTTTATAATAATCTCGTTTTCATATCTTTGGGCGAACGCTCACATTTTTGTTTACCATAGATTTGTAGATGATAGATACCCAAGTGCAAATACCTCAAAAGAGGAATTGATTAAACAATTTGAGTATTTTAAACAAAATAATTACCAAGTAGTTCCTTTAGAAAAAATTGTCGAAAAATTGAAAAAAAATGAAGATATACCATCAAAATGGGTTGCTCTAACTATTGATGATGCTTACAAAAGCTTTTATGAACATGGTTTAGAAATTTTCAAACAATACAATTATCCATTTAGTTTGTATGTTTATGTGGAAGCAACAAATAAACATTATGGGGATTATATGAGTTGGGAGCAAATTAAAGAAGCTTCAAAATATGGTTCTATTGGGTTACACTCTTATTCTCACCCAAGATTGCAAAACCTCAGTGAAGAAGAGATATTAGAAGATACAAAAAAAGCATACAGTACTTTTGTAAAAAAACTTGATATTAAGCCAATTTCATATGCGTATCCTTATGGTGAATATAACGAAAAAGTTACTAAAACTTTACGAAATAATTTTAACTTTGACGCAATATTTAATCAAAATACCGGTTCAGTAAATAAAAATACTGATCGTTTTGATATCCCTAGAATTGCCCTTGTAGGTGAAGTAAATATTGCACATAAGTTAAGATATAAAACTTTTGATGTAAAATGGTATGAGCCAAAAGAATTCCCAAAAGATGGAATTTTACGAAGAGTTCATGCACAAGTTGATCCAAAATATAAAACTTTGAAGTTGTATATTACAAAAGAGGGTTGGCGAGATGTGGAAGTAAAAAATGGTATAGTAGACGAAAAATTAAATATTTATCTTAAAAAAGCACGAACTAGAATTATGTTAGGAAGTGATGTATTTACAATATCAAATAAAATACTAAATAAAATTAAAACTAATAAAGGAGAAGAGAATGGTAAATGAAATTTATGAAGAAACAAAACAAAGTATGGAAAAGTCTTTAGAGGCTTTAAAAAAGGACTATAGTACATTAAGAACAGGGAAAGTACACACAAGTATTTTAGATAATATAACAGTTGATTATTATGGTACACCAACAGCATTGAACCAAGTGGCAACTGTACTAGCACCAGATGGTACAACAATCAATATAACACCGTGGGAAAAAAACCTTGTAGGGGCCATTGAAAAAGCTATTCAAGAGGCAAATATAGGTGTAAATCCAAATAACAATGGGGAATCAGTTCAATTGTTTTTTCCTCCAATGACACAAGATCAAAGAAAAGAGAGTGTTAAAGGTGCAAAAAGTATGACTGATAATGCAAAAGTTGCTATTAGAAATGTAAGAAAACACTCAAATGATAAAGTAAAAAAACTTTTAAAAGATAAAGAGATTACAGAAGATGAGAGCAAAAAAGCACAAGATGAGATTCAAAAGATCACTGATGGTTATGTTGTAAAATCTGATGATATGTTTAAAGCAAAAGATGCTGAAATTATGAAGATATAGGTAATCTTGAATGAATGTAGAACAAATATATAAAGACTCTTCAGCACTTCTTGAGGGGCATTTTAAACTAAGCTCAGGGAATCACTCTGGGTTTTACTTACAAAGTGCAAAAGTACTTGAAGACCCTAAAACTGCAAAGTTATTAGCAGAAGCTTTAGCTGCACAAATTAAAGCTAGTGGAATACAAGTAGATGCAGTGTGTTCACCAGCTTTAGGTGGGCTTATAGCTGGTTTTGCACTAGCAACTGCTCTTGATGTAAGGTTTATCTTTGCAGAAAGAGTAGATGGGCAGATGACTATAAGAAGAGGATTTGAAGTTCAAAAGGGTGAGAAGTATATCATCTGTGAAGATATTATTACTACAGGGGGAAGTGCTTTAGAAGCAGCGAATCAAGTAGAGGCAGATGGTGGAGTTATCGCTGGATATGCAGCCCTTGCAAATAGAGGTTTCTGTACTAGAAATGGATGTAGTACAGATCCAAAAGTAAATTGTAAACTTCCTAGAAATTTACCACTTTTTGCTTTGGAAGATTTTACATTTGAGATGTACACACCTGAAGAGTGTCCACTTTGTAAAGCAGGAAGCGTTGCATATAAACCAGGTAGTAGAGGTAACTAAAATTTAATGGCTAGATGGAGAGATATAAAAAAAGGGAAAATAGATAGTTCTTCTAGTGAAACTAAAGAAGAGTTTATATATGGACTTTGTACCTCTCCTCTTCATAGGATAAAAGCATTTATTACTGATATGTTTTTAATTATGATGCCTATAATGTATATCACTACTTATATTATCATGGATGGAAAAGATTCTTTTCAAGGAAGTGAGATGGCACGATGGATTACTATGATAGTTTATGGTGCCATTACTGTAGCATTTTGGGTAAAAAAAGGTCAAACTCCTGGTTTTAAAGCTTATGATTTAATACTTATAGATGATAAAACTCAAAAAACTTTACCAGTTATAAAAGCAACATTGAGATATTTTTTGTTTCTTGTTAGCGCTGTAAGTATTTTAGGATTTCTTATCCCATTTTTTAGAAAAGATAAAAAAACATTTCAAGATTTAGTGATGCAAACTTCAGTTATTAGGATTGAAGAAGACACTAATAAATAGATGCTGTTTTTTAAACTTTCAGCATTTTATTTTTTTTATTTTGCTGCTGTTGGTGTTTATGTTATCTTTTTACCAAAAGCCCTTTTAGATATAGGGTATACTCCTGCTCAAATAGGTGTTGTTCTAGCCCTTGCACCTTTGATGCGATTTGCAACTCCTTTTTTATTTTTAAAACATATTAGTCTAAATCAAACAGTTTTTAAACTCACACTTGGATTTTCTACTTTAAATGCGATATGTTTCTATTTTACTATTCATAATTTTTATGCATTTATGATAAATAATGCTTTTTTAGGGGTATGTATAAGTATATTATTACCATATATGGAAGTTATCTCTATTAAAGAGTTAGGTAATAGATATGGTAAATCGCGTCTTTATGGCTCTATTGGTTTTATGCTAATAAGCTTAGTTGTTGCAAGGGTATTAACTTCAACAGATGTGGTACTAAATTTTTATCTAGGAACTATCCTTTTTACCTCAATCGCTGCATATAGTTTATTAAAATATGATACTGATGAACACGATGAAGTAGTAGAAGATGATAAACGATTTTCGCTTATAAAATACTGGCCTTTTTGGGCAAGTTTATTTTTAATGCAAGTAAGCTTCGGTGGATTTTATAACTTTTTTACTATTTACGAAACTGCACATGGAATTAGTTTGGAAGTTACTAGTTATCTTTGGGCATTTGGTGTTATTTGCGAGATTGTGATGTTTTATTATCAAGCACCTATTTTACAACATAATTTACTAAATATTATAAAGTTTTCTATTGCAATTACAATAGTGAGATGGTTCTTATTGTATCTTTTCCCTGATAGTTTAACGATCTCTTATTTTACACAAAGTATTCATGCTTTTAGTTTTGGACTTTATCATAGTGCTGTTATACTGTATCTTTATACTCTTTATTCAAACAAAAAACTAGCACAACAGTTTATGCTAGGATTTGCTTATGGCTTAGGTGGTTTTGTTGGTGCATTTACCTCTGGATGGTTTTATGGTGAATATCTTTTTCTATATTCATCTTTTATGGCTTTTGCAGCTTATATTAGTTTACTGTTATTTCAAGGAAAAAAAACTATATAATAATTAGTTTTTACAATCAAAAATATAATTTACATTAAGTGATATTTGTATATCTTTTGCAATTGGGGAAGTTACAGTAGAATTTTCTTGTCTTGCTAATGTTTTATATTGAATTGGATTATTATAATTATTGAATGTTATTGATTTTATTTTACAATTATTAAAAATAGCATCTATTTTTTCTATATATTGTTTTGCATAATTAAAAGCTAAAAATTCTAATTTAGATTTCTCTTGTTCAATTTTTTCATCTGGTACTTTGTAGTTAATACTGTTTTGAGTTAGTTTAATATTAAGCTCTTTTATTTTATTTAAGGTTTTTTCATATTTTCTATTATCATTAAATTCGCATGAAAAGTGTAAGTTAGAATTGTAACCAATCTCTATTTTTCTATTTTCTACATATTTATAGTCTGGATATATTCTATATTGTCCGCCACTACATATTTCACTTTTCGTTACTATTTTGATAGCTTTATTAAATATATCTTCTATCTCATCACTGGTTTTTGCAATATGATTTAAAGAAAAAGATGTTGTTTGAATTGTAGGTGGTATTGTAGTAGAGAAAGTTTTTTGTTTTGAAATATCTAAGGCTTGAAGATTGTAAAAAAGTATAAAAAAAAGTATAATGATTTTTTTCATGAAGATTCCTTTGTAGTTTTATAACCCTAAAGTATATAGTAATGAAAGTTAAATAGCTCTTGTTTAAATACTATTTTGATATACTCTACCCTATGATTAACAATGACACAGTATACAATATCCTTATTTTAGCTGATAGTTTTGACAGAAATGAAATTATTCAAAGAAATGAAAATTATAAATTTATAGTAGTAAAAAATTATACTGAGATTACTGAAGCTTTGGAAAAAAATGATATATCACTGGCAATATTAGATATGGAGTTAGAGGGCTTTAATTTTACAGGTATTATAGAAGAGCTTACAGAAAAAAGATTATTAAATAATTGTTTAGTATTAGTATTATCAACAATAGAAAATCCAAAGCTATTGAAAAACATTTTAAAAAGTGGGGCTGCTGACTTTCTAAAAAAACCTTTTATTAATGATGAATTTATTTTGAAAATAGAACTCTTGATTAAAAAACTACTTGATAAAAAACTTATAGAAGAACAAAAAAAAGAGATAGAAAATACACTTAAAAAATTTAAAGCCCTACTTGACTCCTCTATAAATGCTATGTATATTTTTAAAGATAATATCTGTATAGAGTGTAACAAAGAGGCTTCTTTACTCTTAGGTTTCAACTCAAAAGAGGAGATAATTGATAAACATATTTTTAATATATTTCACAATGTATCAACAAAACATAAAAACTTACTTGTGGATAATGAAGTTGACCATAATTTTCAAACAAAAGTTACTGGTCAACAAGGTAATGTGTATGAGGTACAAATAAAAGAGAGAAATATCCCTTTTGATACAGATAATTTAAAAATTATATCAGCTATGGATATTACTGATATTAAAAGAAATGAAAAAATATTAGCACAAAAATCAAAATTAGCTTCAATGGGAGAGATGATAGGAAATATTGCACACCAATGGAGACAACCTCTTACTGCAATATCTATAGCTGCAAGTGGAATAAAGCTTATGCAGGAGTGCGATATTGAAGATAAAATAGAAACTATAGATAGTCTAGATAATATTGTAAAAAATACAAAGTTTTTATCTGCAACGATAGAAGATTTTCAAAACTTCCTAAGAAACGATAGAGAAAGTTCTACTTTTTTTATACAAGATGTTTTACGAAGTACTTTAATGATTCTTGATGCGAATTTAAAATTTGAAAATATAAAAATAGTTCAAAATTATGAAGAAGATATAGAAATTACAACTATTCAAAATGACTTAGTACAAATTTTATTGAATATTATAAATAATGCAGTAGATGCATTTAAAGATAAAACAATAAAAGATAAATTTTTATTTATTGATGTTTACCAAAAAAAAGATATAGTTTATATATCCCTTTTAGATTCTGCAGGTGGAATTAGTGAAGCTGTTATAGATAAAATATTTGAACCATATTTTACAACAAAACATCAAGCTCAAGGTACTGGATTAGGGCTTTATATGACTCATCAGATTTTGTCAAAACTAGATGGTAAAATAGAGGTAAATAACGAATCTTATACTTATGAAAAAAAAGAGAATAGAGGTGCTAAATTTACTATCACTTTACCAGTATTTTAAAATTATTTTATTTTCTTATTTGTATCTTCAATTTTTCTAGCTAAGACTTCAGCAATATTTCTATAAAAAACAGCATATATATTTCCATGTTGTCCTAGTTGGTATTCATTAATTGTAAATCCTATAAGGATATTTTCTTCATTATTTGCAACACAGCTGGCTGTTCTTTCTTGATTTAGAACTATTTGCATCTCCCCTATAATTGATCCCACAGGTAAAGTTGTAACTGTTTTTGTAACACCATAATCGTCTCTTAGGTTTACTTTTACACTTCCTGCTAATACATAGTATATATAAGGGTCTCGTGTCTCCCCTTGTCGAAATATGGTTTCATGACGATTTAATTTTTTAAATACAATATCTTTTATGAGCGTTTGTATTTGATAATCTGTTAAGTCTTTAAAAAAATTTATTTTGTTTTTAGCTCGAATAAGTTGTTCTAGTGCCGAATTATCTACCATATTTTTCCCCTAAGCTTTTTTAATTTTTTCTATCTCATCTCTAAGTCGAATTGCCTCTTCAAAATTCAAATCTTTTGCCGCTTTATTCATCTGTTTGTTAAGTTCTATAAGTATTTTTTTTCTCTCAGATGCAGGCATTTTATTAAGCTTTTCTAACTTTAATGCTGTATCGTCATACTCTTCCATTTTTAAGTCTTCATCAAGTCGTCTTATAGTTGTAGTAGGAATAATATCATGTTTTTCATTATAGGCTTGTTGTATTTCTCTTCTTTTATTTGTTGTTTCAATTGCAAACTTCATTGATTCTGTCATTCTTTTAGCAAAGAGAAGCACTCTTCCATTTGAGTTTCTAGCAGCTCTTCCCATCGTTTGAATCAGTGAAGTTTTACTTCTTAAAAACCCCTCTTTATCAGCATCAAGTATAGCAACCATACTTGCTTCTGGTATGTCTAATCCTTCTCTTAAAAGATTAATTCCAATTAGTACATCAAATTTTCCAAGTCGAAGTTGTCGTATGATTTGATTTCTCTCTATAGCATCTATCTCACTATGCATATATTTTACTTTTATACCCAAATCAGCATAATATGTAGCTAACTCTTCTGCCATTTTTTTTGTAAGAACAGTAACTAGCACTCTTTCATTCTTAGCAACCACTTTTTTTATCTCATCATGAAGTTTTTCCACTTGGAACTCACTATCAAGTACTTCAACTACTGGATCAAGAAGTCCTGTTGGTCGTATGATTTGTTCAGCAACTGCACTACTTAAGTTTAATTCTAACTCATTTGGTGTTGCACTTACAAATAAAAAGTTTGCTTTTTTATTGATATATTCATCAAATTTTAAAGGTCTATTATCTAAAGCACTTGGTAGTCTAAAACCATAATCTACAAGTACTTCTTTTCTACTTTTATCTGCTGCATACATTCCTCGAAATTGTGAAAGTGATACATGAGACTCATCAACTATAAGTAAATATGGACGATTCATAGCTTCAAAATAATCTATAAGTGAATAAGGTGTTTCTCCAGGTTTTTTATCTGTTAAAAGTCGTGCATAGTTTTCAATCCCTTTACACATACCTGTAGCTTCAAGCATCTCTAAATCGAACTCAACTCTTTGTTTAAGTCTTTGATACTCTACATGTTTTTCATTCTCTTTATAATAGGCTAATCTTTCAGCAAGTTCTTTTTCAATACTCTCAATAGCCTTTGCTAATCTACTTTGTGATACAACAAAGGGATTCACACTATAAATAGTCACATCATCAAGTTCCTTGACTGTATTATTTGTAAGATATTCCATTTTTAAGATAGATTCTACTTCATCACCAAAAAACTCAATTCGGATATATTCATCTTCCCAATAAGCTGGAAAAATATCTATTACATCACCATTGACTCTAAAATCAGCTCTATCAAAAAACTTGTCATTTCTTTTATATCCCATCTCTACAAGTTTAAGTAACATTTGTCTTTGAGAGTATTCTTGTCCAGTTTCTACTTTTTGTACATTTGCTTTGTACTCTTCTGGATTTCCTAATCCATAATTTGCTGATACAGATGCCACACAAATAATATCATCAAAACTTAGCATTGAAGCAGTTGCACTTAATCTTAATCGTTCAAGTTCACTATTGATACTACTATCTTTTTCAATAAATAAATCGGATCTAGGAATATACGCTTCTGGTTGATAGTAATCATAATAAGAGATGAAATACTCCACATGATTATCAGGAAAAAATCCTCTAAACTCTGAGTATAATTGAGCTGCTAAAGTTTTATTGTGAGTCATTATCAAAGTTGGCATTTGAGTAGCTTCAATAACCTTAGCCATGGTATAGGTTTTTCCACTCCCTGTAACTCCAAGAAGAGTGTTGTATTTGTTCCCTTGAACAATACTTGCTGTGAGTTTATCTATCGCTTGTGGTTGATCTCCTGCTGGAGAATATTTTGTATGTACTTTAAATGGTGTCATGGGAAATATTATAGCAAAAAGATGTAGAATATTTTATAAATATGACATATTGAATATTTTCTCTTAAGATAAAAAAAATAATTACATTAATAAGTAAAAATATTATCAGATTATAAATATATATCTTGTATAATATTTATATTAATGTATATGATTGGAAAAATATGGTCAATTCGCCTCTTGTGCAAAATAGTATTCAAAAATTATTTGATAATGGAACTTCAACTTTATTTATTTGGAATAATGATGATTCTTGGAGTGTCAATTATGTTTCTCATAATGTATCAAAACTATTAGGATATTCAAGTTCTGATTTTTTACAAAATAATATCACTTATATTCAATGTGTGCATAAAGATTATATAGATCAAATAAAGAAGGAAGTTACACATTTTTCACAAAATGGTAGTGAATTTTTCGAGCATAAACCGTATAAAATAATTACTAAAGATAAACAAGAAAAGTGGATATTAGATCAAACAGCAATCAATAGAGATGAAGATGGAAATATCATACACTATATTGGGTATATCAATGATATAACAGAACTAATGAGTTTAAATGAAAAAAACAAGGAATTAGAAAAGAGAGTCAATTTAGTTTTTGAAAATATCAATGATGGTATATGGGAATGGAATTTTGATACAGATGAAGCATTTTTTTCTAAGCAATGGAAAGAGATGTTGGGATATGATGAGAATGATATAGAAAATAATGGCAAAGCATTTTTTAATCTCATACATCCAGAAGATGAACAAAAAGTGCAAGATGCCTTAGAAAAGCATTTTTTAAATACTAATAATCTTTATGAAGTCAAAGTAAGACTTCGCTGCAAAGATGGTGAATATAAATGGATATTATCAAGAGGAAAAGCTTTTTATGATAGTAATAATAAATTAGAGCGTATAGTTGGGTCACATATAGATGTCTCATATCAAAATGAGATTGAAAATAAATTGAAAATACTCAATGAACGATTTAGCAATATGTTTAAAAATCATGATGCATTAATGCTTTTAGTTGAACCACAAAGTGGAAAAATAATTGATGCTAATGTCAGTGCACAAAAATTTTATGGATATTCACTTGAAGAGTTTTGTAGTTTAAATGTGTCTGATATTAATACCTTAAGTAAAGAGAAGATAGAACAGTTAAGAGAGGATGCACTCCATAATAAAAACAATAGTTTTGTGGTCAAGCATAAAAAAAAGAATGGAGAAATTGTGTATGTAGAAGCACATTCTTCCCCTATAGAAACAGATAAAGGTACGATTTTATTTTCAATACTTAAAGATGTATCAATTGAACAAAAAAATGAGAAACAACTCAAACAAGTTTTAGAACAATTACAAAGAGCACAAAAAGTAGCAAAATTAGGTATTTGGGAACTTGATATTGCAACAGGTAAGCTAATATGGTCTGATGAGATTTTTAAGATACTTGAAATAGATAAGGATAAAAATACCCCTACATATGAATTGTTCATGCAGTATATTCACCCTGAGGATAGAGAAAGGGTTAATAATGCATATTATAATACATTAATTACTAAAGAACCTTATGAGATTGTACATAGGGTTATGTTAGAAGATGGAAAAATAAAATTTGTGCGTGAACAATGTGATACATATTTTAATTTAAAAGGTGAAGCAGTTGAATCTCATGGTACCATACAAGATATTACAGAATTAAAACTACTAGATATTAAAATAAATAATGAAAGAGATCGTTATAAACACTTAATGGATTTCGCTTCTGATGGTATCCATATATTAAGCCCCCAGGGCAATCTAATAGAGTTCAGTCAATCATTTGCAAATATGTTGGGATATAGTAAGGATGAGCTAGGTTCCCTTAGTGTACATGATTGGGATGATAATATTTCAAAAGAAAAAATTATATATATGATAGAAAAGTTAATAAAGAAACCAGATAAGTTTTATACAAAACATAAAAGAAAAGATGGTTCAATTATTGAAGTAGAGATAAATGCAAAAGGTATTGAACTTGATGGGAAAAAACATCTTTATGCTTCAGCAAGAGATATTACAGATTTAACTAAACTTCAAAATCAAATTTTATATGAAAAGAATTTTGTCTCTACAATTATTGAAAGTTCAAATGCCATTATAGCTGTTATTGATAGTAATGGAACAATGATTAAGCTCAATAGTTATGGGCAAAAATTTACAGGATATACTGAAGAAGCGATATCCTCAGAACCTTTTAAATGGCGATGTTTTCTACCTGAAGATATTCAAGAAAAAGTTGTAGGTATCGTTGAAAATGCAAAAAAAGGAAATATTATAAAAAGCTACCAAAACTCTTGGGTTTCAAAAACGGGTGAGTCGCGGATGTTTGAGTGGTCAAATACTTTAGTTCAAAAAGCTGATGGAAGTATGGATTATATAGCAACAATTGGTATTGATATAACTCAAAAAGTAGAAAAACAACAAGAATTTGAATCTATTTTTCAATATAGTAAAGATGGTATAGCAATACTTGATTTAGAAGCAAACTTTTTAGAATTTAATAGTGCCTATCTTGAAATGACAGATTTTACAAGAGAAGAGTTGTTAAAAAAATCTTCCATCGAATTATCTGCACCAGAAGAGATAGAAAAATCGAAAAAACTTATTTTAGAGGTTATAGAAAAAGGGCATGTAAAAAATTATGAAAAAACATATGTTGTAAAAAATGGGAAAAGGATTGATATTAATATGAGCTTAGCTCTATTACCAGATAAAAAAAGAATTCTCATAAGTACTAAAGATATTACAAATTTAAAACAACTAGAAAAACAATCAAAACTTGTATCAATGGGTGAGATGATAGGAAATATTGCTCACCAATGGAGACAACCATTGTCTATAATTTCAACAGGTGCCACAGGGATGAAAGTACAAAAAGAGTTTAATGCTTTAACTGATGAGAGTTTTAATAAAACTTGTGATGTAATCAATGAAAATGTACAATATTTATCAAAAACTATTGATGACTTTAGAAACTTTATTAAAGGTGATAGAAAAAAAGAATTATTTAGTTTTAGTGATAATATAAATAGTTTTTTATCACTGGTTGATGGACCTATAAAAGCTCATAATATTAATGTTATTTTAGAATTTGAAGATAATTTAAAGCTATATGGCTATGAAAATGAGTTAATTCAATGTTATTTAAATATCTTTAATAATACTAAAGATGTGTTTCAAACTTGTAATGCTAAAGAGAGATATTTTTTCATAAAAGCCTATAAAAATAATAATAAGATAATTATAAAACTCAAAGATAATGGTGGTGGAATAGAGGAAGATATAATATCTAAAATCTTTGAACCATATTTTACTACAAAACATCAAAGTCAAGGGACAGGACTTGGACTGCATATGACTTATAAATTTATAGTAGATGGTATGAATGGAACTATAGAAGCTAATAATTTAAACTATGAATATAAAGGTGAAAATTATATAGGAGCGGAATTTATAATCATATTGCCTAGTCTGTAATTTGTTTTATCACAGAAGTTGGTTCACCTAAATAATATCCTTGGGCATAGTCAATATCTAGTTCTTGAACTTTTGATAATATATCTTTACTAGAAACAAATTCAGCTATTGTTTTTACACCAATTTTTTTGGCAAACTCAACTATAGTTTTTGTCACCATTTGTGATTTTTCATCTTTATCAATATTTTTTATCATACTTGCGTCTATTTTTAGATAGTCAAAATTTAGTTTTATAAGATATTCAAAGTTAGAATAGCCTGTACCAAAATCATCTATAGATATTGTAGCACCGTATTTTTTTACAGTTGTTATAAAATGTATTATCTCGTTATAGTTTTCAATACCTTCAGATTCAAGTATTTCAAATGTAATATTATTAGCAAACTGAGATGCTTGAAATTCATCTTCAATAAATTTAATAATTTCATCATTTACCATATCTTCTTTTGTTAAATTAATAGAAAACTTATGGTTTGTATCTTTACAAAAAGCAAAAGTTTTTTGAAGCATTATTAAAGTTAATTTAGAATAAATTTTATTCTCTTTTGAGATATCTAAAAAATGGATAGGAACAATATAATCATCTTCTCCACTTTGAATTCTCATGAGTGCTTCATATTTTATTATTTCCATTGTTTTACAATCAACAATAGGTTGAAAAAGTGGCACTATGTTGTCATCTTCTATAGCTCTCATAAGTCTTTGTGTCCAACTTAATCTATTTTCATACTCTTTTAATGTTCTCATATCTTCAGTGTAAGTGAGGAAATGTTTTTTGTTTTTTTTAGCAAGTTTAAGTGCCATATCAGCATTTGGTAGTAAAAGAGTAGATCCATGAGAAATACCAATGGTAAGATTGATAAAAATAGTTTTTTCTTCTGATATTCTAAATTCATATTTACCAAGATGACTTATGATATAAGAAGCAATATTCTCAAACTCTTCTAAATCTATTGTTCCATGAGATATTACACCAAATTCATCTGCATGCATTTTGTATAAAATTGTAGTTGTAGGGAGAAGTTCTTTAAATTTGTTTTTGTATTCTAAAAGTATTTTATCCCCAATTTCATCACCATAAAGATTGTTTATCTGTTCAAATTTATCTATATTGATTATCATAAATAATAGATCTTTTGTATCATCTAAATCTTCTAGTAAAGCTCTTCTATTTTTTAAACCTGTTAAATGGTCATAATAAAATTGATGCTCTATTGAATCAAGCATTTCATTAAAAATAACTTGCATAGATTGTATCTCATTGATATCATGATTGACAAATACTCTTTGTTTGATATCAGTACTTTTTTTGATTATATTTGCTGTTTTGATAAAGTTATTAATAGGGGCAAGGAGATATTTATTAAAATTTAAAAATAGCAATATAAAAATTACTATTGAAAAACAAACTATAAAAATTAAAAATAGATTAATCATATCATTAAGCGAGATTTTCAAATCAGTTATTGGATAGTTTATATTTATAACACCTAAAACATCACCAGGAACGGCGTTTGTGTGGCAAGATTTACATTTGTCATTAGCAATTACTGGAAAATAATATTTAATAATATCAGAATTAACTATATCTAAATTTTCTTCCCCTTTAAAAGTATTTTTAACCCGTTCATTTGTTGTTCTTACTAGTTTGTCATTTTCAATATCTCCAAAAACTTTAGCAACTTTTTCACCTCTGTAGACATGAATTTCAAGATTTTTATCTACTTTATTAAGTCTATGAATAATCTCTTGAATATCATCTTTATTCCACCCTTTTTGCATGGCAGAATACATTGATTCAAATACTAATCTACTTGTTTTTTTAGCATCTACTTTTGCAAGATTTACAATAACATCTCTTTTGATATATTCAGTATATGCAAATGCCAGTCCCAAAGTTAGTAATAAAATGACAATAATCATTCTCGCTGTAATTTGATTGTATGTTTTATTCTTTTTAGACATATATAAATCTTTCGTGGTAAAGTGTTATAAAATATTCTACTACAATAATCATTAAGTCTATCCTTGAAAATAAATATAGATTACTTAATAAACTTTTTAGAAGATTTCAAATATTCCTAATGGAGCTAAATTTACAATAAAAGATATTGTCAATTATTATTTGTTGCAAGAGGTAATGTTATAAGAAATTCAGAACCAGTATAGTTGGTTTTATTGTATCTATACTTCACATTAGTAGCTTTAATTGTTCCATCCATACCTTCAACTATGAGTTTATATGTCATATGAAGCCCAAGTCCCGTACCTTGACCTTGATGTTTTGTAGTAAAATATGGTTCAAATATTTTTGGTAATACATCTAATGGGATACCGCCACCGTTATCTTTTATTGTGATAATAGCATTATTATTTTTTACTGATGTTGATATAAAAATATATTTATCTTGAATCTTTTTTTCTTGAAAAGCATCTTTGGAATTGTTGAATATATTTATAAAAGATTGCGTTAAAGCATGTTCATATCCAGTAATGAGAATATCTTTTTGAAAATCTAAAATTACTTTTATATTATGATTTTTCGTAGAACCTTCAATCAAATGTAAAAAACTATCTATTTCATTTTGTAGCATAAAAGTAGTTTTATTATGTTCATTTTTTATAAAATTTCTAAAATCATCAATTGTTTTTGAAAGATATTGGGCATTAGTATTAATAAGTTCACATGTTGTATCAAAGTCTTCATCTGTTAATTGACCATACTTTTTTTGAAACTTCATCCCTGTTGCACTCGTAGATATAATCGATAATGGTTGTCTCCATTGATGGGCAATATTTCCTATCATTTCACCCATTGAAGCTAGTTTATCTTGTTGTTGAATTACTTCCATCTGTTTCATATTTTCATGTGTTTTTGATAAAACATCATTCTTGAGTTTTTTTGTATATTCTCTATTTAATAGTATAAAAAACAATAACACCATGACAATAATAATACTCATCCACTTAAAAATAAAATTTCTACTTGTAGTATTTATTTCACTTAAATCAATTTTATTTAAATCTTTAAAAAGAAAGATGTAGCCTAAATTTTTATTTTGAGTATTATTTAAATGGTAAATTGTTAAAAAATAATTTTCTATAAATCGATAATTTTTCGTTGTTTTTATAATTTCTTCAATATTGTGCTTTTTTAATAATTCTAATATTTTTTTATCAGCATCTATATTTGCAACATAATAGTCTTCAATAAACATTTTTGTAAAAGGAAATTTTAATTGCTTTTTATATGATTTATCTGCTAGGATAATAGGGATTGAGTTTTCTTTTTCTAATTTATTTGCTATAGAATTTAATTTTGTAATGACCTCAAAAATTCCTAAGAATTGTTTATCTTTATAAATTGGTACTTGGGCTTTTATAGTTATGTCAAATTTGCCTACACTTATAGTTTGTGTGATTTTTGGTTTTTTTAAAAACTTGACAACATCTTTTCTAAAACCTAAAACACTTTCACCTTTTTGCTTTGACCAACTTTTTATAAAACTAATACCATCACTTTTGATAATATGTAACCACACATATTTTAAAGAGGAATCAGTTGCATACATTTTTGAGATATCCTCAAGTGAGAGCAAAGTGTAATCATTTTTTATTAAAGCATTTTGTACAAGGGTATCTTTTGATAATGCTAAAGCAAGTATAAGAGTTGTTTCTTGTTTTTGTTCAAGTAATGTTTGAGTTTCTTGTTGTATTTGAGTTGCAATGTTAAGGTATTTTTCATCCATTAATTTTTCAACTTTTGAATTTGAAAATACATTTAAAAAAATAAATAATAAAATTATTATGAAAAAATAATAAAAGATAAATTGTTTTTTCATAAGGGGCTCCAAATATATAAGAAATAAAATTTATAAGATAATTAATTGTATCAAAATTACCCAAAATAAAAAGAAATTTAGAATAAAAACTATTTTTTATTCTAATACTAGAATACAATAATTTACAAATGTTAGTGAAGATAGAGACTTTTTTAAGACTAATTTATTATATAATGCTCACCTTTAAAAGGTGAATAATGATAAAAAATATTAACTTTATGATAGTTCCTAAAAAGCTACATAGTTTATTATTGAAGAATGTAAATATTGTTATTATAGATGTACGAACTCCAGAAGAGTATCTAAAAGGGCATATAGATGGTGCCATTAATATCCCAGAAATATTTACATATTTACCAAATGGATTAACCACCCTAGAAGAGAAAAAAGATTTTGTAGATTTTTTTGAAAATGTTTTTTCTAATGTAGGCATTTCAAAAGATGAAATAGTTGTTTTTTATGAGGATAAATTTACTTTAAAGTCACCACGAGGGCTTACAATACTAAAATACTTAGGTTATGATGAAAATAAAATAAAAGTATTAGATGGTGGTTATTACTCTTGGTGTAAAAATAATTTTAAAACTAGCACAGTAGTTTTTGAAAATGAGCAAAAACAATTTATAGCTTGCCCATTAGAGCAATTTTTTGTAGATTATGATGAGATGTTAAAACTTCTTGATGATAATAGCGTAGTTAAGTTGGATGTGAGAGATAAAGATGAATGGATAGGTATTAGTTCATCCCCTTATGGGATAGATTTTGCACCTAAAAAAGGACGGTTACCAAATACCACTTGGATAGAGTGGTATGATTTTATTACTGATAATATGTTAAGTGTAAAATCTTTAAAAAATATACAGTATGAATTGGATAAAAAAAATATCAAAATTACTGATAAAATAGTGTTGTATTGTTTTAAAGGAGCAAGACTTTCAAATAGTTATATTGCACTTAGAAAACTTGGATATGAAAATATTAGAATCTATTTTGCAGGTTGGAATGAATGGTGTAGAAAAAAAGATGCACCATCAATTAATGAGGTTCAAAATGATGATAATCCACTTCTTCAAGAAAATATCGCACTGAAAAAAAAGCTAGATGAATTATATTTAGAAAAAGTGAATTTAATAGATTTTCCAAAATATAATAAAGAACCAGTTTTTGCTTTCGATAGAGATGGTAATCTTTGTTCTTCAAATGAACCTAAAAAAGAAAAATTACCTTTTATTGTAAAATATAACCAATTATTTAAAGATGATACAATCAAAGATATATATAATATAATTGATAATAATATGGAAAAAAATACAATTGTAATAGAAGATAATAGATACTATTCTCTAAGATTAATTGGTTCTAAAGATGCTAATAAAATTTTAGTATATGGGTATGATATAACACAAATAAAGAAAAATGAACAACAGTTAAGAGAACAATCAAAACTTGCAGCTCTTGGGGAGATGATAGGAAATATTGCTCATCAATGGAGACAACCATTATCTGTTATATCAACAGCAGCAACAGGAATGAAGATACAAAAGGAGTTTAATCTTTTAAAAGACGATGATTTTAATTCAGCTTGTGACATGATAGATGAGTATGCTCAGTATCTGTCAAAAACAATTGATGATTTTAGGGATTTTATAAAAGGGGATACAAAAAATGTTCGCTTTAATTTAAAAGAGGAGATAGAATCTTTTTTGAAATTAGTTGAGTCTGATATAAAAACATATCATATTGAGGTTATAAATAGTTGTGAAGATAATATTATAATCAATGGTCATCCAAATGAATTAAAACAATGTTTTATAAATATCTTTAATAATGCAAAAGATGCATTTTTACAAAATTCTCATCTTGAAGAGAGATATTTTTTTATAACACTAAAAAAAGACAAGAATCAGGTTACAATCTCCTTTTGTGACAATGCTGGCGGGATACCAAAGGATGTATTACCTAAAATATTTGAACCATATTTTACCACAAAACATAAATTTCAAGGTACAGGTCTTGGACTTCATATGACATATAGTTTAATTGTTGAGGGTATGAATGGAAATATTCTAGTGAATAATAAAAGCTTTACATACAAAGAGCAAAAATATAGTGGTGCAGAATTTACAATAACACTTCCTATTAATCAATTATAAATAAACTTATCAACTATATTTTTTAATATAAAATTAAATAAATCTAAATATACTGAACATATAAAAAAAGGTAAAATAATATGATAGTAGAAATAGTATTTGCTGCAGGATGTTTTTGGGGAGTAGAGAAACATTTTGAATCGCAAGATGGTGTTATAGATGTAAAGTCAGGTTATACAGGTGGGAGTTACCCAAACCCTACATATAAAGATGTTTTAAAATATAGATGGGTCGAAGATGATAAAAAAATTATTAACCATACAGAAGCTGTGAAGGTAAAGTTTGATAATGAAAAAATAAGTGCCAATGAGCTTATTAAATCATTTTGGGAATTACATGATCCAACTACTAAAGATAAACAAGGTAATGATATAGGTAATAACTATAGAAGTGCTATTTTTTATACTAATGAAAATCAAAAAAATATTGCTTATAATACAAAAGCTATTTATCAAACACTCTTACAAGAACATGGGTTTGGAGATATCGTTACCCAGATTCAACCACTCAAGAAGTTTTATGATGCTGAGCAATATCACCAAGATTATTTAACTAAAAATCCAAATGGATATTGTCCTAATCATAGTACGGGTGTAAAGTTTGAAAAACAAAATGATGATAAAAAAAGAGATACAATTGTTCCAATAGGAGGTAAAGAGATAGTGGTAATTGAAGCTGAAGTATTTTGCCCCTATTGTGAAAAGTTTAAAGAAGAGGTAAGTAGCTCTTATAAAGGAACTTTACCTTTACGAACAGTATATAGTTCTCAACTAAAAGGTTTTGATATTAAGACAAAACTAGATGCAACACCAACTATACTTTTTATTGAAAATGGAAAAGAGATTTTTGCACATAGAGGTTTTTTAAATGAAGATGAGTTTTACAAAGCTTTGGGTGTTTTTAAATTAGGAAAAAACTCAGAAAGTTACAGTGTAGCATTTAACAAAGATACAGATAGTAGATTTTGTAAGCAATATGATATCTTTAAAAATACCCCTGATGGAGTTTTTGTGGATAAGCTCTCTGGAGATATACTTTTTGACACTAAAGATAGATTTAATTCAGGAACTGGATGGTTGAGTTTTTATAAAGCAGTGGATGGTTCAACTATAGAAAAAGAGGATAATAGTTATGGTATGAATAGAATTGAAGTGTTAGCTAAAAAAAGTGGAATACATTTAGGACATGTATTTCCGAGAGATGATGGAAAAAGGAGATTTTGTATCAATGCTACAGTATTAGAATTTATCCCAAGGGAAAAATTAAAAAAGTAGACTTAGTAATTTTGAATAATTATTCCATAAGAAAAATAGGGTAGTCTTTCTAAAATATTATAAAAGGATATAGAATGTATACAATAAAAGTTGAAAAAGAGTGTGGTTGTTTTAAAAAAAGTGCTTATGAAAATAATATGAGTTTTGAGTCAAAAGATGATGCACTCATGCAAGCAAGTCTTATGCAAACACATATGAATACAAAATTTTGTGGGAAACATCACTTTGAAGTGTGTGAGGATGGAGATGATTTTTTCGTAAGTGTAAGTATGAGTGAGGAACCAAATAGTGGTTGTTGTGGAGGAGGGCACTGCTCTTAATCATAACTTTTGTATAATATAGTATATGGAAAATGAAGATATACTAAACGATACTAGAGAAAAATGTTACAGTTGCTATAGACCAAAAAGTAGTTGTATGTGTGAATATATTAATAAAATAGAGACAAATACAAAGTTTGTATTATTGATGCATCCAAAAGAGTTTAAAAAAACAAAAAATGGTACAGGGAGATTCACACATATCTCTTTACCTAACTCCTCTTTATTTATAGGAATTGATTTTAATAAACATCCTTTGATTAATGAGATGATTAACAACCCTAATAATAATTGTTTTGTCCTTTATCCAGGACTTTCTAGTATAAAACTCAATAGTGTAAATATACAAGAAGAAAATAAAACAAATATTATCTTTATTATAGATTCTACTTGGCCTTGTTCTAAAAAAATGTTAGCCGTGAGTAAAAATATCAGCGGGTTACCAAAAATAAGTTTTGAGCATACAAAATCATCTGCATTTAAAATAAAAACACAGCCAAATCCTTATTGTCTCTCAACAATAGAATCAACACTTTGTGTTTTAGAACTTTTAAATCAACATAAAATAGAAAATATAGAAGATAAAAATTTTGAAAAGTTTTTAGAACCATTTACGCAAATGGTCGAGTATCAAGTAGAGTGTGCAACTAAGCCAGATAGAAAAGTACCCCGATTTCTAAGGAGAGAAAATTAAAGCTTTTATGAATTATTTAAAAAGAATATTTATTGGTATTATCCTTTTAGCTGGATTACTTTATGGTTCATTATCCTTGTTTGCATATAAGGTGCAAGAAGATTATGAAAAATTGATACAAAGTAATAGATATACATTAGCCCCTTATCAAAAAGATCTGTACATAATGTGTATGCTCGATTATCATATAAACCCAAATGGAAAAGATATGCTACAAGAGTGTAACAAAGTATCAGGAATAGCAAATGAAAAACCACAAACTCCTTACTATGATTTTTATATAGAATATATAAAAGATTTTGTAAAGTAATTCTCTTCACAATCACTCCACAATTTGTTGTTAAGATTCTTCTATCTAAAACAAAGGAGA
The DNA here is from genome assembly GCA_021107755.1 of Arcobacteraceae bacterium. Lineage (GTDB taxonomy): Bacteria > Campylobacterota > Campylobacteria > Campylobacterales > Arcobacteraceae > JAIOSF01. The sequence continues at coordinate 203,018 of JAIOSF010000021.1, forward strand.
AATGATGAAAACAAAAATTATATTAGCTGCAGTTGTAGTAGGATTATTGGCTTCACAAGGAAGTGCATCAGTTGTAAAAGGGCAAAAACTATTTAGTAAAAAACTCAAAAAACCTTGTGAGTTAACGGGTGCAAAAGTAGCAGGAAAACATACTCAAAATGAGTGGGAAAGTTTATATAATTCTGGAAAATTAGAGGATGAGATTAAAACTATTTGTCCAAAAGTTGAAGATTTAAATGATAAATATTTACCACATCTTTATGAATTTTTCTATGAATATGGTTCAGATTCTGGAAATGTACCATCTTGTTAAACCGACATCCCTAATTTAGGGATGAGGTTTTTTGTTCTAAAAGGATAGTTTTAAGCTCTTGAATCTCTGTTCTTAATTTTTTAATCTCAACTTTAGTGTGGTCTTCACTATGTTGTATCTCAGTTATAAGTGTTTCACTCTCACTATCTTTTATCTCATTCATAGCATCAACTACAATAGCAATGATGAGGTTTATCATAATAAAAGTTACTATAAAAATAAAAGGGACAAAAAATATCCAAGCATGAGGATGTACTTCCATAATAGGTCGTACAATTCCCATAGACCAAGACTCTAAGGTCATAATTTGAAAGAGTGTATAAAAAGACTCCCCTAAGCTTCCAAACCATTGAGGAAAAGATTCACTATAGAGTTGTGTAGCCATAATAGCAAAGATATAAAAAAGTAAAGTTAATAATCCAGCAATAGAAGCCATGCCAGGTATAACACTTACAAGTGCTAAAACAATTTTCCTCATTTGCGGTACAACAGTTACAAGTCTAAAAAGTCTCAGTACTCGTAAGATTCGCAATATCTCAAAACCAGCACTAGAAGGTACTAAGGAAATAGCCACAATAAAGAAGTCAAACAAACTCCACCCATCTTTAAAAAATGGTAATCTATGTACATAAATTCGCATAGCAATCTCAATAGTAAATATGGAGATAACAACCTTATCAAAGATATGTATAAACCCACCAATTGAGTTCATTATCTCTTTAGAAGTTTCCATCCCCATAGTAATACCATTGAGTATAATAATTACTACAATGAAGTTTTGAAATAGATTACTTTCTACAATGTTTTTAGTTTTTTCATACATGTAATTTTCTCTTATTAATTTAAATTTTTTGGAAGTTTAGCATAAAATAAATTAAGTGGAAAGTTATAAAATAGAATTAAGTTTTTTTAATTATTTTGAAATAAATTTTTATGAAAATATTATAGAATGGGAGGGTAGAAATTAGATGATTTAATCTAATTTCAATACAGCCATGAAAGCTTCTTGAGGTACATTTACCTTTCCAATAGATTTCATTCTTTTCTTACCAGCTTTTTGTTTATCAAGAAGTTTTCTCTTTCTTGAAATATCTCCACCATAACATTTTGCAGTTACATTTTTTCCTGTAGATTTTACAGTTTCACGAGCTATGATCTCTTTTCCAATACTTGCTTGGATAGCTACTTCAAAAAGTTGTCTAGGGATTAGCTCTTTAAGTTGTTTTACGAAAACTCTTCCTCTAGCTTGAGCTTTCTCTTCAGGGACAATGATACTTAGTGCATCAACTGGTTCCCCTGCAACTAAAACATCTAGTTTTTTAAGATTTCCTGGTCTAAATCCAGTTATCTCATAATCAAAACTTGCGTACCCTTTTGTAGTAGATTTCAATTTATCATAAAAGTCCATTACTATCTCATTCATAGGGATATCATATTCTAGAAGAACTCTTTTATTGATATAGTCCATTTTCTTCTGAATGCCTCTTCTGTTATTAAGAAGTGTTATAACATTTCCTAAAAACTCATCAGGTACTAAAACAGTTGCTTTTACATAAGGTTCAAAAATAGTTTCGATATGATTTACAGGAGGCAACTCATAAGGATTTTGAATCATTAGCTCTTCGCCACTAGTTGTTAGAACCTTATATACAACAGTTGGTGCTGTTGCTATAAGGTCAAGATTGAACTCTCTTTCTAGTCTTTCTTTTATTACTTCCATGTGAAGCATTCCCAAAAATCCAGTTCTAAATCCACTTCCAAGTGCTGCTGAACTTTCAGGCTCAAAACTAATAGAACTATCATTTAATTGAAGTCTTTCTAGTGCATCTCTTAAGTCTTCAAATTTATCTGTATCTATTGGGTAAAGTCCTGCAAAAACAAATGGTTTAGCAGGTTCAAATCCATCTATGATTTCTGCTGTTGGATTTTTTGCATCAGTCATAGTATCACCTACTACAACACTTTCAGTTGTTTTTATCCCAAGTACAACAATACCAATTTCACCTGTTTGTATCTCGTTTGTATTTTGTCTTTTTAAAGGATGTGGATACATTAAATCAAGAACTTTATGCTCAACTTTTGTATTCATCATTCTAAGCATTTGCCCTTTTTTGATACTCCCATCATAAACTCGAACCAATGCCAAAGCACCTAGATAGTTATCAAACCAACTATCATAGATAAGAGCCTTTGTAGGAGCGTTTTCATTGCCACTAGGAGGTGGAATAGTATCTACGATTGCATCTATTAAATCTTTTACTCCAACACCTGTTTTAGCTGATATTAGATTATGTGCTGTACAATCAAGTCCTATAGCATCTTCAGTCTCTTCTAGCACACGCAAAGGATCAGCAGATGGTAAATCAATTTTATTTACTACAGGCATCAAAGTAAGATCATTCTCCATTGCAATATATACATTGGCAATCGTTTGTGCTTCAACACCTTGAGTAGCATCAATAATAAGTAAAGCACCCTCTGAAGAAGCTAAACTTCTACTTACCTCATAAGAAAAGTCAACATGACCTGGAGTGTCTATAAGATTGAGAACATAGTGCTCACCATCTTTGACATAATCTAATCTTACAGACTGTGCTTTGATAGTGATACCTCTTTCTTGTTCGATATCCATAGTATCCATCATTTGAGCACTAAGCTCTCTATCTGCTACAGCACCACACTCTTGTATAATTCTATCAGCTAATGTACTTTTCCCATGATCAATATGGGCAATAATACTAAAGTTTCTTATTTTGTCTTGCAATTTCTATCCTATTCTTTTCTAAATTAATTTACTTTTGTTTAGAGAGAGGATTGTATCTAAAAATTGCTTTTAATCTATTGTAAAGTAAAAACTAAAATCTATCTGCATCCTCAAAGATAGGTTTTGTTAATAAATTACCTTCAGTATCTAAAAATCCCCAGTTTTTACCACTTTTTACTTTAGCAAATCCATTTGAAAAATCATAAGCATAATCATAAATAGGTTTTGTAACAAAATCACAATGAGTATCTAAAAATCCCCATTTGTTGTTTTGTTCAAATCTTTTTAATCCCTCTTGTTGTAAATAGATCATATCCATTTCTGGTGCGATTTTAAGCTCTAAGTTTTTGTTGATACATCCATATTTCCCAAATTTTTTCACAATAATAGAATTATAAACAAACTCCAAAGCTTCATCATAGATAGGTTTTACTACAACTTCAAAATTTTCATTAATTAAACCAAATTTATTATTAACTTCAATCTTTGCATATCCATTATAAAATCTTCCAATAGAATCATAAACAACTTTTAACAATAGTTTCCCATTTTTATTGATAATACCATACTTACCATCTATATTTTCAACAATCGCATAGGTTTTTCCCCATTGATTTTCAGTCCAGTGAATATTAAGATAATTAGGATGAGGATACTTTGATTGAGTACCTTCAAATCTATTGATTTTTTTATAAATAGGTTTGATTGAAACTTCACCGTTATCTTTTAACAACCCATCTTTCCCGTTAACTGTAATAACTGTTTCATCTGCATTTTTGACACTACATCCACTAAAAAGTACTATAAATAGTAGGGTAATTGTATATATAATTTTTCCCATAATTTTCCTTTTATTGTTCTTTTTTTACAATTTTAAAATCAACTCTTCTTGAAGCATCAAAATTTTCAGTTCCATCAGGATTCATAATAGGATTATCATAAGACATACCATAAGGTTTAAAAGTATTTTCAATCCACTCTTTACTTACTTCACTATTTTTTGATGCTTCATTTACTGCATAATCTCTTGTTTCATTTGCTCTTTTTTCAGATAATAGTTTATTTAATCTATATCTTTCATCATCAGTTTTTGCAAGAGAATACTCAGATGATGTATGCCCCTCTATTCTTATCTCTTGTATCTCACTTTTGTATTGTTCTATAATTTTTAAATATCGTGGGAAGAAGTCAGTTAGTATGTCTGTAAATCCAGGTTTAAGATCACTTTTATTTACTTGAAAAAGTGCAACAGGGTTGTTAAATCTAAAAAGTAGGTCATCTTTTGTAAGTTCTGCATTCCAAGATTCAAGATCATTTTGAAATTCTTCCATTAAAGCATCATAAAGACCTACAAAGCTAGGTGTAACTTCTTCTATTATTACATTTTCTTCTTCTACTGGTGCTGGTGCCACTGTTTCTGGTTTAATTTTTTTCTCTGGAGGTTTACAATATGGATCTAAATTATCAGCTTGCAACATCTCAGAAATAAGAAGATTATTATTTTTTGAACTGTTGTGTAGAGGTGACATTTTGTGTTGATCAACAACATCTCTTTTTGCACCATTACATAGCAATAGTTTAGAAAGTTCAGTGTAGTTGTCTCTTGTTGAGTCTAAAAGAGGAGTGTCTTGATAGTTATCTACTGTATTAACATTTGCACCATTTTGAATCAAAAGGTTTGTTATATCATATTCTTGTAACCTTACTGCTATATGCAATGGGGTATATCCATAAATATCTTTTGTATCCAGTTGACTTTTTTGAGCTATTAAATATTGAACTTGTGGTAAATCTTTTGCTCTTACTGCATCATGTATTGCCATCTCATTTATAAAATCTTTTTTTAAAGAATCAGTTGTAGGGTTTGTTGTCTCGTTTGTAGCTGTACATCCTCCTAATATAAATGAAATCATTGTTAATGATATTAAGCTTTTTTTCATCTTCTTTCCTCTTTTGTTTAAATTTAATTTATCTTTCATGTAGTGATCCCTCTTTTATTTTTATTATTGGTTTTAAGAAAAAATCCATAATAGTTTTTTTCCCTGTGATAATATCTACACTTGCTACCATACCAGGAATAATAGGAAGTTTTTCACCATTTCTCTCAAGATAGTTTTTATCAGTCTTTACTGTCACCTGATAATAACTCTTATCATCTTTACTCTCTTTATCTTTTATACTATCAGCAGATATCTCAATTATTTTCCCCTCTAGTCCACCATAGATGGAAAAATCATAAGCAGTTATTTTTACAACAGCTTTTTGTGCAGGAGATATGAAGGCAATATCTTTTGGGTCAATTTTAGCTTCTATTAATAATATATCACTATCTGGTACTATCTCTATTAAATCAACACCAGATTTTACAACTCCCCCAATAGTATTAATATTGATCTGTTTTATGATCCCATTAACGGGTGAGCGAATAATAGTTTTTTCTAATTTGTCTGTTTCAGAAACTAATCTTGCATCAATTTTATTAAGTTCAGAAGTGACCTCTTGATACTCTTTATAACTGTTCGATCTAAAGCCTTTCACTTTTTCAAGAATTTTATTTTCTGCTTCAGAGATAGCTAATTTTGATCTAGGTAATGAGAGTACAGCAGAGTTTAAGTCTCCCCCAAGTGTATTATATTCTTTTTGTAAATTAAGGAGATCAATTTTAGATTTTGAACCTGATTTTACCATTCTTTCTATTGTTTGTAATTGTTGTTTTACAAGACTAACACTTTTTTTCAGTTGATTTACTTTTGATTCTATCTCTTTTTTTTCTTGTACTTTTTGTTCAAATTGTAGTTCTAAAATTTTTAATGAACTTCTATATTCATCAATATTGTTATTATAGATTTGTGTTTCTATTGTAGTGTATTTTTTAACACCATCTAATTCTTTTGGAAAATCAATTTTAGGTTTCTCTTTTGATGGATTAAAATCTAGTTGTGTATTTAATCTAGATTGCTTTGCAATCAAAGCAACCCGTTGCTCTTTTGCTTCTTCTAGGGATGCTTGAAATCTAGTCGTATCTATTTTCATTAATGGTTGTTCTTTGACAACATGTTCTCCACTTTTAACAAGAATTTCAGATATAAGACCACCATCTAAGTTTTGAACTTTTTGTATTTTGTGAGACGGTATAACTTTTCCATCTCCTCTTGCCATCTCATCTACTTCAGCAATCATTGACCAAGCAATAAGTCCAACTATAATTACTACTACACTGGCAAATAAAATATCTATTTTTAGTTTTGGCTGATCATAAGCATGACCATATAAAGAGTTTACAAAACCTATATCTTTTTCTTTGTTTTCTAGATTCATTTTTGATCACCTTTAGGTTGTAATACTTTCTCTTTTGGACCATCTGCGACTACTTTACCACCTTCTATAACTATAACTCTATCCACTAGAGTTAATACAGACATTTTATGTGTTATCATTATAAGGGTTTGATTTTGAATAAGGTTTTTCATCTTCTTCATAAAAGCTTGTTCTGTTTGTCTGTCCATAGAGTTTGTTGGTTCATCAAGTATCATAATATTTGGACTTGTAAGAAGTGCTCTTGCTAGTGTTACAGATTGTCGCTCCCCTCCACTTAATCCTTCCCCTCGCTCCCCTACAAGTAGATCATAACCAGCTTCATGTTTTCCTAAAAAGTCATGAACCCCTGCTGCTTTTGATGCTTCTAAAACCTCTTCATCTGTTACATACTGTTCACCTATTGTAATATTATCTTTAATTGTTCCCATAAATAAAAAAGGTTCTTGCGGAACACACCCTATTGATCTTCTTAAATCAACAGGATCAATCTGTCTAATATCTGTTTTGTCAACTAAAACAGAACCATGAGTAGGCGAATACAAGTTTAAAATAAGTTTTGCTAAAGTTGATTTTCCAGAACCAATTCGTCCTAAAATAGCAACTTTTTCACCTTGTCTAATAGTAAGATTGATATTTTTCAATGTTTCAAAGTTTTGTCCTTTATAAGAAAATGTTACATCTTTAAACTCAATATCACCATTAAGGTTTGGACGACTTATGTAGTTTTTATCACTTTTTTCAACTTCCATATTCATAATCTCTTCTATATTATTCATAGAGATAATCGTTTGGTCATATCGTATAATCATCCCAACTATTTGAGAAATAGGGGCAATAACACGACCATTTAACATCATAGCAGCAACAATTCCACCCATACTCATCTCACCCTCTAACGATAAATAAACACCAGCAACAATAATGGCTATATTTGATAGCTTAGAGATCATAGCAGTTGTGAGTGTTGTAAATTGTGAAAACATTTGAGATTTTTCACCATAATAAAGTGTTTGATTTAGTGATTCATCCCAGTGTGCTTTCATCCTATTTTGAGCTCGTATACTTTTGATAATCTCTAGCCCAGCAACTGCCTCATTTAAAGTGGTTTGTTTGAGTTGTTCCTCTTTTGCAGATTTTTCAACAACTGCTTTGATTTTATTTTTCATTGACCATGATAAAAGTAAAACAAGTACAATAGTAGCAACACTAATCCAACCTAAAAGTCCACCAAAATAAAAAATAACAGCTATAAATAATAATGTAAAAGGGATATCAACAAGTGTAGCGATAGTTGCACTTGTAAAAAAGTCTCTTACACTTTGAAAAGATTGGAGCCTACTTACAAATTGTCCTGTAGAACTTGGTTTTTCACTAAGTCTTATATTGAGCAGTTGATCAAATATTTTATTACTCATTATTAAATCAGCTTTTTTCCCAGCTTTTCCTAAATAATAAGCCCTTAAAAGTGAAAAAATAAGATCAAATACTAAAATAAATACAATACCAAAAGTCATAGCAAGAAGTGTTTCAATAGCATTATTTGGTAAAACTCTATCAAAAACATTTTTCATGAAAAGTGGCATAGCAAGTACAAAAAGATTGATAAATATTGCCGCTACTATCACTTTTTTATATATAGGTAAATTTGCTCTAAATGCACCCCAAAACCAGTCTTTTGGCTTTGGTATTACGATTTCATTTGAAACTTTATTTTCAAATTTATAAGTAGGTTTTATGATGATGACTTGTTGTATAAATTCTCTTTCTAAATCTTCTATTGACATAGTGATTTCACCTTCACTAAGTCCAGGGATTATTACTTGTGCAGTCCCTTTGTCAAAATCCATATCAAGTAAAACACAAGCTCTATTTTTTTCAAGAATTAAAATAGCAGGTAAAGCAAGTCTTGATATACCTTTGAGTTCCCGTTTTACTACTTTTGAGATAAGACCAATTCTTTTTGAAGAGATTAAAAAGTCATCAATAGACATTGAACTATTATGGAGTGGAAGACCTGACATTAAAGAGTCTTTTGAAGTATGCCTTTGATAAAAAATTGCAATAAAATATAATGATTCAAGGAGAGAATCTACAGTTCTCCTCTCTTTCATTAGGTCATTTTTTATAGATTGATTTTCCATTATTATACTTTACTTATTAATATTATCTATATATGCACCATATACAAGTGCTTTTCTATTTATAGCTTTAATAGCTTCTTTAGCATCAGCTACAGAAACATAGTTTCCATAAGTTAGTTGTAATATATTATTGTTTTTACCAACTTTATGGAAATTATAGTTATCCATTAGTTTGTGATTTTTAACAAATTCTTTTAAATCTTTTTCTGCTTTGAAAATTGCTATTTTGATAGTATATTTATATTTATTTGAATCGTCTGAACCTAATGATAAAGTCTCTACATTTGATTTAGGTTTTTCATCACTTTTTTCATTATTATAAATATTCTCAATCATAGAATCTACATCCATCTCCTCTTTTATAGGTGACTTTTCTTCTATTGGTGTTTCATCTTGTGATGTAGGAGTTTCATCAAACATATTTAATAAATCTTCACTTAAACCCGTATCAGTAGGATCAACTTTAGGCTCAGTATCTCTTGGTACAAAAGCATATTTATCACAAGTTTGTTTCTCTTGCATTAAGATTACATCACTTAATATTGACATATTGAATAACAAGTTATAATAAGCAGAAATATAATCAAAGTCTTGTTGAATTTTATCAATATTTGATCTATAAAGTTCAGCTTCTGCATTAAGAATATCAATAAAAGTTCTCGTACCATCTGCTAGTTGTTTTTTATAAACTTTTACAATATTAAAATTATCTTCCACATAGAGTTTCATATTCTCGATTCGTTTTTGAAGATTGTAAAAAGTGTTGTAGGATTCTTTTATCTCATCGATAACTTCATTTGTTACAGCATCAAGTTTTTTTTGCTCTTCTTGTAAAAATAGCTTCTCTTTTTGTGTCATGTAGTAAGTTTTACCACCTTCAAAAAGATTCCAACTTAGATAAAGTCTAGCGCTATATATATCTTCTCTACCATTTTCTGCTAATTCTATATCATTGTCAAGTAAGGTTTGTAGTTGTACTTTAATTGTGGGTTTAAAACCTGCTTTTTCTTGAATGATTTTCTCTTTTTGTTCTTTTGTTTTTTCTATTTGTTCTTGAACCTTATAGCTTCTTCTTACACCAACTTTTATTGCTTCTTCTAAGCTAGGGGGTAAAAAACTTTCATTTACATTTGGTCTACAAATATTTCCTTTAAGATCTTTTCCTACAAGTTTTTTGTATAAGCTCAAAGCTTGTTTTTGCTCATTTTCTTGTTCTAAATATCTATCTAAAACAGAATGGTATTTTGAGTTAACTTGATGTGTTTCTAAAACCTCACCACTTATCTCCTCTTTCTCCTTTGCAATAGTTAGATAATTTTCATGAAGTTTTATATTATGTTGTGAGAGTGCTACAAGTTCTTGTCTACTTGTTAAGTCAAGATAGGCATTTACAGTATCTAGAATAATATTTTCTACGCTATATAAACTTCTGTATTTATTAGAATTATATCTATATCTAAACTCTTGAGCTTGACTAGGGGTAAGACCCCCATCATAAAGTACATGTTCAAGTTTTAAAACTGCATTCCAACCATTTTTTTTCGTCCAACCTTGGGCAGGTGGAGGTGTATCTGGATCATCATAGGTTTTCGATTTTTCTAGATAAGCATCTAAGTTTAGAGTAGGTAAATAGTCAGCTTCTTCTTGATGGATATAAAGCTCATAAGCATCTCTATTGAGATGTTCCGCAATAATTGATGGATTAGAGTTCAATGTATCCTCTACACTATTTCGTAAACTAGTTGCATAAATACTTGTAGTACATATAACACTTAATAGAATATAATATTTTAATTGTTTTAACATTAATGACCTTTCATATAAACAAATAATTGAGTACTATAATACAAAAAAGTTACTAAAAGTTGCCATTTTTATAATTATTTTAGTAATTATTTATTTAAATCAAATTATATATCAAAAAAGTATCAAAGAAGTATCATATATTTTATCTACTAGCTCCATATAGTCCAATATCTTTTACAATTTCAAAATCATCATCATCTTTTACATTTTCTGCAAATACTTTAATGGTTAAAAGTGATGAAAGCTCTTGCATAGCTTCTACAAAACCTTTTTTACTTGAATCTTTACAGATACCATCTGTATAATCTCTGGCAAGTCTAATATAATCAAGATTAAAGTCTTTTATGTTATCAAGTGGGATAAACTTTGTTTCAAATCTTTTGATAATTATTTTAGCTCCTGCTTTGTGTATAGCTTCTATAAAATATTTGAATGTTTCTACATCTTTAGCAGCACCATACGCTGTAACACTAAAAACCAACTGAGAAGCAATCTCTTTATTTTCTAAAACAATACCTTTTAGCCAGTTTTTAAACTTGATATCAAAAACAGAATCTAATGATAAGTTAATAGAGATACTATGTGTAATACTTGTATCTTTTATATGTTGTATCACTTTTTTTACAACAGCTTTATCAAAGTCTAATATTTTGTCATATTTCTCAGCTATTGAGATAAATGTTCCTATTGGTATAAGTTCATTATTTTTATCTTTTGCTTGAGTAAATGCTTCCTCCATTACCACAAGATTTTGCTCTTTCATATCTAAACAATAAGCTTGTCCAATATAACTAATATTAAATTTTTGATTATCTATGATATCAAAAACTAAATCTCTCCATTCATTCATATCTCTTGCTAAATCATTGTCATCTCTTATAAAAGCTTCATTTGCACCAATTAATTTGGCTTTTTCATAAGCTTCGTTGGCACTTGCAATTATACCAGGAGTTGTACCTATAGGGTTAAAAGGGGTTCCCCCAATATGTGCTACATCAGTAATGTTAAATGTTATAGCAAATGATTCTAAAGCAATTTTTAGTCTATGAATCACCTGTTTTATCTCATTTTCTTCTATGTTTTTTGCTATCATAGCAAATTCAGAACCATAAAATCTATATGCTGTTACTTTAGGAGATAGGTTCTTTAATATATTTGTAAAATATATTAAAAATTTATCTACCTCTTTATTTGTATGATTTTTTGCATAAGAACTTAAATCATCAATTTTTACTATAAATACATATCCTGTCTCTTTTGAAATAAACATTTTTTTCATATCGGTTTCAAATGTTTGTCGTAAATGAAGTCCAGTTAACTCATCAAGGGAGAGCTTCTGAGTCATTGATTCTAAATTTGCATTAAGTTTTTTTATAACTCCCTCTATTTTACTTGACATATCATTCATAGCAATTGATACACTTTTTAACTCTGTTGTCCAAGGAAGATGTTTAATAATCTCAAATTTACCTTTTGAGATAGATTGGGCTAGAGTTTCTATGTTTTTTAAAGGTTTTAAGATAAATCGTAAAAATATTACAAGAAGTAGAATAGAAAATGTAAAAGCAATAATAGCGTACACAATAGCACCCTTAGCTTGCTCATAAAGCTTTGCATAAGCATCACCAGCATTTGCACTTACATAGATAATAGCTGTTGTATTCCAGCCATTACTAATCTCACTTTTCATCTCAGACATTTTTAAGGGTATAAGGTTTATAAACCATTGTGGTATATAATCAAATTTTTCAGCTCTAGTAACTTTTGCAATAATTTTTGTGATATTTAATGTAGAAGTTGCATTCACTGTTTGATGATTGTTTGTAGCTTGAAAATTGATTGTAATATTATCTCCATCTATAAAATTTTTATTTGGTATAAAACTATATGTTAGTTTTTTGGTGTTTATTTTTGTTGTAGCTTCATTTTCAAGAAGTGCAAGTTCATTGGTGATGTCATCAGAATTACTTTGTTCAATTTCCCCGTAATTTTTGTCAACTGTTACATTTGATACTTCCCAATCTGTATGATCTGTGAGTTTACTATTTTGAATTAAATCTTCATTTGTAAAACTAGTAGCAACATCTTCTAGGCGGATCTCTTTATAAAATCCTCTATTTGCTATGGCACTAATAATTGATTGTATTTGGGGGTCTTGTTTATTTGTCATTAAAGATTTTAAACTCATCCCTAGACTTGTAGCAGTGTCTTGTGCTTTTGTTGTGGATTCCAGTTCAAGATATTCTTTTGTATTGTTGACACTTATTATAAAGTTTCCAGTAAATATCATAAAGAATATAAAAGATATTATTATATAGAGTTGTTTAGACAATGACATAAGATTCTCCTAGGGTTAGTATTATTTTTCGCATTAAATTCTCTCCATCATAGATTTCCAGTTTTTTAGGTTATTACTTCCAGCACTTACTTCAGTTCGCCCTTTGTTTTGTGCTTTCCATAATCCTGCTGCATTAAAACTATAAACAGGACTAAGATCAGTTCTAGCAGTTGCAAGTTTAAGTTTTTTGTTAATATTATCCAAAACTATAGGTGGTTTATTTGTTTTATGATAGTAGTTAAGTACCATATGTGCTTCTTCAAACTTAGTGTTACTTCGTTTAAGAGTTACATAGGTTATTTTAAGTTTTTCATCAGGAATCCCAAGTTGTCTTAGTGCAAAATATTTCGCAATAGCATAATCTTCACAATCCCCAGCACCAGTTCCTAAAAACTCAAAAGGTGAAGCCCAATAGTCATTTTGTTTCCAATGTACACTATCTCTTTTATAAGTTATTTGATTAAAAAAGTCATTTACTATTTTAAGTTTTTCTAAGGTGTTTTTACCTTTTGCACTTTGAAGCATTTGATCCCATAACAGAACTCTCTTTTTTGCTTTTACACCATACTTTTTCTCTATTTTAAGAAGTTGGTCCAATGAAATATTTACAGGCATACTTGCAAGAAGTATAGTAAAAAATATAAGTACAATAGTAAAAGTATTTCTCAAAAATTTTGGCATCAGTACTTCCTATAAAGATAGTTACATTGTAACCAAAATTTTTTAAAAATATGATAATAATTCTATTGAGCCTATTGATACTTTTTTGATACTTTTTTATAGTATAATAACTTTATGAATAATGGTAAGTCAAGTTTAAAACAACTCAAAACAAAATCAATACTTTATATTGAAGATGAAAAAAATATACGAAAAGAGTTAACATCAACATTACAATTGTTGTTTAACGAAGTGTTTTCATTTTCAAGTGCAGAACAAGGACTAGATTTTTTTTCAAAAACAAAACCAGATATGATACTTAGTGATATAAGCTTAGATGGTTTAAGTGGATTAGAGTTTGCAAAAACAATACGACAATCAGATAAAAAAATACCAATCATACTACTCTCGGCACATACAGATACAAGCTTTTTACTTCAAGCTGCAAAATTAAAACTAGTAGAGTATCTTACCAAACCAATAACATATGATGAATTGACATCATCACTACTCTTAGCACTAGAAGAGATAGAGTCAAATGAAAAACGATTTGTAAATATTTCAGATACTGTTAAATATGATATGTTATACAAGGTTGTATATGAAAATGATACTGTCAAAAAACTCTCTGCAAGTGAGACAAGTCTTTTAGATTTTTTGATAAAAAATAAACATAGAACACTCACAACAGAGGAGATTAAGAACTTTGTATGGGAAGATCCATATTATGTAACTGACACTGCATTTAAGTCATTGATGCATAAACTTAGAAATAAAGTTGGAAAAGATTCTGTTAAAAATGTCTCAGGGATAGGCTATTATATTGTGGTTGAGTAGATTAGTATACAGGTAAAGTTATAAAAAACTTTGCACCATTTTGTTCATTTGAAGCGCTTAGAGTTCCATTCATATTATTTTCTACAATAAGTTTTGCCATAAAAAGTCCAATACCTGTACCATCTTTTTTTTCAAAAGTCATAAATGGTTTAAAAATATCATCAATATATTTTTCACTTATACCACCACCGTTATCAAGAACTTCAGTGATACAAAGACCCTCTTGCTCATATACTTTTACCTCTATAAGTCCATTTTTAATCCCTCTTTGAACTAATACATCTTTTGCATTAGATATGATATTGATAAGAACTTGTGAATACTCATTTTTATATCCATATATGGTTGGATTATGTTTGAGTATGATATTGACTTTGATATTTTTATTATCTAGGGTACTACTAAGAATATTTACTGTTCTTTTTATCTGATCTGATATTTTAAATTGTGTTTTTTCTTTATCTTTTGCAAAGAAATTTCGAAAGTCATCAATAGTATTAGACATATATTTTAAGATATGATTTGACCTATTAATCACTTCTAAAATCTCATCATTTGAAATATTTTCTTGTATTCTAATTTTGGCTTCAGTATTTATAAGTATAGAAGAGAGTTCCATCAAAGGTTGTCTCCACTGATGAGCAATATTTCCTATCATCTCACCCATTGCTGCCATTTTTGATTGTTGGGTTAAGATTTTATTATGTTGTTCGCATTCTTTTTGTGAAGAGTTCTGCAAGGCCTTAAGTTGCCTTTCTAAAGAGCTTATTTTATCTTGATATTGTTTTTCAGTCATAAGTGTAGTATATAATAAGAGAGTTGTTAACCCTCTTATTTATTAGTTTAGACCTGTAGTATCTATATCTGTATCAATAAAGACAGAAATAGTAGTGTTACTTGTATTTGTGTATTCTGCAAAATCTTGACCATCAATATTAGTTGTTGTATCAGATCGTTCCCATCCCTCATTTTCATCTAAATTGATAATATCACCATTATCACCTTTGATAACTAAATCATTATCATCATCAGTCATAGCAACAACATCTTCTAAATCAATATGGATTGTTTGATTTTCACCATCTGTAAAATCGACAACTTCTATATTTTTAACGCTAGATGCAATAGTAGATAAGTCAACAGTTTCATCATCATCAAATGTTGTTATATTTAGAGTGTCATTCCCTACTAATCCATCAATAATGTCACCATCAGCATAATTAAATGTATCATCAATATCAACTTTTACAGTAATACTTGCAGAAGTTGTTTCTTTAGCACTATCAGTACCATCTTGTGTAATTGCTTTTACTGAAATATCAAAGTCTCCTGTTACATCACTATTTGGAGTGATAGTTAAATCAGTTAAATCATTTTGAGATAAAGTCCATTCATTAGTATTACTATCGTAACTACCATGATTTAATGTACCTTGAACACCAGTTAAAATAACATCTAGACTTTGATTACTATCAGGAACACTTGCACTTATGTCAAGTGCAAATGTATTTGTTTCATCTATTCTTGTAGATTCAGCATTATTAACTGTTAAAGTAGCCTCATCAGTAACACTATCTACTGTTATACTAAATGTATCTGTTGCATTAGTATTATTTGTAATATCTAAAATATTATCACCATCTTTTGTTTGTACACTAACAGAAATATTGCTCATTACACCACTAAAGTTTGCTGGTGGTATGATTGCTAATGATTCTGCTTGTGCTGGAGTTAAATTCTCTATTACATAATGACCGTTAATTTCAGCACCTATTGTATTTGTACCATCTATAGTAAATGTTGATCCTGCTTCATATCCACTAAATGTTACAATAACTGTTTCATTAGTATCACTATAAGTATCAATGTCTTCTAACACTAAATCAAGTTTAACAGAAATAGCAGTATCTTCATCACCACCAAATCCATCCGCATTGATAGTTAAGTCACTTGCAATAGGAGTGATACTAAAGTCTTTTGATACAACACCAGATTCACTTATTTCAGAAGACTTAATATCATAGCTGTATGCTCTTGCAGTGATAGTGAAATCACCACTATAGTATGGATCAGCTATCACTTTTGCATCGGCTACTTCAGAAGCTTTTAGTACAAATTCTCTTGTGCCATCTTCAAGTGTTCGTATTGTACCCACACTTAATACAGCACCCTCAGGAAGACCAGTAACAACAACTGAAGCTACCTCACTTCCATCACTATCTGCTTGAGTTAAATTTAATCCAAGTGGTAATGCTTGACCCTCTAATACAGATACTCCTGTTGGTTCTAATGTAACTGATACATTGTCAACATGAGATGATAAGTTAATACTAAATGTTGTATTTACATTTGTAGTTACTGTATCATTATCTCCATATGCATCTGTATCAACCATAGTATATGCAATTGCAAAGCTAAATGCACCATGTACATATGCAGGTGGTGTATAAGTTACATTTCCCAGTTGCGCTGATGGAATAGTAATCGTATCTGTACCATTACTAAATGTTCCACCATTTTGTGCTGTAATTGTTATATCTCCACTTAGACTTTCACTTCCATCACTATCACCTGAAGCAATAGCAAGATTAAGGTTGATAGTTTCCCCATCTGTTTCACTTCCACCTGTAGCACTTATACTTGAACTATCTGCAACAGGAGCAACATCTACAGTAATTGTATGATTAACTGTTGCTTCTGCACCATTTGTTGTATTTGTTGCTATTGCAGTTACATTAATATCAAGTTTACCATTAAAATCAGTTTTTGGTGTGATATTGTCTACTAAATCTTTATCTATAGTTACCATATTACCATTTGGTAATGCATAGAATCCAGTTGTTGAAGTAAGACTCCCATTTACAACACCTGTAACTACAAAAGAGCTTGCATCTGCATTTGTACTAGTTACAGTCAAACTATCCGTATTAGTTAAATTAGTATCTTCAAGTCCATCTTGCTCGATAGAATTTACACTAATAGTTGGAGTTGTATCTGGTATAGGAGTTGTTCCACTGTAGCTTCCACTACCATCACCATATGCTATAGTGAATGGATGTGCAGGGTCAAATTTAACATCTCCATCATTTTCCTGTGTTACAGGGATAATTTGTAAATCAAGTGTTCCATCTCCATCAGTTAAGCTATGGATTTTTACAGTTGCAGTAGAAGGATCAGTTACTATCCATGTACCATTTCCTGCATTGATACCACCTTCAATACTCCATGAAGTATTATTTGTATCATTATTTTGGATAATGTAATATTCTGACTCAGAAGCATCATTTATATCATGTGCATCTTCAACAGTTACATTTTTTGTAATTATAGTAGATAGTGGGGTAGCTTCATTTGTGTCAATTATAGTAGTTGCTGTAACTTGTCCACTTAGCATATTAGTAGATGGAACATTTACTCCATCAACACTTGTGATATTCACATAGAACTCATTGTCATGTCCCATACCATTTTCTTTATATGCATCAAAGGTTACATATTGAAAACCTTCTAAACTTTCAGGAAATGGAGTTGTAATATCGTATTCACCTAAGATATTTCTATCTTCATCATAAACTATATAAGAACCATTTAAAGAATCTGTGCTTACATCAGTTATAGTAAATTGAAAATCAGATATCTCTTTACCAAAGTCAATAAGTAATGATTCATTATTCTCAAATGCTGATGTTTGATTTCCATTTTCCATTCCATTTTGATTTCCAACACCAATTCCTTGACCATCTACATATGTCACAGCCGCATTTGCTGCTGTAATGTTTCCATTACTTTCAAATGATTTATAGCCATCTCCCTCATATGCATATGCAGTATAAAGAGTTGTTGTAGTTGTAGTACTTTGGAATGGAATATCTTGTACTTGGAATCCATCATATTCTAAAGTACCATCTCCATTGCTATCTACATCCCAACCATCAGAGATACCTTTCATATCTATTGTAATGTTAGTTATCACTTCTTTTGTATCTTGTTCGTCATTGTTATCAAGATTAGAATCATGTGTAGAATCATCAAGAATATTTTTTGTAAATACTATTCCATTAAAATCCACATTAGAGTGAATCGGTGCAAGAATTTCAACGCTATCATTTATATTTAATGAGATTTCAGCTCCATTTGTGTTATCTATAACTTGACCATTTATTTTTACTTGGATATCACTTGGTATAGTTATATTTGCACTTGTAATACTTTCACTTCCTGTAGTATCACTTACATTCCAAGGTAAGCTTAATTCAGTCCATGTATCTTCATTTACTACTTGTGTCATATCTCCACTAGTTGTATCAACAACTGGATTTATATCAAGTGTAAATGTTTCTCTTGTACTTGTTCTATCCCCATCATTTTCTATAGCAGTGACTTCAAGTCCAAACTCTATCTCACCACTAAAATCTTTTGCAGGTAAAATTTGGAAATCTTTTGTTCCCGCATTTAAATCAGCTAGTAAGTCATTATCAATTCTCCAATCAGTTGAATTAGCATGAACTGAAGCAAGTGTTAAGGAATCTATTCCTAAGTCGTTACCTTGTGCATCAACTATTCTTATTTCAGCATCTTTTGGTATACCTTCAAGTGTAGCATAAAGAGTTTCTGATAAGTATTGCTCTTCTCCTGAAGAAATATTTAAACCAAAACTAATCCAAGTATCTTCATCACCACCAGTTGTATTTGTTTCTACTACTGGAGCATCAATTACACCTGTAAGTTGCACTGTAAGTGTTTGTGGGTCACTTATATTTGTTTGTAGTCCACCATTTGAAATATCATAATTTGTTTCAGTTGATTTACCTACAACAGTAAGATCAAAATTCTCATTACTATCATGTGGAGGTACTATTGTAAGTCCTTGGGCTTGCGATAAAGACACTACTACAACTGTACCAATTGGATAAGTTACAATTGTGCTATTCCCATTTGTATCTACTCTTGTTTCTGTTATAAGTTCACTATTTCTTGAAATTTCATTTCCATTTCTATCAAATAAATATGCATCATCAGGAATATCAGAAATTATAAATTCTATATTTTCTGAACCAAAATTAGTATAAGCATCAAGCTCTATTGCAATACCTTGTGTTCCATCAATAATAGCACCAGTATCATTATCTCTACCAGCATCTTCTAGTCCATCTGATGTTCTCATTGATATAATAGGAGCATCAGCATCACCAGTTATATTTACTATTAAGTAGTCAGTTTCCCAAGCATCATCAATGTTTTTTTCACCATCATTTAATTCATCTATATCTCTTGCTCGTGTTTGTAGTTTAAATTTAATATCACCATTAAAATCAACATCAGATGTTTTAAATTGAAGTGTATCTAAGGCATCTTGAGGAACAGTAATCCAACCTTTGGTTGCATTTGTTGTAATTACACTACCATCATCTTTAGTATACTGATATTCTACTACTGGTTCAACACCATTATTGCCAATAATTTGAATTCTAGTATAAAGAGTTTCATTATCATGATCTATATTTGTTTCTGTAATATTAGAATATAACCCATCAAGTGCTATCCATGTACCCTCAAGTCCAGTATATGATTTATCACCTTGTGTTTCAGGAGCATCTGCATCTGGTACTATTCTTATAGTTTGATCAAATGTATCATTAAAAGAGTTTCCATCTATATCTTTTGAAGTTACTGTATATTGTAGATAAATATTTTCACTACTATCAGTTGCTGGAGTAACAGTTAGTTCTCTAATAGCATCTAAATTATCTGTAAGTATTACTTCTCCATTTGCAACTGTAATTATATTACCATTGCCATCTTTTAATAGAGCATCTGATGGGATTCCTGATATTTTAATACTCTCATATACTGAACCATTTTGAGGATCATTAATGAATATTGCATCATTATTATCAAATAGCTTAACATTCCAGCTACCATCTTCTTTTGTATTGCTATCATCTTCTATCACTTCTTTATCATAATCTATAATTGTTACAGTCCCACTATCGCTAACAATATCTGAACCTGGACTATTAAGTGTTGCATGTAATGTAAAGTTTTCATCAAGTTCATCACCATGTCCTTTAATAGTTGACATTTTTACCATGAATTTATCTGCATCTGTTACTTCGATTGGATTGTTTGAATTATATTCTGTCCAATTTTGTCCATCAAAACTATAATAGAAAGTAGAATCATAATCTTCTGTAATAAGAGCCGTTCCATCAGCCAATGATAGAGATACTGTACTTCCAATTTCAGCTCCACTTACTTTTACAGCTAGTAAAGCATTTTCACCCTCATGTACTACAACATTATGTGATTGAATATCCGCAGCACATAATGTTCCTACGAAAATAGATGGTTCACCTAGCTCTTTTACATTTAAGAATACAGTAGCAGGATCTGTTGCTCCAAGCTCATCTTTAATAGTATAATCAAATTGTGCTGGTCCAGAGTAGTCATGATTTGGAGTAAATGTTACAGAGTCATATTTCCCATCATTATTTGTATCATTAAGTACTACAGTTCCATGTTCTGGATTTTGTACAGATATGATTTCAAAATCATGTTTTTCTGGATCATAATCATTTGCAAGTATCTCTTCTACTGTTAATGTAATAGATGTATCTTCATACATATCATAATCATTTTGGTGATATTCTGTTCCATCTGCATTATATCTATGTGCTGAGATTCCATTTTCATCTTGCCATGAGATTACATATCCACCATCTTCAAGTGTTGTAACAGCAGGTAAAGTTTGATCAGTACTATCCTCACTTATAACCGTAGCATTTGATATATTTGTTCCATCAAAAGTTTTAGCAAATATTGTGCCATTTTCTTCATAAACTATTACTACCCCAGCAGCAAGTGCAGTAATAACTGGATTTGCTCCAGCTGCTATAGTAACTTCAGAACCAACTCCTGTAGATGATACAGTTTTAGCCATTATATTTGCATCACTTTGGTAAGTGATAATTGCAGTTCCATTTGATAATGCAGTTACTTCTGGATTTGTTTGATTTTCACCTCCATTAGCTACTATAATATCACTATTTGAAACAACTTCAAGTCCATTAGCAGTTAATTTTAATGTTTGTGCATAAATATCAAAGTCACCATCTATTCCATTTTGAGATTGCCAAGTCATAATAGCTGTATTGTCATCTATCATAACAATATCAGAATCAAATTGGTCATTTAAAGTAGTTTGATTTACAATAACTCTATCACCAACTTCATTTCCAAGAGCATCAAATCTTTGTGCAATAACACCAAAACCACTACCATCATGTGTATCACTATAAATTGGATTATCTGTGCCATTAGTTGGATTATTTGAAGCACCATCATGGTCAGTATTATCAAGTCTAGCATCTGCTGACCAAGTTACAATAAATCCACCATCTGGAAGAGCAACTATTGGGTCATATTCTGCACGAGAAACTGTAAATTCTCCACACATTGGATTCCCATTTACATCATAGATTTGACCTTGAATATATCTACTTCCATTGTCCCAGTTGTCTTGACCAATATATTGATCATCAGATGTCCAAGTAACTAAATAATTTCCATTTTCAAGTCCAACAACATTTACATCATGTTGACTTCTTCCCCCATCTTCATTTACATTTGTAACAAAAGTATTTACTCTTGTAGCATCACCTATAGGTTCTCCATCTGAATCATATCTTTGGATAAATACATCATGATTTACTAATCCATTTTGCCATACAGTTTCACCACTATCATTTGTATCACCATCATTATTAAAGTCATTTACAATAGCACTTTTGTAAGAATCACCACTTACTTCTGTCCATGCAACTACAAATCCACCATCTTTAAGTGAAGTTACATCTGGTTCTGATTGAGCTTTTCCATCTTCAAAAGCTGCAACTTCAAATTCACCTTGTGGATTATCTTGGTAACCATAATCATCTATGGCTACTACAGTATTAGTATAATCTCCAGTATTTAAATTACAACCACCTATATTAACATCTACACTCATAGTATTACTATGTTTATCTCCATCAAATACTGTATATTCAAATGTTCTTACATCTCTAATATCACTTGTAGTTTCAAAAGTAAATGACTCTAATACCTCTTCGTATTGTTCTACAGTTGCACTACCACTTAGTTCTACTACGCCATTCGTAATAGCAATTGCTATACCATAACTGTTTGTTCCACCACTAAGAGTATCACCTGCTTTAAAGTTAGTAAGTTCAATTTTTGCACTTTCTAAATTTGTATCATCTACATCTGATAACTCTATATTAGAGAGTATTTTGTTAGTATTACTATAATCAGTACCTTCAAGTTTAATATGATCTATATAAGCACCAAGTGTATCTGCAACTCCTACTGCTTGGAAGTTTAAGTCTGCTGTTTGTGTATCAATATTTGTAAATTGTGCATCAACTTGGTACCAAGGAGTACCAGAAATTGGCGAAATTGTTACAGATACATCATCACTTAAAGTATTTGTAGTTATATTTCCTTGTGCATCTACAAGAATTTCAACTTCATTCCCTGCAAGAGAAAATTTCATATCACTACTATCTTCTGCACCGGGTCTTGGGGTGTAGTTAAATGTAAGATTAAATGTATCATTTGCTAAACCTAAATCAACAGTTGTAGTAATAGAACTATTTGTACCAGAAGTGTGTGCATCTAATTCAACATAATTTCCACTTCCATCTGCAGTATCAAGTCCATGTACACCATCATTTACTCTCATCTCTATACCAGCTTGATTCATAGTCCATTGAATTCCATTATCACTTACAAGTATATTATCACCATTAGTACCATGATCTACATACCAACTACCACCATTATTAGTGTCTCCCGCATTCATATCTTTGCTTACACCTTCAAATTCTTCTGTAAGAAGTGTAGTTGTTATAGGAGTTCCTAGTGTTTCACAAGGTTTAATAGTAAATACAACATCATCATAATCTTGATCTGTGCTATTTTGTGGTAAGTCTTCCATCCCAATAGTTAGACTACCATCATCATTCATAGTAATTACTGCGTGGTCTCTCCCATCTGTACTCATAGAATTGTCAGTGTAGTACGCTTTTGATATACTTGCAGTTTCTGTAGTGTTATCAGGATTTGTAAATACAACTTTATTGTTTGCATCTATAGATAGATTCCAGCCATTATCAACTGCATTTGCAATACTACTATTTGAATAGCCATTTGGAACTATAAAGAATCCAACTTCACCATTGAGGTCATTAAGTGTTCCAAGATTGATACCATCTGGAAATTTATCAAAGTTTCCACCTTGACCGTCATCATCACCTTTATCTACATAGATTATTTTTATATCTGTGAAGTTACCATTAGAGTCTTTTTCGTAGTATCCAAGTACATTTTTGTATCCAGCATTTCCACCAAAGTAATCAACAGACATAGATGAGTTTTGGTTACCCATATTTATAACAATATTTCCATTATTCTCATTAAATTGAATACCATTGTTACCATCACCATTTAAAAGGTCAGTTGGATTTACAATATCGCCATTATCGTCACCATCCATATCTAATATACCATTAATAGTATGAGTAGCTCTATCATTTGCTGTGATGGATGTAATTACAGGTGCATCATCTCTACCCTCTACTGTAATAGATAGTTTTGCTGTATCATCTGGATTATATCCATCACTTAAAGTATATGTAAACTCATCAACTTCTGATTTACCTACATTCCAACTGTCTGTGATATTTTCATTTACATCATAAGTATAAGCACCAGTATTATTAATAGTTAATGTTCCATAATCACCTGTAACAGTAACATTAGCTCCATTTACAGGTATATTGATAACTGTACCATTGAAGTTTATAGCAGTTATACTTAATGGATTACTTCCAACATCTGCTTCTGGGTCAGTGATAACATTACCTGTTGCACTTTGAGCATCGTCAGTTTCATCTTCTGCTGTTATAGATTCTCTTCCATCTTCTGTTGCAGTGTTTGTGTTGTTTTTCGCATCAGGAGCAATATCATCATCAGTAATAGTAGTAGTAACTGCAGTAGTATCATGAACAACATTTTCATAAGCACTAGCATTTGTATAAGTATCATCTACAACATTAATTGTAAAAGTTTCTCCATTATCAGCTATATAATCATCTAAAGTATCTTTATCAATTACACTATTTAAAGCAACAACTTGAGTTTTTGTAGAATCATAATCTAAGTCAGAAACTTTTGCAGTACCATCATTATACTCAACTGTTACATTACCAGTTGCAGTTGTAATTCTATCTCCATTAGGGTCAAGTAAAATTGCCATATATGACGCAGTTTCACCTTCTACTACTTCATTTGCCATTACATAATCACCATTTGAATCTGTAATGATATTGTCATTTGCATCTAAAGCAACTAATCTTACAGTAACACTTTCCATATCAGGTTCAACACCATCATTAGGATTATTAGGTGTGTTTGGTTGACTGTCATCTATAATTGTTGTTACAACTGCAGTAGTATCATGAACAACATTTTCATAAGCACTGG